>JBHEKY010000022.1:0-43478 GCA_041859095.1 Anaerovoracaceae bacterium
GGCCAGAGAGGGTATCGGGAGAGAGAATCTCTTCTGATTAGAGCAGCGTGGAACCCTGATTCAATGCAATTACTTTCAATCGCGCCACGATGCGTAAAACCGCTTCGGGGGTGACAGGGTCGCAAGACCCGCCAAGAGGGGGCAGCGCCCCCCTATGGAACTTGCGGGAGCAAGTTAGGCCAGGGGTTCGAACCAATTGCAAATGGGTTCATTCTGTGATACACTCCAATTTGATAGTGATTATCAAATTGGAGTGTATTATGACGAATCGAAAAGGATACCGTACCTCACAAAGAGAACTAATCATTGATTTTTTTCGTAACCGTGAAAACCAGTGTTTTACAGCGAAAGAAATAATTGGTGAGGCAGGTCTTTTATTGGGAGATGCTACTATTTATCGAAATCTATCGAAACTCGCTTCAGACAATGTCTTGAGAAAATTTACGTTTGATCAAATTAACGGAACCTATTATCAATACAATAATCCTCATGTTTGTAATAGCCACTATCATTTAAAGTGCATCTATTGCGGACATCTATTCCACGTGGACTGTGAGGCCCTTCAAAAAACGGAAGAGCATCTCGAAGAATTCCATGATTTTCATGTAGATAAAACGAAAACAATTATATATGGCACCTGCAAAAAATGTATTACATCGAATGGAGGGAGTTTTCAATGACACAGAAGATACTCATTAAGTTATTGCTCGTCACTATTATGGTTTTTGGTTTGTTCGGCTTTGCAAGCTGTGCCCAGACGCCGGACGCGAAATCAGATAAAATTCAAATTGTTACAACCATTTTCCCACCATATGACTTTGCAAAACAAATCGGTGGAGATTTGGTCGAGGTCACAATGCTGTTACCGCCAGGCTCAGAAAGCCACTCCTATGAACCATCCTCACAAGACATTATAGCGATACAAAATTGCGACTTGTTTATATATGGAGGTGGTGAATCGGATACTTGGGTCGATGGTATTATTGACTCCTTTGACAAGCCAATCAATACCATAAAGATGATGGATTGTGTTGCCGTTGTTGAAGAAGAGATCGTTGATGGCATGGAAGCGGAACAGGGGGAGGCAGATTCAGATGACTCGGAAGAAGTGGAATACGACGAGCATGTTTGGACCTCTCCGCGAAATAGCATTCTCATTGCAGAGAAGATTGGCAATGCCTTATTGGAAATAGATGCCGGACACAAGGAAGACTACCAAAGCAATATGGATGCATATGTCAATAGTCTTGAGGTTCTTGATCAATCTTTCGCTACTTTTTTTGCTCAGGTAGAGAATAAAATGATGATATTTGGAGATCGCTTCCCATTGAGATATTTTGTTGAAGAATATGGCATAAATTATTATGCTGCATTTCCGGGATGTTCCAATGAGACGGAGCCCAGTGCGGCTACGATTGCGTTCTTGATAGACAAAGTGAAAGCAGAAAATATAAACACTGTTTTTTACATTGAGTTTTCCAATCATAAGGTTGCAGACAGCATTGCTGAAGCCACGGGTGCAAAAACTGCATTATTCCACACATGTCATAATGTGTCCCAGGAGGACATGGATCAAGGCGCAACCTATTTATCACTTATGGAGCAGAACCTTAAGACGCTAAAAGAGGTGATGAAATAATATGGCATTACTCACCTGCCAAGACTTGAGTTTGTCTTACGAAGGGAATACTGTATTGAGCTCTCTTGATATGAGCGTTCAAGCAGGTGATTATTTGTGTATCGTCGGTGAAAACGGTTCGGGGAAAAGTACGCTTATCAAAGCAATGCTAACCTTGAAAACACCTACAAAAGGCGATATCTTTCTTGGCGACGGCTTGATACATAGAGAGATTGGGTATTTGCCACAACAAACCAACCTTCAAAGAGATTTTCCGGCCAGTGTCTGGGAGGTAGTTCTTTCAGGATGTTTGAATACAAGGAAACGGACTCTCTTCTTTTCTGCTAAAGATAAAAGAAAGGCCATTGAAAATCTAAAAAAATTAGGAGTCGCTGAATTGAAACGAAACTGCTTTCGTGAGTTATCCGGTGGACAGAGGCAGCGCGTGCTTCTGGCCAGAGCACTTTGTGCAACGAGTAAGATGCTGATAGTAGATGAACCGACAGCAGGATTAGATCCCCTGGCTTCTTTTGAACTGTATCGGATTATTCAAAAAATCAATCAAGAGGGCATAACCATTATTATGGTTTCCCATGATGTGTTAACAGCCGTAAAATATGCCTCGCACATATTACATCTCGAAAACAAACCTTTATTTTTTGACACTACGCATGACTATCTAAGCAGTGATATTGGCAAGCTTTTTTTGGGAGGAAAAACCATTGTTTAACCTTGTACAAGAAATGTTATCCTATCCATTCTTAGTCAGAGCAATTACGGTTGGTGTGCTAGTTTCATTATGCGCGTCATTATTGGGGGTAAGCCTGGTTTTAAAAAGGTATTCCATGATTGGTGATGGATTGTCTCATGTGGGATTTGGCGCATTGGCGATTGCGACAGCTTTGAATGCGGCACCCTTGCAGGTGGCCATTCCCATTGTTGTTGCGGCTGCGTTCGTTCTACTTCGGGTAAGTGAAAACAGCAGCATCAAGGGAGATGCAGCCATTGCCCTTATCTCTACTAGCTCATTGGCTGCTGGCGTCATGGTGATCTCTGCAACAACTGGAATGAATATTGACGTGTACAATTATATGTTTGGTTC
This sequence comes from Anaerovoracaceae bacterium, assembly GCA_041859095.1. GTDB lineage: Bacteria > Bacillota > Clostridia > Peptostreptococcales > Anaerovoracaceae > UBA1422. Next base: position 2,721 of record JBHEKY010000022.1, read on the forward strand.
GATTTTAGCCTTAAACAAAGACGATGTTTTATTGAGCATTGCATTATGTATATTGGTGCTCTTGCTATATTTTATCTTTTATCCAAAAATATTTGCAGTAACATTCGATGAAACCTTTGCTCGTGCCACCGGAATCAAGACGGGTCTCTATAATATGATGATTGCCTTACTAACGGCAATTACGATTGTTTTAGGAATGCGGTTGATGGGTGTATTATTGATTTCAAGTCTCATTATTTTCCCGGCATTAACTGCTATGCGGGTCTTTAAGAGTTTCAAATCAGTGGTGTTCACATCAGCGGTTTTGTCGGTCATATGTTTTCTTCTTGGGATTGGAATATCTTATGTATATGCTTCTCCTGCCGGCGCAAGCATTGTTTCGGTTAACATTGTGGCCCTCTGTTTATTTTCACTAGTTGGATTAATTATCAGGAGGCAAAGAATATGAACGAGAAAATTAATGCCGGAAGACAAAAGGAATTGGACTATGCCAGAGGCTTGGCAATATTCTTTATGATTGCAGTTCATTGCCTAGAAATCTTTGCAAGCACCAATACGATAGATGAAAATGCATACGGGCTGGTTGTTGAATTCTTTGGGAGTTTTACTTCCGCGACCGTGTTTATGATTTTGCTGGGAGTCGGCATTATTTACTCAAGAAAATCTGAACCAAAAAGTCTGATTAAGAGGGGAGTGCTATTGATTGCTGCCGGATACCTGCTGAACATCATTAGAGGATATTTCCCTATGTTAATTTTGTGGAAGCAAACAGGTGAGGATGAGTGGCTGTCTTATATGATGATTGAGCTTTTAGAAATTGATATTCTTCAATTTGCAGGGCTCACTTTTATTTTCTTCGGACTTGCAAAAAAATTAAGATTCACACCCACGACCTACGTAGTTGGGATGATCGTATTTGAGGTGCTCAATGTTGTATTGCATCAGTATGGGTTTTATGATTCCAATATTATGGACTATCATAATTACGATTTTTATCTTGCTGCATTTACCGGACTCTTCTGGGGAACTAGTGAGCTTTCCAGTTTCCCGTTCTTGTCTTGGATTTTTTACCCCATTGCAGGATACCTGTTCGGGTCGTATCTTATCTCCCAAAATGCACAAGGAAAGAAACGGCTTTTCAATCGGATTACGGTAGGATCAGGGATTATATTTGTAACGACCCTTCTTCTTTGCTGGTATTTCGATATTGATTATGGGTGGGAAACCGATGCATCGTTCTACCATCATTTGATTCTCGGAAATATAGTCTTCGGGTCCTGTGCATTCCTATTAATTGGAACAGTGTTTTTTATGACAAGGTTCATCCCTGAGTTTATACAAAAGACCCTGTCTCGATGGAGCACAAATGTCACAGAAATCTATTTCATTCAATGGATATTAATCTGCTGGATTGCCATTGCAACCGGGTACAACGAGTATGGAGCAGGCGTAACAATTGGGATTACAATACTGGTTTTGATAGCCAGTGACTGGCTTGCGCATCGATTCGATGTCATAAAAAATCATAGGAATGAATAGGATGAATCAAAACCCGATAACAGGACTGACCAACAAATTACTTTGCTAGGAATGCAAAATAGCACTATTGTGCTATTTACACACCTCCGCTAATAAGGAAGAATACATTCAAATGGATTTATTTTTATTCCAAAAGAGGAGGGTCGGAATGAAGTACAAATTGCGAATTTCCATCGCGGCACTTATGATGGTATGTGTGACCTTGGTCATGGTATCTTGTGGAACAACATCCGCAGATATTCTGATTACCAATGCAACAGTGCAGACCGTTGATGCTGAGGGTACAGTTGCAGAAGCAGTGGCTATTGCGGATGGGAAAATTATCTATGTTGGCGATGCAGCCGGGGCAGAAGGCTATGTGGATGATGACACCAAAATCATTGACATGAAGGGTGGTACAGTGATGCCCGGCATGGTCGACAGCCATATGCATCCAGCCATGAGTGCGGCGGCATATCTGTATGAAATAAGCTTGCATACCGTTACAGCCAACGTGGACAGTTACCTTGAAGTGATCGAAATGTTTGTCAAAGAAAACCCAGATCTGGAGGTTTACGCCGGTGCCGGCTTTATGCGTTCCGTCTTTGACACGGTAGGACCCAGAAAAGAAATGCTAGATGCAATTTCTCCCGATAAACCAATCATTTTGACTTCTGTAGATGGTCACTCCCTGTGGGCGAATTCCAAAGCCCTAGAATTGGCCGGGATTACAAAAGATACACCAAATCCGGAAGGTGGCGTGATCCAACACGATCCAAAAACCGGTGAACCTTCTGGACTTCTCCAGGAATCTGCAAAGGACTTGGTGGCAGATCTTCAGCCGGAATACACCAAACAACAATACAAAGATGCTATTTTATGGCTCCAGGAATGGTTTAACAGTGTAGGTTTGACCACCATATTCGATGCCATGATTCCCATCGACAATCCCAATTATTATGGGGCATATCAGGAACTTGCAGAAGAGGGTCAGTTAACCTTGCGCATTCGTGGGGGCTGGTATATGTATCCGGAGATGGGTGAAGAAAACTATGAAGCAAATATTGACAAAGCCATCGAGCTTTCAGAAGGATTTGATACGCCGTATTTTCAGGTCAATGCATTTAAGTTCTTCGCTGATCAAGTGATAGAAGAAGAAACCGGGTATTTATCCGAGCCGTATTTAAACCGCGATGATGATTGGCGAGGAATAAAAGTCTGGGATAATGATGTCATGGCTGATTTATTCACTAAAATCGATAAAGCTGGATTCCAAATTCATGTACATCAAATCGGGGATGCAGCAGCTACCTACACCTTAGATGCCTTGGAGAAAGCATTGGCAGCCAATGGAGAACGTGATAGCAGGCATACGTTTGCACATGTCCAGATGCTCAGCGATGCAGATGCGGATAGAATGGCAGCACTTAAAATGAATGCTGTCATTGCACCCTATTGGATGAACATGGATGATTACTATTGGGAGCTATACTATCCTATGCTTGGCAAAGAACGTGTCAATAATATGTATCCCGCCAAAAGTTTGATTGACAAAGGGATTAACACTGCCGTGCATAGTGACTTCTTCGTTACAGAGCCGGATGCAGGTTGGCTGTTCTATAGCGCCATGACCAGAACCGTACCTCAAAAGATCATAGATATGGGATACGGCGATGAAGCCAAAAATATAGTACGAACGACTGATACCGATTATCCGATTACCGAAGGGGTCAATGGACCCTTGCCTCAACATTCTGAAAGGCTAAGCTTGGATGAAATTATTAAGGCGGCTACGTACGGTGGTGCTTACGCAAATTTCACGGAGAAAGAAACGGGGAGCATCGAAGTGGGAAAAAGCGCAGACATCATAGCCTTCCCGGATAATCTACATAAACTGGACATTGAAGCAATCTCTGAGATTTCACCGGTATTGACGATATTTGATGGCAAAATTGTGTTTAACGCAGACAAGAAGTAGCCTGCAATTTTGATGGGATTGCCTAAAAAAGAAAATATGATATAATAAGTTCAACAACCTAGTAACATTGGAGAGTTATGTTGATAGATTATATGTTGGTTTCAGTATATGCAGTGGCTTTTGTGTTAGGTGTGGTGCTGATTAATCTTAATACAATCACGTACCTAAACAAAAAAACAATTGAAAACCGAATCTTTCTGATTTTAGGCATTCTCATCCTCATATACCTGACAGTAGAATACTTCCTGATTTTTCAAATAGGCCAAAACCAAATGGGTAGCCTCATACGAATACTGATGACCTTTACTAACATATGTTACTATTTGTTCATCTACTATTGGCTAATGCTTTTGGCAGAACTGTCATCCTATAAATTTCACAAACGGTTGTACATTGGCGTCATTGCCGGTTATGGCATCGCAATGGAAACCATCGGAAACCTGTTCGGGGAATTTCATCCTGAAACCGGAACGTTCTATACCCAGCCGGGGGGTGCCGAGATTATTCTGGTGACAACAAACCTATGCTTTGCCCTTTGGATTATTTTCCTGGCTTCAAGATATTTTTTCACCGGTGTCCGTTATATGCAAAAAAGCGAGCCACGAAAAGGCGTTTTGCTATTTGGAGGGATGTTGGTACTGTATGAGGCATGGATATTAACCTGGGATTTCAATCTGGTGACGGGTAGAAACATTAACCCGCAAGAAACCTTCTATGTTGATCCAATGGTGGTGATTTCAATCTTGTATTCCATCTCCGTAATATGGATATTTTACAAGAAGGATCCGCTGGGGATTTATGGGAAAGCTGGCAGCCAAGCAAGTAATATTAGACTTGAAGAAGAAACCACAAAAAAAATATGTGAGCAATATCAATTAAGCGAAAGAGAAAGAGAAGTGGTAGATGCCATTTTGCTGGGACTGAATAACCCAGAAGTTGGAAAAAACCTTTTTATTTCTGAGAACACAGTAAAAAGACACATGAACAATATTTTCCGCAAAACCGGTACAAAAAGCAGGTATGAAATGATTGCACTTTTTTTAAGGAAACCAAACACCTAGCAGGAGCAAGGAAAAACGGTAGCCATACGGCACGGACAATTGAATATTTCGAATGATGATGGCCCTAGAGACTCTTTCATAGAGCGCCGAAGCGGAAAAGAGAATAGTGTAAGCGACTTTCTCCCAAACTGACAGGCACCCGGAAGGTCATCGGACGAAGCTTTGGAGAGTGCCCGTAAGGGCCACCGATGAGGAGATAACCAACAGGTAAACGGACAGAGAAATATGCAAACATAGCATATTTCTCTTTTTTTATACAAAATTATAAGGAGGAACAAGAAATGAGAATGTTATTGGTAGGAGCAGGTGCAGTTGGCGAGTCCATTCTGCGCATATTGGAGGCCAGAGATCCGAAACGGATCTGGTTGGAACACGTGGTGGTAGCAGATTATAGCCTGGATAGGGCGAAAGAAGTCTGCTCCCACCTTGCAAAGGAGGACAGATACACGGCGGAATACGTGGATGCCCATTACAAGGATAATTTAGTAGAATTAATCCACAAGTATGACTGCGATTTTGTAATGGATGCCGCAGCACCCTTTGTGTCAAATATCATCTTTGATGCCGCTTATGATGCCGGTGTCAAATATGCTAACATGGGAACCTGGTCGGTACCGTTTGACCCTCCCCAATATGGATTGGGGCTAGAAAACTGCTATAAAGAGCCTATGACAAAGTACAATTTTGATCGTCACGAAGCATGGGCAGAGAAAGGGAATATGGCGGTGGTTTGCCTTGGTATTGATCCCGGAGTTGTCAATGTTTTTGCTAAGTTTGCTGCAGAATACCTATTTGATGAGCTATATGAAATACATGTGAAAGATGGTGGAAACCTTACCATTCCCAATGCCGGCGAAGACGACATTTCATTTGGATTTAACGTATGGACAGTATTGGATGAAGTGATGAACCCTAACGTGGAATGGAACAAAGACTATGGATTCATTGTTGATCGACCGTTTGCCGGAGAAGAAATATTTGACATGCCAGCAGGTGTTGGGATGAATACCTTAGTCAAGGTAGAGCATGAAGAGACTGTAACCATGCCGAGATATCTTCAAAAATATGGGTTGAAACGATGCACTTTCAAGATTGCACTTGACGACAATCTGGTGAAAGCGCTGAAAGTAATCAACTCTCTGGGACTTAGAAGTTTAAGTCCGGTGGATGTCAATGGTACACCTATTATCCCAAGGGATGTAGTTGCTGCATGCGCTCCGCAACCCATTAGTCTTGGGGATGAGATGATAGGGAAAATGTGTGTTGGAATTCATTGCAAAGGCTTGAAGGACGGGAAGACCCGGGAAGTCTTCATGTACCAGCCTTTTGACAATCAGATTTCCATGAAGAACTGGAAGATGCAAGTCGTAGTCGCACAGACAGGATTTGGTGCGGCTGTTGCGATTGAACTAATAGGGAAAGGCCTTTGGGATGACCGAGGCGTATTCTCACCTGAATACTTTGATCCAATTCCCTATTTGCGGATTATGGATGAGGCGGGATTTGAATACGGTATTGACGAATTAGACTCGGAATATAAAACGATAAATGACAAAAAAATTATGGCGCAGATTTATAAAGATGCCGCCCTTCAACAAAAAGAATTACACACTAGTCGCAATCAATAATGGAGGCAAGTGAAAGGAGAAGGAAAATGAACGAAATACATGTTCATGGCGTGGCAGGATTAAAAAAACACAAAATCGGCGTGCCCGGCGTGGTCTTTATGATTTACTGTTTAGTGGCAGCAGGCGCTTTTGGGATTGAAGAAATGATTCCCATCAGTGGCCCGGGATTGACGTTATTGATGCTAGTTTTGTTCCCAATATTTTGGGCGTTTCCCATTAGTGAAATGGTTGCAGAATTAGGATCGATACTCCCGTCAGAAGGTGGCGCATATGTATGGGCAAAAGAGGGACTGGGTGAATTTTGGGGTTGGCAAGTGGGCTTCTGGGGAACCATTGGAACCTGGCTGCAGCAGGCTTTGTATGTGGTTTTGGTTGCAGGGTATATGGGTAAATTTATCGAACTAACCCCAGTGACATCCTATATCGTAAAAATTGTCATGATCCTGATTTTCACGGGGATTAACCTCCTTGGTATAAAGGAAGTCTCCCGCGTCAGCACGGTATTGTCTATTGCGGTCATTGCTGGCTTTACGGTCGTAGCAGTGGTAGGCTTTTCTAATTGGAATTTCAATCCTGTCATTCCGTTTACACCGCCGGATGCAAGTTTGCTCGATAGTCTTGGGGGATCCATCTGCATCGCTATTTGGATGTTTTGCGGATATGAAACCATGGCGAATGTGGCAGGAGAAATTGAAAATCCTCAAGTGATTCCAAAGGGCCTACTAATTGCCATGCCTATTATCGCATTGAGCTACTTTCTCCCAACGCTTGCAGGGCTTGCATCAGTTGGTCAGTGGGAAAGTTGGGCAACAGATGGAACGGATGCCGTCGGATACATCGATGTACTGATTCAGTACGTTAGTCCTGCCTTCGGATTCGGTTTCATGGTGATTGCGATTCTGTCCCAGTGTTCGATTTTTAATGCGTATATCGCTTCTGGTTCCAGAGGGTTTTTCGTCATGGCAGATGACCATCTGTTCCCTCGGTTTCTTGTGAGAACGAGCAAAAAAAGGAAGGTGCCAGTAGTCAGCATTCTAACCATGGCGGCCTTTACCATTGTGCTCTGCCAATGGGACTTTACCACGTTAGTCATGGCTACAACTCCACTGATGTTATATCTATACATGGCCATAGCCATTGCAATCCGAAGATTGCGCAAGAAATATCCTATTGCAGATCGAAAAGAAAAGGGTCTGTTTATTATCCCGGGGGGCAAATTCGGTTTGAATTTTATGACTGCATTGCCATTTATCATCTCGATTATCGCACTGTATGTTAATGGAACCGAATATTTTATCTCCGGATTTATCATGCTCTTTATTGGTCTTGTTGGATACCTATGCTTTAAGTGGTTTTATGGGGGCCTATATAAGGTTGATCCAGTTCTCTACCCACTTAATCCTAAGACAAAGTTGGCCATTGGTGACACTGTAAACATAGGAGTATATCTTTTACTTTGTGGAATTGTCGCCCTAGCTGGGTCAATGCTACTTAAATTCTATGAAGGCGCTTGGGGAGAAGAATATTATCTCGAGACCTATGAATCCGGATTCTTTAGCGATTTCTGGGGGATGTTGGATGCCTGCAGAATCGGTGGAATTGTCATGATTGTTCTAGGTATCCTAAGCATTTGGATTGGGAAAAAGATTGAGAGGATTTCATATGAATAAGAAAAAAATTCTCATCCTAGGTGTTGGTGCTCAGGGTTCAACCGTGGCAAAAAGAATGGATGATGAGCAGGCTGTCGATACTATTATCTGTGCAGATTATGATCAGCATGCTGTAGACTCCCTTGTGAAAGAATTAAAAAAGGGAATAGGCGTACGGGTGGATGCCCATGATAAATCGAGTATTGTTCAAGCGGCACAAGGAGTTGACCTGATTGTAAATGGGCTACCCCTAACTTGCCATAAGAATGTTCTGGAAGCAGCACTGGAAGTGAAAGCGGATTACCAGGATTTTAATGCGACAAATACTCTGCATAGCAATTGGATTGATAGTATTCGAATCCTATATGAAGAATATGGTCCGAGGTTCGAAAAAATAGGTAAGATTGCGTTGATAGCAACCGGGTCTGCACCGGGTCTTATCTGTGTTGCGACAAGAAAAGCAGTCGAGAAACTCGACACCTGTGAAACCATCAACAACCTGGTATATGAAGGAGTTGAAGCAACTCGTTTTCTTCCCTTCTGGTGGTCACCGGTCACGGCATTGACAGACATGGAAGAAATAGCATATGCAGTAAAAGATGGCGAGCTCATCCATACAGAGCCGTTTAGTCTTCCATTCAGCCGATACTATGACTATATGGGTATTCCAGGTGGCGTCACCATGACGGAGCATTGTCATGATGAGCCGGTACATTATTGGTTTAACAGAGAAAAATATTTTAAGGGCGTGAAGAACGTGAACTTTAAATATGGCGGATCAGGAGTGGACTTTGCGAAACCTTTGTTCCGTGCCGGATTACTTTCAAGGAAACCGGAACGGTATCAAGGGGTTGAAATCGTACCATTTGACTGGGTTCTAAGCCATATTCCACCGGCGCCGAAGTACAAAGAGGAAATTCAAGAGATTATGGAAGAAGGATTGGTAAGTGACACGGGATGCATGGTAATAGAGGCCTTTGGTATGAAAAGCGGTAAAAGCGTTTTGTCTGAAATCCATGTTTTTGCGCCTGGTCTTGAAGAAGCGTTTCGGATTTCTGGTTTGACCGCAGAAATGTATTTGACCGGTCAGGGGGGTGCATTGTTTACCAAAATGCTTGTCAACGATATTATCGACCAAAGAGGATTGATATCTTCAGACATGCTTCATGATGAACAGATTCAGTACTACTTTGCTGAGGCAGAGAAATTGGGAATTGTATTGAAAGAAACGTTGCAAGAGGTATAACAACTCACGGGGAAGTGTCCTATAAAAAAAGTAGAGCAGAAAACTGCTCTACTTTTTGTTTGCTTTGAGGGACTCCATATAGTGTTGAAATGTGAGTAGAAAATCTTCATAACTATTGGGACCCTCACCGGGTAATTTGCCAAATTCTATGGAAAGTGACTCAACGGTTGGTGCAGGCACATCACATTCATTCAGAGTTTCGGACATGTTTTGGTAGATTTCTCCTGACCGGAGAAGCAAATTATAGAAATGTTTGAGCTTTACTAATTCGAATATTTGTGGAATCTGAGATTTTTCTAGTGCATCAGAAAGCGGACGTCCTTCTTTTGTATCCTTGCCTGAGTGGGCACTCTCATATCGATAGTTATTAAGTAACCTTTCTGCTTTTTTTCGATCACAGGCATAGTATTTGTGTGGGAGATGGCTATGAAAGGATGCAGTCGCTTCCCTATATTTTGACGGTGTTGTCCCATACCATTTCTTAAAATGGGCAATCAGGTATTTGGTACTGGATAAACCAACATCCTGAGAGATTTCTGAGATATGTCTTTGTTTGGATTCTTGGCCTTAATCGGACTTTTGGGGATGGGAACCACCGCAGCAGTCAGAAGGAAGCTCGCCGAATAAAAAACCCTATTAGAATATGAGATTAACCTGAAATGGCAGCGATATAGCTGCCATTTTTCATGTAACGAAATATTGGGGAGTGAGTGTATACAATGTTTCTCTCATGTATACAAGATACATACAAAAACCTATTGCTTTATGTTTTCGTTTGTACTTTAATAGGACCATAGATATTGTTAAATAAATAACGTTAAATAAATAACAAAATCTCGTCTGACAGCAAGAAGCATATAGACATTACCATGACACTAGGAGGACATTATGACCAATTCACAAGACTACATTCAGAGCTATATCGCACGTGCACGTTTCGCCCAGCAGGAGTTCGAAACATACAATCAAGAGCAGGTGGATCGAATTGTCAGAGCTGCTGCAAAAGCAGTGAACGACAATGCAGAGTTGCTTGCTAGATTGGCGATAGATGAAACTGGCATGGGTATCTATGAAGATAAAGTTGTTAAGAACAAAATGAAATCGAAAGTAATCTGGAACAGCCTGAAAGGCAAAAGATCCGTTGGTATTCTATCACACAATGAGGAGACGGGTATTACGGAAATTGCGAAGCCCATTGGCATCGTGGCGGCAATCACCCCAACAACCAACCCCAACGTCACGCCAATGTCCAATGCCATGTTCGCCTTAAAAGGACGAAATGCCATTATCATTACACCGCATCACAGGTCAGTAAAATCCAGCACAATGACGGTGGAACTCATCAATGAAGCGTTGAAGAAGTTGGGAGCACCAGAAAACTTGGTTCAGATTCTGGATCAACAATCAAGGGAAAACACCAAGCTGCTCATTGAAAACGTTGATCTGATTATTGCAACTGGCGGGATGGGGATGGTAAAAGCGGCATACAGCAGTGGCAAGCCTGCCTTGGGCGTAGGTGCCGGAAATGTACAGTGTATCCTGGATCGGGAGATTGACATCGCAGATGCCGTACCAAAGATTATCAAAGGGAGGACCTTTGACAATGGAATCATCTGCTCCGGAGAACAAACCGTCATCGTTGCAGACAACATGGCAGACCAAGTTCTGGCCGAATTCAAAAAACACAAAGCCTATGTGGTTTCCGGCTTGGAACGTAACAAACTGCGAGAAACCCTTTTTATAGATGAACAAATGAACAAACATGTTATTGGTCAATCTGTTGGAACCATCTCCAAATTATCGGGCGTTTCAATGCCCGAAGACACCAGCGTCATTCTGGTGGAAGCAGATGGGGACAGAGATATCTTGAGCAAGGAAAAAATGTGCCCCGTGCTGACCGTGTACCGATATCATGATTTCGAAGAAGCAGTAGAAATCGCCAGAAAAAACTTAGAGATGGAAGGCAAAGGCCATAGTGTCGCCATACATTCAAACAATAAAAATCACATCGAATATGCCGGAGAAACCTTGTGCGTCAGCAGACTGATCGTCAACCAGACAAGCGCAACCAGCGCCGGAGGAAGTTTCTTCAACGGTTTGACCCCAACCAACACACTAGGATGTGGATCTTGGGGAAACAACAGCATTTCCGAGAATCTGGGATATAAACATCTGATTAATATTTCCAGAATTGGCTACTACATGAAAGACAATATCGTCCCCACAGACCAAGAGCTGTGGGCAGAATAGAGGAGGAATGACATGACAACCAAGCGCATCACAGAAAACAAAGACTGCATCATCAAGAATTCATCTGACATCGAAATTAAACGTCTCTATACGCCGGAAGACCTTGAACGCAGTGCATACAAAGAGAACCTGTCATCCCCGGGTGAATTTCCTTATACCAGAGGGGTTCAATCCACCATGTACCGTTCCAGATTCTGGACCATGCGGCAGTATGCAGGTTTCGCATCTGCGGAAGAATCCAACAATCGATACAAATATCTTTTGCAGCAGGGACAGACCGGCCTCAGCATTGCGTTTGATCTCCCGACTCAGATTGGTTATGACTCAGACCATATCCTTTCCGAGGGAGAGGTTGGAAAAGTCGGTGTGGCCATCGATTCATTAGAAGACATGGAAGTGCTTCTTAGTGATATTCCATTGGATCAAGTCAGCATCTCCATGACCATTAATTCACCTGCGTCCGTCCTTTTGGCTATGTATATTGCGGTTGCTAAAAAAAATGGTATCCCCTTGGATAAACTGTCGGGGACCATACAAAACGACATATTGAAAGAATATATCGCCAGAGGCACATACATTTTTCCCATCACTGAGTCCATGCGATTGATTACAGACATCTTCAAATATTGCGCAGATGAAGTGCCCAAATGGAATACCATTTCCATCAGTGGTTATCACATCAGAGAAGCCGGCGCAACGGCAGTGCAAGAGATTGCTTTCACTCTGGCCAACGGTATCGCCTATGTGGATGCCGCCATCAAGGCCGGACTGGATGTAGACGATTTTGGACCCAGACTTTCCTTTTTCTTCAACGCACACAACGATCTGTTTGAAGAAGTAGCCAAGTTTCGGGCTGCTCGTAGAATGTGGGCAAGAATCATGAAAGACCGATTCCACGCAAAGAACCCAAAGACCATGATGCTGCGCTTTCATACGCAAACAGCCGGATGTACCCTGACAGCCCAACAACCGGATAATAATGTGGTGAGAGTGGCCATTCAGGCCCTTTCAGCGGTACTTGGGGGAACTCAATCCCTGCACACCAACTCACGGGATGAGGCGTTGGCACTACCTTCCGAAAAGGCGGCAAAGATAGCTCTTCGAACCCAGCAAATCCTGGCGTACGAAAGTGGCGTGACAGAAACCGTAGATCCGCTGGCCGGCTCCTATTATGTGGAGAGTCTGACCAACGAAATCGAAGAAAAAGCCATGGCCTACATACGAACCATTGATGAGTTGGGAGGCGTACAGCGGGCAATCGAAAAGAATTTTATGCAAAAAGAAATTCAGGATAGTGCCTACACCTACCAGAAAGAAATCGAATCGGAAGACAGAATTGTGGTGGGGGTCAATAGATTCCAGATGGACGAAGACGTTGCGTCAGACTTGCTTTATGTGGACCCAAAGGTGGAAGAGCAACAGAAGATGAAATTGCTAAAATTGAAGGCAACCAGGGACAATGAGAAAGCAGCGACAAGGCTGGAAGCCATACGAAATGCGTCGAGAACCGAAGAGAACCTCATGCCCTATATCATCAGTGCGGTGGAAGCGTATGCCACTATTGGAGAAATTTGTGGCGTACTTAGAGAAGAATTCGGAGAATACAAACAAGCGTTTTAATGTGCCTTCATGAAAGGCAGATTTGGAGGATATTATGGATAGACCAATTAGAGTCGTTATCGCCAAGCTAGGCTTGGACGGACATGACAGAGGCGCAAAAATCATTGCCAGAGCATTGCGGGATGCAGGCATGGAGGTCATCTACACCGGCCTTCGTCAGACCCCGGAGAATATTGTAGAAATTGCCATCCAGGAGGATGCTGATGCCATCGGCCTAAGCAGCCTCTCCGGTGCCCATAACCATCTTTTCCCCAGAGTAACTCAGTTGCTTAGGGAAAGGCAGGCAGCGGATATTATGGTATTTGGTGGCGGTGTCATCCCTGAAAAAGACATTCCGTCACTGGAAGAAGCTGGCATCGCGGCAATTTTCACACCGGGCACAACTACAACTGCCGTGATTGATTATATTAGAGAGAACGTCGGAGGTTGATGGGATGGAACTGATCAGTGCCATTCAAAATGGCGACAAACGGGCAGCCGCAAGACTGATCTCCATGCTGGAAAACCACGATTCGGAAGCATTAATGCACCTGCATAGTTGTGCAGCACTACCCGCAAAGGCCAAGGTCATTGGCATCACAGGGGCACCGGGCGCTGGTAAAAGCACTCTGACGGACCAACTGGCGAAATCCCTCTTAATGGATGGGAAAAAGATAGGCATCATCGCCGTAGACCCTAGTAGCCCCATCTCCGGTGGTGCATTCCTGGGGGACCGGATTCGAATGTCGGATCTGAATTCCAAGAAGGATGTGTTTATCCGCAGCATGGCAACACGGGGTGCGCTGGGTGGAATCTCCAAAGCTGTTTCCGGTACGGTTCGAGTCATGGAAATCTATGGTGCAGAATATATTTTCATCGAAACAGTTGGCATCGGTCAATCTGAGATAGATGTTGCCGGTCAGGCGGATACTGTGGTCTTGGTGGTTGTGCCCGGCATGGGAGATGACATCCAGGCGGAAAAAGCGGGAATTTTGGAAGTGTCTGACATCATCGCCGTCAACAAGGCGGATCACGAAGACACTGATCGAACCATTAAGCAGCTAAAGGCCATGCTAGGGCTTCAAATGGGAGTGCTTCTTCAAAATATCAATGGTGAACAGACGGAAACTGACATCATCCCCACCATAGCCACCACGGGAGAAGGCGTTCTGGAATTGTTGGCTGCCATAGAGGTTCATCAAAAGCAAAACCAGAAAGCTGGAAGAGCCACTGACTTGGTAGAAAACAAAGTCAAAGAAGAACTCCTAAGCAATTTGCTAGCTAAAGTGAAATTGGAGATTATGGATTTTGAAACAGATACGCTGGCACTTTCTGCCAGCGCAGAGAAGATACTGAATCAACAAATAGATACAGATTCAGAAATACAAACATTGATAGATGAATACACCAAATGGAGGAAAACAAAATGTTAAAAAATATAGACCATCTAGGCATAGCGGTAAACGATCTTAACGACTCTATGAATCTATATGAAAACATTCTTGGATTGGAGTGTCACGGACAAGAAACCGTAGAAGAACAAAGTGTTAACGTCGCTTTTTATAAGGTAGGAGACACAAAAATAGAGCTGCTGGAATCTACCTGTCCCGAAGGTCCCATCGCCAGACATATCAACGCCAGAGGCCAGGGACTGCAACACATCGCATATCGGGTTGCAAACATCGAAGAAGCCATCGCTGACATGGTGGGCAAAGGTATTGTCATGTTGGACAAAACGCCAAGAAAAGGCGCCGGCGGATCTCGGATTGCCTTTCTCCACCCAAAAAGCACCAACGGAATCCTCATCGAACTATGTGAAAGAGCATAGATTGCTTGAACCTAATATTGTGTTTGCATATGCATTGGAATATAATCAACCTTAATGAATGCATATCTTACAATTGCAGGAGGTTTCATATGGCACAGTATCCGGATTTAAAAAACAAAAGAGTGGTGATTACTGGCGGCGCTAGCGGCATAGGTATGGCCACGGCACAGCGTTTTATCGCGGAAGGCGCACAAGTAATCGTATTTGATATCAACGAGTCCGCCTTTCCTGCGGCCAAAGCATCGTTGCCCGGACTTGCCGGGATTGTGGCTGTGGACGTAAGTGTCGAAGAAAGTGTGAGAGAAGGGTTTTTACAGGTTGACCGAATCCTTGGTGGAATTGATATCTTAATTTCCAATGCGGGGATTAGTATAAGAAATAAGTTTGTAGATACTGACTTTGCCCAGTGGCGAAAGGTGCTTGGAATCAATTTGGACGGAATGTATCTTTGCTGCAAAGAAGCCATCGATCGCATGATGCCACAAAAATCGGGAGTGATTTTAATGACCGCTTCAAACAACGGCATGAATGCTCATCCGTTTTATACCGATTACAACGTGTCCAAAGCAGGTGTTATCCTGCTTGGTAGAACCATTGCACTGGAGTGCGCACCCTATGTACGTGCCAACTCTGTGTGCCCCGGTTATGTCCTGACTCCCATGCAAAGAGCGGAATATACAGATGAAATGCTGGAAGTTGTCAACGAAGGGATCCCTATGAAGCGTCATGCATCCCCGGAAGAGGTGGCGGCGCTTTATGCATTCCTGGCTTCCGATCAAGCCCAATACATCACCGGACAGCATATTCCAATCGACGGCGGAGAAACCGCTTAGTTGGAATTTATACTTTTAAAATGGGAGATATGGACATGGAGAAACTACAAAATCCAAAAGCTGAGAAGTTCAACAACAAACTATCAACCTACTTTTCAAAACTAGACCAAAAGCTAAAAGACCAGCCCGGTCTTCAAATCTTGGTCTATTCCGAAAACTTAGGCATCGACTATCGCTATCCCCAAGACAAAGGGGAAAGACCCTATCATCTTGCCAGCATCGGCAAAGTATTTACTGCGACATTGGCATTTATGCTGATTGAAAGAGGGCAGCTGGCGCTGGAAGATAACATCAGCAAACACCTTTCTCCGGAACAGCTAGACAACCTATTTTTATTCGAAGGGATAGATTACCAAGGCCAGGTTACGGTGAGAGATTTGATTGGTCATACGTCAGGAGTAGCCGATTATTTTGATGACCCTGTTTCCGAAGGACTTCATTTTCCTGAAGAGGTAGTGTCCAATCCTGATACCAAATGGACCCCTGCAATGCTTCTGAATTTTTCAAGGCAGCATCAGAAGGCAGTGGGGAAACCCGGTGCCGTCTACCATTATTCAGACACAGGTTATGTGCTTTTAGGGCTACTGATTGAAGCAGTCACAGGGAAACCCTTTCACCAATCCTTACAGGAGCAGTTCTTTGTGCCTTTGGAGATGAAAGACACCTACCTGATGTTTTATGGAGAAGCGGTGAACAAACCACCTAAACCTCTCGAAAAATTTTGGCTCAACGGCACAGAAGTCAGCACATTCACAAGCGTCAGCTGCG
Source organism: Anaerovoracaceae bacterium (assembly GCA_041859095.1). Taxonomy (GTDB): domain Bacteria; phylum Bacillota; class Clostridia; order Peptostreptococcales; family Anaerovoracaceae; genus UBA1422. Next base: position 19,079 of record JBHEKY010000022.1, read on the forward strand.
ACTGGGCTGGTGGCGGTATTGTATCCACCACGATGGACCTTTTGAAGTTCCAACGAGCATTGAGACTTGGGAAGCTTGTGAAGTCTTCCACGGTAAAGGAAATGACCAATTGCCCCAACAAGTTTCAACCAGGCATATATTATGGTCTAGGAATGATGAAAATCCATTTTGAAGACTTCTTTTTTCTCCTCAAGGGATTCCCACGGGTTACCGGGCATATCGGAGTTTTGTCTACCCATATGTTTTTTGATGAACAAACACAAACCCATATCATCATGAATTTTGGCAACACTGCCCATATGACAGCAAGTTTCAAATCACTCATCGAAATCCTGAAAGACATAAAGGGAATCGGCGCATAACGGTGCTGAGCTGATTGTGCTTGCATCCATTTGCAAGGTATGGTAATCTCATACAAGGCGATGGAGTTCGCCTTAATTGCGTAATGCTGATGACTCCTGGTTTTGGCTTCATGCCAAGGCAGGGGTCATTTTTTGTGAAAATGTTTTAGAAATAGAAAAGGAGCTTGATTGTATTGGAACAGATTTATATCATCGCAGCCCTATGGCTTGGGCTCGCCATCCTATCAGCCATCATTGCTTATCATTTTGGGATTTCGGTATCACTTGTTGAAATTTGCGTTGGCATGGTCACAGTAGCTATTGCAGGAAGTTTTGGGAAAGCCGACTTGTTGGGAACTGATTTAGAATGGTTAAAATTTCTGGGTGCAGCAGGGGCTGTATTTTTAACGTTCCTGGCAGGTGCGGAACTAGACCCGGTCGTTATGAAAACAAAGATAAAGGAGGTTGTAGTTATCGGAATCATAGGCTTTGCAGCGCCGTTCATCGGATGCTCCTTGCTTGCATATTATGTAGTAGGATGGACTTTGCAAGCCAGTTTGCTTTGCGGTGTGGCTTTGTCCACAACCTCAGTGGCGGTAGTGTATGCTGTCATGCTTAGCCGTGGTCTGAACAAAACCGAGTTTGGAAAAGGCGTTTTGGGTGCCTGTTTTGTCAATGACATCATTACGGTTCTGGCGCTTAGTTTTCTGTTTTCACCTTTCACTTATAAAACCTTCGTATTTATTGTTGCCACTGCACTGGCATTGGTTTCATTACCGTTTATGACTAAGTTGTTGACACGTGTTTATGCGTACCGATCGGCCGCTATCAGAACGAAATGGATTATTTTTGTCCTTTTTAGTCTAGGAGCATTGGCTGTTTGGTCCGGCAGTGAAGCGGTATTGCCGGCATATCTGGTCGGGATGGTTTTGGCTGGAAGTGCTGCAAAGGATTCACACTGGATTCGGCGATTCCGCACATTAACAGTCGGGTTTCTGACGCCGTTTTATTTTCTGCGTGCGGGTATGCTGGTTTCCCTGGCCTCTTTGGCGGCGGCTCCAATTATATTTTTGGTATTGCTTGCAGGAAAGGTTTTTTCGAAGATCTTTGGGTTATATCCAATCATTCGAATGTTTCGAAAAGATGCCAAAGAAAGATGGTATTATACCTTGATGATGTCAACGGGATTAACATTTGGAACCATATCTGCCCTGTTTGGTCTCTCTCATCATATCATTACTCAGTCTCAATACTCTTTTGTGGTTGCGGCTGTCATCTCAAGCGCAGTGGTTCCGACGCTGATTGCGGAATTTGCTTTTTTGCCGAAGCATCTTTTACCAAAAGATGGACTCCGAAAAAAAATTGCAGTTCAAGAAGATGACTTGCAGGAGGAAGGGTAATCATCCCATACCATTGTTTGGTACTTGGATTTATATTTAAATTTCGCAAGCTTTCAGCCTGAAAACTTGCATTCCCACCTAATGAAGCATAAAATGAAGGCAGGCACCTATAGGACAAAGGGATCCTGTGTAGAAAGGAGGCCGCATATGTCAATTGTCGGTGCATTTGTAATGCCGCACCCGCCCATTATCTTTTCGGAAGTTGGGAACGGGGAAGAGACAAAAATTCAAAAAACCATTGATGGTTGCCGGGAAGCCGCCCGGCTGATTGCCGGTCTCAAGCCGGATACCATCATACTGACAAGCCCCCATAGCCTTATGTACGAAGATTACATTCATATTTCACCGGGCACGGAGGCCAAAGGAGATTTATCTCGTTTCAACGCACCTCAGATTCGTGTTCATGCCAAGTATGATGTAGATTTTGTGAAACAGCTTGAACTAGCTGCAAAAGCAGCAGGGGTGAAGGCTGGTACAAGAGGAGGAAGAGACGCAGTTTTGGATCACGCCTCTGTCATTCCCCTCCGTTTTGTTGAGGAACAAAATATCCCCTACAAACTGGTTCGAATTGGCATCTCAGGACTTCCTAACGACCAGCACTTCAAACTGGGACGCTGCATTGCACAAGTTGCAAAGGATAGTGGCAAAAGAGTGGTTTTTCTGGCTAGTGGAGATTTATCTCATAAACTGACAAAAGAAGGACCTTATGGCTATGCAAAAGAAGGCCCAAAATTCGACCGACTAGTAACTGAAGCGTTTCGGACCTCGGATTTTGCAAAGCTGATGAACCTTCCTTCCAATTTGTATGAACCTGCAGGGGAGTGTGGACTTCGGTCATTCATTATTATGGCAGGTGCGTTGGAAGGAATCGAAACGGAGAGCAAATTACTTTCCTATGAAGGGCCGTTTGGTGTAGGCTATGCGGTTGCTTCCTTTGTCCCTAAGACAGAGCGGGACCCCTATGTACGATTGGCTCAGTATGCGGCCGAAAATTTCGTGAAATCCGGAAAACGGATTTCCATGCCCGATTGGGTGCCAACTGAGATGAAACAAAAAAAAGCAGGCGTTTTTGTATCCATTAAGAAAAACGGCCAATTAAGGGGTTGCATCGGAACCATCGCACCGATTACCGGAAGCATAGCAGAAGAAATCATGCGAAATGCGGTGGCATCCAGCGTGGAAGACCCACGTTTTGTGCCAGTTCATCCCAATGAGCTTTCTGACGTGACGTTTAGTGTGGATGTACTAGGGGAGCCGGAGCTTGTGACCCAAACCTCTATGCTGGACGTTGAAAGATATGGTGTCATTGTGTCCAAAGGAAACCGCCGTGGCTTGCTACTTCCTAATCTGGAAGGTGTAGAGACTGTAGAAGAGCAACTATCCATTGCCCTACGCAAGGCAGGCATTAGCGATCATGAAGGATTTTCCATTGAGCGGTTTGAGGTGGTGAGGCACCAGTGAAAGCAGTGTGCCCTATTTGTCCTCATTTGTGTGCCTTGGAGGAAGGCCAAATTGGTCTTTGCCGGGCGCGCAAAAACCTTAAAGGCATTGTGGTATCTATGAACTATGGAAAGATTACTTCGATAGGATTAGATCCCATCGAAAAAAAGCCATTGGCTCGGTTTATGCCAGGCAGCCAGATTTTATCAGTCGGAAGTTATGGGTGCAACCTATCCTGTCCGTTTTGTCAGAATTACTCCATCGCCTGTGGAGATGAAGGAAATTCAATCCGATCAATTCCACCTGTAGAACTGGTGGAAATGGCTGTACGAATGATTCCAGAGGGTAACATCGGATTAGCGTATACCTACAATGAGCCCTTGATTGGTTATGAATATGTATCAGACTGCGCCAAATTGGTACGGCAAAAAAAATTAAAGAATGTCGTGGTGACCAATGGATATATCAATCAAAAACCACTGGAAGAACTGTTGCCCTTCATTGATGCTATGAACATCGACTTGAAGGGATTCACCCAGGCATTTTACAGCACGCTGGGAGGGAGTCTGGAGCCTGTTCAGAATACAATCAAATTGGCCACGAAGACCTGCCACGTGGAAGTCACAACATTAATTATCCCGGGAGAAAATGATAGTGAAGATGAAATGCAGGCATTGTCCGGATGGCTGGCAAGCCTGGATCCTAACATCCCCCTTCATATTTCCAGGTTTTTCCCAAGACACTTGTACAATGACAGAAGTCCGACCCCTGTCAACACCATTCATCGGCTGGCGGAGGTGGCAAGCAATCAATTAAATTATGTGTATGTTGGTAATTGTTAAAGGAGGACTCATATGAAGTACGAAGTATCTAACAGCGGCCCGTTCCCAATTATTCGGGTTGCCCTCAATCAGGGAGAAGAAATTCGAATTGAAAACGGTGCCATGGTGTATCACAACGGCAAAGTTAGGTTGGACGGAAAGATGAACAGTGGGGGAGAAGGCGGATTCGGTGGGGCACTCAAAGCCTTGGGACGTTCCATGGTAAGTGGCGAAAGCTTTTTTATTACCACGGCGGTCGGGCTTGCGGATGGTGCAGAAATAGCTTTGGCACCAGGATCAGTTGGACAGATTATGGAATTAAACGTTGGCGCGAAACAATATCGTTTGAACGACCATGCCTTTCTTGCTAGTGACACAAGTGTGAACTATTCCATGGTTTCGCAAGGCTTGGGCAAAGCTGTCTTTGGGGGTACCGGCGGTCTTTTCGTAATGGAAACCAAGGGAGAGGGACAAATGCTGGTCAATGGCTACGGAGATATGATAGAAATGCATGTGGATGGCAGTGCGCCTCTGGTGGTTGATAACTATCATGTTGTCGCATGGGAATCTACATTGAACTATCAGATTAAGGCCGCTTCTGGCATGGTGGGCTTCACCAGTGGAGAAGGTCTTGTCAACGAATTTTCCGGCACCGGAAAAGTATATATACAAACCAGAAACGCTGTGGGTCTTTACGATTTGATTAAACCTTTTATTCCCACACAAAAGTAGTTCGAAGTGGGGTTATATTTGCTAAGTAAATTTACTTGGGTATTGAGATGAAAAAAACAAAAAAAGATGGCATCACGATTATGATTCTTGTGTTTGCTGTATGCCTGGTCATGGCATATGTAGAAATTGTCATGGCTCCCGGATATGCGGTGAAAAGCGGGATTAAGATGGCACTGTTTCTTGTAGTTCCCATACTGTTTTTAATGACTTCTAAAAAAATCTCAATACCCAGCTTCTTTCAAATGAAAAGAGGCGAGTGGCGGTTTTCAGCCATTCTGGCAGCCATAACCTTTCTGGGTATTGTGGGTGCCTATTTCATTTTTCGAGGTCAATTTGATTTTTCTTCGGTTGCACCAAACCTCCAGAGTAAACTTGGAATCAATGGCACGAATTTTGTATTTGTTGCTATCTACATTTCTTTGGTCAACTCTCTTCTGGAAGAGTTTTTTTTCCGTGGATTTGCTTTTCTTGCGTTGAAGAAGTCAGCAGGGAAAAAGACCGCCTATGGTTTTAGCGCTACTGCCTTTGCCCTTTACCATGTGGCAATCATGAATGGATGGTTTTCACTGCCCCTAATGGCGCTGCTTATTTTGTCACTGTTTTTGGCTGGGTGTTTATTCAATTATATCGACGAAAAAAAGAGTAGTATCCTGCCCTCCTGGATGATTCACATCAGTGCGAATTTTGCCATCAATGTCATTGGTTTTATTCTTCTTGGCATTTTACCCGGTGTTTAGCATGCTTGATATACTTAATTCCATCATCTGTTTAGAATCTGCCTTTTGGCAATTCTAGAATTCGCTCGGTTTGCTTAGCTGTGAGGAATGTTAACCCAGTGATTCCCAAAATGGAACTCACGTTTACCCTCTTTCCTTCGTTTTATAACAAATAGATTCAATTTCAGACAAAAATATGGTAATATATTTGGGGGATTGGTCGAATCCTGCGAGAGGAAAGCTATGAAAGCGCAAAGGATACTGTTCATATTTTTACTGATTCTTGGTATGGCCTTTGTGTCATTTGGCACAGTGGGCATCTTTTTTTTGGCATACATCGCAATCGACCTCATTCTCATTCTTAAAACCGCCACTTCCGGACAGTATACTTCAAGAAAGTTCGGCTTGATTGGCATATATATCGCGCTATTAATCATGCAGCTTATGTTTTGCCAGATTGTAATTTTTGGTGGACCGATTCATGGTCCCATGTACACCTTCAAAAAAATTCTTGGCTTGGTGCTGATTTATGCACCCTTTATCGTTAACACATATGCCAATTACAGACGTTCGGTTTTTCCTTCCGTGGAAGACATTTACACCGTCAGTTTTCATAGCTTAACGAGTGGCTTAAACCGCATCGTGCGGGCCAAAAACGGTCTGGTTAAAACGAAACAGAGTTTGAGCATTACCAACATCTCGGATTTCCTTGCCGACCTGCCACGTCACAGCCTGACAAGTTACATCAATCGCAAAGGCCTGACCGACAAATACTTTGAAGACTGCGAGACCAGTCTGGATGATCATCATGTCTACCTTATTATGTCTGATACGGGTAGCCCGGCCAGCGAACTGTTGTCTATTTTTACCCGAAAGATGTACAATCACATATCCATAAGCTTTGATTATGACCTTAAAACGGTAATCAGTTATAACGGCGGAGAAAAACTGTATCCCCCCGGGATGAACAAAGAGCAAATCTCTTTCTTTCAAAAGAAGCAGGGAGCCTCACTTATTGTATATTCTTTGGCATGTTCCAAATCACAAAAGCAGGCGATGATTAATCGGGTTCGAGAAATCAACACGGATGGAAGCGCGTATAATATGGTGGGATTAGTCACACGGGCCAGTTTTAAACCAAATATTATGTTTTGCTCCCAGTTTATATATAGTTTGTTACAAGAAGTGGATCTCAATTACTTTGATAGCAATGCCATTGACGTGAAACCAACTGACTTTGTTGAAAAGGATTATTACAGAAATCTAGAATACTGTTATAAAATCAAATTCAATTAAATTGCAAAAAAATCAAAAACATGGTTGACATTGCCAACTCTGAATGGTAATATTAAGGAGGTTAGCAAAGACTAACCGTTTTTTCAGCCTAGTAGTTAGTGAATACTAACAGATAATGGAGACGGTAATGCGTACAATTAATGATCTAAAACCCGGAACCACCGGCGCTGTCATCAAATTACATGGAGAAGGACCGCTGAAGCGCAGAATTATGGATATGGGCATCACCAAAGGGGTGGATGTTCGAGTCAAAAGAGTGGCACCTTTTGGAGATCCCATTGAATTGACAGTCAGAGGGTATCAACTTTCCATTCGGAAAGAAGATGCAGCAAAAATCGAAATATGCTAAATAGAAAAGGCTTTGTAGAAGCCTTCTTCACAACCTAATGGTTAGCGCTAACTAACTATTACCGGAGGAAACATGAAACTAAAAATTGCACTTGCGGGAAATCCCAACAGCGGAAAAACAACTTTATTCAATGCCCTGACTGGTTCCAATCAATTTGTAGGAAACTGGCCGGGTGTAACGGTGGAAAAGAAAGAAGGTAGACTAAAAGGTCAGAAGAACATCCTGGTTTCAGACTTGCCTGGAGTCTACTCACTCTCTCCCTATTCATTGGAAGAGGTGATTACCCGGGATTTTTTGTTGGATGAAAAACCGGATGTCATCTTAAATATAGTAGATGCCACCAATCTTGAGAGAAATCTATATCTTTCAACACAATTGCTGGAATTGGATATTCCGGTTGTGATTGTGCTAAACATGATGGATGTCATGAGGAAGAACAAAGAGACACTGAATCTGGAAGCTCTTGCCAAAGCGCTGAGTTGCCCGGTTGTGGAAATCTCGGCCATCACCGGTGAGGGGGTAGACCGAGCAATTGAGGAAGCCATACGTTTAGGCAAAGCGAAAAAAACCGTCCATCCTGCTCATTGTTTCAGTGGGGAAGTGGAACACGCATTAGCTCATATCGAAGAAGCTATCTTGCACCATTTGCCGGATCAGACGCAACGTTTTTATGCAATCAAACTCTTTGAACGCGATTCAAAAATAGCCCATAGGCTCTTGATGACTACGGTCCAATTAGCTCACATCGAGGAAGACATCAAGATATGCGAAGCCGCCCTTGATGATGATGCGGAAAGCATTATCGCCAATGAACGCTACAACTATATTACTTCCATCATCGAACGGTGTTACCTGAGACGGCGCATGGAAAACGTTTCTTTTTCAGAGCGGATTGATAACATTGTGACCCATCGATTCTTGGCACTACCAATTTTTGCATTGGTAATGTTTGTTGTGTATTTTGTATCGGTTACCACAGTGGGTGCCTGGATTACCGATTATACCAATGATGTGGTTTTCGGAAAATTGGTGCCGAATGCAGTAGAAGGGTTCTTGGTTTCCATTCACACTGCAGACTGGCTGAACAGTTTGATTCTTGACGGCATCATCGGAGGAGTAGGAGCGGTACTCGGCTTTGTTCCGCAAATGTTTGTCTTGTTTGGATTCTTGGCGTTTCTTGAAGCTTGTGGGTATATGGCACGTGTGGGATTTATTTTGGACAAGTTGTTTCGTAAAATTGGATTGTCGGGTAAATCCTTTATTCCGATGCTCATCGGAACAGGATGTAGCGTACCGGGCATTATGGCATCCCGCACCATTGAAAGTGATCGCGACCGCAAAATGACGATCATCACCACTACATTTATTCCTTGTAGTGCCAAGCTACCAATAATTGCCTTAATTGCCGGTGCACTTTTTGGGGGTGCCTGGTGGGTTGCGCCAAGTGCGTACTTTATTGGGATTGGTGCCATTATCCTATCGGGATTAATCCTCAAAAGAACCAGGCTATTCTCGGGAAATCCTGCACCGTTTGTTATGGAGCTTCCCAACTATCATATGCCCACGGCAATCAATCTTTGGCGAAGTGTGTGGGAACGAGGCTGGTCCTTTATTAAAAAGGCCGGCACCATCATCTTGATTTCCAGCATCGTAATTTGGGTTCTTTCGAATCTGGGGATTGTTGATGGGAAAGTCGCTATGGTTGAAGATTTTTCCGATGGATTTCTCGCCATACTAGGTGGTTTGATAGCACCGATTTTTATCCCGCTTGGTTTTGGAGACTGGCAGTCGACAGTTGCCACAATCACTGGATTGGTTGCAAAAGAAAACGTAGTTGGTACCTTTGGTGTTCTCTTTGGATTTGCTGAGGCGGACCAAGATGGCGTAGCGCTTTGGGGTCCGTTGGCCGCTCATTTCTCTACGTTGTCCGCATACTCATTTCTGGTTTTCAACTTGCTTTGTGCCCCTTGCTTTGCAGCCATTGGTGCCATTCGAAGGGAAATGAACAGTGGGAAATGGACTTGGTTTGCTATATTATATCAAACCGGATTTGCATACGGCGTTTCCCTGATTACATATCAGCTTGGCAATCTTATGATAAACGGCGTTTTCGGACTTGGTACGATAGCAGCTGTTGGGTTGTTAATTGTGGTAATTCTATATCTGGTAAAACCTGATCTTATAAAAGGACAAGCTGGTTTTATCGGTAAGAAGGGAGGGCAAGTCATATGATAGATTGGCTTATCGGAAACATCTCGACAATTATTGTTACGCTGGTTCTCATTGGGTGTGTTGCACTTGTGATTCGAAAAATCATCAAAGACAAGAAAAAGGGAATCACGTCCTGCGGTACTTCTTGCAAAGGATGCGCAATGGCTGGAAGCTGTCATGACTTTCAAAGGAAAGAACAATAAAATGATAATAAGCGTTTGCTGGAAACAGCTAAACGCTTTTTTATTCGTATGATTGACAAAAAAAACAGGATACATTACTATGTGATTATATAAAACGTTTAAAAGGGAGTAGTTTTAAGTTTATGGTTCAACAACCGACTTTTTGATGAGTCTGGACATAAACCCGCTAGGTAACAAGACTTTTAGCAGCACCAGTAATTTCTGTAATGTCGGGCTATGGTCTTTTTTATTACAAAACGACCAGCAGGCAGGTAGTCTGAAGGAGTAGATTATGTTTGAACAAAAATCAACAACTCAGGTCTTAACCCAGATGGGCGTAAATCCGCAAGAAGGGTTGTCATTAGAAGAAGCAAAAGCAAGGGTGGAGCAGTATGGGACGAATACTTTTGAAGAAAAAAAACCAAAAACCTTACTACAAAAATTCTTTTCCCAACTGAACGATCCACTGATTTATATTTTGCTGGTGGCAGTTGTCATTTCTCTGTTTTTGAAGGAATTCGCTGATGCAAGCATTATAATGGCGGTTATTTTACTCAATGCAATTATCGGGGTGATTCAGGAAGCGAAAGCCGAGAAATCCCTGGAGGCTTTGAAGAAACTTTCTAGTCCCATTGCCCTGGTGAGAAGGGATGGCATCCATATGGAGGTTCCGGCAGGAGAACTTGTCCCAGGTGACATTGTGATACTTGAGGCTGGTAGGATTGTCCCAGCAGATCTTCGGTTAATTACTGCCATCAACCTAAAAATAGAAGAATCCGCATTGACAGGAGAATCTGTTCCGGTTCAAAAGGATGCGGAATTTGTTGCACCCGGAGAAGTCACCCTAGGCGACCGACTTAACATGGCATATCTTTCGACTCATGTATCTTATGGAAGAGGCGAAGGTGTCATCGTCAAGACTGGAATGGGGACCGAAATTGGTAAAATAGCCAAGCTGATTAATGAATCAGTTGATGAAATGACCCCATTACAAAAACGTTTGGCTGATCTTGGGAAATTGTTGGGCATCGTTGCAGTGGTGCTGTGTGTGATTCTATTTGTATTGGCCTTAGCACAAGGCAGAGATGTGATAGAAATGTTTATCACTGCTATTTCTCTTGCGGTTGCAGCAGTCCCGGAAGGTTTGCCTGCGGTTGTCACCATCGTGCTTGCATTAGGTGTTCAAAGAATGGTAAAAGTCAATACCATCGTACGTAAACTTCCTGCAGTTGAGACGCTGGGTTCAGTAAGTGTAGTATGTTCCGACAAAACTGGTACCTTGACCCAGAATAAAATGACGGTGACCCAAGTGTATATGGATGAAACCATATCTGATGTGAATCATCTGAATTACAAAACGAATCACTTACTAATCGACGGATTCGTCCTTTGCACAGATGCATCGATCCATCAAAACATTAGATTGGGCGATCCAACAGAGTTGGCGTTGCTTGACCTGGGAGAAAAGTTTGGTATATCTAAGAAAACGTTGGAAATAAGCAATCCTAGAGTGTACGAGCAACCATTTGATTCCGTAAGAAAAATGATGACGACTGTTCATAAGAAACCTGATGTTGAGGATGTCATCGCATACACAAAAGGCGCTATGGATCGAATCTTGCGTAACTGCAGCGAAATAAGAATTCAAGGGGTACAGCGTCCCATAACGGACGAAGATATCCAAAAAATAGAAATGGCAGCCAAAGAAATGGCACAAAATGCATTGCGGGTCTTAGCGTTGGCAATCAGAGAAAACGACGACAGCGCGAAGGAGACGGACTTGGTATTCGTAGGATTGGTTGGCATGATTGACCCACCAAGACCGGAGGCCAGAGAGGCAGTTACAGTTTTCAACAAAGCTTCCGTTCTGACAATCATGATAACCGGAGATCATAAGGATACAGCGTTTGCCATAGCCAAAGAGTTAGGCATTGCCGAAAGAGAGGATCAATGTATTACTGGTGATGACTTGAACAATATGACGCAAGAAGAACTCAATGAAGCGTCTCGAAACCTTCGGGTTTTTGCCAGAGTGTCTCCTGAAAACAAGGTAATGATCGTGAATGCCTTCAAATCCCATGGAAATATTGTTTCCATGACCGGGGACGGCGTAAACGATGCGCCTTCCTTAAAGATCGCGGACATCGGTGTTGCCATGGGCATTACAGGTACGGATGTGGCAAAAGGTGCGGCTGATATGATCCTAACGGATGACAACTTCGCAACCATCCAGAAAGCCATTGAAGAAGGGAGAAACATATACAACAATATTAGAAAAAGTGTATTGTTCCTTTTGTCTTCAAACCTGGGAGAAATCATCACCATGTTGGTAGCCATTGGAATCGGTCTGGCATCTCCGTTGAAGGCGATTCATATCCTATGGGTAAACCTGATAACCGATTCGCTGCCGGCGTTGGCACTAGGCGTTGATCCGGGGGATAAAGACATCATGAATGGACCCCCTAGAAATCCAAAAGAAAGCATGTTTTCTCATGGCGGACTTGCGTTCATGATTGGAATGGGTACGGCGATTGGATTTGTAACCCTGGCGGCTTTCTTGTTTTCTCCAATACAACATTTGCTAGATGCGAATATGACCGTATCTTTAGCTAGCATCATTGAAATGCTTAAAGATGAAGACGTGTTGATTCATGCTCAAACCTATGCATTTACGACATTGGCGATTACACAATTATTTAATGCAATCGGGGTGCGAAACTTCCATAAATCTGTTTTCCGCATGAACCACCTAAACAACAAAATGATGATTATTGCAGTTCTTGCAGGCTTCGCCTTGCAGGTGGCTGTCACCGAAATACATTTCCTCACAGAAGTGTTCGGTACCGTTGAACTTTCCTTCACCGAGTGGGCGATGCTTACCGCACTTTCATCAGTTCCTTTGTGGATTCATGAGTTTATGGTCTTGGTGCAGGTCGTACGAAAAAAGATTTACAATAAAGACATCAATTGAGTATAATGGAACTAACCGAAAAGGAGGACGAATTGCATGGATTTAAGAGAAGTTATGAACCAGAAGGCCTTTGCCGTAGTTGGCGACACAATCAGTGAGGATAAGTATGCTCATAAGATCAAGAACAAGATGCTCAAAAATGGCTATGAGGTGTATCCGGTAGGCAAAGAACTGCCATCATTAAACGACATCACAGGAGAGCTGGATATTATCGATTTGTGCATTCATCCTGTGAAAGGCTTAGCACTTATGCAAGAGTGCAAAAAAGAGTTTAAGGCCGTGGTGATACAACCCGGGGCCGAAAGTGAAGAGCTGGTACAGTATTTAAAAGATAACAAAATTGAGTATCTGGAAGGTTGCCTTTTGGTAGGCCTGAAACAGTATGCCGAGAAAAAATGAGGGTGGTCGCATGACTAAAGTTATGAAAGCCATATGCTGCCTTTCGCTAGTTGTGGCACTTACGTTCTCGATGGTGTTTTTTGTTCAACGCGCGGAGGCGGACACCACCACAAACAAGGATACGGTTTCCATCATATTTACGGGAGATATGCATTCTCATCTGGATGCACAGGAGAAAGTTGGCGGATTTGCTAAACTAAAAACCATAGTTGATGAGATTAACACCAAATATCCCAATTCATTCTTGTTGGATGCCGGTGATTTTTCTATGGGCACGCCTTTTCAAACTATCTTTAAATCGGAAGCATCAGAGCTTCGTATGATGGGTGAAATGCGTTATGATGTGGTTGCCTTAGGGAATCATGAATTTGATTACCGACCGGATGGACTAACAAAAATGCTGAACACTGCAGCCAAGTTTAAGGGAATCGGAACAGAATCCATCAAAGTTTATGAGGAAGATTCCAAGTATTACTCTTGGGTTCAAAACACTTATTCATTGATGCCCCAGATTGTTCAATCTAATATCGACTGGAAAGCAACATTGGCAGATAAGAACCTGGCACCGGAGGCCACCAAATTAAAGGCAGCCATGGATAATTACGGCGTGAAGGATTATGTCATTGTTGAAAAGCAAGGCATAAAGATGGCCGTTTTTGGGCTTATGGGATTGGAAGCCATTAGCCAGGCTCCGGAATCAGGAGTTCTATGGAAGGACTATGTGAAGAGGGCCAAAGAAATCGTGGCTGAAATCACAAGAAACGGAGAGGCAGATGTGATAGTATGCCTTTCACATAGTGGATACTATTTTGATGATGGTGATGAGTCGGAAGACATCATGCTTGCCAATGCTGTACCGGACATCGATGTGATCATCAGCGGCCACAGCCATGATGTTTTAGAAACAGAAATCATGGTGGGAACCACAGCAATTGTTGGAAGTGGAGCGTATTCAGACTATGCAGGGCATTTAGTGCTCAAGAAGAGCAGCGATGGATTCACTGTATCAGACTACAAGTTGATTCCATTAGATTCCAAAGTTGTTGAGAATGAAGCAATTCAACAAAAGGTGGATGAATTTAAAAAGTTGGTTGACTCGGAATATTTCTCAACCTTCGGATACGAGTATGACGATGTACTGGCAGTCAATACTTATAAATTCACATCGATGGATATATTTGGGGATATTCAAGGAGAAGATACGCTGGGAAATTTAATCGCTGATGCGTTCATCTATGCCGTACAACAGGCTGAAGGCTCAAATTACTCCCCAGTTGATGTTGCCGTCGTGCCCAACGGGGTTGTTCGTGGATCCATTGCCAAGGGCGACGTCACGGTGACAGATGCATTTAACATTAGCTCGCTTGGCATCGGACCTGATGGAATTTCCGGATACCCACTAGTCAGCGTGTATCTAACAGGAAAAGAATTAAAAGCCGCAGCGGAAGTAGATGCCTCTGTTTCCCAGATGATGAATGAAGCGCGGTTATATTTCAGCGGTTTATCGTATACCATTAATGACAAACGTTTGTTTTTGAATCGTGCAACAGATATACAACTGATGAAAGCTGATGGCTCAAAAGAAAAATTAGATGACAAAAAACTTTACCGTGTGGTAGCAGATTTATATACATGCCAGATGCTGGGGTTAGTTGAAGATGGCTCTTATGGGTTGCTATCGGTCACCCCAAAGGACATCAATGGAGCGGTGATTGAAGATTTCGAAAAGAATATTATCTATGACAATAAAGGTGAATTGAAGGCATGGTATGCGGTAGCATCCTATATCGATTCGTTCGCAGAGGATTTGATCCCTGCTAAATATGCCGCACCAGAAGGTCGAAAAGTATTGAATAATACCTTTAACCCTATTGCATTGCTGAAGCAACCAAATCATGTCGGATTAATGCTTGCAGGCATTCTGTTGATTCCAATCGTGATAATAATAGGAATCGTTTTGTATATTCGCAGCAGACGCAAAAAACGAAGAGGATATGACAAAAGCATTTTTAAATCCAAAAACAAACGTTCGGAAAAGCCAAAAATGCGAATTCGAAAGATGAAAAAAGGAAAATATAAGTTTTAATTAACCTGGACGAGAAGAGGACTATAAAATGACAGCTATCATCGCAGCATCCAGAAACCCAAAAAAAATCCGGGAAATGGAAGACATCACTAGGGAGTTTGGCATGACAATCATTTCTCGTGATGAAGTTGGGTTGCCTACTACTGAAATTGAGGAAGACGGAGACACCTTCGAAGAAAATTCGTACAAAAAAGCCTTTGAGATTATGAAGATTTCCGGTTGTCCCACCATTGCTGATGATTCGGGTTTAGAAGTGGATTACCTAGATGGAGCGCCTGGAGTTTATTCCGCTCGGTTCGCTGGTGAAGAATGCGATGAGAAAGAAAACAACAAAAAACTCCTAACTTTACTCAAAGGGGTACCAACAGAGAAGAGGGGCGCACGATTCGTCTCTGTGATTACCTTGATTTTCCCTGATGGGAGGGCATTGGTTGCCAGAGGCGAAACGAACGGGGTTTTGTTGGATGAAGAGCGAGGAACTGGTGGATTCGGCTATGATCCGTTGTTTGTCCCTGAAGGAAAAGAAGTTACCTATTCTGAACTAACGGCGGAGCAAAAAAACCAAATCAGCCATCGCGGCAAAGCGCTTCAAACACTGAAAGAATTGTTGTATCAGGAAACTAACCGGGGATGAATGATATGAACAGAAGAATAATAAAAATGATTACCCTCGGTATCAAGCAGTTCCGTGATCCCTATTACCAAGGGTTTGCAGGGCAGTTGGCTTTCTATTTTATTCTATCATTAGTGCCGATTATCATCCTTGTATCCCAAATTGCCGGTGCAGTTTTTGGGGCTTCCTTGGATTCGCTAGTGGATTGGCTGTTAAAATTCGCATCCGGTGAAGTAGCTGAAACCATCAAACGTCTGCTTTCCTACAAAGTTGCATTGGGTTCAAACATTTTTTTGCTTTTTGTGGCACTTTGGGCATCCTCAAGAGCAAGATTTGCTTTGGTTCGAATTACCAACTTCACCATGACCGAAGGCAGAACCACAGGAAATGGATATTTTCGTGAACGGTTCCGTGCAGTGGTTTCTATGAGTATTACCATATTGACACTAATTACATCGTTGGTTGTTCTAGTCTATGGACAACACCTCTTAGAATTAGTGCTGACTGCTATGGGGATAGAAGACGTTGCACCGCAATTGTGGCTGGTCCTTCGATGGCCTTTGGCAGCAGGGATGTATTTCTTTATGATCAGTTATGATTATTATAGTATGCCCAGCACAAAAGTTAGATATCGGGAGATTATTCCCGGGAGCATATTTGCTGCGATTGGGTTATTGTTGGTAACTTGGATTTATTCGTTATATGTTGACCAGATAATGGATTATGATATTCTATATGGATCATTGGCGAACCTTGTTGCTTTGATGTTTTGGTTCTACTTTATTGCCTGGGTGCTATGCCTGGGAATGCTGTTCAACAAGGTGTGGATGGATACCAGCGACGATTTGATTATCGAACAAATCGACTAATAAGAAAAACCCTAGTTAGTAATCATAGAAAAATGAGGCAAATTCAATGAAAATAATGAACGATTGGTTGATTGAGCATTGGGGAACCATAGTAGACATATTTGTGTGGGGGGTGACCACCACCATGATTATTGTTTTGGCTTACTTGCTATTCAAGATATTCAAACTACGTTTTAAATCAATAGATGTCATAGGCTTGGTTATCTCCGTAGGATGGATACTCTTTGTTCTGTTTTTCGGATTTGATCATGTAAGGTTGCTTCTACAAGGAATCCTATACTACGACGCTGTGCCCCTATAAAAAATGAGACCCGAAGGAAGTTAACTCCAACGGGTCTCTTTTATTCCATGGGTATCTGAACACAACTATTTAATAACGCGGATACGAATGATGCCATCTACAGCCAAAGCGCTGTGCAGTGCTGCCTCGGTAATATCAGAGTCAATATCCATCAGCGTGCAGGCATAATCGCCTTTACTTTTATTTGTTAAATCGCGGATGTTGATATTCATATCAGCCATGATACCTGTAATTTTGCCTAACATAGAGGGAACATTCCGGTTTAATATACTAATACGTGCAGTTGCCTCCCGGTTAATGGGGCCTATAGAGCAATTGGGATAGTTTACTGCATTGGTGATGTTACCGTTTTCTAGGTAGTCCATCATTTCTTCGGCGGCCATAATAGCGCAATTATCTTCCGCTTCTTCGGTGGAAGCCCCAAGATGGGGAATTAAAATTATTTTTTCGTGATTAATGGTTTTGTTATTCGGGAAATCGCTGACATAATACTTCAGCTTGCTCCCCGAAATGGCTTTGACAAAAGCCTCGTCTTCGACCAAGCTGTCTCTGGCAAAATTCAGCAGGACGGCACCGTCTTTCATCTGATCAAAGCAGTTATCATCAATCATGTCCTTGGTGTTTTCGGTGACAGGAACGTGGAGGGTCACGTAGTCACACAGAGGCAATAGCGTTTCCAGTTTGCTGGCCATGGGGATTTTGTTGGATAGTTCATGGGCTGCAGTCAGTGTGATGTAAGGATCATATCCAACCACTTTCATGCCCATTTTTTGTGCTGCATTGGCAACTCTGACCCCAATGGCTCCTAAGCCAATGACTCCTAACGTTTTGCCTGCCACTTCATTGCCTGCATAACAGGATTTGCCGGCTTCTACTTCTTTGCTTACATCGCCATTCAGACTTTTGACCCATTGCATGCCGGCAGGAATGTTTCGGGCAGCCATAATGATGCCGCATAGGACCAACTCCATAACGGCGTTGGCATTGGCACCCGGCGTGTTAAACACGACAATACCTGCTTCCGCACATTTTTCTACTGGGATGTTGTTTACCCCTGCACCTGCTCTGGCAATAGCCAGTAAATTTGGCGATAAGGCCATGTCATGCATGTTCTGGCTTCTTACCAAAAGTCCATGGGCAGCTTCCGGATTATCAATTAATTCATAGCGGTCTGTAAACTTAGACAGACCAACTTTGGAAATTTTATTAAGGGTTGCAATTTTGTACATGATTACACCTCAAATCGTAGAAATCACCACACTTATTCCGTGGCGTTAGGCTATTATACCACTTTACCCAAAGGGGGACAAGTGATATAATACATAGTCAAAGTAACACTTGGAGGTGAAACCATTGAGTCAAAATAGAAATTACAATTTTTCCGCCGGACCATCCATGCTGCCCCTTGATGTCATGGAAGAAGCGGCCAGAAATCTGACCAATTTTCAAGGATGTGGGGAGTCGGTGATGGAGATGAGTCATCGTTCCAAAGAGTTCGGCACAATCATTGCGGAAGCTGAGGCAAACCTCCGTTTGATTATGAACATACCAAACAACTACAAGATTCTTTTCTTGCAGGGTGGTGCCACGTTGCAATTTTCCATGATTCCCATGAATCTACTAAATAAATCCGGGAAAGCGGATTATGTAGTCACTGGGGCCTGGGCAAAAAAAGCAGCGGAAGAGGCTGCCAAGTTCGGCGATATCAGAATTGCGGCATCCTCTGAAGCCAGCAACTTCACTTACATTCCTGAGCTGACTCGCAAGGATTTCCGTAGCGATGCAGACTATGTTCATATTACCCTTAACAATACAATCTACGGGACTAGATTTCCATATATCCCTGATACGGGTGGTATTCCACTGGTCGCTGATATGTCCTCCAGTATTTTATCGGAAGCGATTGATGTTACCAAATTTGGTATCATTTATGCCGGCGCCCAAAAGAACGTTGGCCCGGCAGGGGTAACTTTGGTCATCATTCGGGAAGATTTGATTGGACATGCCCAAAAGAACATTCCAGTTTATCTGGACTACAAAATCCATGCCGGCAACGAATCCATGTACAATACACCACCCTGCTTTCCAATCTATATTGCTGGAGAGGTTTTCAAAAAAATCAAAAACGAAGGTGGGATTGAAGCGCTGGAAGTCAAGAACCGCCAAAAGGCAGGAGCCCTTTATCAAGCGATTGAGGAGAGCAAGCTATACAGCTGCCCCAATCGGGAGAAGGATCGTTCCCTGATGAATGTGGTGTTTGTTACTGGAAGTGAAGAACTAGACAAAAAATTTGTCAAAGAGTCTGCTGCCCTTGGGATGAGCAATCTAAACGGACACCGATCCATTGGTGGTATGCGTGCAAGTATCTATAACGCGATGCCTCATGAGGGCATCGATGCACTGATTGCCTTCATGAAAAAATTTGAAGCAGAAAACCTGGAAAAAAAGTAGAAGTGACACGAAAGATGAGAAAAGGAAGATTCAAATGAAATATTTAATATTGGTCCCCGATGGAGCTGCAGACCACCAGTTGGATAGCCTAGATGGGAAAACACCTCTTGAAGTAGCCGATATGCCGGTTATCAACAAATTAGCACAAAAGTCCACTATCGGACTGGTGCGGACAATACCAGAGGGTATCGCTCCGGGTAGCGACGCAGCCAATCTTTCAGTGATGGGCTATGACCCGACTGTGTATCTTACTGGGCGTTCCCCACTGGAAGCAGCCAGTATTGGGATTGAAATGTCCGATACAGATGTGGCATTTCGAACAAACTTAATAACGCTTCAAGGAAATGGAGATTACGAAGATCTGATTATTTTGGACCATAGTGCCGGAGATATTTCCACTGAAGAGGCGGATCAGTTGATAGATACTGTCAACAAGGCCTTCAGTAACGATAAACGTCGTTTTTTCACCGGGACCAGCTACAGACATTGCCTTATCATCCACAACGGATCTACAGACTATGACTTGACTCCACCTCATGATCAGCTGGACAAAAAAACCGGGTTGTATCTACCTAAGGGTCCGAAAAGCGATGAAATCACTGACATGATGAAAAGAAGCTATGAGCTGCTAAAAGATCATCCGGTTAACATCAAACGGATTGCAGCCGGAAAGAATCCTGCAAATTCCTTATGGATATGGGGGCAGGGCAAAAAACCCGCACTTTCTTCATTTAGAGAGAAATACGGAATCACCGGTGCGGCGATTTCTGCAGTAGACCTTATTAAAGGCATAGCAAAATGCGCGGGACTAGAACCGATTGAAGTGCCAGGGGCAACAGGAACGTTACATACCAACTTTGCCGGAAAGGCACAGGCGGCTATTGATGTTTTCCGAAGCGGAAAAGCTTTTGTATATATGCATCTTGAGGCACCTGATGAGTGCTCTCACCAGGGTGACTTAGAAGGCAAAATATCCAGCCTTGAACGTATTGACAAAGAGGTGTTGGCACCGATCCTGGATTATTTCCGAGCATCAGGAGAGGAATTCAGTATACTGGAATTGCCAGACCACAGGACTCCGATTGCCCTTAGAACACATACATCTGAACCGGTTCCATTTGTCTTATACCGAAGCAATGCTGAAAGGCCTGAAAACCTGGCAAATAAATTTACTGAAGAGGCGGGCAAGCATGGTAGCTATTTTGATAGTGGCTTTGCCCTGGCAGATACATTTTTTGGGTGAATAGATTGAACACAATAAAGAAAATTAGCTTATTATTTATGCTGACCCTTTTAATGGTCGGTTCTTTTCCATCTGTAATTTGGGCAGCGCAAAAGGCTCCTGCGGTTTCCGCCGAGTCGGCTATTTTGATTGACATGAAAACCGGGGAAGTGCTTTTCGAAAAAAATGCTGACAAGGTCATGGAGCCGGCGAGCATAGCAAAAGTCCTTACTGCATTACTAACCATCGAGAATTTGGATCTAAAAGATTCCGTTACAATCCAGGACAACCTAAATGTACCTGGCAATGGCATGAATCTCTCCGCCGGAGAAACACTAACCATCAAAGAATTGCTTTACGGGATGCTGGTTCATTCTTCCAATGATGCCGCAGTGGTCTTGTCACAACAACTGGCGGACACCAAAGAAGAGTTTAATCAAATGGCCGAATTGTGGGCGGAGCGAGTGGGTGCTACCAGCACAAATGTCACAACCCCAAACGGTCTTAACGATGTAAAAGGAAACGTCACCACAGCAAGAGACCTGGCATTGATATGTACCGCAGCCATGAAGAATCCGATTTTTCGAGAAGCTGTTTCAACGGTTAAGACTACGATTCCTGCCAACTTAGTATCCCCGGAGCGGGTATATGTCAATACCAACCTATTATTATATGATAAAAAGACGAAGATTGTCGTCAATGGCATTGAACGTACACCAAAATATAAAGGAATCATTGGAATTAAAACCGGTGAGACCAGCACCGCCGGAAGCTGTATTGTTGCTGCTGCGGAGCGGGATGGAACTGAATTTCTGGTAGTGATACTAAATGCACCCGACAAACTTTCCCGTTTTGCCGATAGCATTGCACTATTGGATTTTGGTTTTAATAATTATTATACATATGAAGCCATTTCTGACGGAGTACAGCTTGACAAGGTGCGTATTGAAGGTAGCAGCAAAGTTCGGGTATCAACTGAAGTTCCTGGGGGCTATTTCATTACGTTGCCCAAAGAAGCATCATCCTCTTTGGTGACCCAAAAAATCCAATTCAAAGACCAACTATCCGCACCCATGGAGAAAGGTTCTGAAGTAGGAACGATATCGTTTTATCTTGTTGGAGAGAAAATAGGAGAAGTTCCCTTGGTAACCACAGAAGACATGAAGGCTGGTGGCCCATGGACTGCGTGGGGAATCTCGGATTTGATGGCGTATATTATCATGGCAGTTACCGGTCTGGGATTGTTTATCCTTGTAATTGGATTCCGCATACATCGCAAAAAGAAAAAGGCGATGGAAAACCGAAAACGGATTGAAGAAGCAAGGATCGCCAGAGAACAAAAGGAATTGCTAGAAAACAAAAGAATCAGAGACTGGCCATATTAAACAAAAGGGAGACGCAATGTTCAACATTGAGGAAAACCTAAAAAAACTCCCGGATGCTCCGGGAGTTTATCTGCATAAAGACCAACTTGGTCAGGTGATTTATGTTGGGAAAGCCATATCCCTGAAATCCCGAGTCAGGCAATATTTCCAGTCGTCCCGAAACATGGACTCCAAAGTAAGAGCTATGGTATCAAACATAGTAGAATTTGAGTACATCACTACCGGCAGCGAGATGGAGGCACTGATTCTAGAGTGCAACCTAATCAAAAAATATATGCCGAAGTACAATGTCTTGTTACGGGATGACAAAACATATCCGTACATCAAAATAACTACTACGGAGCCATACCCTCGAATTCTAAAAACCAGAAACGTTGGGAAGGATGGCAATAAGTACTTCGGGCCTTATTCCGATGCGGGAGCCGTCAATCAAATGGTAGATTTGCTCAACCGAGTGTATCGCTTGAAACGATGTAGCCCTGTTAAGTTTTCGAATCAGGCTGCTCCTTGCTTGAATTATCATATTCATCAATGTGATGGAATCTGTATTGGCAAGGCAGATCAAGGGGAATATGGAAATCGGATTGATTCGGCCATTGATTTTTTAAAAGGAAAAAATAAAAACCTTACAACCCATCTAAAAGAGAAAATGACGATTGCATCGGCAGAAATGAACTACGAAGAAGCAGCTCGTTATCGCGACTTCATTATGGCAGCAACCGCGATTCATGAAAAACAGCGGGTAGTTTTGACAGATACCCATGAGATTGACGTGGTGCTTGTTGCGGATCCGAAGCATATTGTCGTTTTTTATGTCCGTGAGGGAAAACTATCCGGTCGCGATCATTTTGATTTGGAAGCCGCATCGGAAGAGGAAACGGCGTTGGTCTTATCCGCTTTTCTTAAGCAACATTATGGCAGCCAGGGAATCGGCCCGTCAGAGATTATTGTAGAGAAGGAACCTGAAGATCAGGCTTTGCTGGAATCGTTTCTTCAAAATTTATGGGGGAGACGCGTAAAAATCCTGATTCCGCAAAAGGGAGAGAAAAAAGCATTGCTCGATTTGACGAAAAATGACGTGGAGCAGTTCAGCAAAAATCTAGAAGACCGAGAAAAAAATCGACGAGATCGAGAAACTGAGATTTCTTTCGAGTTGTCTGCATTGCTTCAACGGATGCAAGGAAGTGACGCGCCTCCAAAAAAATATAGGCTTGAAGCATACGATTTGTCCAATACAAACGGATTAGAAGCAGTAGGTGCAATGGTTGTTTTCAAAGGCAACACGGCAGACAAAAAAGCCTATCGGCGATTTAAGATTAGAACTGTGGAAGGCCCCGATGATTATGCTTCGTTGCAAGAAATATTATACCGACGATTCAAACGTAGCCAAGAGGGAGACCCTGGATTCTTAGAACTTCCAGATCTATTATTGATGGATGGAGGTCTTGGACATGTGCATGCAGCATTGACGGTGCTTTCCGCCATGGGGATATCAATTCCTGTTGCGGGCATGGTCAAAGATGACAAACATCGAACCCGAGGATTAATCTATGAAAGCAACGGGAAAGCGATTGAAGAAAACCTATCAAAGCGGCCAGCACTTTTTAAATTGATAGGCACAATTCAGGAAGAAGTGCATCGTTTTGCCATCGATTATCATCGAGGGATGCGGGACAAAAAACGCCTTGGCTCAGTGTTGGATCAGATAGTAGGAATTGGTCCAAATCGAAGAAATGCATTGCTGGAGCACTTTGGAAGCGTGGAGAATATCAAAAATGCAGAGGAAGAAGCGTTACGTGAAGTACGCGGAATCAGCGAAAACCAGGCAAAACGTATCAGAGAATATTTTATTTGATATTAAACCACTAAAATGGTATAGTAGTAGCATCAAACCGAATAAATTATGTTGGAGGAACAAAGATGACTGAAAATAAAAAAGTCGCAGAAATCGAAGAAATGGAAGAAGCCGAAGTGATTACCCTGGAATTTGATGACGGGGAAGAAGTAGAATGTGAAGTGATGGGCGTTTTCGATTTCAATGGCAAAGATTACATTGCCCTTGTGCCTGACGACGGGACTGACGATGTTTATATCTACGGATATCAGGAAGTCGGCGAAGAAGAGTTCACTCTTATTGACATAGAGGACGATGAAGAATTCAAGGCAGTCGCTGCGGAGTTCGACAGAATCATGGAAGAAGAGGACAAGGAATAAGAAATAAAAAGAGGCTGAGGCCTCTTTTTTATTGTTTTTTTCCATGCGATGTTGTAAAGTGTCTTTGTGTGGTTTAGCCACAGGAGGAGCAAAATGAAGAACTACGACATCGTGGTTGTCGGCGCCGGCGCCAGTGACGTTTTTCTGGCTTATGAGCTGACAAAAATCAACAATACCGCAAAAGTGCTGATGATCGAAAAAGGATATCCCCTGGAAAGAAGGGTCTGCCCCATCAAATTGGGCAAGACGGAATCCTGCATCAAGTGCGCGCCTTGCCAGATCATGAACGGATACGGCGGCGCCGGCACCTTGTCTGACGGAAAGTACAACATCACCACCCAATTCGGCGGCGATTTGCATGCATATGTGGGGAAACCCAAGGCCATGGAACGGATGCATTA
>JBHEKY010000010.1:0-7239 GCA_041859095.1 Anaerovoracaceae bacterium
CCCCTCTCAGCTCAGAATCCGTCACTCCGGCTTCTTGATCATAGGGTTGGCAAACAAAATACATTTCTTTTAAATCTGGAAATAGTCGGGTAAATGCATCCCGTGATATTTGTACCGTCAATAATCCATTCATTTGATCAGATACGATTCGGTGCGGATCATTGGGATTAAAAATATAGACATCTCCAGGTGAAAGAGTATGATCCGTGGCGCAATCCGAGATTGTCACGCTGCCATACAAAATCCCCACTAGTTCTAGCACTTCAGTGTGCAGATGAAATGGATAGATCCTGACGTCTTCCAGAGAAACTCGAACGCCTGTATTTAATTTAAATCCAACATATTCATTAAATTTCATAAGTCAAATATATCATATTTTTATCCTGCTAACAACAAAATATTACCCCAATTTTGATTGTTGCAAAGATATGATATAAAGAGTTAATCGCCACGACAGAAACTGTGTGGCTTGGATTACCCGAAATAATGGGGATACCCCTGGGAGGAACAGATGAGTCAACAATTCGATGAAATGAAACGAGCTGTACTTGAAGGAGACGAAGAGCTTGCCCGGCAACTGGCACAGGATGCATTGGCGCAAAGCTTGGATTTGAAACAAGTGATGAGCGAAGGGTTTTTGAAAGGAATTCAAGAAGCCGGAGTATTATATGAGGAAGGAGAATATTTCCTTCCGGATCTTGTTTGCTCTGCTGACGCCATGAAAAGCGCATTGGAAGTGCTGGATGAAGAAATAAAAAAACCTTCCAGCGGAATGGTTGCCAAAGGGAAAGTACTACTGGCGACTGTCCAGGGCGATGTCCATGACATCGGTAAAACCATTGTTGGCGCAATGCTAACTGCCGCCGGCTATGAAGTGACTGACTTGGGGCCGGATGTGCCCAACGAAACCGTCATATCCAAGGCCGTAGAACTGCAGGTTGATGTCATTGGACTTAGTGCGCTATTAACAACCACCATGGAAGAGCAGAGAAACATCGTCAAAGCTTTTGAAGGGAAAGGCAATCGTGGGGCGTATAAAATCATCGTTGGTGGCGCACCGGTAACCCATTCTTGGTCCGAAAAAATCATGGCTGACGGGTATTCTGATGATGCCATCGGTGCTGTGAATTTAGTGAATAGCCTACTAAAGTAAGGCGGGGGTAACATAATGAAAATGAACGGACAAGTGTTCAGCCAGGCTGAACAAGATATAATTCATAAAAAATCCATTGATATTCTAGAAAATGTCGGCATATCCTTCCCGGATGAAGGAGTCCTTTCCATGTTGGAGCGAAACGGTGCTCAGATTGATTGGGACAAGCAAGTAGCAAAAATCAGCGAGAGTATGGTGACTCAAGCATTGGCTACGGCACCAAAAGCCTTCACCTTAGGTGCTCGAAATCCAATCCATGACTTTGCGCTACCTTCGTCCTATTCCGCATTGAATTTGGACGGAACCGGCGTGTATGCTCTGGATCCGTTAAGTGGCAACAAGAGATATGGTGTACTCCAGGATATTGCAAACGCTGCTAAAGTATTTGAAACGATACCGATGGGCAAGGTATTATGGCCGCCAATCGTTGCGTCTGACTGTCCTGCAGGCACACGGAATCTGATGGGTGCGGCCACGTCCATGATTCATTGTAGTAAGCACATTCAGGATGAAGTCAAGGATGTAAAGGAAATTCCTTTGCTTCTTGGATTATTGTCGGCCATTCTTGGTGACAAAGCGTCCATTGAAGCGCGAAAAATTTATTCGGTCACCTATTGTACCGTGGCACCATTGATGCACGACAAGGATATGATGCTTGCCAATTTAGAATTGGCGAAGATGAATGTGCCTATTTTGGTCTATCCTATGCCAGCTTGCGGCAGTACCGGTCCTTCCAGTTTGTTTTCAAATGTAGCATTGGGGAACGCGGAAGCACTTTCCTCCATCGTTTTATTCCAGCTGACTAACCCCGGCACCCCCTTGATTTTCGGGACTGCCCAAGGAGTCATTCACAGGAAAACCGGATTATTCCTGGAGGGTGCTCCTGAAACGGCGCTCCAGGGAGTTGCCATGACGCAAATGGGGAAACGATACGGTCTTCCTACTACCATCGCCGGCTGTCTGACAGATGCCAAGGAACCCGGTAAGCAAGCTGTCCTCGAAAAGGTTTTGACCACGTTACCTCTTTCTCTGGCTGGCGCTGATGTAATTCAGGGGATTGGTCTTTTAGAAAGTAGCATGACTCTTTCTCTTGAACAAATTCTCATTGATGCCGAAATCGGTGGTTTGTGCCAACGAATGCGACAGGGGATTGAGGTTTCAGAAGAAAAAGATTGTTATGAGGACATTGTCCAAGTAGGGCAAGGTGGACATTTCCTGAAACAGCCATCCACACGGGCTGGATTTCGTAGCAAAGAATTTTATGTTCCTTCACTATTGGACCGGGATTCCTACGACGAATGGCACGATTTGGGATCACCCAACATGTTTTCTGAGGCCAACAAAAAAGTACAAGGAATTCTTGCAGCTGCACCGGATCATCCACTGCCCGTGGATGTTGAGAAGCAGATTCGGGAAATCATGGAAGAAATGCGACGACAAGGATAACACAAGTTCATTAAAAAAGGCCATGAAAATCAGTATTAACTGGTTTCTATGGCCTTTTCATTTGCATGCAACTCACTCTATTCCATAGCAATTTCGCCTTCAATGGAGAAAACGGTTTCTTCGCAGATGTTTGTCGCGTAATCCGCAATTCGTTCCAAATGCGCTGCGATGAAGGCAAACATGATATAGACCTCTGTATTTCCTTGCTTCTGAGTGGCAAGCTCAATCTGTTTGTCATAAACCGTTCTGAAAAGTTCATCCATTTCTTCGTCGGCTTTCCAGACTTTTCTTGCCATTCTTAAATCCCTGGTGAGAAAAGACTGGATGGCATTGCCTACCATTTTTGCGGACATGTCAGCCATTCGTGGTATGTTGACAAGTTCTTGCCCGAAATCAGCCTTTTCTAAACGCATCGTATATTTTGCCAAGTCTTCGCAGTGGTCGCCAATCCGTTCCAAATCTCGGATCATCTTCATGACAGAAATGCAATATCTCAAATCGGAGCCCACAGGAGATTGGGTCGCCAGGAATGTAAAACACTCCCGTTGAATTTCTTCTTCCAAATCATCGACAACATCTCCATTATCAATAATCTGTCGGGCTAACGCCGTATCTCTTTCTTGTAATGCTTGGACCGCCATAATAATATCTTGTTCCACCTGGACGCCCATGGCGGAGATTTTTTCATTGATGGACTCCATCTCTTGGATCATTCTAACTCGTGGTACCATATTATTCTCCTATCATCCGAATCTACCGGAAATATAATCTTCTGTTCGCTTGTTGTCTGGTCGAGAAAATATCTTCTGCGTCGAATTCATTTCGATCATTTCTCCCATAAGGAAAAAGGCTGTTTGATCTGATATTCTTCCCGCCTGCTGCATATTATGTGTAACAATGACGATGGTGTATTTCTTAGCCAGATCTTGCATCAAGTCCTCAATTTTTGTGGTGGCAATGGGGTCCAAGGCCGAAGTGGGTTCATCCATCAGAATTACTTCAGGATTGACCGCCAAACATCTTGCGATACAAAGTCGTTGCTGTTGCCCCCCGGAAAGTCCCATGGCGGACTTATTCAAACGGTCTTTTACTTCATCCCATAAGGCAACTTCTTTTAAGGTTCTTTCCACTATTTCATCTAGCTCATCCTTTCCTTTTATCCCATGGACATTAGGCCCATATACTACATTTTCGTAGACAGTTTTGGGAAATGGGTTTGCCTTCTGAAAAACCATACCGACTTTCTTTCGCAAAGCGGTGACATTATAATCCTTCTGATAGATGTCTTCTCCATCATAAAGGACATCTCCTTCAAGCCGAGCAATAGGGATTAAGTCATTCATCCGGTTCAATGCCCGAAGAAAAGTGGATTTCCCGCAGCCTGAAGGGCCAATCAACGCTGTAATTTCATTCTGTTTAATTACCATGTTGATGTTTCGAAGCGCTTGAAATTGACCATAGAAAAGGTTCATGTTACTTACTTCAAATTTTTCATGTTTAGCCATTTATGGTTCTCCTTCCGATGGCGTTAGCCACCGTATTGATGACAAATACGATGATAATCAGCAACGCTGCCGTTGCATAGGTTTTTTCCTGTGATATTCCTTCTGATGCCAAAAGGTACAGATGGATGGACATGGTTCTGGTGGAGTCGAAGATGCTAAGAGGCATATTCAGTGATCCACCGATGGTCAGCACGACTGCTGCGGTTTCGCCGATGGCTCGTCCCAACCCCAATATTACACCCGTCAATATTCCTGACCTACACCCGGGTAAAACCACCCTACTAATAGTGTACCACTTGGTTGCACCTAAGGCGAGACTTCCTTCCCGGTAAGTCATCGGAACTGTTTTGAGTGCTTCTTCGGTAGTCCGAATAATAGTCGGCAATACCATGATGGTCAGGGTCAGTGCACCAGCCAATATGGACCAACCCATACCCAGAAATACCACAAAGAATGCAAATCCGAAGAGGCCGAAAATAATGGATGGGATTCCTGCCAATACTTCTGTGAAGAATCGTATGGTGTTCACCAGGCGGCCGGCTTTGGCATATTCAGTGAAGTAAACCGCACCAGCAACTCCAATGGGTGTGGCAATCAGAACAGCAACCCCTGTCACGTATAACGTACCTACGATAACCGAAAGGATGCCGCCTTCCCTCCCCATACTGCTTGGTTCTTGAGTAAGAAACTCTAAACTAATTTGGGGAACGCCTTTGACAAGAATGAAGCCCATGATGATCACCAGGGCAATCAGGGTGAACCCCGCGACCAGCCAGACTACACTAAAGAAAAAACTGCTCTGTATTTTTTTCTTCATGATGCCGCACCTCCAAATCGCTTCATCACTGCCTGAGCAATCACATTCAGCAGCACGATAATAACGAAAAGAATGATACCAACTGCAAAGAGTGCTTCTTTGTGTGAAGGTGATGCATAGGACATTTCCATAGCGATGGTTCCTGTCATGGTGGCCACCGGATCCAACAGACTCTTGGGAAGCACCGCCACATTGCCGGTAATCATCAATACCGCCATGGTTTCTCCAATGGCTCGACCCATCCCCAGTATGATGGAAGCGAATATGCCTGAGCGTGCTGCAGGCAAAATGACCTTGGTGATGGTTTCCCTTCGGTCAGCCCCAAGGGCCAAGGAAGCTTCTCTATACTCCTGAGGGACTGAAGCAATTGCATTTTCTGAAACGCTGACAATCGTGGGTAAAATCATCATGGCCAAAATCAGAGCACCTGCCAGAATACTAAACCCGCTGGTGGAGACATCAGGGTCAAACTTCTGAGCAATGGGGACAATATAGGTTCGAATCGCCGGCACCAAGACAATTAGTCCAAAGAAGCCATACACAACGGATGGAATTCCTGCCAGAAGTTCAATGGCTGCCTTAAAAATGCCTGAGGAACGTTTACCCGCCACCTCTGCCAGAAACACAGCGCATCCGACTCCTGTTGGAATTCCAATTGCTAATGCACCCAAAGTTACCGCCAAACTTCCCGCTATCAGCGGTAAAATTCCATATGTTCCTGCGGTGGGGCTCCAATCTGTTCCGGTGACAAAGTTGTACAACCCTGTGGTGGCAATCACCGGCATGCCCGTAATGAAAATAAATATTGTAATGAGAGCAACCGCTGCGACAGACGCAGCGGCACTTATTCGAATGATATTCTCAATGATTCGTTCATTGGTTTTCATTTTATGGACCCTTTCATAAGTTGCTCTTCAGTTCGTTACTGAACCGGAATGAACCCGTTCTCTTCGATTAAAGCTTGTCCTTCTGCGCTCATGACGAAGTCAATGAATGCCTGGGCTGCTTCGCTTACTTCTCCGGCTACTGCGTAGATGAAAGGTCTAGAGATTGCATAGGTGCCATCTAGTACGGTGGCTTTGGAAATTTTAACGCCTTCAACGGTCAGTGCTTTAACGGTTTCATCAAGTGCTTCCATGGATACATAACCGATGGATCCTGGGGTGGAACCGACTGCCTGTAGCACAGCGCCTGTGGAAGGCTGTACAATGGCATCTTTGCTGGTGCTGTCCACTTCATTGCCTGCACTGTCTTTTTCCATTACTTTGGTGAGTTCTGTGAAAGCGCCTCTTGTGCCCGAACCTTCTTCTCTGCTTACAACGGTTATTTTTTGGTCTTTTCCGCCGACTTCTTTCCAGTTGGTAATTTCACCGGTGAAGATCCCTTTGATTTGTTCCAGTGTCAAATCCGTAACAGTGACGTCGGTGTTAGCGATAACCGCTACGCCGTCCTTGGCGATGACATATTCTTTGACGATGGTTGACTTCTCTTCGTCCTTGACGTTTCTGGAAAGCGCGCCGATATCAGCAATGCCGTCTGCCAGTGCAACTGCGGCTTGTCCGGATCCGCCACCTTGGATTTCCACGGTGATGCCTTCGTTGGCTTCCATATATGCTGCGGCTAATTCTTCAGAAAGTGGCTGTACCGATGTGGAGCCTGCTACGACTACCTTGCCGGAAGTCTGCTCTCCGTTGCCACCGCAACCAGTCAATCCTGTGATTCCCAGTGCCAGGACTAATGATAAGACCAAGGCCTTTTTTAACATTTGTTTTTTCATTATTCGTTCCTTTCGTTCGGGCACTTGCCCGCATTCTCCTCTATACCTATTGTTTACATTCTCATCATACACAATCAATGTTATCGTCTTATTGCGTTTTTGTTAATGTTCTGTAAAGTATTGTTAAGATTGTGTTAAGAGCAAACACCGCGTTATAATAGTAAGCTCGAAGTATCCTTTCAATTGCAGTATAATTCTCGAATAGGCCTTAAATTTTCTCTGCTTTTCAAACATTTCCCTTGCCAAATCGCCTATTTCAGTTATAATAGGAATGTACAATTTTTCGGGGCGTAGCGCAGCTTGGTAGCGCACTTGACTGGGGGTCAAGTGGCCGCAGGTTCAAATCCTGTCGCTCCGACCACAAAACAAAAGACCACATGTTATGTGGTCTTTTGTTTTGCCGTTAATGTAATGCCAGAGTTTGAGACTGCGGCCGGTGAGGGTTTGGGGGAGGATCCCTTCCCCAAATTGAGCAGCTTGCTGCGGACTACCCTTCCGAGGGTGACAGGACCGATTGCCAGTCCGCCAAGAGGGGGCAGCG
>JBHEKY010000035.1:0-23772 GCA_041859095.1 Anaerovoracaceae bacterium
TCAATAACATAATCTGGCCGCTGGCAGTCGCTTGAGGCAGCTACGCGCTAGTTTTTGGTCTGCTGGTTGCCGGCAGCTGACTTGTGCCTTGCCTTGTGCCTTGCCTTGTGCCTTGCCAGTTGGGGATTATAAGGAGTACCCGCGCCGCGGGTGGCCATAGAATTAGCGCTGAACTGGATATTATTCAAGCTTTTTACTATATATGCATGGGAATCGCTAAATATGGAAAATAAATATGTCAAAAGCGGTGCTGCTTAGATTTTGACATATTTTTCTGCTGAAGCCAAAAAAATAAATATGTCAAATCGCCCAAAATAATAAGAACTACATAGTTTGCCTTTTGAGTAATATTTGGAAATCCAGTAATTACAAGGGGTGCGAGGTTTTGTATCAAGGGACTCATCATTTTTGTTTTATACATTTGTATCCAAAATAGGATGAATTATGTCAGATCATAAAAATGCTCCAAATAAACATAGTATTTGGGCTATTTCTGGAAATTAATATGTAAAACTTCAAAAAAAACCGATTTTGACATATTGCTATATTGCTTAGCGGTTTCGTTTTGCTATATTGCTTAGCGGTTTCCGGGTTCGTTTTGCTATATTGCTTAGCGGGTTTCGGGTTCGTTTTCGCGAGAAATCTTCGTTCCCCATTTTCTCCCGGCTGAATTTCAAATCAGAAGGTGATAAACCCCATCAGAAAGTGAATGCCAACGAAGAAACCCAATCAAACTGTAAAAAAATCCCAAAAACTGGATTTCCCCCAGCGAAACACCAAAATAGCACTTTACTATGCTAAAATCGACTCACACCAACACAAAAATAGGGGCATCGCATTGAAAATTTGGATGTCAGCACCTTGTTTTGCCCTCGCACCACAAAAAATACAATTTTTTTTCGTAAAGCCCTTGACACTTGAGCATAAATGATTAGAATAGTATTTAGCACTCTATAAATAAGAGTGCTAAAACAAACGGAACCTGGATGAATTGTCCAGCAGCCGGCATTGGGGCAGTTGCCCCCTTACAATGCTTACTCAAAATTACAATATAACGGAGGTAAAGAAATGAGTTTTGGAATCAAGCCTTTAGGCGAAAAAGTAGTGATCAAAAGATTGGAAGCTGAGGAAAAAACCCAAAGCGGCATCGTTCTGCCGGGACAGGCGAAAGAAAAACCCCAGATTGCTGAGGTGGTTGCTGTCGGACCCGGAACAGAAGACGACAAAATGGAATTAAAGGTCGGCGATTTCGTCATCTTTAGCCAGTACGCCGGAACCCAGGTCAAATATTTGGGTGACGAGTACACCATTCTGAGCCAAAAAGACGTGCTAGCCACAGTAGACAGATAGTCAAAAAACCGCCGCGGCAATGAGCCCGGCCACACCGCAGTCTGGATTTTTCCGGACAGCTCCCAACGAAACTGAACACAAACGAAAGAGAGGAACTATAAATGGCAAAAGATATTTACTTTGGCGAAGACGCCAGAAAGAAACTGTTGTCCGGCGTTGACCAGCTGGCCAACACAGTCAAAATCACCTTGGGCCCCAAGGGCAGAAATGTATTATTGGAGAAAAAATTCGGCGGACCGCTGATCACCAATGACGGCGTTACCATCGCAAAAGAAATCGAGTTGGCCGACCCTGCCGAAAACATGGGCGCGCAACTGGTCAAAGAAGTAGCCACCAAAACCAATGACGTGGCAGGTGATGGAACCACCACCGCAACACTGCTCGCACAAATCATCATCAAAGAAGGATTCAAAAACGTAGCTGCCGGTGCAAACCCCATGGTTCTCAAAAGAGGAATCCAAGGTGCCGTTGAAGTGGCAGTCAACTATATTAAGGAAAGCGCTAAAATCGTCGAAAACAAAGAGAGCATTGCCCAAGTTGCAGCAGTTTCTTCGGCAGATGAAGCCATCGGCGACCTGATTGCAGAAGCCATGGAAAGAGTCGGCAGAGACGGCGTCATTTCCGTGGAAGAATCCAAGTCCATGGGCACCACCCTGGAAGTGGTAGAAGGTATGCAGTTTGACCGCGGTTACCTTTCCGCTTACATGATCAACGACCCCGAAAAAATGGAAGCCGTTTTGGAAAACCCCTGCATCCTGTTGACAGACAAAAAAATCTCCAACATCCAGGAATTGTTGCCGCTGCTGGAGCAAGTCGTTCAGCAAGGTCGTAAGTTACTGATAGTTGCAGAAGACATTGAAGGCGAAGCCCTGGCAACCATCGTTGTCAACAAGCTGCGAGGAACCTTTGACTGCGTTGCTGTCAAAGCACCGGGATTCGGCGAAAGAAGAAAGGCCATGATGGAAGATTTGGCTGTTCTTACCGGCGGAACCGTGATTTCTGAAGAAGTGGGCTATGACCTGAAGGAAGCGACCCTGGATATGCTGGGAACCGCAGCCAAGGTCAAAGTCAACAAAGAAAACACCACCATCGTCGATGGCGCAGGACTGGCAGAAGATATTCACGCCAGAGTTGCCCAAATCAAAAAGATGCTGGAAGACACCACTTCTGAGTTCGACAAAGAAAAACTTCAGGAAAGGCTGGCCAAGCTGGCCGGCGGTGTTGCACTGATCAAGGTTGGTGCCGCTACCGAAACGGAATTAAAAGAACGAAAGCACAGAATCGAAGATGCTCTCAACTCCACCAAAGCCGGTGTAGAAGAAGGTATCGTCCCGGGCGGCGGCGTGGCCCTGGCCAACGCCATCCCCGCAGTAGCCAAATATGTGAAGACCCTGTCCGGGGATGCCAAAACCGGTGCCATGATTATCATGAGAGCATTGGAAGAACCCGTTAGACAGATTGCCGAAAACGCCGGTTTCGAAGGAAGCGTCGTTATCGCAAGAGTTAAGAACAGCAAACCGGGCACCGGCTTTAATGCCGCCAACGAGCAGTACATGGATATGATTACTGCAGGTATTGTGGATCCGGCCAAAGTTACAAGATCTGCATTACAAAATGCCGCTTCAGCATCAGCCATGTTGCTGACCACCGAGGCCGGCGTAGTTGATGCCAAGTCCGACGAGCCGGCCATGGGTGGCATGCCTCCCGGCGGAATGGGCGGAATGGGTGGCATGGGCGGCATGATGTAATCATCTCCCAAACCCAAACCAATCCATAAAATCGACTCACAAGGGCAAGACAAATCTATCATTAGTTATGAAGAAGGCATCCGCGTTTGCAGATGCCTTCTTTTTTAACTTATTTTATTTATATATAATAGGGCAAAGCCAAAGATTCTGCGTAACCTCATAGCAACTCACACTTTTTGTCCCTAACCCACAAATTTTTGTTGGTATTTTTATAAAATATGTTATAATAGACAGAATCAAATTTTTATTATTACCATCGGCTCGCAGACCCGTGGCTGGCATAAGCCTTGTGAACCGCAGCGCACCGCAAACCGCAGCGTACCGCAAACCGCAGCGTACCACAAACCGCAGCGTACCACCACACCAAAGCGGAACCGAAATTTTTAAGGAGGAAAAAGGCATGAACGAAAAAAACTACAGACTCGACACCCAATGCATTCATAGCGGCTACAAAGCTGAGAACGGAGAGCCTCAGGTCATGCCGATCGTCCAAAGTACCACCTTTAGGTATAACGAACCGGAGGACGTTGCAGCGCTGTTCAACTTAGAAAGCGCCGGGTATTTTTACTCGAGACTTGGCAACCCAACGGTAGGCAGTCTGGAAGCAAAGATGGCTGCACTTGAGGGAGGCGTTGCCGCAGTGGCAACTTCATCGGGCACATCGGCAGTCCTGATGACCATGGTCAACCTTTGCGTCGCCGGCGACCACTTCATTTCATCAAAATCAATTTACGGAGGGAGCTACAATCTCTTTGCCGTTACCCTTAAAAAAATGGGAATTGAATGTACCTTTGTCAATCAGGACGATTCGGCTGAAGTCATCCTTCAGGCGGCCCGACCTAACACCAAAGCCATTTTTGCTGAATCTCTGGGCAACCCTACCTTGACGGTGCTGGATTTTGACAAATTTTCTTCCATCGCCAAAAAAATAGGCGTGCCACTTATCATCGATAACACACTGGCCACTCCGGCGCTTTGCAGACCGCTGGAATTAGGGGCTGACATCGTCATTCACTCCACCACAAAGTATGCGGATGGCCATGCAACCAGTCTTGGGGGCATGATTATCGACGGTGGCAAATTCGATTGGGCAACCGGAGGCAAATTCCCCGGATTAACGGAACCCGAACCCAGCTATCATGGGTTGCAATACACCAAGGCTTTTGGCGCAGCTGCGTTTGCAGTCAAGCTACGGACACAGGGACTACGTGATTTGGGTTGCACCATGGCGCCTTTTAACGCGTTCCTTACAATGCAGGGATTGCAAACTTTGACGCTTAGAATGGAGCGGCACAGCAAGAATGCATTGGCCTTGGCGGAGTTTTTGCAAAATCATCCCAAAGTGGACTGGGTGGTTTATCCGGGCCTCAAAGGGGACGAATATTATGACCTGGCACAAAAGTACCTACCCAACGGCCAAAGCGGCGTACTGTCCTTCGGCATCAAAGGTGGCGCGCAAGCAGGCGAAGACTTCCTGCGTTCCATTGAGTTAATCAGCCTGGTGGTACACGTGGGCGATATCAGAACTTGCGTCCTTCATCCGGCCAGTTCCACCCACAGACAGCTCAGTGCTGAGGAACAGATGGCAGCCAACATCAGACCGGAAGCCATTCGGCTTTCCGTAGGGTTAGAAGACATTCGGGATTTGATTGAGGACCTGGATGCCGCATTGAATAAAGCATAGGGGGTGGGAAGATGCCAGTAATTATACCAAATAGACTCCCGGCGGGAGACACCCTCAAAAAAGAAAATATATTTACTATGCGGAAGGCACGGGCCCAAACCCAGGACATCCGGCCACTGCGCATTGTCATCGTCAACCTGATGCCCACCAAGATCGCCACAGAAACACAGCTGGCTCGCGTGCTGGCTAACTCGCCATTGCAGGTGGAGTTGACGCTGGTCCATATGGACAGCCATGACGCCAAGAACATTTCTCAAAGCCACTTGGACTCGTTTTATAAGACCATCGACGAAGTCAAACACGAAAAATTTGACGGTATGATACTCACCGGTGCACCGGTGGAGCAGATACCATTTGAGGATGTGGACTACTGGAATGAGCTGACAGAAATCATGGAGTGGTCCAAGACCAACGTTTACAGCACGGTGCATATTTGCTGGGGGGCCCAGGCAGCGCTATATTATCACTATGGTGTACCAAAATATCCGGTAGACAAAAAGGTCTTCGGCATTTTTGAACAGCGGGTTGTAAGGCCGTTGAGTCCTTTGATGCGTGGCTTCGATGAGGTGTTTTTCGCACCTCATTCCAGACACACCACCATCAAAAAAGAAGATGTGCAAAAACACAAGGAACTTCGAATTCTGGCTGAATCCAAGGAGTCTGGAGTCCACATTTTGTCCAACGATAACGGCAGGATGATTTTTATCCTGGGTCATCAGGAGTATGACAAAGAAACCTTGGGGACAGAGTATTTTCGAGACGTGGACAAAGGCTTGCCCATTGATGTGCCCAAGAATTATTTCAAGAATGACGACCCCACCAAAGAGCCGATTTTCCGGTGGAGGGCTCATGCCAGCCTGTTATTCACTAACTGGCTCAACTATTACGTCTATCAGGAGACTCCATTCGACTTGGAAAGCCTATAAGGCACAGTCAATTGATAGCGTGAAGTTGATTCTATAAGAAACAACAAATTTAAAGCAAGAAAAACCCCGACATTTGCCGGGGTTTTTTTGATGTTTGTTTCGTAATGGGATAGGGGTTTCGTTCTCTCCAAAATACTTGGTTTATAGGAAGCCGAAGAATCTTGGCAAGAACAGGGATAGTTCTGGGATATAGGTTGTAATTAGCAAAGTCGGAATCCAAGCGAATGCGATGAGCCACATGGTGGGTTTCAGCATTTCGCCAATAGGAGCGTTTCCTACACGGGATCCCAGATACAGGAACGGTGCGCAGGGAGGGGTGACGCAACCCAGGCCCAGATTGACGCCCATGATGGCGGCATAGTGAACCGGATCAATGCCCAGTGCAATGGCAACAGGCAGGATGATGGGCGTGGTCAACAGGATTGCACTGGTGTCATCCATAATCATTCCGATGATGATCAGGAATAAGTTGATGAACATAACCAGAATAATTGGATTGTCTGTTACTGCGGTCATTGCGCCTAAAATCATTTGAGGTACGTTTTCCATGACATACAGTCGGGACAACATCATAACGGAGAACAGCATGATCATGATAACGCCTGCAGTGGTGCCGGAGTAGATCAGGCTTTCTCTGAATGTCTTACGATTCAGTCCGCGGTAGATGAAAAATCCAACAGGTGCTGCATAAACGATGGAGATCGCCGCAGCTTCAGTCGGTGTCATGAATCCGCCGTAGATGCCACCCAAAATAATAACGGGGGCAATCATGGCAGGAATGGCATGGAATGTTTTTTTGGTGACGACTTTCACTTTTTCCCCTTTGGGAATCGGTGGAGCCAATCGAATATCCGGGCATTTTCTAAGCAGCCATAAGTTGGTTCCGCTGAGCAAAATGACCAAAATGATACCGGGGATAATGGTTGCCAGGAAGCATGCCAGGACTGATTGACCGCCAATAAAGGCATAAATCAGCATGTTCAAGCTTGGCGGAATCAGAAGCCCTAGCAAGGATGCGCTGGAAATCAGCGCTGCTGAGTGACCTCTTGGATATCCGGCATCGCGCATTCTGGGAAGCAGAACGGATCCGATACAGGAAAGAGTAGCCATGCCGCTTCCGGAGATGGCACCAAACAGTGCACAGGAAACAACCATAACTACGCCTAAGCCGCCTTTGATCCGACCGACAAAGACTTCGGCTAAGCCGACAAGACTTTCGCCAATGCCGCCTTTTTCCATCAAGCTCCCCGCTAATATAAACAGGGGGATGGCCACAAGAACAGCCGAGCTGGCTTTTGCATACCCGTAGGGTACAAGGAACATGTAGTCATAGCCACCAAAGATGACTAAAACCAAACAAGATGCAAAGAATGAAAACGGAATGGGAACGCCAACTAGCAATAGAATAATCAGCACTGCGATGGCAATTAATACGATACTCATACTACATCACCTCCGGGCTGCCGGTTTCCACGGCTGGTTTTGGTGCTTTCCGACGAATAATATAGGCCTTGATAGCTTCATACATGTGGACAAAGTTATAGAAATTGGTCAAGGCCAGTCCGATGACGATGGAGGATTGTCCAAACGCGATAGGAAGACGGAAGACCAATGTTTTTAACTCGTTTTCGAAACTCCACTGGACCAGTGAAATAGCCCAGAGCATGAATACAATACCAAGTATAAACGTAAGAATCCAACGAATAATATATACAGTTTCTTTGAAAATACCATCTTTTACGATGACGTCTATAATTTCAGCTGTGATATGAGATTTTTCGTATGCGCCATAGGCACATCCAATCATGTAAAGGTAAAAAACAACGATAATCAGCAACTCTTCGTTGCCGGGAAAGTTAATGTTCAAAAAGCTGCTGAGAATACTGGTGGCTGCCACAATCAAGGTGGTCAGGACACCCAGAATCATCAGCATCCACTCTTGAATGCCAACAAGAATGGCCCAGAATTTGGATTTCTTGAGTCGATCCAACGTGTACACCTTCTTTCTAGTAATCATGGAAAACGGGGAGGATTTCCCCTCCCCGAACAATTCCATTCGTTGAATAGTTTGAGTTCAGGAGAGATTACTCGTATTTGGCAACTTCTTCCCTAAACTTGTCGACCAGGTCTTTTCCAAGTGATTCTTCCAGACCGGTCCATGTTTCGCCTCTAACAAATTTTGCCATGGTCATCAGTTGCTCATCAGTGAATTCAACAACTTTAACGCCGGCTTCTGTGAGCTTTTGCTTGTAAACGACTTCGTTGTCCTGTGCGTTGTCAAAGCTCTTAGCACTTTGATCCAGGAAACACTGTTTTACGATTTCTTGATCTTCTTCAGTCATCTTAGCCAATGATGCATCGCTCAGAACGTAGCTTGTAGCTTCAGCATGAGCATAGTTGATGTACATGTACTTGATGGTGTCGCCTAACCAAGCGTAGTTGATGTTCGGAGTTCCGCCAACCCAACCGTCGACACGACCCTGCTGAACAGCTACGGTTACTTCGCCATAGGGGATTTCAGCAACGTTGTAACCTAGGTTAACCTGTGCGTCTTTGAAAACATTCATGCCCGGGACTCTGATTTTGATTCCTTTGTCAGTTCCGGGTGTGAATACATCATCAGCGTCCTTGACCAAAGCCATACCGATGAATCCTTCAATTACAAATCCGAGGAACTCAACGTCTTGGGTCTTAACAACTTCAGAGAAGAATTCGAACATGTAGGAATCGGGTCCAAAGAGTTCTTTGGCCTGTTCGAAGCTCAAGGCATACCAAGGCATGTAAGCTGCGCCAAGACGAGAGTCCAGTGCATCGGGGATGGTAATTTGAGCAGCATCGATGGTGCCCAGTTTTACTTCGTTGAATACGGTGTTATAGTCGCCAAGTGATCCGCCACCGAAATAATCAACAACGATTCTACCTTCGGTCTTTTCTTCAATCAGGGCACACAATTCTTCGTTTAGCTGGGTTGCAATGTGCTCGGTTGGAGCATCAGATGCAAGTCGCAATTTGAGGGGATTGTCTGCACTGTACTCGGTGTCATCTCCGCCGCCTCCACAGGCTGCGAATGATGTCATAACTAGTGCGAGTACCAGGATCAAAGATAGTAGTTTGAATTTCCTCATAGTCTCCTCCTTTAAAATAGCGAATAATACGTAACATGCATCCATGAATAATTATGGATGCGCTTGCATTAAAAGTAACACCAATAGTCAGAAAAGTCAATTGGTTCAGCCTATTCAAAATAAAAAAATAATGAATTATTTGTATAAATTTTAACAATATATTAAGTAGATATGCAATATCCATACAGGGTCTAGAATTTACGTTCAAATAAGTAAAATTTCGATTTGTATTCTGAAGCTTTTTAATATAAAATAAGGCAAAAGTAAGAGAAACGAAAAGGAGCAAATCATGGCAGAATATTTTAATGAACCGTCAAGGACATTTAATGAATATTTATTGGTGCCAGGCTACTCAGCCAAGGGGTGCACCGTAGACAATGTGGATCTTTCCACCCCGGTAGTAAAATTCAAAAAAGGAGAAGAGCCACCGATTTCCATGAAAGTCCCCATGGTTTCCGCCATTATGCAAGCGGTCTCAGACGACCGGCTTGCCGTAGCGTTGGCCAAGGAAGGTGGGCTTTCTTTTATCTTTGGATCCCAACCCATCGACACCCAGGCTTCCATGATTAGACGGGTCAAAGGGCATAAGGCAGGATTTGTGACAAGCGACTCAAATGTTAGACCGGATCAGACCTTGGGAGATATCTTGAATCTCAAAGATAAAACCGGACATTCCACCGTAGCGGTCACACAAGACGGCACTTCGGCCGGCAAAGTTGTGGGCATCGTCACAAGTCGGGATTACCGAATCAGCCGAATGCAAGCCGATACCAAGGTTTCTGAGTTCATGACACCTTTCGAAAAAATGATTTACGCGGAAGAGGGGATATCCCTTTCCGAAGCCAATGATATTCTTTGGGACCACAAGCTGAACGCACTGCCTATTGTGGACAAACAAGGGAGGCTCACTTGCTTCGTATTCCGAAAGGACTACGATTCCCACAAATCAAACCCCAACGAACTACTGGACGACCAGAAGCGTTATATCGTAGGCGGTGGCATTAACACCCGCGACTTTTCGGAAAGAATCCCCGCGTTGGTAGATGCAGGTGCGGACGTGCTTTGCATTGACTCCTCCGAAGGATTTTCTGAATGGCAGGTGGATACCCTGAAATTTGCCCGTGATAACTATGGGGACACAGTGAAAATAGGAGCCGGCAATGTGGTGGACGGCGAGGGGTTCAAATTCCTGGCCAAAGCAGGAGCGGACTTTGTCAAAGTCGGCATCGGCGGTGGTTCCATCTGTATCACACGGGAACAAAAAGGTATTGGCCGTGGACAAGCTAGTGCAGTCATGGATGTGGCCCACGCCCGAAACGAATATTTCAAAGAAACCGGCATCTACATCCCCATCTGTTCCGACGGTGGAATTGTGTATGACTACCATATGACCCTGGCGTTGGCCATGGGTGCGGACTTCCTGATGCTGGGCAGATATTTTGCCCGGTTTGATGAAAGCCCCGGCAGCAAGTTG
Source organism: Anaerovoracaceae bacterium (assembly GCA_041859095.1). GTDB lineage: Bacteria > Bacillota > Clostridia > Peptostreptococcales > Anaerovoracaceae > UBA1422. The sequence continues at coordinate 10,308 of JBHEKY010000035.1, forward strand.
AACGTCAACGGCAATTATGTCAAAGAGTATTGGGGCGAAGGTTCCAACCGTGCCCGCAATTGGCAACGGTACGACATGGGAGGTGACACCAAGCTTTCTTTTGAAGAGGGTGTGGATTCCTATGTACCCTACGCCGGAGGCCTTTCCGACAATGTTCGCCAGTCGTTGCAGAAAGTCAAATCCACTATGTGCAACTGTGGGGTCCTGAACCTGCAGGAGCTACAACACAATAGTAAGCTGACACTGGTTTCCGCCACCAGCATTGTGGAAGGTGGCGCTCACGACGTCATACTCAAAGACCCATCCAACAACATGAACCGATAGGAGATAATAAATGCAAAGAGAATATATTTTGGTGCTGGACTTTGGCGGACAATACAATCAATTGATTGCTAGACGCGTCAGGGAATGTAGCGTGTTTGCGGAAGTCAAACCCTACACCTATAGTATTGAAGAAATTAAAAAACAAAACCCCAAAGGAATCATTCTGACCGGTGGCCCTAACAGTGCATACGGTCCCAATGCCTTGAAATATGATCCCAGAATTTTTGACCTGGGAATTCCAATTTTGGGCATCTGTTATGGCGCTCAGCTGATGGCGCAGGGACTTGGCGGAACCGTTCAGTCCGCACCCGTCAGCGAATACGGCAAAACCTTGGTGAAAATTGATCGTACTGGCAAGCTCTTTGGCGATGTTTCCGAAAAGACCATTGCCTGGATGAGCCATACCGATTACATCGCGGTGGCCCCACCGGGATTCAAAATCACTGCTTCCACCGACGTTTGTCCTGTGGCAGCTATGGAAGATCCGGCAAGGAAGTTTTATGCCACGCAGTTTCATCCGGAAGTGCAACATACCGTGGAAGGTACAAAAATGCTAAATGCCTTTGTCATGGATATTTGTGGATGTGCCGGCGACTGGAAAATGGACTCTTTTGTGGAGGCCTCCATCGCAGCTATCCAAAAACAGGTTGGCACCGGCAGCGTATTGTGTGCTCTGTCAGGCGGCGTGGATTCTTCCGTTGCAGCGGTCATGCTTTCCAAAGCGGTGGGCAAACAACTGACCTGCGTCTTTGTGGATCACGGCCTTCTTCGAAAAGAGGAAGGAGACCAGGTGGAGCAAGTCTTCGGTCCCAACGGCCCATATAACCTGAACTTTATCCGAGTCGACGCCAAAGATCGCTTCTATGATAAGCTTGCAGGTGTTTCAGAACCCGAAAAGAAACGAAAAATCATCGGCGAAGAATTCATCCGCGTGTTTGAAGACGAAGCCAAAAAAATAGGAACAGTAGATTACCTGGTTCAGGGAACCATTTACCCGGACGTCATTGAAAGCGGTCTGGGTGACTCGGCCACCATCAAGTCCCACCACAATGTAGGCGGATTGCCTGACTGCGTGGATTTTAAAGAAATCATCGAGCCTCTTCGGATGCTCTTCAAAGACGAAGTCCGAAAGGCCGGCCTGGAGCTGGGCCTTCCGGAAAACTTGGTCTATCGGCAACCTTTCCCGGGTCCGGGGCTGGCTGTCCGGATTATCGGCGATGTGACTCCCCAAAAGGTCAAGATTGTCCAGGAAGCCGATGCCATCTATAGGGAAGAAATTGCCAATGCCGGCATCGACCGGGAGCTGGGTCAGTACTTTGCAGCACTGACCAACATGCAGTCCGTCGGTGTCATGGGCGACTTCCGAACCTATGACTACGCCATTGCCCTGCGGGCCGTCACCACCTCCGACTTCATGACCGCCGAGGCGGCGCAGCTCCCCTGGGATGTACTGGAGCGGGTCACCACCCGGATCGTCAACGAAGTGGACCACGTCAACCGGGTCCTTTACGACTGCACCGGCAAACCCCCGGGCACCATCGAGTTCGAATAAGGAGTCACAAATGAAAACAACAGATGAAATGATCCAAGAAGGCGGCTTATGGGGCGGAATGTGCGATGGCCCTGCTAGCCCTGAAAAAGAAAAAGACGCCGATATTATCGTATTTGGCATTCCCTTTGATGGCAACGTCAGCTATAGAGAAGGCGCTTCGGACGGGCCTGCGGCAATTCGTGAATCCGCCGAACCCATTGCACCGACTACTGAGTATTTTGAAGATTTGACCGGAACGAAAGTCGTCGACCTTGGGGACTTTGTTGGGGAAGATTGCGAAACCATCTTTGCGGAGGTGGAACAAAAGGTTGCCGAGCTGGTGGAGAACAAGAAGTTCTTTACCATGATAGGCGGGGACCATTCTGTAACAATCCCGGTGCTTCGCGGAATCGACAAAGCAATCGACCATGAATTTGGGATTATTCATATTGATGCTCACTTTGACTTGTGTGATGAGTTGTGCGGCAGCCGGATATCCCATGGCTGCACCGAAAGAAGAGCTGTGGAAATGGACCATGTAAAAGACAGCGAGAGCATCTTCTTCATTGCGGTTCGATCCTGCGAGAAGAGTGAACTGGAATTTATGAAAACGAACAAGATGAATATCATCAACGCTGCAGATTATGAACGAATGGGCACTGAAAAGGTGGTCAAGGCTGTGGTAGACAAGATGAAGCCTTTCAAGAGCATATATCTGACGGTGGACATCGACTGTCTGGATCCTGCATATGCGGCGGGCACCGGAACGCCTAAATTTGGCGGGATGACATCAAGACAGCTGCTGGATTTCCTTAGAGGAATCTTTGAATTGCCAATCATCGGATTTGATGTGGTGGAAGTTGCACCAAATCTGGATGCAGCTTGGACTTCCGTTTATGCAGGCCAACGTGTCATCACAGAATGCTGGGGGCACCAGATTAGAAAAACTAGGGGATAATGACGCTAGGTTATTAACCATAGATTGATAATATAATTGTAATAAAAACCTCCGCAGCGGATTGTTACGGAGGTTTTTTGATGAGACATAGTACTCTGTGATTTTATCTTACGCACTAATATCATTTTGTTTAATGAACCATTCAATTGCGCTTTCTACCGTTTGGTTTAGAGACTCTTGATTTTTGCTGGCAAGAATTGCGATTGCTTTGTGAAGGTCAGGTGCGATACGTACATTAAATGAACCTTTATATACTTTGTCGGGTTGCTTTTTAGTCTCTTTGCAGAATTGTAGATAATCATCAACAGCTGAATGAAATTCTTTTTCAACGGAAGCAATATTTTCGCTTTCATAAGTGACTAAGTCAACAATCCCTTCGATTTTTCCATATAAGACATTGTCCTCAGCACTGTATTCAACCTTGGTATAGTAGTTCTTGTATTCCAATATATTATTCATGATTTCCCCATTTCCCATAGAACTCAATGAGTTGATCTATGACATAAAACTTCAATATTTCCCCGGGGTGTGGTCGATGTAGCAAAATGCTAACCTTATATAGTCCTATCCCCATGTAACTAAATTCTAGTTACATATTATCAAAAGCCTGTAGAACTGTCAAGGTTATAAATCATTTAACAATAAAAAGAGAAACGCCCATTGGCGCTTCTCTTTTTTGCTTCAAAGTTATTGAGGGGTATTTTATTAGGGGGATTTGTTTGGCAAGCTGAGTGAAAAACTTACCTTAACAATCATCTTCGACATTACTATACCCACAGGTCTTTTTCGCCAAACATCATTCACAAAAAATCAAGAGTCTTTGCGCCCTGAGTTATCTCATATTCTTAATCGTCTTTTTCACAACTTTCTTCAGCCGCTGCCTGGACCGTATCGTTTTCTACCATTCGTTCGCCTTCTGCTACACCGGTTTCCTCTCGGTCTGCCACAGGCACGATGGGTTCGCAGGCAATCTTCCCACAATTTCTTTTGTTGTCACTGTTCTTACGAACAATCATGTAAATCGCTACAATAATTACCACGGCAATGGCTGCATAAATATATTCCATCTTATCCCTCCATTTCAATTCCGACAGTTGCGGATTTCGGTACGTGTTGATACCTACATTATACCCGTTTGGCTCGGATAAACCAATATGAATGCGAAAAACTGCTAAATGCTATTGTGCCGACAAAAAAACACAGAACTATTTGTATTTATCAACAGTTTTCTTGCATTCTAGCCCGTCAAATGATAGAATATCGCCGTTGTACATTATCGCAATTATTGAAACGAGGTATTTCATATGAGCACACAGTTACAAAAACGATACGGCCTATTGACAGCCATGGCTATGGTTGTGGGCATTGTTATCGGATCTGGCGTATTCTTCAAAGCCGAAAAAATCCTGGTATCCACCGGCGGCGATCTGCCGATGGGGATCCTTGCATGGATTATCGGCGGCATTATCATGGTGTCCTGCGCCTACACCTTTGCCATCCTGGCAACCAAATACGAAAAGGTCAACGGAATTGTGGACTACGCAGAAGCGGCAGTCGGCGAAACCTATGGCTACTATGTTGGTTGGTTCATGGCTACCATCTACTACCCCACACTGACATCCGTTCTGGCTTGGGTTTCTGCAAGATTCGTCTGCGTACTCATCGGCTGGGACATTGTTGGTGCCGAATGCATGGTAATTTCACTATTCTTCCTGATCGGAAGCTATGCACTCAATGCGTTATCCCCTATACTGGCGGGACACTTCCAGGTAACAGCAACCATCATAAAATTAGTACCGCTGGTATTAATGGCAGTTGTTGGCACCATCTTTGGATTGATGAATGGCATGACGGTTCAAAACTTTACAACCGTAGTCAATCCTGTTGAAAGCCCCATGACCGCACTGTTCACCGCTGTTGTTGCAACCGCATTCGCCTATGAAGGTTGGATCATTGCTACCAGCATCAACGCAGAACTTCACGATGCCAAGAAAAATCTGCCCAAAGCATTGCTGGGCGGCACCATTATCGTTATGGTAGTCTACATCGCATACTACATTGGTCTTGCCGGAACGGTATCCAATGAAGTCATGATGGCTGGCGGACAAGACGGCGCAAAAATCGCCTTCGAAATGGTATTCTCCAAGGCAGCAGGAACCCTGTTGTTCGTATTTGTTATCATCTCCTGTCTGGGCACTTTGAACGGACTGATGCTGGGTTGTACCCGTGGCCTATATGCCGTGGCAGCCAGAGGCAGAGGCCCCCGTCCGGAGCTTATGTCACAGATTGACGAAAAAACCAACATGCCCACCAGCTCCGCCATCGTCGGATTGCTACTTTGCGCATTTTGGTTTGTCTTCTTCTATGGTGCTAACCTGACAGTTCCTTGGTTCGGTCCTTTGGGATTTGATACCTCGGAACTACCGATTGTTGCCACCTACTTCCTTTACATCCCCATCTTCATCATGATGATGGTCAAAGAAAAGGATCTTGGGGCATTCAAAGGGAAGGTAATGCCTACGCTGGCAATCCTGGGCAGTGTGTTCATGGTTGTGGCGGCTGTTGTTTCCCACAAGTGGGCAGTCGTTGGCTTCGCAGTAATGTTTGCCATCTTCATGCTTCCTGGCGTTTTGACAGCAAAGAAAAAGTTCTAGGAAATTACTGGATAATAACCACCAAAACCGCAGCGCCGAAAGGCGTCTGCGGTTTTTTGTTGCAAAAAGAATCGGTTTCGGTTATCATGAAACAAGGGTGAACCGATATAGAATCACCCGAAAGGAGCGATGCTTTTTATGAGTCAAGAGTACGGAATGGACCGGGTGATGGAACCCAGACAAGTGTTTCCAACCACCGCCTGGCGCCTTGATAATAACAGAGAAATTTCATCCGACGAGATGCGAGTTGCCATTAAAAGAATTCACATTGAGGGGACCAGCTTCCGGCAGATTTGCCAGGAATCCAACGACAATGATGACACCATACGACAGAAGCTCATTGATATTGTCATCCGCCGCGGGAAACTGCACAACCCGGTCACCGATACGGGGGGACTTCTATATGGAATCGTGGAAGAAATCGGTAAGGATTATGTCAGTGACAAAAACCTAAAAGTGGGTGATGAGGTGATTTGCAATACTTCACTTGCATCTATCCCGATTTACATCGGAAAAATCATGGGGATTGACCGGGCGTACAACCAAGTGGACGCGGAAGGGTATGCCATTATCTATAATCCGATTCCCATTGTCCACAAAACCCAGGGGTTGCCCATGGATTTGTTGCTATACACCTTGAACGAATCCGGCACCCTTTACAGCGTCAGCAAAGCCGCCGCAACCCAAAAAAATTTCTTGGTGGTGGGCAACAACCTGATGCTGAATTTGCTATTCGGACATACGATTCGAAAAGCCGCAGGAGCGGATGCCAAAATCGTCAACGTCATTGATAAAATGACCAACACCATCATTCAAGGAGATCAGGTGGATCAGCTGGTCCATAAGACTTTTAACGAAACTCATTATGTGAACATTTTGCGCCCCATGGAGGGAATCAAGAGCCTAAAAGCAGAGGGACACTTTGATGTCACCGTCAATTGCGCGGATATCCCAGGCGCTGAGACCCTGAATATTCTTGCGACTCGAGAGGGAGGCACTGTCTTCTTTACCAATTTGATCAACAATTACAATATCGCGTTATATATTACTGAAACCATTGCCAGACAATTGGACATCAAGTGCGCCGATGGGTATCTGGAGAAATATGACGAGTTCGACCTTGAACTGGTCAACGAATTGGCACCGTTTTTTGAAGGAGCAACCATAGAGAAACGCCGGGAAAAAACCGAGGCTTTCCGAGTTACCATGCCACCGGGAGGTGAAAGCCTTTTGGTGGAAGACTTTATTACCGCCAGTCATGCAATGGCTCTGGTCATGGAAGAAATCATGGGGGTGGCAAAGTACGACTGCAATGTGCTGATTTCCGGGGATACCGGAGTCGGAAAAGAAAAAGTTGCCAACATCATTCAAAAGAACAGTAGCCGAAAAATGCAGCCTTTTGTGAAAATCAATTGTGCTTCCATCCCTGCAAGTTTGATGGAATCGGAATTCTTCGGGTATGAGCCAGGCTCCTTTACCGGAGCCAACACTTCCGGCAAAAAAGGCTATTTTGAAGTGGCTGACAACGGCATTGTATTTCTGGACGAGGTGGGCGAACTTCCCCCTGAAATCCAGGCGAAACTGCTACGCGTCATACAGGACGGCGAATTCTTCAGAGTAGGCGGAACTCTCCCAATCAAAACCAATGTCCGAATTATCTCGGCGACCAATCGTGATTTGGAGGAATTCATCGAGAACAAGACCTTCCGACGCGACTTGTATTACCGGCTCAATGTCTTCCCCGTCAAGGTGCCATCCTTAAACGAGCGGCGGGACGACATCCCTCCGCTGGTAGATCATTTTGTTCAAAAATACGGAAAAAAATTCGGCATGAGTCGGGGGATCGATGAAAATGCGGTGGAGTACTTAGCACATCGGGAGTGGAAGGGGAATATTCGGGAACTGGAAAACGTTGTGCAGCGCTTGTTGATCAATGCCAAAGGCGAGAACATCGCTATTATCGACGTGATGCGTGAACTCCACGGGCAGATTTTCGACAAACCGTTGATGGAGTTGCCTGAACAAATGAACGGAGAAATCGAAAGAGGCTTGGAATTGGAAGCCATGGTTCACGACTTCGAGAAGCAAATTATTCGTCAGGCCTGCGATAAATACGGCTCCACTAGAAAAGTCGCCGTAGCCATTGGCATCAGCCAAACCCAGCTGGTCCGTAAAAAGAAGAAGTACGGAATCCAGTAGCATAAGAAGCGTGTTGGATCGTGACACAGAACCCATTTCAAATAAGGGAATAAGAGCCGATATCTGTTCGTGCCATAAACGGGTTGAACAGATATCGGTTCGCTTGTTTTTTGTGTTGGTTTCAGAGCTGGGCATTTCCAATGCTTTGAGAAAAATTTTACGGAGATTTTGTTTGGCACAAGACTTGCTATTATATATCAGTAAGATTATGTCTTATTTTCGGACTAAGCCCTTCCGAATGGCGAATAAAATATCCCTACAACACAATGAATACGAAGGAGAACAAAATGGCAATTAGAAATTGGAAAGACATTCCCTTGTGGAAAGACGTTACTGATGAACAGTGGAACGACTGGGTATGGCAGGTCAGCCATCGCTTGACGACCGTTGATGAAATTAGCCAGGTTGTCAACTTGACCGCCAAAGAAAAAGAAGATATCGAAAAGGTTATGGATGGCTTCCGCGTTGGAATCACTCCTTATTATGCATCCTTGATGGATCCGGACGATCCCAGATGCCCCGTCAGAATGCAGGCAGTTCCTGTCCTGAACGAAACGTTCCGGTATGAGGAAGATATGGCGGATCCTCTCCATGAAGACGAAGATTCCCCTGCGCCGGGATTGACCCATAGATATCCTGACCGAGTTCTTTTCCTGATTACTGACCAGTGCTCCATGTACTGCAGACATTGCACCAGAAGAAGACTGGCAGGCGAAAAAGACGGTGCCAGAAGCCGAGAGGACATTATTGCTTGTATCGAATACATCAAGAAGACTCCACAAGTTCGTGACGTCCTTTTGTCAGGAGGCGACTGCCTCTGCGTATCCGACGATACCTTGGAATTCATCATCAGCGAACTTCGCAAGATTCCTCATGTCGAAATCGTTCGACTGGGCTCTCGAACCCCTGTGGTTATGCCCATGAGAATCACCGATGATCTGGTGAACATGTTGAAGAAATATCACCCAATTTGGCTGAATACACATTTCAACCACCCCAAAGAAATGACACCGGAAGCAGCGGAAGCTTGCGCAAAGATTTCCAACGCCGGCATTCCTCTTGGCAACCAGTCCGTATTGTTACGAGGCGTCAATGACTGCCCCCATATCATGAGAGACCTGGTTCACGTCCTCGTCAAAAACCGTGTACGACCATACTACATTTACCAGTGTGACCTATCCCTGGGCATTGCGCATTTCAGAACCCCTGTATCCAAGGGCATCGAAATCATCGAAGGCCTGCGGGGACACACCTCCGGTTATGCAGTACCGACCTTCGTCGTGGATGCACCGGGTGGCGGCGGCAAGATTCCTGTTATGCCTCAGTACATGATTTCCCAGTCGCCGGGCAAAGTGGTTCTCAGAAACTACGAAGGCGTTATCACAACGTACTCCGAGCCTGCTCATCAGGAAGAATTGGAATGTACTTGCGACTACTGCACCGACAAAAAAGAATATCATTATGAAGGTGTGGAAGGATTGCTTCGTGGAGAGCGTATGTCCATGGAACCCATGCATTTGCTGAGACACGAAAGAAACAAAAAATAAACAATAAAATGTAAGCACATAAAAATCCCCCGGAAAATATCCGGGGGATTTTTTATGTGCCTTGCGGCATTTGATGAGAAATGGCTGTGAGGTGTTTGGATTGATTTAGTTTGGCTTGGTTTAGAATCCGTTGTTCTTTTCGACTAATGTCAGGACGCCGTCAAGACGCTCAACTATTTTGTCGATTTCGGCTTCGGATACTACGAAGGCAGGGGCGATCATCAGGGTGTCGCCGGACTGGCCTTTGTTGCAGCCTGCGCTGGATTCAATCAACATATTCTGTCTGAGACATTCGTCAGCAACCTGACTGGAGTACCCAACGGAAGGCGGGAAGCTTTCCTTGGTGGCCTTGTCTTTGACTAGTTCGACACCAATCATCAGGCCCATACCTCTGACATCGCCGATGGTGGGATGAACGGCCTTCAAGGCTTCGAGTTTTGCCTTGAGATATTCGCCTCTGGCTAAGCACTGTTCGATCAGCTTGTGATCCTTCAGGTAATTCAGTGCTGCGATACCAACAGCTGCGCCCAGGGGGCTTGCGGACCAAGAGAATCCCGGTGGGAAGTTGCCACCATTTTCGTCCATGGATTTGTACATTGCTTCGGAAATCCCTACTGCTGCCAGTGGGAAGTATCCCCCGCTGAGGGCTTTGCCCATGGTGACCACATCAGGTTTAATGCCAAATCGCTGATAGGCGAAGGGGATACCGGTTCTGCCAACGCCGGACATGACTTCGTCCATCATCAAAAGGACATCGTATTTGTCGCAGATTCTTCGGATTTCTTTGAAGTAACCGGCGGGAGGAGTTGCTGCGCACAGGGACATGCCGGAAACCGGCTCCATGATGAAAGCGGCTACGGCGTCTGGACCCTGGTTGAGAATTTCGTTTTCTAGGGCCTGAGCACATTCAAAGTTGCAACTGCCTTCTTCTTTGCCGAACCAACATCTGTAGCAGTATGCCGGAGCGATATGACCAAATTCGTGGAGGTACGGCTCGTAGCCTTGCCGTCTCTTGGCAAATCCGCTAACGGAAAGGGCGCCATTGGTCATGCCGTGATAACTCTGCCATCTACCGATGATCTTATATTTGCTGGGTTTGCCTCTCAAAATTTGGTACTTACGGACCAACTTGATAGCGATTTCGTTGGCTTCAGAGCCACCGCAGACTTCGAAGATTCGACCCATGTCGTTGTTGGTCAAATCGGCAACCATTCTGCAATGCTGCTCAAGAACCTCAGAGGTGCAGTCATCCCGGTGAGCATAGGCGATTTTGAGGGCTTGTTCTTTTAGTACTTCCGCCATTTCGGGAACACCGTGGCCCAGGCTGGCAAGGACAGGGCCGCTGGCACCATCAATCAGCTCAACGCCGTCTTCGGTGTACATATAGATCCCTTTGCCATAGGCGACTTTTGGATACTTCTTGTGGAAGTCCAGGCTTAAAACGTTTTTTTCACTCATGATATTGCCTTTCTGTTTTCATGGGATTGAAAGCCCATGGTTGGTTTTCAAAATGTGAGTTATGGTCTTTCGAACATGGCTGCAGAACCTTCTCCGCCGCCGATGCACATGGTAACGATGGCATATTTGCGCTCGCTGTTTTTCATTGCGTAAGCTGCCTTTGTGGTCAGCACCGCTCCAGTTGCGCCTAATGCGTGTCCAAGGGCGATTGCACCGCCGTTGGGGTTGACTCTGGCCGGATCAAGACCCAGCTCTTCAATACAACCAATCGACTGGGAAGCAAAGGCCTCGTTCAGTTCGATCATTTCTACTTCATCCAAGGAAACACCGGTTTTCTTGAGCAGTTTGTTGACTGCACCGATTGGGCCAAAGCCCATAACAGCAGGATCCAGACCAACGGTTGCGAATCCCTTGACTTTTAGTAGTACGGGAAGTCCATGCTCATCTGCTTTTTCTTTGCTCATGATGACAACTGCTGCGGCACCATCATTCATGGGGCAGCTATTCCCTGCTGTGACGGAACCGTCCTTGACAAAGATTGGCTTCAATTTGGCCATCTGTTCCAGACTGGCATCAGCACGGGGGGATTCATCGGTATCGATGACAACTTCGTTTCTGCCAACCTTGGTCAGAACAGGAACGATTTGTTCTTTGAATACGCCTGCTTCAATGGCTCTCGTCGCTTTCTGATGACTCTCATAAGCAAAGGTATCCATTGCTTCGCGGGTAACAGGATGCACTTCCAGAACGTTTTCTGCCGTGACGCCCATGTCCGGGTTGCCGGCCTTGGGAGGTGACATCATAACATAGTTAAAGGAAGGGGGCGCATAACTGTATGCTTTTGAGGATTTGGAAAGGAAGTACGGGTTATTGCTCATGCTTTCTGCGCCACCGGCTACATAAACGTCGCCGTGTCCGCTTTCAATCATGGCCGCTGCCACGCAAATGGTTTCCAGACCGGATGCACACTGCCTGTCAAATTGCATGCCGGGGATGGTCATGGGCAACTCTGCTTCCAAGGCTGCAACACGACCTAGGTTTCCGGGTGCGCCTTCGGCATTGCCCATATATACGTCTTCAATCAGGTTGGGATCGATGCCAGCGCGACGGACGGCTTCTTTGACCACAATTCCTGCCAGCTGATAGCCATCCAGCCTGGCCAGTGCGCCGCCGTATTTACCGATAGGGGTTCTGACTGCAGATACGATTACTGCTTCTCTCATACTGGTTCCTCCTTATTTATTCGTAGGAAATGACGCGGATTGGCTCCTCAACAATGAGTTTCGCGCCAGTCTTGCTAATAACGTCTTCAACGGTGGTGCCTTCAAAGATCTCTTTGAGGACCAGACCACGTTTTTCTACGCTGATGACTGCGATGTCCGTAATGATCAAAGAGACACACGCGGTGGCAGTCAATGGCAGTTCGCAACGCTCCTTAATTTTGGGGTTGCCTTTTTTGTCGGTGTGGGTTGTGACGGCAATGACCTTACGGGCATGCCTTGCCAAATCCATTGCACCACCCATGCCGGGTACGATTGCGCCCGGGACAATCCAGTTGGCCAGGTCGCCGTTTTCAGCTACTTCCAAAGCACCTAAAATGGTGATGTCCAGCTTGCCGCTTCTTACCAAAGCGAAAGAGTTGGCGCTGTCAAAATAGCTTGCTCCGGGAACCACGGTGATGGGCACGCAACCGGCATCCACCAGGTCGGCGTCTTCTTTGCCTTTTTCGGCAGGACCACCGGCTCCCAGTACGCCGTTTTCAGCGTGGAAGAATACAGTTTTGTCTTCTGAAATATATGCTGCGGCAGCCTGTGGGATACCGAAACCCAAGTTTACGATGTTACCGTTTTCGATTTCTTCGGCGGCTCTTCTCGCCATTTGCTCTCTTATTGCCATCCCCATGTCCAGTCACCTCCTCCATGTACTATAACTTCAACAAAAGCACCCGGTGTAACGACATCTTCAGGATCAATTGCACCAAGGGGAACAATCTCTTTTGCGTCAACAATGGTTAAATCTGCAGCCATTGCCATCAGCGGGTTCAAACCTCTTGCGGTTTTGCTGTACACCAGATTACCGAATGGGTCTGCTTTTTCGGCCAAGATGATGGCGATGTCAGCACGGAGTGCTGATTCTACCAGAAAAGTCTTGCCGTTTACTACGACTTGCTCTTTGCCATCTTGAACTAGTGTGCCAAGACCGACATCAGTGAGGATGCCGCCAAGGCCTACACCGCCGGCTCTGATTCTTTCGGCCAGGGTGCCCTGGGGAGAGAATTCAACCTCCAGCTTGCCTTCGTTCATCAGTTTCCCGGTTGTGGGGGTTGCACCGATGTGACTTGTTATGAGTTTTTTGACTTGTTCGTTTTGGATGATGTGGTCAGGACCCACATTGGGATCGCCTGCGTCGATTGAAATCAGCGTCAAGTCTTTGACGTTCTTCTTGATGATTTCATTCACCAGACGGTACGATGAGCCGACTCCGCCAAATCCGGCAATCATGATCGTCATGCCGTCTTTGATCAAGTCCATGGCTTCTTCGACAGTTTTGATTTTTCCAAATTTGTTTTCTACTTCCATTTTCTCACCAACCTTTCATAAAATTAACTTTTTGTACTCTTGTGCGTTGCCGGTTACCGATTGCCAAAAACCAAGAGTGTAGTCATACCGTATATAATTGCAATTCTTATGCCACATGATTCCTGCTTTCGCTTTTTTATATTTTCGCTGAAATTTCAACGGGATGACCTGCCTGCCCGGGGGAGCTGCCTCCGCCGAAAACGTCAAAATCGGTT
>JBHEKY010000007.1:0-6098 GCA_041859095.1 Anaerovoracaceae bacterium
TGGGAGATGCCAGGGAGAAAATTGAATGCTGGAGAATGGACTATAATGAGTTCCGCCCTCATAGTGCACTAACATACCTTACGCCGGCTGATTTTGCAGGGGAACAAGCCAATGTAGCCATTTAGAAACCCCGATTTCTAACCTTTAGACTGGTCCAATTATTGGGAGCACCTCATACCAGTTGATTACTAACTTTGAAACTGGTGCAACTTTCGGGGGGCATGTCAGTATTGATTTCAATCCACGCCCCTGTGCAAGGGGCGACCCATTTGTTTTCTCCAGGTATCCATTGCGTAATTATATTTCAATCCACGCCCCTGTGCAAGGGGCGACCGTATTGTGATAGTGTCAAGTTATTGTGGGGATTTTGATTGACAACCCCATGTATTTAATTAATTAAAGCACTTCCATAGTTTTCGCCATATGCATTTATTAATATTTGTGTTCCACTAGCTTTGTCCATCGTGAATGCTTCTTTCTCAAACAGGCTCCAGTCAACTGCGCCTTCAACAGCATGCGTGTATATATTCTCTGCATATTCCTGCAAGATGCTTTTTTCTTTCATCGTTTCGATTCGTCTAAAGTCAGAAGCTTCTACTTTGCAACCATTGTTGGTATAGGCTCTAAGCATTGCCATTCGACCCACACCTTCTTTGCTCCATCCCATTGGGTCACGGCTCAGCCGTTCAGAAAGCCCATGGGAGATTTGTCCTTCTGTGCAACTTCCGGGGATTTTCAAAGTCAAAAGGTTCCTTATGGGTTCGAATTGATCAAGAATGTATTTCTTGGACCCCAATCCTTTTTTTGCGTCACTTACAGATGCATCTGCAACTAAAGAATCCATTAGCTCTTTGAAGCCTCGCTCGTCATTCTTTGAAATCATTTCTCGAATCCGATTTCTAATGTTTTTGTTCGGGAAGATCCTTGATATTCTCTTCAACTCTTTTTCAAAATGATATCCATCCATCACCGGCACAGCGTTTGGAAGTACATCGCAACCTGTTTTTATCCAAGACGCGCCATCTCCATGTATATATATTTTACTTCCTTCTGAGACCTCATATGCCTCATTCACGTACCCGGCAACAGAATTCCATAGCACTGCTGATTTGAGGTCTTTATCTGCAAAATGCGTTGCATTTATTGTTGCTCGTCGATTTCTACACTCTTCTCTTATGCCCTCTGAAATGACAACATACGGAACTCGTTTTCCACGGGATTTCGTCGCATTCGACCTTCGTTTTTTATCTTGTATATGTGCATGATCTTCGTCAGCATATACATGCAAAACCTTGCATTCACTTTTATCTTTAGGTGCTGCTTTTTCAAGGATTCCGACTTCCTTGATTTTGTTCTTTGCTGTTTGCCTGCTTACACTGCCACCGGTAACGCTGTCCACCGCTCTTTGGTATGACACTTTCGTTGTGGCATTTACTATTTTTGCCGCAATATTATGCCCGATTCGTTGATATGCTTCTACTGATGTCATTTCATCTAATGGATAGAAATATCCTCCGCTTTCTTTTTCTTTGTAATAATCTCTGGCGTAATCTATTCTCCCTATGCTCGTCAGCAAGCTTCGTATTCTGTCATGTTCTTGCATCAGCAAGCCCAGTTCTTTCTGCAAATCCTTGTCTTTTCTGATTTCTAAATTTGCTGCTTCAAGCACTACGCTCATCAGCTTGCAAGTAAGGTCCTTGAGATCCTCAAGCAATGACTCCGCCATCTTTTCCATATCGGCTATTTCCCCATTTTGGAGCCTATCAAAAAACTTTTTGCACGCTTCGGCATAAAAATGTAGTATACTTTGTTCCATAGAGATCCTCCTCCGGATGTTTTGCTTTAACTAATCATTATTAGTTTAACACACGAGGTTGATCTCTTTTTTTATTTATCTTCAAAATCCCCACAATTATTTTACACTAACTTTATATATAATGTATTAAATTAAAAAAGCCAAAATGAAAAGTAATTTTTATTTCTGTTTATTTTTTTCTGCCTTGTCATATAATCTGTGTATGAATAAAAAAATTAAAAAAAACAATATTAATGCAATGGCCGGAGTCATTGTAAAAAACATTTCTAAATAATCAACAGCTAATACAACGTAAGCTACACATGTCAACTATGCAACGATTGCCATCCAGAACCCAAAAAAATCCCTAGAATTTCCCAAATGCCATTTTTGACCAAACATATGGCCCAGATTCAACAGGCGCTAAGGTGAAGCAAAACGAAGACTTTCAAAGTGGATAGTGCTTACACAAAACAGCGGCATAAAAGAATATCAGACATGCTGCAGCACCTTCATCAGGTGGGTTGATGAGATAACAGAGTCATTTGGCCATAACATAACCAATGGATATACTGAAGGTGTCAACAACAAAATCAAAGTCCTCAAAAGTGTATCGTTCGGGGTAAGGAATTTCCCCAGATTTCGTAACAGGATCCTGCGCATAATGGCTTGATGGCAGACAAAACGAGAGAGCATTTGAAACACTCTCTCGAAAAAATACGCTATGTAATTTTATTCTGGTATATGGGCTCCCCCCCAACATTTGACATAGAGCCAAATATACCCTCCTTACTGGTTTGCCCAGTAAAGAGGGTATATATATTATGGAGTGGCAGACTTTATGGACGAAAAGTTACCATATACTTTTGTCCTTCCTTCCAAATGGTAGGCACGTACCTTGTAGTAATAAGTTTTGTTGTTTTTCAGTTTGCCGTTCTTAAAGCTCTTCGAAGAGGTCGTAGCCACTCGTGAGTAGCTCCCCGACTTAGAAGTGGCGCGATACACTTGGTATTTTGTTGCTCCGGATACAGCACTCCAGGTAATCTTAACTCTGGAGTTGGAAATCCGGGTAGCCTTGGCTGTCGGTGTTGCCGGCACCGCTTTGCCAGAGACAATTGCCGAAAAACTTCCGTATACTTTTGTGCTTCCCACCAAAACATAGGCTTTCACTTTGTAGTAATAGTTTTTTCCCGTCGTCAGTTTAGAATTGGTATAGCTCAAAGCCGTTCCCCCGTATACTTTTGTATAGGTTCCCGATCTGGAAGTGGCACGGTAGAGTTCATATCCGGCGGCCCCGGAAACAGCAGACCAGGTTGTTTTGATGCTGCTATAGGATGCCGAAACGGATTTCGCCGTGGATATTCCCAGTGCAGGCTTTGCAGATTTAACCGCAGAATCATTGCTATTAACAGTTGTCGTCTCATCAACACCAGTGGCGCAGACTTTGTAATAATATGTCGTCCCCGGACTCAATCCGGTGTTGGTCCAGCTAGCGGCAGATCCGGGTGTTATGGTCTTCACCACTGCAAAGCCGGAAGTGCTTGAGGTAGATCGATAAACCTTATATCCTGTGGCCCCGGAAACGACACTCCAAGTCACTTTAATGCTAGTAGGACTAGAAGCTGTTACGGCTGAAAGCATCGGAGTACCCAGCCATTTTCCATAGAGTGTAATGTTGCCGGAGACGGTGTCTGTACCAAAATTCCAGACATTGGCAAAACCTGTTTCTTTATACCAACCGCAAAAAACATAACCTGATTTCGTCGGGTTTGTGGGTTTGGTAATTTTACTGTTGTCTTCTGTCAGAATACTGTCAACTCCGGTCCCTCCGTTGCTGTTAAAAGAGACCGTACAAAATGGATGGAATGGGATGCTGTACGATGTTGCATAAGTCTCCGCTGTGGAGCCATCGTAACCGTAGATGCCATCTGCCAAGGTTGCTCCGGAAAAGACCTCAACGGCTCCCTCCCCAAATGTCATGGAAGAATTCCAGACCACTACCTTGTCCAGAGAACTACAACCTTGGAATGCATAAGGACCGACACCCTCAAGATTCTTCGGAAGAGAAACATATCCTAAAGATATACAGCCGGCAAAAGACTGTTCCCCTATGGATAGTAAAGAATCCGGCAAGTTTATCTGAGTCAATCCGGTGCAGTTTTTGAATGCACCAAAATTAATGTACTTAATGCCTTCAGGCACTACAACGTTTTCAAGAGATGAACAATTCAGGAAAGCATCTCCGTCAATAGAAATGACTCCACTACCCAATGTAACGTCCGAAAGCTCGATACAGCCGGCAAACGTTCCATATTGAATCCCATTTACACTATTGGGAATCGTAATGGCCAGAAGCTTAGTACACCCCATGAACGAAGTAGCGCCCAAAGAGTGCAGTGTCTGCGGGAGTGTTACACTTGTCAAAGAAGTGCAACCCGAAAACATATCTGATTCAAGATTCGTAATACCATTGGGAATAACGATACTTGTTATCCCGCTGTCTTTGAACACCCCGCTTCCCATTACTTCAAGGTTTGTTGATAAGGTGGCGGTCTCCAAATTGGAGCACTCTTGAAATGCTTCAGATCCAATCGTATCTATTGTATCCGGCATTGTCACCGATTCAATGGTACTATTGTTGGCAAAGGCATTTTTGTAGATCTGAGTGACCGTCTTTCCCCCCAAGGTGTCCGGAATGATCACTTGAGCATCATCCCCCAGATATTTTCCAATACAGACACAATCCTCATCCAGAGCAAAATATTGATAATCTCCTTCTGTTTCAACAGGAATCCAGTTTGCATAAAGGGTCATGCTGGAAGTGACTTCATTCCATTCGAAGTCCCACAGATTTTCAAATGTATCTTCTTGATACCACCCGTCAAATAGGTTTTCTGCGTAGGTTGGTGCCTCAGGTTCGTCCACATAATCCCCGGCCGTAACAATTCTGTCTTCCACGGAGGATCCTCCCTTAGAATCAAAGGAAACTTTACAGATTTCATGGAAAGAAATATCATAATTCGTAGCATAAATTTCAGCGGTGGATTCATCGAATCCATAGATTCCGTCAGTGAGTGGCGCATTGGTAAATACTTCCGGTGAGTCATCTTCACCAAAGATCATTTCATCGTTCAACACCGTTGCCTCTGACAAAGAGGTACACTGTGCAAAAGATTCCGGTCCAATGCCTAACAAACTTTCCGGAAATACCATTGAGGTTAGGGCAGCGCAACCATAAAACGCCCTCTGTCCAATGGATTCAAGGGTATCGGACAACTTGACATTGGCCAGCAGAGTACAATTGCGAAATGCGCCATAACTAATTGAGGTCACCGAATCGGGAAGGTCCACTTCACTTAGGTTGCTGCAACCTAAAAAAGCCTCCCCTCCTATATCGGTTAGTCCCGATCCAAAGGTGATGCTTTCTAACGCTACGGACTCATTAAACGCCTGATATCCCAAACTTTTGACGGTGTTTGGAATCGTTACAGAAGTCAGGTCACTGCCGGAAAAGGCAAATGCTCCAATCTGTGAAACGGTTTTTTCTGATAATGTATCCGGAATAACTATGGCAGTATCCTCTCCGGTGTATCCGGTGATTTCAACCGTTCCATCATCTAACTCCTGCCAAGCATAATCTCCGTAATTTCCTGTATCTCCTACCGCTCCATAGGCAGGCGACGAAAACACCGGTATCAGACATGACATTACCAGCAAAAATACCAGCAATCCAGAGATATAACTTTTACTTTTTTTTTTCATTACACCATCCTCCCAAATCGTTCATTATTCTGGCAATACTTTCTTGCCTTGTAATAATTTGTATTGACTAAGTATTATGGTTTTTTCATGAAATTAAGAAGTTACATTATTTAGATACTATCATCCATTTTAAAAAAATGCAAGGCCGAACGTCAATCCCTTTCAATGATTCCTACCGAAAAGTTGATGTTGACTCCGCTTCCATCTTGGCCGCCGCCGATTCCTGCGGCATAGCTGCCATCTGTTGCATTTATCGTTCCGCCGCTGATTGTGATGGTTCCCAAGTATCCATTTATGTCATATTCTGCATCATAATCTGCCGCAAAATTCGTTATCGATAAAAGTGCGGCAAACAAAACCGCGACTATCAAAAGTGCAATTCCTTTCTTCATAATAAAACTGGTCTGCCCCCGATCTTTGGTCCAGTTTCAAAATTAGTCCGAACCGTTTTTACGAGGCCTTTCGTTTTTCATCTGATACAAGCATAACATTCCAGACAGATTTGCGCAACGCTTCCGTCATTTCCATATCGTCGAATGTG
>JBHEKY010000030.1:0-22321 GCA_041859095.1 Anaerovoracaceae bacterium
TTGGCTCTTTGACTAAATTTCTACATTATGAAGTTTTCAAGGTTCACTGCCCAGTCCAAAAGGCTTTTGGCCTTCTTTTCCGAGCGGTCGGCTTTTGCGAGCCGTATGTTATTCTACTATCCTCGACCTACATTGTCAACAACTATTTTGGCTATTTTCATTGTTTTTTTGAGGTGTTGGTTAATAGCTCACAAGGGGACATTATATACGATGTGACGCCAATTGTCACCCCCGAGTCGTAAATAAATCCAACTATTTTTTGTCTACGAATTTGCTTCAATATAGACTTCATTATAAGCTTCATTATTTGTGCCCTTTTGAGAGCCGCTCGTATCTGTCCGATTGTTCTTGTCGCTTGAAAGTTTGTCCATAGGAGGCATAATCGATTAGATCGGCATCCTTAACAAGTTCTTCAAGTGGCGAACCCACTTCTCCCTTCTTGCTGTGGTTTGCCACGGCCAGGGCAATCATAGTGATTTCTTCTTCTGTAAATAAAGATGTCTCTCTCAGAAAATGTTGTACCGGAATAGCCCCTGCCGGTCCATGATCTTCTTGGCTACCGGTAAGAATACGCCCAAAATCGTGCACTGCACAGGCACAGGCAGAAAGATCGGAATCAAGACCCCGCTCTTCCGCCAGCAGGTAGCCCACTTTCGCACAACTGATCATATGGATACGTTCCCAATCCAAGGTTGGAGCATTTCTTCTGTCGATATGCTTATGCTCATCAATCGTCTTTAATATGGCCTGCTGAAGTGTGAATACTCTATTCATAAAATGGCTCCTTTAAAACTTGCATTGGCATACTTCCTATGGTATATTGTCCTCAAGTAGAGTAAATATCGAGCGTCAAGTGTCATAAGATGGGATGTAGCTTATGAACGAAAAGCACAGCTTACGATTCGATATTGCGTCCGCTACTACATTAAGGAAGCGAAAGCTCATTTCTCTTTAGTGTAGTGTCGCTAAGGATTGAAAGGAGTTTTTTATTTTGAACAAAAAATCATTTACAACCCAGTTGGTTGTCATGGCGCTATTGATTGCGCTGGAAATTATTTTAACCCGCTTCCTCTCTATCGAAACCCCAACCTTACGGATTGGGTTCGGCTTTCTCCCTGTAGCCATTATGGCCATCTTGTATGGACCCTGGTGGACCGGTGCAGCGGGTATTGTAGGCGATCTGGTTGGTATGACTTTGATGCCAAAAGCAGCATTTTTCCCTGGTTTCACCCTGACCGCCTTCCTTACAGGTATAATTTTTGGTCTCATATTATATAAGAAACCTATCACCTGGAAAAGGGCAATGGTTGCTGCTCTGGCTGTGAATGTCATTTGTTCCCTGTTGTTGGATACCATTTGGCTTTCGATGATGTATGGGGACAGTTTTATGGTCTTATTGCCCATGAGGCTAATTAAGGTAATCATCATGATTCCGATAGAAACCATTTTGATTTATACCATATGGACACGGGCTATCAGCAAAGTCATCAAAACCAATTAAATCACTTCATACATGTCTGTAGCGTCCTCTTTGCGTGGAGACTCAATAACCTCGGTGACCCGTATATTCAGTTCTTTGTTTCCAAACTGAATAAGAATGGTGTCACCGATTTTTATTTCTACGCCCGGCTTTGCCACACGCCCGTTCACCATAATTCGTCCCTGCTCGCATGCTTCCTTTGCGATGGTTCTGCGTTTGATGATTCTGGCATTCTTTAAATACTTGTCTATTCTCATATTTCCCCCTAAAAAACAAATAAGGGGCAACCATGTTGCCCCTTGATTGATTCGGATTATTTGTTTACAGAGTCCTTCAAAGCTTTGCCTGCTTTGAACACAGGAGCTTTTGATGCTGCGATTTCAATGGTTTCGCCCGGTTTTCTGGGGTTTCTGCCAGTTCTGGCTTTTCTATTTCTTACTTCAAAGGTTCCAAAACCGATCAGTTGGACCTTTTCGTCTTTTTTGAGTGCATCTTCGATAGCGCCCATGGTTGCATTGACAGCTGCCTCTGCATCCTTTTTGATGAAACCGGTTTTTTCTGCTACTGCAGCGATTAATTCAGCTTTGTTCATAGTAAAATTCCTCCTCAAAAAAATAATTCTTTGCTCTGCGTCATGCGCTTACTTGGTCTTTTGTTCAAGTCTTTTGGCTTCTTCCCAGATTATATCCATTTCGTCCAGCCCCATCTCATCTAAAGACACACCCCTTGCTTCAACTGTTGCTTCAATGTGCCGGAACCTTCTGATGAACTTCTCAATGGTAGCCTCTAAAGCCGCCTCAGGATTAACCTTCATAAACCTTGAAACATTGACGACGGAAAATAATAAATCTCCCAATTCCTCTGCAGTTCGCTCCCGATCTCCCGATTGATACGCTCCCTGCAATTCCATCAGCTCTTCGCTGACTTTGTTGAGTGCACCAGAAGCGTCTTTCCAGTCGAACCCGACACGTGATGCCTTCTCCTGCACTTTTCGGCTTCTGATCAAAGCCGGTAATGCCTTCGGCACTCCTTCGAGTAGTTCTGAATGACTTGCGTTCAAGTACTCTCCACGCTTAATATTCTCCCATTTTTCAAGGACTTTGTCAACAGTTTTAGATTCAACATCAGAAAAAACATGTGGATGTCGTCGAATCATTTTTTCACATTCTTCGTTTACCAAATCAGTATAATTGAAGACCCCGGTTTCGTTTGCCAAAGAGGCGTGAAATATAATTTGAAGCAATACATCCCCAAGTTCCTCTTTGAGATTATCCATATCCTGATTGTCAATGGCTTCCGCTACCTCGTATACTTCTTCGATGATACAAGCCCTAAGACTAGTATGAGTCTGTTCCCTATCCCAAGGGCATTCAACCCTTAAAAGTTCTACGATGTCCCGTAGTCTAATAAAGGCATCGATGTCGGTTTCAGCGGTCATTCGAAGACAATCTTTTTTTATTTTCTGTTCTGTCATTTTTCACCTATCTAATAAAGCGACCAAACATCTTAAGAAGTTTATTCCCCTTCGGCAATTTGACCAACTCATCCCTTGAAATGGTTTTTGTCACGACAATCATAACGCCGTATAATAGCACGCCAATTAGAACAGCAATCAATGTAGGGATGGTGTTGCTATCAATCCACAAGCGAATCAATTCATACACACCTTTACAGGTGAGCCCCATAACGGCTGCTGCCACGAAAGTTCTTCCAAATGTTTTACCGATTCGGATTGTAGCTCCGGTGTACTTCCTTACCGCAAAAAGATTTAGCACCCCTGCGACTGCAAAGGCTACAACCGTTCCAACTGCTGCTCCTTGAATATTAATAGAAGGAATTGCTGTCAGAACCCATGTAATAACTATTTTTAGTGAAACACCAATCATTAGGTTCCGGACAGGTATGGCTTGTTTACCCACACCTTGCAATACACTGGTTAAAGTCTGCGATGCCGACAAGAAAAAGATGCCTGCAGACATAGTAAATAGGATTTCGGAGGCACTGACTGCGCTTTCTACCTGAGCTGGGTAAATCAACAACATGATAGGTCTGGATAATGCCATCAATCCTGCTGCACATGGAAATCCAATAATACAGGAAAGCCGAATTCCCAAGGATATATTTTCTTTTAGTGCAAAGGTATCTCCTAATCTATGCGCTGCTGAAATCAATGGCACCAGGCTGATGGCAACAGCATAAACCAGAACTTGTGGCAAATATACTAAAGAACCAACAAACCCACCAAGTTGACCGTAAAGACCTTTGGCTTCTTCATATCCAATTCCTGCATCCTGTAATCTACCAATGACGATGGTTACATCCACTAAGTTGGTAATTGGCATAATTGCCGCACCAATGGTAATGGGTACAGCAATAATCATAATACGCTTTAATATGAGTCCTGTTGATTCAAATGCTTCATCATGGCTATGGCTGATTCTCCAATGGATTGTTTTTTTGCTTAACGCATAAACCAAAAGGATAATCACCAATCCGCCAATTGACCCGGCTGTGGCACCAAATGCTGCGCCTGCAGCGCCTCGTTCAAATGCGTCATATTTAGCCGTGAAACTCGATCCGCCTGCTAGATTAAATAACATGTACGCAAGGGTCAATCCGACGATCACTCGGAAAAACTGTTCAACGATTTGAGAAATAGCGGTGGGTCGCATGTTTTGCATGCCTTGAAAATATCCTCTCAATGCAGCCATCGTTGGTACAAAAATCAAACAAGGAGCAATGGCGCGCATTGCCAATTCCGCCTGAGGATTGTTCACAAGCTCTGATATTTGTGGTGCGAATACAAATAGTACCACAAAGGATAATACTCCAATCCCCCCCATTAGCCCAAATGATATCCGATATACTTTGTGCGCTTCTCCATAGTGTCCTACCGCAATCCGCTCAGATACCATCTTTGAGATGGCTATGGGGATGCCCGCAGTAGCAAGGACCAAAAAGAAATTGTATATATAGTAAGCTGGGTTATAATTGGCCATGCCAATATCACCGATCCAATTCACCAGTGGAATCCGGAAAATCGCGCCAAGTACTTTCACTAAAAGTCCTGCCGCGCCCAGCGTTGCCGCTCCTTTGATAAGGGTTCCTCTCGTCATATTTCCTCCGTTATGCTAAGGCGTTCAGAATGTCCTGAACTGATTTTTCTGCCTGGTAGATTACTTTTTCTAGATCTAATGTAAGAAACTCTCCGTTGCGATACAGTACCTTCCCATCAACCATTGTCATCACCACGTCGCTACCCGAAGCAGCCAACACAACATTGCTTATCAAATCATGGGCTGGATGCATAGACGGTCCGCCAATATCCAACATAATCAAATCCGCTTTATAACCGACTTTTAGAATCCCCGTGTCAAATCTTCCTTGAGAAATTGCACCATTTCTGGTGGCTACGGTCAGTACTTCTTCAGGGGATACAGAGGTCAGTCGATTGTGTATACCTTTTGGCAACAACGCGAAAAACTTCATATCTTCCATATAATTCAAACTGTTATTGCTAGCTACACCATCTGTTCCCAACGCGACATTAATGCCTTTATCAAATAATTTGGGTACATTGCAAGTGCCACTGGAAAGCTTAATATTGCTAATTGGATTGCAGGCTACTGTCACTTTTTTTTGTTTGAGAATATCGAAATCCTCATCTTCCAACCAGACGCAATGTGCAGCAGTAGCTGAAATGTCAAAGAAGCCACAATCGTTTAAATATGCCGTAGGGGTACGTCCACCGTGTCTTTGTTTGCATTCTTCATGCTCTCGCTGAGTTTCTGATACATGCACATGTACATTGCAGCCCACTTCCGCTGCGTACTCCGCCAATTGTCTTACGGTTCGCTCATCAGAAGTATACTCAGCATGCAAACTCATATCAATGCGGACTTTACCTTCACCGGCTCCGTGAAATTGTTCAAACAATGCTCGGGATTCTTTGCCGGAATCCAATGTCCACAAATCTCCTCCCACGAAGTTTGTAACACCACGTCCAATATTGTTTTTAACACCTGTCTCGAGGATGGCTCGTGCCATATCTTCACAAAAGTAGTACATATCTGTGGTTGATGCTATGCCAAACCGAACGGATTCTGCAATCGCCAGCATCATCCCCCAATAAACTTTTTCGGCGTCCAGTTTTGCTTCAAAGGGAAATATTTTTTTTGTCAGCCAGTCCTGAAGGTTCAAGTTCTCTCCGTAGCCACGAAGCAAAGTCATGGGTGAGTGGGCATGGCAATTAAAAAAGCCGGGCATCAACAATCTGTTCTTCCCGTCTGTTTCATCACCAAAATGTTCCATCGGTGGTTTGTCCCCAATGTAGGAGATAATGTCCCCTTCTGTAGCGACATACATATTCCTTTGAATCTGCATTTGCTCATTTACTATAGTAATATTTTTAAACAACATGGCAACTACCTATTCCTTCTCCAACAATATGGAAATAATTATATCATACTCTCGTTCTCTTTGACCAGCATCAGCAAATCAATCATCTGGTCCAGGGTTTTTCCTCCGTGTCTGTTGACCCGCTTCATGCCAAGGCTCTGCCCCAAAGACTGTATCAGTGAAATCCGAATCAAATTTTCGGTTTCTTCAGGGATCTCCCCGAAACGGTCAATTAACTCACTGCGAATTTCTGCCATGTTTAGTTGGCTACTAATAGCTGAAATCTTTTTGTACATTTCCAGTTTCAGCACTTCATCTTCAATATAAGTAGATGGGATATAGGCCTCTACTCGAATGTCCACCACAGTCTCTACAGATTTCGTCGGAATGAATTCTCCTTGCAACCCGCGAACAGCTTGTTCTACTAGCTTACAATATAGTTCATACCCGATGTTGACGATATGTCCATGTTGCTCAGTACCCAACAAGTTTCCTGCACCCCGGATTTCTAAATCCCGCATAGCGATTTTAAACCCAGCGCCAAATTCAGTAAACTCCCGGATTGCGCGCAGGCGCTTGTCTGCAACTTCGCTGAGCACTTTGTCTTTTCGGTGCATCAGGTATGCATATGCCAATTTATTGGAGCGACCGACCCTGCCACGCAGTTGATATAACTGGGATAATCCGAATTTGTCTGCATCTAAAATAATCACCGTGTTCACATTAGGTATATCAATCCCGTTTTCGATGATGGTTGTGGCGATGAGGATATCCCCGTTGCCTGCCATAAAGTTCATCATCACATCTTCTAGGGCATGCTCGTTCATCCGGCCATGCCCGACTAAGATTTCTCTGCCTGGCACAAGTTTGTTGATATGTTCGGCGACTCGATAAATTCCACTAATCCGGTTGCAAATAACAAATACCTGCCCTCCCCGGTCCATCTCACGCTGAATAGCCTCAGAAATAACATAATCATCTTGCTCCAGCACATATGTTTGCACGGGATATCTTTCTTCTGGTGGTTCTTCAATGAGGCTCATGTCCCTTATTCCCAATAGTGACATATGAAGGGTTCTTGGAATTGGCGTCGCGGATAAGGTTAACACATCCACGTTCTCTCGCAGTTTTTTGATGGCTTCTTTATGCTGTACCCCAAAGCGCTGTTCTTCATCAATAATCAATAGCCCCAGATCTTTGAATGTCACATCCTGTGATAAAAGTCGGTGGGTTCCAATAACAATGTCGACGGTGCCATTCCTTAGTTTCGCTAGAATCTGAGTTTGTTGTGCTTCCGTCTTAAACCGAGAGAGCATCTCTACGGTAAAGGGAAATTTCTCAAAACGATCCTTAAGGGTATGATAATGCTGGCTTGCAAGAATTGTAGTTGGCACCAACAGTGCCACTTGTTTTCCTTCTGCAGCACATTTGAACATTGCACGTGCAGCTACCTCTGTTTTCCCGTAACCCACATCGCCACAAAGCAATCTGTCCATGGCGAGAGGTCGTTCCATATCCAACTTGATTTCTTCAATACAAGTGAGCTGGTCCTCTGTTTCTTCAAATGGAAAACTGTCCTCAAATTCTCTTTGCCACACCGTGTCCGGACTGAACTGATATCCGCCTCTGGCTTGCCTTGCTGCGGATACTTCGAGCAACTCGCGTGCCATATTTTCAATGGCAACCTTGGCCTTAGCCCGCGTATTTTTCCACTCATTTCCTGCCAGCCTATTTATTTTTGGGGTCACCGCATCGGCACCCATATATTTTTGAATCAGATTCATCTGGTCAACAGGTACATAAAGGGTGTCATTTCCGGCATACTCCACCTTCATGTAATCCTTAATCATACCCTGCACTGTCAGCTGCTCAATCCCAATGAATTTTCCAATTCCGTGACTGTCATGCACCACAAAATCGCCCTGGCTTATATCTGTAAAGCTTTTTATTGGTTGACCTTTCGCATTGCCACGAAAACCCTTGCGCCTATATTTCTGGTTTCCAAAAATATCTCCATCGGTGATGATACAGATTTTTTCTTCTGGGAAAACCATGCCGGAAGTAAGGACTCCGCTCTTGACCCAGACACGCTCGGAAAGCCCTTCCCGTTGGAGGAAATGCACCATGTTGGACTTTCGCTCGTCTGAAGAACAGACTATGGTAATTTTATATCCTTCCTCCAGGCTTTTTCGAATCTCACGCTCCAAAATGTCCAGCTTTCCATTAAAGGATATCCCCTGACGACTGGCAATGTTTCGGGTGGTCGCTAATTTACCGATTTCTTTGGGCTCCACCGGATATGGTGAGAGCAAGAATAGTTGATCGGCTCGGTATAATTCCAGATATTCTTTTCGGCCTGGGAAACGAGCCAAATCCGAAGCCACCACCTGGCCTTTTTCAAGAAAAATTTCAAAGTCACGATGGAATGTACGGGTATATCGTTCAACGGTTTCCAGGCATTTATTTGGATCCTCAATAATTACAATCCCCTGGCTCATATAGTCCGCCAGTTGCATTGTCACATCATAGAAATCGTCCAGATAGCTTTCCAGGAGCTGCAGATTGCTTCTCGTCTGAATTGAGTCCAACAATTCTTCCTGCCGTTCCGGCAGGTTCTTGTAACGATGCTGAATGCTTTTTTCTGCCTGCCGGAAGACGTCGTCGTCTCCTATGACTAGCTCGGCGGGGACGATTATAATCTCCGCCAGTATCCTGCCGGAACGTTGTGTTTCCGGATCGAAACACCGTATGGTTTCAATCTCAGTGTCAAAAAACTCCGTTCGAACCGGCTGTTCCTGGTCAGGTGGAAAAATATCCATCAGTCCACCCCGGATACAGAATTGTCCTTTTGCATATACCATAGGAACACGTTCGTACCCCATATATACAAGTGATTTTGCCAATGCGTCCCGGTTCAGTTCGGTTCCTACTTTGAGGGTTTGGACGTTGGATAGGAACAAATCTCTGGGCGGTAGTTTTTTGATCACTTGATTGGCGGGCGCGACAACAACACAGGGCTCTCCTGATGCCAGTGCTGCAAGAATGCTGATTCGCTCAAGCAAAGCATCCCTGTTCTTCGCTTCAAAATGGATGAGGGTTTCCTCATCAGAAGGGAAAAGGTATATTTTTTGATCTACAAAAAAAGACAGGTCTGCCACCAGTCTTTTGGCGTTAATAAAGGATGGGGCAACGACTAAACATTGCCCCTCTTTGTTCTTTAGAATTTCTGCGCAGACATAGGCTACCCTACTGTCTGTCACACCTGTAATATTATTGATTCCCATTATACCTGTTCATGGCAAGGTCAATGCCATCTTCAATCAAGCTAATTGTTGCTTCCGCTGCGCGCTGTGCCGCCTTCATCAACGGTTCTTTTTCTTCTTTGCTAAATCCGCCGGTCACATAATCTCTGATATGCAGCTTCCGATCACCGCCAATGCCAATCCGGATTCTTGGAAAGTCCTCACTGCCAACTGCCGGTACTACGGAACGCATTCCATTGTGTGTGCCTGCGCTTCCTTTTTTGCGGATTCGGATGAGACCTCTTTCAACATCAATGTCATCATAGATGAGAATCAGGTTTTCGGGTGGAATTTTGTAAAAATCGACGACTTCACGAATCGATTGGCCACTGAGATTCATGTAGGTCTGCGGCTTCATGAGCAAAATCCGTTCAGTGCCTAAAAACCCTTCCCCCATCAGGGCTTTGAATTTTAGCTTATTCACCGATATGCCCAGTTTTTCAGCCAGCAAGTCAATGGTGATAAACCCCATATTATGACGGGTTTTTTCATATTTTCTGCCCGGATTACCCAAGCCGACAATAATATACATAGTTGATTCCCCTTAATCGAACAGTTTGCTCACCGAATCATTGGTATGAATCCGAACCATGGCCTCGGCAAACAAAGGTGCGACGGAAAGGATTTTGATTCTTGAAAACATCTTTTCTTCCGGAATCGGAATGGTGTTCAGTAACACGATTTCTTCAAATGGAGAATCTTTAAGACGCTCCATGGCTGGTCCTGAAAGAACCGGGTGGGTTGCACAGGCGCGAACACTCTTTGCCCCCATCTCCATCAGCGCTTTGCCAGCGTTACAGATGGTGCCTGCTGTATCGATAATATCATCCACCAAGACGCAATTTTTCCCTTCGATATCGCCGATGATATTCATGATTTCACTTTTATTCGGTTCGGGTCTACGTTTATCCACAATGGCAATCGGTGCATTCAGCGGTTCAGCCATGCTTCTTGCTCTTGTAACAGATCCGTGGTCGGGAGAAACAATGATTAAATCCTCAAGTGCCTGTTGTCTGAAGTATTTCACCAGGATGGGCATTCCGACCAAATGATCCACTGGGATTGAGAAATACCCTTGAATCTGTGATGCGTGAAGATCCATGGTGATGACCCTGTCAGCACCCGCTGCCATGATTAAATCGGCGACCAACTTGGCTGTAATCGGGTCTCGAGCTTTTGCTTTTCTGTCTTGTCTGGCATATCCATAGTATGGAATTACCGCATTGATTCTGCCTGCGGAGGCTCGTTTCATGGCATCAATCATAATCAGCAATTCCATCAGATTGTCGTTGACCGGGTTGCTGGTGGATTGTACGATGTAATTGTCCACACCGCGGACACTTTCCCAGATGTTCACAGAAATTTCTCCGTCGCTGAATTTCGCGACATTGGATTTGCCCAAAGTTTTACCCATGATAGATGCAATTTCTTCAGCCAAGACCAAATGGGCATTGCCAGAAAAAATCTTATAGTCCGAAAATGCAACGTTTTTCATTATTTTTGTTCCTCGCCTTTCTTGCTCTTCTTGATAATACCTTTTCTTGCCACCCATCCTTCATAGGTTTTGGCCGGACTTCGTTCCACATAGAGCGCGCCTTCCGGGACATTGCCAGTCACCGTGCTTCCTGCTGCAACATAAGCATTCTTTTCCAGAACCACTGGAGAAATCAGATTCACATTACATCCAATGAAGGCACCGTCTTTCACCACAGAATGGTGTTTTTTGATACCGTCATAATTAACGAAAACAGCACCGCAGCCGATGTTCACATCCTTGCCGACATCAGCATCTCCGATATAGGAAAGATGTGATGCTTTGGATCCATCCCCCATGGAAGCGTTTTTGACTTCGACAAAGTCACCCACTTTACAACGATCCCCAATATGGCTGTCAGGCCTCAGGTATGCGAATGGTCCGACAGTAGTACCGGATCCTACGGTACTGTTGAGTATGACAGAACTTTGTATTTCTGTATCATTTCCAACGACAGAGTCCACGATTCGAGTGTTCTGACCGATTGTGCAGTTTTCCCCGATCCGGACATTCCCTTCCAGTACCACACAGGGGTAAATCACGGTTCCTTTGCCGATTTGAACCTTCTCGTCAATATACGCCTGGCGAATATCAATAAATCGGACGCCACGACCCGCATGTTCTAAATTCAGTTCTATTCGCATCTTTTCAATGGCTTCAAATTCTTCAAACTTCATATTATTTTTTCTCCTCGGAATGATTGTGCATCTTTTTCGAGCATCATTTCACCGGCCTTATAAATATCGCCTGCTCCCATGGTGATGATTAAATCTCCCGGTGCCGCATTGTTGTAGACAAAGCTTGCGATTTCTTCAAGGCTAGCAAAATAGTATACTTCTTTTTCGGGATTGCGTTCCTTCATTTTGGCAACCAAATCTCTGGAACTGATTCGATAGACATTCTTTTCTCTTGCTCCGTATATCTCTGCGATAACAACTTTGTCAGCTTCTTCAAAAGACGCAGGGAATTCGTCCATCAACGCTAAAGTCCTGGTATATGTATGAGGTTGAAACAGACACCAGATATCCCGATGTGGTGTGTTTTGAGCCGCCTTAAGGGTTGCCTTGATTTCAGTGGGATGGTGAGCATAATCATCAACAATTCGGATACCATTGTTGGTTTCTCCCAACAGGTCAAACCTCCTTTGCGTTCCGGTGTATCCCTTTAGGATTTCAAGGATATCCACATTATTTACGTGTAAAACGTCACAGCAGGCAATCGAAGCCAACGCATTTAATATATTGTGTTCTCCCGGAACAGATAATTGCAATACACCAAGGGAGAGGTCTCCCCGAAAGACTTCAAACCGCGGCATTCCGTCATGATTGAATACGATGTCCTTCGCCACGTAGTCACTAGCATGATTAAAACCAAAAGTAAAGACATTAGGCATGTCTTTTATGATCCGGCTAACGAAAGGATTGGCATCATATGCTAACAAAATGCCATCTGCCGGTAACAGTCTTGCAAATTTATCAAACGAACTGGCAATATGTTCAATATCCTTGAAATAGTCCAGATGGTCTGAATCGATGTTCAAAATAATCTCGATTCGTGGTTGTAGTTCCAGAAAACTATCCATATACTCGCATGCTTCTGTGACAAAATACTCTCCATGGCCAACGCGTACGTTTCCGCCTATTTCGGATAAGTTGCCACCAATCAAAATGGTTGGATCCAATCCTGCCTTCTGTAGAATTAAGGATACCATTGAGGTTGTGGTGGTCTTTCCATGGGTACCTGCGATTGCAATGCTATTTTTGCATTCTTTCATCAACTGCCCTAACACTTGCGCTCTGGACATTCTTGGGATGCCAAGTTCTTCTGCCTTTTTCATTTCTGGATTATCCAAAGACACGGCCGCCGAATAGATGACTAAATCGGCACCGATGACATTTTTTTCTCTATGACCCAAAAATATACAAGCACCCCGATCCATCAATCCTTCAGTCTTGTCATTCTGATTCATGTCCGATCCGGTCACCTTATATCCCCTTGACAAAAAAATATCTGCAATTGCGGAAAGGCCGATTCCGCCAATTCCGATGCAGTGTATCTGTCTAAGTTGCGTCAAGTCTATCATTGTATTCCTCCGCGCATATTTATGTTGTAATTATACCATATCTTGAATGGTTTTGGGTATGAATCCACAAAAAACTATGGAATTACATGCTATTTTTGAAAGAGTCTGGGAAACTGGTTTACTAGGGTAAATTCAAATTGACAAAAAACATTAATACGAATAATATCATACTATTATGAATGGAATGTTCAACATATACCGAACAGCATGGTTCAAATACCATGATATTATAAGGAGACTCGATGAAAAAAACCGAACGCGTTGGCGCAATCATAAAAATTCTTGCGGATTCCCCTAATAAAACCTTCGGCTTAAATACCTTTTGCAAACAATTTGGTGCAGCCAAATCCAGCATCAGCGAAGATTTAAAGACAGCTCGTGAAGTGTTGAACTCCATGGAACTTGGGATTATTGAAACGATTCCAGGAGCTGGAGGTGGCGTTAAATTCGTACCTTACATCTATGATGCGCAAACACAGGATGTTCAGAGCAAACTATGCACGCTAATTCAGGATCCTTCCAGGATGCTGGGGGGTGGGTTTTTATACACATCAGATATCATGTTCGATCCCATAATGACGCGGCAAATGGCCATGATTTTTGCTCGTAAATTCAGGAATTATGGAGCGGAGTATGTGGTTACCATTGAAACCAAAGGGATTCCTCTTGCTCATATGACCTCCTATTTGTTGAATCTTCCTACCGTTGTCATCCGACGGGAATCAAAAATCTCTGAAGGCCCAACAGTCAGCATCAACTACTTTTCCGGCTCAACAGGCAAAATTCAAAAAATGTCCATGGCAAAACGGGCTACCCTCTCCGGTTCAAAGGCACTAGTTATCGATGACTTCATGCGTGCAGGCGGGAGCATTAAGGGAATTGTTGAGCTTTTAGACGAATTTGATGCCCAGGTGGTGGGCACCGGCGTGGCCATTGCTACCACAGATCCTGAAGTCAAAAAAATCTCCGAATATACTCCAATCGTATATTTAGGTAATGTAGATGAGAATCTGAAGCAAATTCAAGTCTTCCCGAATTGTCAGATTTTTTAAAATATTACTTGATAAGAATTTTTCATTATTGTATACTTAATTGGATGTATGAATTCTATTGATACATCGGACTTATTATTCTTGCGCGAAAGGTTGGTGGCAAAATAATGAAAATTACAGATGTCAGAGTCAGAAAAATCAATGATGAGGGGAAGATGAAAGCCGTTGTTTCCATCACCTTCGATGACGAGTTCGTCGTTCACGATATCAAAATCATCGACGGACAAAATGGTTTGTTCATAGCAATGCCAAGCCGAAAAATGGGGGAAGGTGACTTCAGAGATATTGCACATCCGCTCCTGTCGGAAACAAGAAACAAGATTAAGGATGCCATTTTTGCAGAATACGAAAAAATGCTTGCAGAAAAAGATCTTGAAATGCCGGCTAAGGAAGCTGAAGTTGTTACCGAAGAAGTGGAGGTAGTTGCCGAAGATCCAGAGACCGCTGCCGACGAGGATGCGGCTATCGAATAACGAAATTATACAAATTATTAAACAAAAACCGACGCGTTTGCGTCGGTTTTTATGTTTGTTTTATGTTCTTCTATTCATTGAGTTTCAATCTGTCAATGGTATTGTAGTTGTCCATATCCATGGAGACAATTTCGCTCCCTGTAAAAACATACATGTTATTATCAATGTATAGACCTCTCATCGTTCCATAATAGAATCCCATTTCAACTTCACTGGTTCCAAGTTTTAACTGGTTGAGAAGTGTAAACCCTTTGTCTTTGACATATTGGTAAACAAAGTACGAATCATAACTTGCAAATCCAATCAGACCACGCTCAGGAGCTACCAGTATGGATTTATGGTTCCAGGAAGCTTCGGTCCAAGTATAGTTTCCGGTGAGTACTGTTTTATTGATTTCTTTCACATCAGTTTTGTCCGAAATGTCAAACATGGAGATTTTCAACCCGGTGACCTCTCCATCTTCGCTTGCTTCTTTGCCAAGGCCGAAGAAAAGTCCATCTCCAAATGGTTGCATATACTCAGAAAATCCCGGGATTTTCAGTGCGCTTAACACTCTGGGATTCGACGGCATACTAAGGTCAATGGCAAATAACGGATCTGTTTGTTTGAACGTGACTACATATCCCGTCTCTCCATCGAAGCGCACGGAGTAAATCTGTTCCCCTTTCGCCAAGCCTTCTATTTGCCCCACAACTTTCAGATTGTCATTCAATACGTACAAAGCGCTGCTTGATCCCCCTCCATCCGTGGAGATTCCTGTTGTGTCGCCATCGGAAAAAGCTTTGTATTGGCTTTGAGTTGTGGCAATCCGGAAAAATCCATTATATTCATCCATGGAAAACTGATTGATAATGGTTCCATAGACACTTCCGCTTGCAAGTTGTTTCACATTTCCTTCCGCGATCCCAAACTTGATGATGGCTGTTTTATCTTTGTAATATCCATCTTCTGTCACACTATCATAGTTTGTTACATACAAGTTATCCAGGCTGGCGTATACATTGGATGCGCTGCCAAGAATAGCTTTGGTGCTCACGAAATCTCCACTATTTTCGATATCAATTCCTGAAATTGTCACATAGCTGCTGGTTTCTGGGTTAGGCGCGATATAAATGTCTTCCGGTTTTACCGGTTGCTCCCCTTCCCCTTCTTTTGCTGTTGTAGGAATGTAACTGCTGATATCTTGTTTCTCCATTGCAGCCGGGTAGACATAGTAGTTGGTTATTAAATAGAGATAGTTATCTACCATTCTTGAGGAAACATACCCACCCTTTTGTCCAAGCTGGCTGATTTTGGTAGGATTGCTCGGGTCACTGATGTCAAAGATGACAGCCGTCACATTTCCGCTGTCCGTTGGGAAAATCGGCATGATATCCATGGGCACAGGTTCTGTACCGGAACCGGCTTCATCCGGGGCAACGACGTCATTAGATTTTTCTCCTGAAAATAAGTCATCATAAAGAATATATTGATTATTTTGCTTTAAAGCGATTAGCTTGTCGCCGGATATATACATTTCGAAGAAACTGGACCTACCGTTTTCATCTTCAGAAAGGTGATGAATTTTGGACACTAATGTCAACGTCCCCTGCTCTGCCTTTACAATATACAGATACTCTGCAGATAACGCATAGATATATTCTCCGTCCGTATTGATGATGTCTGCTTCCTGCACCCCGGCTACTTGAAGGTTCGTGTCAGAAAAATCCGTTGTGCCATCGCCTGACATCTGATCTTCCCCGCCTGCCCCATCAAGTGCACTATCCTCCACTGTGTTTTTGCTTCCAAACCAATCAAAATAACCATTCTGTGATCCCATTTTCCCCAGCAAACGGTAAACATCACCGTAATCTTTTGGATTACCATAGGCAGCGCTTACATCAATGGGCCGTTGAATAATGGCTGTCACGGAGAATGCACAAAACAGCAGCACGAATGCTGTGACGAAAACTCGCTTTTTCATAAAACCAACTCCTTTATTCGCTTGCTTCAAAGAAGAGCCGGAAGAGATGGCTGCCATTCGAATACGTTCTTTATTCAAGATGTTCTCCTCAATGGACTTTTTAATTAAATCTTTTTCTTTCATTGTTCTTTCCCGACCTTTCCGTACAAGGTTCTTACTTCA
Source organism: Anaerovoracaceae bacterium (assembly GCA_041859095.1). Lineage (GTDB taxonomy): Bacteria > Bacillota > Clostridia > Peptostreptococcales > Anaerovoracaceae > UBA1422. The sequence continues at coordinate 16,448 of JBHEKY010000030.1, forward strand.
TGAACCGTTCGATGAATCTTGCTTTTGACCGTAGATTCATTGAGATGTAAGTCGAGGGCGATTTGCGCCGAAGGTTGTTCGAGTACGTAATACAGGTAAAAAATCTTTTGAACATCATCCGGTTTGGTCTTAATAAAATCAGCAATCTGTTTGAGTAAAATCCGGTCTGCTACCACGTCATTCAGTTCAGGCTCTTCGCCATCTATCGGAATAACCTCTTTGGACCCCTCCTCCCGTTTCCAACCCATTGTGGAAAAAGGAAAAACATTCTTGATCTTCTCATGAAACGAATAATGCCTATATACCTTAGCCTTGGCCAATTGCATGACAAAGGCTTCCGGTTGGTGGATGTAGGATGTTCCCCGTCTGACCAGCACACGATAAAGCTCCGCATAGATTTCCTGTAGAATATCCGCGATATCCGAGGAATTACCGCACCGGGCTGTGACGTAATGCAAGATTTTTTTGTATGTTTGATTGTAAATCTGGTCAAAGGTTGTGTCTAATTCCTGACTGCCCACCGGTTCACCGCCTCTCAGTAAGTAAGTGTACAATTGGAGGGAAAAAGTTGCATCCATTGTAGTAATGATTCGTTATATTCTTTGGTATTGTTTTTATTGATGATATCATATCACCCGGAATGATAAAATGGAAAGAAAAAAGGATTTTGCGGAACGGTTTCCGAAAAATCCTTTTTGTTGATACATATTATTGGATTAGCGGGGTTTAATCCTCCAGGATTTGCCCGTCAGTGGAAATGGTGACTACCTGCCAGGGAATCATCTTTCCGCTGTTTTGAAGTGCTGTCTTCACAGCATACTCGATGCCTCCACAGCAAGGTACTTCCATTCTTACGACTGTGACCGATTTTATGTCATTGTTCTGCAGAATTGCCGTTAACTTTTCTGCATAATCCCCTTCATCCAACTTAGGGCAACCAATCAGTGTAATCTTGTTTTTCATAAACTTGTTATGAAAATCGCCATAAGAAAACGCTGTACAGTCCGCTGCCACCAATAGATTCGCGTTGCTGAAATAGGGTGCATTGACTGGTACCAGTTTAATCTGAACCGGCCATTGGTTTAGTTGAGATCTGGGCTGTGCAACACTTTGTGGTGCAGCGGTCGTTCCTGGATCTGGTGCGATCATATCGTGACGCAATGCTTTCGCTTGCGTGCCGGGGCAACCGCATGCAACCGGTTCTGGTGCCGGCTGAGTCATGTTTCTTTCTACTTCTTCTTTGTTAAAAGCCATGGCTTCACGTTCTTCAAAGGTAATGGCACCGGTCGGGCAAGCCGGCAGACAGTTGCCCAATCCATCGCAATAATCTTCCCGCATCAGCTTCGCTTTTCCCTCTACCATGCCGATGGCACCTTCGTGGCAAGCACTTACACAAATGCCGCAGCCGTTACACTTTTCTTCATCTATGGTTATGACCTGTCTTTTCATCTTCATATCCTCTCTTATGTTGAAACTCACTTATGGTTTTCTTATACCATATTGAGTCCAGTTAAAACAGGTTATTGATGATTAGCGACCCGATATTCAATCATTCTTTGTATTAATTCCCATGGCATAGGTCTATCAAGCGGAAACTGTACTGCACCTTTTGAGTTTTTATAAGTGGACAAATCTTCTTTAAATGCTTCGATACCCTCGGGCGTAGGATAGATACCAATGTGCTTTTTGTAACCGGCAAAATGAATCAGATTTTTTTTCATAGTGTAGGTTGGCATGCCGTATGCCATTCTTTCCAACGCTTCAGGGGCTTCTTTCAGAATCATTTCACGTAGCTTCTCTAAGATTGCCCGCACTTCATCAGGAAACGCCCCGATATATGCATCGACTTCAGGATTCTTTCTAGCGTCATCGGCAATTGGTCCACTTATCTGGTGGTCACAATAGGAATCAATGGCCTTCTTAAGGAAATCCGTACAACCCTCACCGATTTTTTCGTAGTATTCACGAAATCTGGGGTCCTGACAATACATTTCGGCCAACCCCTTATGTGCCTCTGGTCTGTAGTAACCTTCTGGCCAGTACACGCAAAGCCATCTTTTGTGTAGTTCACAGGCGGCCAAAGCAGCTTCTCCTTTCGGATCATTCGTTGCCAGGGCTGTTCCTATGGCTTCGTTGACTTCAATTGATAGCCTGGCTGCCTCTTCCATCTGTTGTTGTGTCATATTTTTTATCTTTTGATTGGCAGCGTGTGCTACCTCTTCTCCATACTTGTGACGGACCTCATCTCCATACTTGGCCTCATTTTCGTCAATCATTTTTTGTTTGAAGCCTTCAAATTTTTCGTGGTCACTCATCGTGTTTTCTCCTTTCAACGTTTCAATTGTCTTTTGGAGGTTGCATATCAGCAAGTTCATCTGATCCCTCTGCCGCTGGATGGCGATTAGCTGGGATTTTAAAGCAGCTTCCCTGTTGAAACCGGGATGGTCAAGCAAGAGACTAATTTTTTCAAGCGAAAACCCCAACTCTCGAAAAAACAAGATTTGCTGGAGACGGTCAACTTCTTCGCCTCGATAAAATCGATATCCCGACGACCTGATACCTGCTGGATTCAATAATCCAATTTGATGATAATACCTAAGGGTACGGGGGGTTACCCCGGATAACTCCGAGAGTTCTTTGATACTATACTCCATTTTCATTTCCTCCATGACTCATCATAAAGTATGACGCAACGTCAAAGTCAACGGATTATTTGAAAAGATTTAATTTGTTTTCATTTTGCGGACTCGCCAGATGCTCAACGCAATAAAGACGGCCGTTACGAGGGATAAGTACAGAATCATCATTTGGTCGCTAAGCGGTTCTCCACCTACGTAGAATTCAACCCCAAAAACTTTGTTGTATTCTTCCAGTACTTCCGCAGGTGCGTTTTCGAAAACCCTGCTCAATGGCACTTCCATGAACAACTGTCTTAACAAGACTGCGCCATGGGAAGTCGGGAAAACTTGAATCAAATATTGTACCCCTTGTGGTAGAACGCCAATGGGCACATAGATGCCAGCCAAAAAACCAATCATTGTTCCTGTAATGGTGCTCACCGTTGAAAATGCTGTTGAGGAACGAACAAAGCTGGTGATAAAAAACAACATTGCCGTAGAGTTAATCACGCAAAGCAGCAACACAGCGATCGTTTTGGCCATTGCTGCAATCGAGAGCATTTGTCCGCCTGCTAAGACAATATATACTTCCATGACGAATAAGCCTACCACCGTAATGACAACGCCGATGATAAATGCGGAGATGATGTAGCTGAATACGATGGTCATGCGGCGAATTGGTGCTGTCATAAAATCACGCATTGCTTTGGTTTCCTGATCCCGCACCATGACGGCCAAGGCTCCAAGACTAACTGTGACCGTGTTTACAGCAAGTAATCCACCCATAATCCAGGAGTCAACAAGGAAGCGGATGTCGTCGGCGTCTCCAACCATGCTTTTCAGTGATTTTACCTGAGTATCCGCAAGAAAAAGCGCATAAAGTGCAATAATAATAATGACAGATAAAAACGAGAAAAACACAGCTGACCTGTCCCGGAAAAAGACCCATAAATTTCGTTTAATTAGGTTTTGTATCCCTGTCATGCCTGTTCGCCTCCTTCCCGGATTTCACGGCCTGTGATATTAATAAATACGTCGTCCATGGTTCCACCGATAACTTCAAAGTTTTCGATCAAGGATTCCACATTTTTTAGAATGTCCAAGGCCTTCATACTGTTTTGCACCGGCACTTCAATGTATCCAACACCCCGTTTAAATGGGATGTTTTTTTGTTGTAAAAATTTCAGCAAAGCAGCTTCTTCTTTTGCAATCATACGGAGATGGTCGTTGCTATATTTTGCACGTAGTTCCGTTGGTGTGCCTGATGCCACTATTTTGCCGTGGTCGATGATGGCTACATCATCCGCCAAGGCTGCCTCTTCCATATAATGAGTGGTTAAGAATACCGTCATATTCCTTTCCTTTTGAAGTTTTCGCACAGTCTCCCAAACCTGCAACCTTGTTTGAGGATCCAAACCTGTTGTCGGTTCGTCCAGAATAAGGATTTTAGGGATATTGATCAAAGCCCTGGCAATGTCTGCTCTCCTTCTCTGGCCTCCTGACAGTTTCCCATATTTTTTGTCAGCATACTCGGCAATCCCGAGAACTCCTGCTATTTCATTAAATCTCTTTTTGAATTCCTCGTGGTGGATTCCGTAAAACCCTGCCCTGACTTGTATGTTTTCCCTTACACTCAGCAGATCATCCAGTAATGAATCTTGGAAAACCACACCGATTTGGTTTCTGATGCTGTCGTTATCCTGCGACAACAGATGGCCATCTACGCGGACCTCTCCTGCGGTTTTTTGAAGCAACGTGCAGATGATATTGATTGTCGTAGATTTGCCAGCGCCATTGGGCCCTAAAAATGCAAATAGAGAGGACTCTTCCACCTCAAAGGAAATCCGATCTACAGCAATAAAATGCCCATAATTTTTGGTCAGTCCTTTAATCTCAATTACTTTTGACATATTACTCCCTTCTGTCTGGCTAAAAAATTAAGTACAGCCTAACCTTTTGGTCTACCGTTTTGGCATGGAATGCCAGCTTGGCATAGGCCACATCCCAATATATAGTCTCCCCTCACAATGTCTTTTGGCCAGTATTTAGTTGAGAACTCTTCTTCGTAGTCTTCACAAGCATTTTTGTCATGACCTTGCTCCGTAATCGCCTGTATGGGGCATCGGCTCATGCAAACACCGCAACTGCCATCCTGAAAATACAAACACCATTCATGATAATCTTGATACGGACGCTCACAGACTTCCAGAGGCGCTTCGATAATCAAAGTTGTAAACCTCACCGCTTTACCTTTTTCCGTAATGAGCCCCTCCGATAAGCCAAAGGTGCCCAAGCCTGAAATATATGCCGCGTGACGATGAGACCATGTGGATGATAGTCCGAAGTTGCCATCCTTATGGACCATTAGTCCCGGCAGCAGCTCTATTGATGCGCATCTTGTACCAAGCGCTTCAAGAGACTTGGTAATATTCTCTGAAAACTCTCGAATCAGGGGCTCCCATTCTCCACGAGTGACAATCCATTCTCTAGATGGGCACACGGTTTCTTTGGATTGTGACTCTTTGGATTCCATAGTCTGTGGAAAACAGATGGAAACCACCCTGAGTTGCCCTTCGCTGCTTTCGCCAGGATACTTCAGTCGAAAAGCTTCCAATGGACTCCAATGAAAAGGTCCAATGTGTTCCTTGAGGAAAGTATAATACGGATCGTCCCCATTGGAAACACCAAAAAAAGGCGCATCCCACATGACGTGATCCGGCCTTCCCAAAGTTGAAAAGTGATTTGAATCTAATGATTCATAAGTTTTCTGAATGACTTGATCCAGTTGTTGAAGGTTGATACTCATTTACAGCTCCTATCAAAACCTAGATTTGAAAAACTCTCAAGACAGTTGCTGCCTTGAGAGTCCCTTTTTGGAGGCGACACCCAGATTTGAACTGGGGAATAGAGGTTTTGCAGACCTCTGCCTTACCACTTGGCTATGTCGCCATATTGGCTAGGGTAGCAGGATTCGAACCTGCGAGTGATGGAATCAGAATCCACTGCCTTACCACTTGGCTATACCCCAAAGTAATGGGGTGGATGATGGGACTCGAACCCACGAATGACGGAGCCACAACCCGTTGTCTTAACCACTTGACTACATCCACCATATTGGCGATCCGGATCGGGCTCGAACCGACGACCTCCAGCGTGACAGGCTGGCATTCTAACCAACTGAACTACCGGACCAAATGTTTAAATGGTGGGCGCTATAGGGCTCGAACCTATGACCCTCTGCTTGTAAGGCAGATGC
>JBHEKY010000028.1:0-235038 GCA_041859095.1 Anaerovoracaceae bacterium
CGTCAACAATGGTCATGTCTGCGGCCATTGCCATAAGCGGATTCAAACCTCTTGCGGTTTTGCTGTAGACCAGGTTGCCAAAAGAGTCTGCTTTTTCGGCTAGAATAATGGCAACATCAGCGCGGAGCGCAGATTCAATCAAGAATGTTTTGCCGTTTACAACGACCTGTGGTTTGCCTTCTTCGACCATAGTGCCAAGACCCACATCAGTAAGGATGCCTCCCAGACCAACGCCACCTGCTCTGATTCTTTCGGCCAGGGTGCCCTGAGGAGAGAATTCAACCTCCAATTTGCCTTCGTTCATCAACTTCCCGGTTGTGGGGGTTGCGCCGATGTGGCTTGTAATGAGTTTTTTGACTTGCTCGTTTTGGATGATGTGGTCCGGGCCAACATTGGGATCGCCTGCATCGATTGAAATCAATGTCAAGTTCTTGACATTCTTTTTAATGATTTCATTCACCAGACGGTACGATGAGCCTACGCCACCAAATCCAGCAATCATGATTGTCATGCCATCCTGGATATATTCCATGGCTTCTTCGACGGTTTTGATTTTTCCAAACTTGTTTTCTACTTCCATTTTCTCACCAACCTTTCATAAAATTAATTATTTTTCTCTTGTGCTTTGCCGGTTATGTCTTGCGAAAAACCAAGAGAGTAATCATACCGTATATAATTGCAATTTCTATGCCACATCTTGCGATTCCTAAATTTGCTGGAATTTCAATGGGGTAGCCATTCGCCACCACATCGAAAATCAACAAAATCGGTTCAAATCATTTTAATTGAACCGATTTTGTAGCAGTGCTTATTTATTCTTTGGAGAAAAGCTCGAAAACGCCTTTGCTGATTGTTTTTAAAGGTGCGCTGGATAAATTGGAACAGAGGATGATAAAGAGATCAAGTTCCGGACAAATCCAGAAGCTGGAGCGGAAACCCACATCCGCACCTTCGTGACCATAAAGCCGGAATCCGTTTTGTTCCCTGGAGAACCAGCTTAGGCAAATGTTTTCTCCATTGTTAGGCACGGTGGCATAAGGTTCCCACACCATTTGATAGGTTTCCTGACGTAGGATACGCTTGTTCAAATGGGCGGCTGCCCACTTGGCCGTGTCATAGATATTTGAAGTCAGCGTTGAACTAGGTGCATGGATACGATTGTAGGGATAATGAATCAGTGGCACGGTTTCTTTCGCAGCGTTTTTCTCGTGGGGAGAGCAGATGCTTGTCAACGCCCGGTCTGGCGTAAAGAAAGTGGAATCTATCATTCCCAGGGGTTTGAATAGGTGTTCATCCATATATTCTTCAAATGTTTGACCTGAGATTTCAGCAATGATAAGACCCAAAAGATCATACCCGATGTTGCTATAAGAAAATTTCTTTTTGCTGGGGGACCAAAGTAATCTGGCTTTTTTTATTTCATCGGATTGAATGTACTCCCGTAATGCTTCAACGCTTGTCTGTGGCCGATCCCAATGATAATCCGATACATCAGGCATTCCAGCGGTATGCGTCAAAAGCTGTCTGATGGTAATCTGCCTTGCGTCGGGCTCTCCCATTTGAAACCACTCTAAATAATGGGTAATGGGCGCATCCAAATTCAACGCGCCTTTTTCCCAGAGTTGCATGATTCCTGTGCCGGTAAATAGCTTGGCCATTGAGGCCATATGGAAGATATCCTTGGGCTTTAGGGGCTCTCTTGTGATGACATTTTTTTGGCCAAATGACTTTACAAACTCCAACCCTTTTTGGCCGGTGCCGACACCCGCCACAATACCCGGCAAATCATAGTAATAATATGCGTTAAAAATTTGCTCTTCCAAAATTTGATGAGAAACGTTCAATGACACGCTAGTCTCCTCCACTTCTTTTTGACGATTTGGGTTTAACTCTTTCAATCTTTAGGTTTGTGTTCGTTGACCAACGGCAGCATGTCAGCCAATAGATCCGTCAGGTGATAACACCCTTGTGGTCCACCCACCAACCCGACGACTTGTTTTCTGGTCAGAGAATACATGTCCTTGCCCACAAAAGACTGACCATGGACGGTGGTTTCAAGGCAGCTGCTGCCAGGCGCACGGAACATGGAAAGACTGCAGTGGCAAATGATTCCGGTTTCCTTGTCGAAATGGATTTCTCCTGCCATCTCATGGTAACTGTCGTGGAAGGTGCCTTGTAGGGTCATATCGGTTCCGTGAGTGGAGAGCTGGTAGCTTTTGCATCGGTTGAAGAGATTGCCGGACCGTTGATACGGGCCAACATGCTCAAACCAGCCGGAGGTGTCTTGTTGTGGATGGGTGTAAAAACGGCAACCATTACTTTCCTTGTCCATCCAGTAGGCTTCGTAAGCCGATTCGTTGGGGTAACCCCGTTCCCGGAACAGATAGGTTTCCGCTTGCATCAGCCCTTTAACACACTCAAAAATCAGCGACTTGATCAGAACGCCACCATTGGCTTCGGTTAAGTGTATGAGTGCGTTGCCAATCCCTGTGTTTGCCTTTACACCGATTGCATCGGTTGCGATACCTTTTCCCAACGGAATACTCTCTGGGGCTTTGCTGATTTCCCAATCCGCTTCCCGGATCAGATAATCCGAGACGCCTACGGCAAGCCATGCCGAGGCCTCAAAGTCTTTGCTTAAAATGATTGCTTTTGCATAAACAAACTCATCGTTTCGATCGATGGTGCAAAAGATATTCCGTTGTCCGATGATTGACATTCGATTACTCCTTGAAAATATTGGCTAGCGTAGGTGTTTTTCCAGCAGGTCAATGAAGAGGTCCGGATAATCCGGTTTGCTGAACAAAATTCGGGAGGAGGTGGGATTGCCACCGCCTTTTCCGTTATAAATATCCACGTGATCCTTGACCAGTTTGCCGCAGTCGGGCTTGCCGTCAGAGAACAAAAACAGGGTATTTGTTGGTGGGTAGTGAAGAATCAAGAGACCTGTAAATTTGCCCGTCATGCCCCTACCAATGGTCAACAGGTCATCCATGGGCAGATCGTCATAGACCCGCACAATCATGGGAACTTTGGGAACGAGTGCAGTTGTCTGCATTTGTTCTGCAGTCTTGGAAATTTCCGCAAGCCTGCTTTGAATCACTGATTGACGGAGCTTGTAAAACTCAGCCCTGACTTCACTGCTTTTTGCTTCCCGAGCCTCCACCTTCTCCAGCAAATCCTCCACACCGGCAGAAAATTTCTTTCCAAGACTTCCGATGAGCTGATGTTTCTCTTGATAGTCCGAAAAAGCCCGCTTTCCGGCTTCAAAATAAATCCGGAACATGCCTTTATAATTTTCTACCTTATATATCTTTATTAACCCGACGCTCCCGGAGGTGGTGGGGTGCGTGCCACAGCAGGCTACACAATCGCTGGGATTGTCCGGGCTACCAACGCATACGATGGTAATGTCTTCTTCAATGGCCAGTTCTTTACGGAGAGGAATACCGGCAGCCTCTTCTTTGCTATCATAGCGCCGGGTTGTGACCGGCAAGTCTTGCCAGATGACGAGGTTTGCTTCTTCTTCCGCATGGACGGCCATTTCCCAGGTGACGGCCTGAAAATCCGGATTGTGTTCCAGACTGATGTCGATGGTCATGTATTCGTCGCCCATATGGAACCCACGGTTTACACCGCCGTAGTCACGGAAGAAAATACCGGATAATATGTGCTCGCCGCAGTGGCGTTGCATGTGATCAAATCGTCTCTCCCAGTCGAGGATCAACCGGACCGACTGGCCGGGGACAAAGGCATCTGTTTCCAGCAGGTGGTATACCTCGTCGCCACTTTCTACCACCCCGGCCAGGGCAACCCCATTTACCGTCCCCAGATCCCAGGGTTGCCCCCCGCCCTCGGGAAAGAAAATGGTCTCGGAAAGCACTAGGGCGGGTCGGTCATTTAACCGATCCAACCGGATGATTGTAGTATCCATTTCTTTTAAATTCACATCATCTTCGTAACATTTTTTTGTGGTCATCTCTCTGTCTCCTCCTGCTGAAATTATTATAGCACAATTGCACAAAATTGTTATATAATGTTGAACACGAGGTACTAGTTTGCGGTTCACCCAAAACGAACAAAAAGAAACGGGTGAAATAAAAAACGAACAGCCTGTGGATAGAATTGTTTGTCAAGTAGCAAAAAAATAGTTAAAACGTTGAAAAACATGGACTGGCATGAAAATAGTTGTGCACAGGCATCCGTGGATAGAATTGTATACAATTCTGATGAGCCTGTGGACAAATACCACAAATGCCGAAAAATAAACATTCTTGCTTGTTGATACTCCCGAAAGTAGCCCACGAACAAAAGTTTACATAATACCGAAATAGGAGTGAAGACCATGCTGAAAGAGCGGATCATTTTTAGGGATAATTTACCAGTCAATTTGCTTGTGGCAGACATTGACAGTTACCCCATTCACTTCCACGATGAGTTGGAAGTAGTCTTTGTTTTGAAAGGCCAAATACTCCTGCGAAACGGGTACTATACCTACAAGCTAAAGCCCGGCGATATCTTCATTCTCAACGACCGGGAAATTCATAGTTTTGCCAGAGTGGAAGACGAAGAAAACATGGTTATGATGCTTCAACTGGACTTAACCTATTTTTCCAGATACTACGAAAACCTGAACAACAATTTTTTTGTCACCGATATGGACGACGACGACGACGAAAGTCTGGAGGTGCTTCGCAAACTGCTGTCAAGAATTCTAATCGATGTTTTGGAGAAAGGGAGCCGGTACGAGCAACGGGTCATCGAAAGCACTCATAATTTAATTGCCAGCCTTCAGGCGGACTTTCATTATTTTGTGATGGAAGACGGCAAATTCGTCAACGAGACGAAAAACAAAGGCAACAAAATATTGGCAGCCCGACTGAACCGTATCACCGACTATATGTACGACAACTACTATCGAAAATTGACCCTGAGCGAAATTGCCAAACGGGAGCATCTTAGTATCTATTATCTTTCCCACGTCATCAAAGAGGCTTCGGGTCTTAGCTTCCAGGAACTCTTGAACTTCATACGCGTGGAAGAATCTGAAAAGCTACTTCTGGGTACCAACAAGAAACTGGGAACCATTGCAGAAGAAAGCGGATTCTCAGCGCTTCGATATTATATCAAGCATTTTGAAACGTGGTTCCATGTGCACCCCAGCCTTTATCGAAAAGAATTCAACGGCAAAGTCAGTGGACGGGAAAGCAAGGCCGTGCTAAGCAGGTGTAACCCGGACGATATTGAAGCGTCCTTAAGGCAATTGGTTTCCGGCATATCAGGGGGATACATTTCGAGCAAAACCTCTGGACCTAACCTGGTCCACTTAGTGGGCGATGTGCTTCATGAATCGGAGGCCGGAATAGGTCTGCCGGACCGCTTTATGACACTGGAAGGTTTGGGAGAAATATGTGTGGTCTATCGGACCTTAATGGGTCTGGGAGAGAAAAGAGTGGCGGTGGGAGATCAGTACATCATCACGGCGAAGGGAACCCATGTTGCCGGCGTAGAAGCCGCCTCGGTTTTGATTATTAATATGAACGAAGAGTTGATGACCAAACTTGTGGAAGCAAACACCCCAGACAATCTTTATGAAATTGTTGCAGAGAATCAGGATGATTTGGAGTTTCTGCTGAGATGGGAGGGGCTTTCGGGCAGGTATCAGATCACTAGATATAAGATGTCACGGGAAAATTGCCTCCATGTTCTTCAGACTGCCGGGGAAAAAGGCAGGAGAAGGTCTGCCAGAGAGAATCTCCTAGGCCGGCTTTCTTCGATGGCTACCGTTGAGTTCGACGAATTGAACTGCGTGGAAACCATTAGCCTTAGGACGACACTAAAAGGGTTTTCCTGGGAACTGATTCTCATTGACAAGAAAACGGCAAACTAATACATAAAAACAGCAATGTAATAGTTGAACAACCAGATTTTAATGATAAACTGATAGCATAAAGAATGGATTCTGAGAGGATAAACGTTTGGGTTTGACTTTCAGGAACAGATAAAAATCAAGGAGGATTACATGAAAATATTGATTATCGGTGCCGGTGGTGTCGGTACATCCATGGCAACCATTATTAAGCGAGCCGGAGCGGATGCTGATTGGGCAACCAAAATTGTTATGGCTGACTACAATCTGGATCGTGCAAAAGAAGTGGCTGAACATATTTGTGGCGGCGGAAGATTTATTGCCGAAAAAATCAACGCAAAAGATGCCGCCAATATTGAAGAAGTCATCAAAAAACACGAAATCGACTTTGTTATGAACGCAGTTGAACCCCTGTTCAACGAATGCATTTTTGACACATGCTATAAAACCGGCGTCAAATATATGGACGCTGCCATGACACTTTCCTATCCTGACCCCGAAAAACCATTCGAAAAAACCGGAATTAAGTTGGGCGACTATCAATTCGACAGACATGAAGATTGGGCCAAATCCGGGAATCTGGCGTTGGTAGGCATGGGCGTGGAACCGGGAATGGCTAACGTGTTTGCAAAATTCGCTGCAGATCATTTGTTTGATGTGATTGATGAAGTCAATATCCGTGACGGTGACAACTATTGTGGCGATGATGTAGGATATTTTGGCTTCTCCGTATGGACAACCATTGAAGAATGTCTGAATCCTCCGGTAGTATACGAAAAAGGAAAAGGCTGGTTCACCACTGAGAACTTCTCTGAACCAGAAATATTTAACTTCCCGGGAGGCATCGGCGACGTAGAAGTAATCAACGTCGAACACGAAGAAGTGCTGCTTGTGCCCAGAGTCATTGACTGTAACAGAGTTACTTTCAAGTATGGCGTACCAAAAGACACCAGAGACATGCTGATGTATTTAAGAGATTTGGGACTGTCTGACAAAGACACCAAAATCAAAGTGGGAGATAGCGAAATCACCCCAAGAGATTTTCTTGTAAAAGTCATTCCAAACCCTGTTGAATCAACCATGAAAATGACCGGAAAAGGTTGTGCCGGCGCATGGGTAACCGGAACCAAAGATGGCATGAAAAGATCGGTTTACCTGTATCAGGTTGCCGACAATCAGGATTGCATCAAAAAATACACCACCAACGCAGTTGTTGCTCAGACAGCAGTGGGACCCGTCATTGGAATGGAACTGGTTGCCAAAGGACTGTGGGGCGGATCTGGCGTGTTAGGCCCGGAAAGCTTCCCGCCTGACGTATTTGTAGAACGTCTATCCAAATATGAATTCCCTGCCGGAATCCGGGAGATGGATTCAGAATATGCGGACCACCTTAACGAAAAGGCATTTGCGGATGCTGTAAAATAGGGGTTTTTATACACTTCCTTCTTAAAAAGGGCTGTCTCAAGATGATTACAAAATCATTTTGAGACAGCCCTTTTGTTTGTTATAGTTATTCGACCAAATCCCCGGCACACGGTTTGCCCTCAAAGATCATAGACCCTTCGCTCATGATTTTACTGATGGGAAGGTGTTGTGGGCAAAGACCTTCACAAACCTTGCAACCGGTACAAAGAGATGGTTTGTACTTGGGGAACCACCATCCAAAGTTCACCATGACTTTGGGGTTTTGCTCATAGATATGCCACTCGTTGGATAATTCGATAAAGGATGGAATGTCGATTTTTTGTGGACATGGCATACAGTATTTGCATGCTGTACAAGAGTACGGAATCAGTTCGTTATACAGTTTTGAAACCCGGTCAATCCGCTGATGCTCTTCTGCGGTAAGCAGGGGCGGGGTCATATGGGAAAAAATATTTAAGTTTTCGTCTAATTGGGATTCTGCACTCATGCCACTTAAAATGGTTAAAATGCCAGACAAGTCTGCTACCCATCGGAACGCCCAATCTGCCGGTGAACGCTGAACCTGGGCTTCTAACCAGATGGCATCAATGACCGGAGGGATCCGATCAGTTAATTTTCCGCCTTTTAATGGCTCCATGATAATCACGGGAATGCCTTTGGATTCTGCATAGTGCAGGCCTTTCAGTCCGGCCTGGTACTCTTTGTCCATATAGTTCAATTGAATCTGACAAAAATCCCAGGAGTAGGCATCAACCAGCTCCTTGAAAAACGGGAGTTCATCATGGAATGAAAAACCAATATGGTGAATCCGCCCAAGGCGTTTTTGTTCTTCTAAGTATTCCAACAAACCAAACTTTTGACATCTTTCCCAGATGGCAACGGTAAGATTGTGAATGAGATACATATCAATGACCGATGTATCCAGTCTTTGCAGTTGGGTTTCAAAAAGAGTGGCCATGCCCTCTCGGTCCTTGGCCATCCAGATGGGCATCTTATCGGCTAATAAAACCTTTTCGCGATATCCGTCTTTGAGGGCTTTGCCGGTGATGACTTCGCTAATTCCGTCGTGATACATATACGCAGTATCTACATAATTGATACCGTTGTCGATGGCTTTGCGAATCAGTGCGATGGCTGCCGCTTCATCGACCGTTCCATCGGGTAATTCGGGAAGCCGCATGGTGCCCATGCCCAGTAACGAAACCTGTTGATTGGTTTTTTTAAATGTTGTGTATTGCATAGTTTCTCCTTTACTCCTCTTCCGGATTGAGGTAATCCACAAACTCATCAAAATCATCGAAGTCGCTTTGGATGAACTCGTACAAGACCGGTTCTTTGAATTCAAATTTTGAGCCGGGAATCAAAATATGTCCCAGGGGACTCTTCAAAATCTTGCTTTCCATGGACTGAATATTCTTTAGGGTCGATGCTGACAATATCAGCTGCCCAAAGTCAGTGACAAAATACAGACCGAACACATCATCGCTGAGACGGAATACTTTTTTGTTGACGTGGTTGTTGTTGGTATTGAAAGATAAAAATAATTTGCCGTTGTCATGGATGGTCACCATTGTGCTGAGGGACAAATCCCAGCTTTTTTCATCGAATTCTTCCGGATCTACGATAATCTCGTAAACGGACACATACTCAGGCCGTGCAAGCATCATAGCAGCTTCGGCGGGACTGATGTCCATGGTGGAAATCAATTGACAGTCCGTTATCTTTAGGTCTTCCACATGGATACGGCTGACCGCAATGGTATATTTCTTGTCGTTTTCAATCAGTGACTCGCAGAGATAAGACAAGTCCTCGGTCTCTTCGATGATATTCCTACAAAAGGTGGCGGGAAGCTTATTCGGAACCCAAAGCAACGAGGAGGCTGGATTTTGAACCAGTACGTAGTCGTCCTGCTTGACCAGAAATCCCGCGCCTTCTTCATCCCGGCCAAAGCAGCGCATGAGATAATAGTTGATTACGTGGTAATCAGATTTTAGCGTCGTGCAGATTTTGGCCTGAAGGGAATATTTTTCTGATTTGCTGAGCTTCGGCGGATTGTTCAGGATGAATGCGTACTCGGATTCTTTTTCGGGAAGGGGCAAGGCATGGGTAATGTTCCAGGCAGCGTATTTGCAGACAAGATACAATGCTTGCTTTTGGGTCAATTCCCTTTTTTTGCCACCCAGGCCACCCATTAGTGCCTGCTCCATAATTAGAACTTCCTCTTCGTCTTCGCCCCACACACTACGGTACGTTTCAAAACCAAACTCTTCATCGTCAAAATAAAAAAATTGGTGCAGATTCTCGGCATCGGGACAAGATAGAAGGTGCCAGTGAATGTACATAGCCGTAGCGCCCATCAGTCTGGTATCGGTGATGGTAGCTGAGATAAATTGCTTCTCGGCATTCTCTTTTTCAACGAGTCCACCTGTAATTAGGCGGAGGGTCGGTTTGGCCATTGAATTTTCTCCTGTAATAAGGGGAAAAACCCCTTGAAAATACTGATTTTTTTGCTGTTTCGGTGTAGAATAAGTATAACACATGGAAGCGAGGAGAAACAAGTCGAATCCAGATTGAAAAACTTGCATAGTGCATTAAAAAACTATATAATATAGCAACGAATTATAAGAAACACCAATGACTACCAGACCTCTTCTTGTACCTGGAAGAGGTTTTCTATAAACGTCATTAGCAAGAAAGGAAAAATAAAATGAAAAAATTGTTTACTTCAGAGTCCGTTACAGAAGGGCATCCTGATAAAATATGCGACCAGATATCCGACGCGATTGTTGATGCCATTTTGGCGCAGGATCCCAAAGGCCGCGTAGCCGCAGAAACCACAGTGAATACCGGATATGCCATGGTCATGGGAGAAATCACCACAAAGTGCTATGTGGATATTCCCAAACTGGTTCGGGAGGTTATTACCGATATCGGCTATACCAAAAGCGACTATGGTTTTGACGGCCATACCTGTGCTGTCATGACCGCCATTGATGAACAATCCCAGGACATTGCCATGGGTGTTGATCCGGGTGGTGCAGGCGACCAGGGAATTATGTTTGGATTCGCATGTGATGAAACTGAAGAACTGATGCCACTACCCATTACCCTGGCACACAAGTTGGCTATGCAGTTGGCTAAAGTCCGCAAAAACAGAAAGCTTAAGTATTTGCGTCCTGACGGAAAAACACAGGTAACGGTAGAATATGACGGAGACAAAATCAAGCGGGTTGATACCGTTCTGATTTCAACCCAACATGATCCCGATGTGGAGATTGAAACCATCCGTGAAGATTTGATTCAGTATGTCATTAAACCAATCATTCCCAAGTATCTGCTGGATGATGAAACTAAGATCCTGGTCAATCCCACAGGGCGTTTCGTCGTAGGCGGACCTCACGGGGACTCCGGACTTACC
This sequence comes from Anaerovoracaceae bacterium, assembly GCA_041859095.1. Classification (GTDB taxonomy): domain Bacteria; phylum Bacillota; class Clostridia; order Peptostreptococcales; family Anaerovoracaceae; genus UBA1422. The sequence goes on from JBHEKY010000028.1 coordinate 10,713, forward strand.
GGTCGAAAAATCATCGTGGATACCTATGGTGGATACGGACATCATGGTGGCGGTTGCTTTAGCGGGAAAGATCCCACAAAGGTGGACCGATCTGCAGCCTATGCAGCACGTCACGCAGCCAAAAATTTGGTATCCGCGGGACTGGCCACAAAATGCGAAATCCAACTGGCTTATGCCATCGGGGTTGCAGAACCGGTTTCGATTATGGTTGACAGCTTTGGGACAGGCGTTGTATCTGATGAGCAGCTGGCCAAAATCGTGCACAAACATTTTGATCTCCACCCTGCGGCCATCATCCGTAACCTGCATCTTCGAAGACCCATTTATCGACAGGTTGCCGCCTATGGACATTTCGGCCGGAACGATCTGGACCTGCCATGGGAAAAGACCGACATGGTTGAAGTGCTAAAAAAAGAAATCAAGTAAAACACGAAACAAAACCAAAATAAATCAGAAAGGTTAAATTGGAGAAACGATTGGGTGTTATAGTAGCTAAATTTGGCGGAACCTCTCTGGCCGACCATATACAGATTGCCAAAGCCGTGGACATTATCAAAGCCGATGACAAAAGGAAATATGTGGTAGTCTCGGCGCCGGGCAGACGGTTTGACAAGGACAACAAAATCACGGACCTGCTGTATTCCTGTAGAACTCATAAGGAACACAATCTTCCCTATGAGCAGCTGTTTCAGGCGATTTGCGATCGGTTTGAGTCGATTGAGATGCACTTGGGTGTAGATGTGGGTCTGCGGCAAGAATTGGATGTAATCAAACAGCAACTTGAGAGCGGGGCTTCTTATGATTACATTGCCAGCCGAGGAGAGTATCTGAACGGAAAACTTATTGCGGCGTATTTGGGTTATGATTTTGTGGATGCCACAAAAATCATCAAGTTTGATAAGAATGGTCGCTTTTTGGAAGAAGAAACCGATGAAGCCATTGTCGCAGAGCTTTCCAAGCATCCTCGGGCTGTGATTCCCGGATTTTATGGATCCAAACCGGACGGCGAGGTAAAGACCTTTTCCCGTGGTGGCTCCGACGTGACTGGTTCATTGGTTGCACGTGCCATAAATGCTGAAGTATACGAGAACTGGACCGATGTGTCAGGATTTCTTGTGGCTGACCCTAGAGTCATACCGAATGCAATGCCAATTAACACCATATCATACAAAGAGTTACGGGAGTTGTCCTATATGGGGGCTTCGGTTCTCCATGAAGATGCTATTTTTCCGGCTCGGGCGTCTAATATTCCCATCAATATCAGAAACACCAACGAACCTGACAACCCAGGTACCATGATTACTGCGGAGCCTACAGAAGAGGGAATGAACCGTGTCGTTACTGGCATTGCAGGACGCAAAGACTTTGTCGTTATTGCAATCTACAAAAACCATCTGGCTACCGAACGTGGATTTGTCCGTAAATTGGCGGCCATTCTTGAAGAACACGATATCCCGCTGGAGCATATTCCAAGCGGTATCGATACCCTGTCTGTGGTAGTCTCCAAAGAAACCATTGACGGCAAACTAGATGAGGTCCTGGAAGAAATACAGGTACAACTTCATCCGGATACCATTGAAGTAGCAGAACATATGGCACTGATAGCCACAGTTGGATGTGGCATGTCCTTCCGTCCCGGTGTATCAGCCAGGCTGTTCACAGCGTTGGCAGGTGCCGGGGTCAACATTCGGATGATCGACCAGGGCTCCAGCGAGATGAACATTATCGTTGGCGTCCACAACAAAGATTTCGAAAAATCCATCCAAGCCATTTACAATGCTTTTTTTGACTGATTCCCGAGGAGGAAGAAACATCTATGAATAAGAGAAAATGCAGGAACAACCTATACAACCCTGTGCCCGTTCAGGATATCCGAGAAATTATCGGTGTTGCACGGGAAAATCACCCAAGGACCCCGGCGTTTTTGGTCAAGGATATACCGGGTGAACCGTTCCGTCCCATTTCCTTTCAACAATTTGATGAAGACATCAACGCCCTGGGCACCGCATTTATGAAGATGGGGCTGAGTGGCAAAAAAATAGCTGTCATCGGCGAGAACAGTTATCCTTGGTTGGTTGCCTATTTTGCAACCGTCAACGGGACAGGGGTGGTGGTTCCATTAGACCGTGACCTGCAATCTCGGGAAGTGGCTAACCTTGCTAAGATGGCCGAAATCTCCGCCATCGTTTATGCTGGAAAATTCAATGACACAGTCGATGAAGTCATGGCTGCCGTGCCTGGGATCATCTATGCCATCGATATGTCAGCACAAGAAGACAGGGCAGGGAGGTTATCTTATGGCAAAATCCTTGAGCTAGGAAAAGAAGAACTGGCAAAGGGAAATAAGGATTTTATCAATGCTAGCATTGACCCCGATGATGTCTGTTCCATCCTGTTTACATCAGGAACTACCGGAGTAGCCAAGGGCGTCATGCTCTCTCACAACAACATTGCAGCCAATGTGTACAACTTGACAAAGTTTGTCAGAATCGCACCGGAAAGCATCGGATTGTCAGTGCTGCCCATGCACCATACCTATGAGATGACCTGCCATATTTTGGCCGGTCTATATCAGGGAGAAACCGTGGCCATCTGTGAAGGATTGAAGCACATCGCCAAAAATTTGCAGGAAGTCCACGCTAATATTATGCTAAGTGTCCCCTTAATTTTTGAAACCATGCACAAAAAAATCTGGGCAGGCGCAGAAGCCAAAGGTTCCGCACCCAAAATGCGAACCATGATCAAACTATCTCGCGCCCTAAAATTATACAATCATCCGGATTTGGTCAAAAAAATCTTCAAACCCATTCATGAGACCACCGGAGGCGGTATTACACAATTGGTGTCCGGAGGTGCCGGCATCAATCCAAAAGTCATCGAAGATTTTGAAGCCATGGGTCTGCCCATGCTCCAGGGATACGGTATGACAGAAAACGCACCGATTATTGCAGCCAATCGGGACTGCTACAGCAAGGCGGCATCCGTTGGACAGCCTTTGCCGCTGACAGAAGTTAAAATATCCAACCCGGATGAAACCGGTGTAGGAGAAATTATTTGCAAGGGACCTTCCGTTATGAAGGGCTATTACAAAAATCAAGAAGAGACCGACAAGGTTTTAATTGATGGATGGCTTTACACCGGGGACTACGGCTATTTGGACAATGAAGGTTATCTGTATATTACCGGGCGCAAGAAGAATGTTATAATTGCCAAGAACGGTAAAAATATTTTCCCGGAAGAATTAGAATCTTACCTGGCTGAAACCGGATATATCTTAGAATCCATCGTTCACGAAGAGGCTTCCGAAAAGGAAGACGACATCTTGGTCAAGGCCCAGATTTATCCGGATTTCGAAAAAATCCTAACAGACAAAGGTCAGATGGATGAAGCGCAGCTGCAAGCATTTATCGGCGGTTTGGTGGATCAGATTAATGACAAGTTGCCACTGTACAAACGAATCAAACGTTTTGCAATTCGTCATGAAGAGTTTGAAAAAACTACAACCCGAAAAATCAAACGACACAGCACAACCAACTATGTACAGCAGTAGAACATTCTGTAGGGCATTCTGTATATCTACCCCGGCGTGGTGCCTTCGGGACTTGAAAGAGGAGGAATAAGTATGTTAAGGAATGATGAATACCAAATGCGCAAAAAAGAAGATATGGAATTTGCGTTGGAGCTGGCTGCAACCATCCAAAGCAGCAAAGATCCGGCAGTAAAATACAAAGACAGCAGACCCATCATGGACTTGAAGCATATGCTTGAAACCAGCGCTAGCGAAGAATGGTATGCCGGCCATGTGGCGTTTTATCAGAAGATGAAGCCAGGTGCGGAATATGAAACCGTTACTTATCGTCAGACACTGGATGATGTCAATGCCCTGGGCACCGCGTTGATTAACGCTGGGTTCAAAGGCAAAAAGATTGCTATCATTGGCGAAAACAGTTACTGGTGGGCCGTATCCTACCTGGCTGTGGTGTGTGGAGTCGGCATTGCTGTCCCGCTTGACAAAGAATTGAGTGCAAAGGACGTGGAGGGACTTGTTGCCCAGGCCGAAGTTGCCTGCGCTATTATCACCGACAAACATGCCAAAACCTTTGAACCCCTCTTGAAGTCCGGCGAAACCAGCCTGAAGATGCTGATTAACATGGACGCAAGCGTCGATACAGCCCTGACACTTTCCTGGAAAGAGATGGTTGCCAAAGGACGTCGTTTGCTTGAGGAAGGCAACCGGGAATTCCTGGATGCACAGATCATAACCGATGAAATGAGCGTGCTCCTCTTTACCTCCGGCACTACCGGATTGTCAAAGGGAGTTATGTTGTCCCAGCGGAATCTGGTGACGGACCTGATGGTGGCACCAACGGTGCTGAAGGTACATGACTGGGATATTTTCTTCTCCGTACTGCCCATTCACCATACCTACGAGTGCACCTGCGGATTTTTGATGCCCCTATATAAAGGTGCGGCTATCGCTTACTGTGAAGGGTTGAAGCATATCACAAAGAACCTTGCCGAAGTGCGACCCACCATGTTCCTGGGGGTTCCCCTTATCATGGAAAGCCTTTACAAAAAAATCTGGCAAAACGTCCGCAAAAAAGGCAAAGAGGATTTGCTCCGCAAGATTATTAAGATAAACAAGCAGACCAAAAAAGTCGGCGTTAATTTAGGAAAGATTTTCTTCAAGGATATCCTGGCGGTGTTCGGCGGTAGAATGCGGATTATGATTGTGGGTGGCGCTGCCATTAACCCTGAGGTGCTGGAAGGCATTCAGGATTTTGGCATTCAAGCACTGCAAGGCTATGGGCTGACAGAGTGTGCCCCCATGGCGGCACTGAATCCTGACACCGCACCGAATGCTCGCTCCGTTGGACGGCCTTTCCCGGGGATTGAACTAAAAATCGACAACCCGGATGAAGAGGGTACTGGTGAAATCTGCGTCAAAGGCGGAAACGTCATGATGGGGTATTACAACATGCCCGAAGCAACAGCGGAAGTCATCTATGACGGCTGGCTTCACACAGGGGATTTAGGCCATAAGGACGAAAAGGGATACTACTTTATCACGGGCCGGAAGAAAAACGTTATTATCACCAAAAACGGCAAAAACGTGTATCCGGAAGAGTTGGAATACTTGCTGAACAAGTCATCCTACATTTTAGAATCTATGGTCTTTTCCGACGAATCCGCCGACAATGAGGACACGCTGATTGTGGCTTCCGTCGTGATGGATGAAGAGGAACTGGCTCAGGCATTTGACGGTCCACTCAGCGTTGAAGAACGAACCAAGCTGGTTTGGGAAGCGGTTGACAAAATAAACGATGAATCCCCATTCTACCGAAGAATCAAGAGAGTCATCGTAAGAGACGAAGAGCTGGAAAAAAACACATCCAAAAAAATCAAACGGTTTGCAGAAGGCAATCGACAATAACATCCGCCCGCGCAATTCCGAAACACACATTAAGTAGCTGTATCAAAAAAATGGAGGCTAGACATGTACCCCAGAGTAGAAATCAACCTAAAAAAACTGCGAAGCAATATTGACCAGATGGTGTCTCGTTGTAGTAGTCAGGGCATCGATTTGGCCGGTGTCATCAAAGGATGCACCGGAATCCCGCAATGCGCCAAGCAGTTCGAAGAAGGTGGATGCAAATTCATCGCATCTTCCAGATTGGAACAATTGCAAGACGCCAAAGACTTTGGCGTCAAGTTGCCGCTGATGCTGATTAGAATTCCTATGCTCAGCGAAGTGACGGAAGTCATTAAGCTGACAGACATCAGCCTGAATAGTGAAGAAGTAGTATTGAAGGCCTTAAATGATGAAGCCATCATACAGGGCAAGGTTCATCAGGTGCTCTTAATGGCGGATCTGGGCGACCTTCGGGAAGGTTTCTGGAACAAAGAAGAACTGCTGAATGTTGCAGTTAAGGTTGAAAACCAAATGGATGGACTGAAGCTGGTCGGAATCGGCACGAATCTTGGTTGCTACGGATCCATCAATGCCACGCCCGAAAAGCTACAGGAACTTGTTGAGCTGGCTGAGTTGATTGAAAAAAGAATCGGTCGAACCCTCCAATACATTTCCGGTGGCGCGACCACATCCCTACCAAGAGTCTTGGAAGGAAACATGCCTAAGCGGGTCAATTTGCTTCGAGTAGGTGAAGGGATTTTGCTGGCCAAAGACCTAAAAGATTTATGGGGTTTGGACATGAGTTTCATGTATCAAGATGTGTTTGTTTTGAAGGCAGAGGTGATTGAGGTCAAAGATAAGCCTAGCCATCCGGTGGGCGAAATTATGTTTGACGCCTTTGGATTCAAACAGGAATACACAGACCGTGGGATTCGGCGAAGGGCTCTTTTGGCACTGGGCAAAGTTGATTACGCTTTTCCCGACATGATTTACCCAAGGGACAAGGGCATTGAAATTCTTGGTGCATCCAGCGACCACACGATTGTGGATATTCAGGATGCAGAACGGGATTTTAAAGTAGGCGACATCATGACCTTTGACCTATGCTATGCCACCATTGTTTATGTGACCAACTGCAGAAACGTGAAACAAGTGTTTGTATAAGATATTATTATAAACGGATTGGTAGCCAGATCCATAAAAGGATTTGTATGTAGGTTGACCGGTTTTGACAAAAGCAGGTTTATCCTTTATAATATGCCAATATCATCTAGGGTTTGCCGGTTGGCGCAGCCCCAAAAAAGGAGAAGAAAATGTCTGAAGAAGTACTATTAACCAAAGAGGGCTACGAGAAAGTAGTTGCCGAATACGACGAACTGGTATCCGTAAAACGTTCTGAAGTGGCAGCCAGAATCAAAGAAGCCCGTGAATTTGGAGACATATCCGAAAACGCAGAGTATGATGCAGCCAAAAATGAGCAAGCGGAGCTGGAAGAACGGATTATGAAGCTCGAAAATATGATGCGCAAAGCCAAAATTATCGAGGAAGGCAAAACCAACCGCGGGAAAGTGAACATTGGGAACAAAGTCACCGTCAAAGACCTCAAAACCAAAAAGACGGAGGATTATATTATTGTCGGCACAACGGAAGCAGATCCATTTGAAGGAAAAATTTCCAACGAGTCCAAAGTAGGCGAAGCTTTACTGGGCGCCAAAGTGGGCGACAAAATCGAAGTTGAAGTGCCGGCTGGCAAAATCAAGTACGAGATTATTAGTATTAACAAATAGGAAATATAGTGAGGTAAGGAAATGAGCCAGGACGAAAGCCGAGTGCTAGGCCAGGAACAAAGCCCGGAGTTCAATCCGGAAGAAGCCGCTCCTTCCCCCGCCGCAGGCGACAGGGAACCGGAGCTCAATGAACTACGCAAAATCAGACGGGAAAAACTCAAAGCCCTTCAAGAGGCCGGACGGAACCCGTTCTTGATTGAGACATGGAACGTGACTCACTATAGTAAACAGATTCACGATGACTTCGAACAAATGGAAGGCAAACGTGTTTCTTGCGCAGGACGCATGATGGCCCACAGGCACATGGGCAAGGCTTCCTTTATGGACATTCAGGACCGTGACGGCCGGATTCAGGGCTATGTACGGCAGGATGTCATCACCCCAGAAGAATACCAGTGGTTCTTAACCTATGATATCGGTGACATCATCGGCATCGAAGGCGAAGTCTTCAAGACCCGCCATGGTGAAGTTTCCATCAAAGTCGACAAGCTGGTGCTGCTTTCCAAGTCCCTGCAGCTTCTGCCCGACAAATGGGGCGGCCTCAAGGATGTGGATCTAAGATACAGACAAAGGTACCTGGATTTGATTGTCAACCCCGATGTGCGGGAAACATTCTATAAACGTGCCAAAATTATTCATGAAATCAAGCGGGTACTGGAGGAAGAGTACAACTTCCTGGAAGTGGACACCCCAATTTTGACCACCATCGCAGGCGGCGCCAATGCGCGGCCCTTCGCTACCCATCACAATACACTGGATCTGGACATGAAACTCCGAATTTCCAATGAACTTTATCTGAAGCGACTCACTGTAGGCGGTTTAGATCGAGTTTATGAAATGGGCAAGATGTTCCGAAATGAAGGAATGGACAAAAACCATAATCCTGAATTTACTTCAATGGAATGTTACATGGCCTATGGCAACATGGAAACCGTTATGGATGTCACAGAGCAGGTGGTTTCCAAGGCAGCATTGGTTTCAACCGGATCCATGATCATCGAATATCAGGGCAAGACCTTTGACCTGACGCCTCCCTGGAGAAGCCTTAGGATGCAGGATGCGGTCAAAGAACTGACCGGTGTGGATTTCGACACCATTAACACTGATGAAGAAGCTCGCGTGGTTGCCAAAAAATTTGGCATTGAAGGAGCAGCCAAAATAAGCAGAGGCCTGCTCATCGCAGCCTTGTTCGAAGAATATTGCGAAGAGGCCCCCGGCTATCTGGACGGACCGGTTTTTATCACTGGACACCCGGTAGAAATTTCACCGCTGTCCAAGCGTGACCCGGAAGACCCCAGAATCACAAGACGTTTTGAAGCTTATGTGAACTGTTGGGAAATCGCCAATGCCTTCTCCGAGCTCAACGATCCCATCGACCAGTATCAACGGTTCAAAGAGCAGCAATCTCAGCTGGACTGTGGCGATGCGGAAGCCCATCACATGGATGAGGATTTCGTCAATGCGTTGGAAGTTGGACTGCCACCCACCGGTGGCTTGGGCATCGGCATTGACCGAGTTATCATGTTGGTCACCAATGCGGCTAGCATCCGGGACATCATCTTGTTCCCGACCATGAAGCCCATCGACTAGTCCCAACATTGACCGCTATGAACCCATAAATTGACCGCTATGAACCCATAAAATGACCGCTATGAACCCATAAATTGACCGCTATGAACCCATAAAATAAACAAAAAATAACACCTCAGATGATTACTTCTGAGGTGTTTTTATTTTCGGTATGCTGATATTTCCGGGCAAGACTTACTGAAAAATTGTCTGGACAAGAATCATATATAAGGCTGTTCCAATGCCGATACTAAGGAGTACATTTCGTTTCCAAAGGTGGATCGCTATGATGACAGAAATGGCAATTAGCTCAGGAAATCCATGGGAAGGCCCTAGAATCTCAACACTTTTCAGGCTGTAAACCACCAAAAGACCAACCATGGCCGGTGGCAGCATTTGCCCCAGATAGATGATAACGGGATGTTGCTCTTTGTTTTCAGGGAAAAGCAGGAACGGTACAAATCTGGTAATCATAGCACCGAGAGCCACAGCGAGAATCATGATGAACGTTTGCAGGGGTGTCAGCAACATAGTCTTTTCCTCCCCACCATTAAAACAAAAAGGATGAGCATCATGGAAGGAATGACAAACTGATCTGGACCAAACAGGATAAGGCAACCAACCGTACATAAGATTCCGATAAATCCAGACACAAAATTCATTTTAGTTTTAATTTGCTCAAGAAAAAGCACAACAAAAAGTGCAGTCAACACAAAATCGAGCCCAGTGGTGTTAAAAGTTATTAGCTTACCGAGCATGGCCCCTAATAAGGTGCCAAAGCCCCAGTATGTGTAATCCAAAAAAGAAATCCAAAAATAAAAATATTTTCGATTGATGGAAGTCGGTGGCAAGACACTTGAAGAAATTGAAAAGGTTTCATCACTAAGCGCGAAGATTAAGAACAGCTTGGTTTTCCCTAACCCGCGATATTTTTCCAGCATTGAGAGACCATAGAACAGGTGGCGGGCGTTTACCGTTAGACTCAGGAGCAGCGCCTGCAAAGGATTGAAGGCAGATGCCATTAGCGTAATGGCGGCATATTGCATACTCCCGCAGAAAGCAACTAAACTCATCAGCACAGACCAGAATGCACCGTACCCGTTGATCTGCATCAAAACACCGTAAGCAAGACCCAATACCAAATAACCAGTCATAACTGGGAAAGTATGAGGAATGGCTGCCACCAGGGCAGATCGTTGTTCTTTGTATCGACCTTTAGTATACAGACCTGTAGACATTACTTCTTTGTACTCCTAAATTCTTTTGACATAGTATACCATAAAAAACGGCATGACAATTTGGAAAAATAATTCGATATGTTGATATGTCGATACTTCGATACTTCGATATGCCGATGCTCGTTGACAGAAACCATGAAATGCTGGAGAGAAATATGTCGATGCTCGTTGACAGAAACCATGAAATGCTGGAGAGAAATATGTCGATTTCGAGTTTTTAGAAGCCCCAACATATTTTTTTCCATTTTTGACCCGAATACTATGTCTTTTTGGTCTCTAATTCTAAAATAACATATTATTCATTGCCATTCATATTTTCCAAGGCATAATAGGGGGTGACAAGGCAGTATATGAATATCAAAGGGGTCAATTTTATGTTTATTTTACAAAAAAAGCAAAAACGACATACTGAAAAAATCTGGTAAGCGGACAAAATATGTCAAAACAGAAATATTAATGGTTTTGACATATTTTTTACTAATATATACAAAAGATCCTGCATCAATATGCAATTCTAATTTATGCCTTGACACCATCCTCACATATACGACATAATATACATAAAATGGAAATAATTACCAATAACCCAGATTGCTGCATCGCAAGACAGGGAGCAGCAAGACAGGGAGCAGCAAGAGAGGGAGAAACAAGAGTGCATCACAAGAGTGAACCGCAAGGGGGAATCTCTAAGGGTTATCAAAGGGGGATGAAAAATGGCTTATGAGATTGAGACGCTAAAACTGTTGATGTGGAGATTGCTTAGAGAGCATAAGCAGGCACTTAACGAGCTTACAAAGCTACCGGAGGGAAGACTACATCAGGAAAAGCACGGTGATCGAACCTACTACTATCATGTTTTGGGGAAAGGGCAAGCAAAAATCAGAAAAGGGATTACGAAAGACTGGAATCTTATCTATCGGTTAGCCCGCAAGGAATATTTATTGGCTGCAATGAAAAGACAGGAGCAGGGCATTGAAGGGATGAATGGGATATCGGACAAAATGAACCTCGGCGCTTGGCAGGAAGCTGCAGAAGTTGTATGTGAAAAATATCCGACGTTGCCACCTGAGGTGTTTCTATTGGGGGATCGTTATCAACCGCACCCAGCCAGCAAAAGCACAATGTTTTTAAAGGGAACGATTCATAGGACTCAAGGTGGCGTTTTGGTACGTTCAAAGTCAGAACTAGTTATTGCTGAAATGCTTGAGTCTATAAAAATTCCATATCAATATGAAGAGGAGATCCATTACGGCGGGTATCAATTTTGCCCTGATTTCACGGTGGTTCGCCCTCGTGATGGCAAAGTCATATTTTGGGAACATTTTGGTATGACATACGATAGAGAGTATTTGAAAAAAATGGACTTAAAACTGGATCGGTATAGAAACATGGAAATTCGGCCGTGGGATAATTTAATGATTAGCTATGATAAAGAAGATGGCTCTCTGGATGTCGGCTTAATTCGAGCATTGGTTGAAGGCTGGTTGAAATAGGGGTTGAGAATTCCACAAAAACAATATAAAATGTACAAGTTAAAGCAAAGATAAACATAGTCGAAGAAAAATATTATTTCTGTTGATTTTTCAACGGAATGAAAGATAGAAAGGACATCACACAGATTATGAAGAAGCAGGGAGCACAAGATACTTCAGTCCGGTCATTGTATCGGGAATCAATAGCGTTCGGTGGTCATCAGGTGACCGTAAGAGGATGGGTTCGAACAAACCGTGGATCGAATAAGTTTGGATTCATTGAATTGAACGACGGGACTTTTTTTAAGTCGGTTCAGGTCGTCTATGAAGCAGATAAACTAGAAAATTACGAAGAAATCGCTAAGGCGCCCATCGCCGCAGCAATCAAAGTCATCGGTCATTTCGAGCTGACTCCGGATGCCGGGCAACCCTTTGAGATCAAGGCGGACAGCATCGTGATAGAAGCTACTTCCGATGCGGATTACCCGCTACAAAAGAAGAGGCACAGCTTAGAATACTTAAGAGAAATCGCTCACCTAAGACCTCGGAGCAACACCTTTTCGGCTGTGTTTCGGGTAAGATCACTGGTGGCCTATGCAATTCATAAATTCTTTCAGGACAATCATTTTGTCTATATCCATACCCCCATCATCACCGGCAGTGATGCGGAAGGTGCTGGTGAAATGTTCCGTGTGACCACATTAGATATGAAGAACCCGCCGAGAAAGCCGGATGGAACCATTGACTACAACGAAGACTTTTTCGGAAAAGAAACCAGCCTGACCGTCAGCGGCCAGTTGGAGGCAGAAATATTTGCCTTGGCCTTTCGGAATGTATATACCTTTGGACCCACCTTCCGTGCCGAAAACTCTAACACTGCAAGACATGCCTCCGAGTTTTGGATGATTGAGCCGGAGATCGCATTCTGCGATTTGGAAGGCAATATGGAAGTGGCGGAAGCCATGGTCAAATACATTATCAATTATGTGCTGGAATATGCGCCGGAAGAAATGGAATTCTTCAATCAGTTTGTAGACAAGGGATTGATAGATAGGCTTACCGGCATCGTCAATGCCGACTTTGCCCGTGTGACCTATACTGAAGCGGTGGAGATGCTTCAACAGTCCGGTAAGGACTTCCAGTTTCCCGTTACCTGGGGAACCGATTTGCAGACAGAGCATGAACGTTACCTTTGTGAAGAGGTGTTTCAAAAGCCGGTGTTCGTCACCGACTATCCAAAGGAAATCAAAGCCTTTTATATGCGCCTTAACGACGATGGCAAAACTGTAGCCGCTTGCGATTTGCTGGCTCCGGGCGTCGGCGAAATCATCGGCGGCAGCCAGCGTGAAGAACGTTATGACGTGCTGAAAGGCCGGATGGACGAAATGGGGTTGAACCAGGAAGACTATTGGTGGTATATGGATCTCCGCCGTTTCGGTGGGGTAGAGCATGCCGGCTACGGGCTGGGATTTGAACGGATGATTATGTATGTCACCGGGATGAGCAACATCCGTGACGTAACCCCCTTCCCTCGAACCCCAAGAACCGCAGAATTTTAGGCACTAGGATTCAGCCGTTTCAACCGGCTCGCCTTAGCCAATCACTTCAAACTAGGGAGGCAGAATGCGCAAGTTTCTCACCGCAGTAAAGGATGGCATCCTCAAGGGGCTCAAAACTGTTTTAATGCTCCTCAAAATCCTGATTCCCATCTATTTGCTTGTGGTCTTGATCAAATATTCACCGGCGATGCCATGGTTACAAGACGTGGCCGCACCGGTCATGAAAATATTCCGGTTACCCCCCGAAGCTGCAGTGCCGGTGGTGACCGGTTTGTTTTCTGATGAATACGGTGTTGTTGCAGCTTTGGGTGGATTTCATTTCTCCATGGCTGCAGTGACCACCATTGCGATGATTACCCTTGCGGCACATTCCCTTCCAGTAGAATCCGCTGTGGTCCAGAAGATAGGATTGCCAGCAGGTTTGATGGTTTCTATGCGCATCGGCACCGCAATCATCACCGGCATCTTTGTCGGTTGGCTGGGAGGTGTGTTCCTATGAGTGAAAGCTGGAATTTCATTTTCAAGGAAATGCTGGATGGCAGTCTGAATACCATCTTTAATCTGTTGAAAGTTCTAGTCCCATTGATGATTGTCATTGAATTGTTGATTGTATACAACGTGCTGGAGAAAATCTCCACGCGCCTCGAGTTTTTGGGCAAGCCCATGGGTATCACAAAAAATGCCATGTTTCCTTTGCTGGTTGGCGTTTTTATGGGGGTCACTTATGGGGCAGGAACTTTGATTGAGCTAAATAAGCGAAAACCTTTGGGCAAGCGGGACTTCCTGCTTATCGGAATCTTTATGGTACTATGCCACGGTATTATTGAGGCTGCCTTCCTGTTTGGGGTCGCAGGCGCTAACGTAGTAATTGTGGTAGTTGTAAGGCTGATGATTGCATTTGTCATTACCTGTATCTGCGCGCGGTTACCTTATTTTACTAGGATGGAAAACTGAAATATTGGGTCTCAACTTCCCTCCATACGCCACCAATGCATCCGTTTCGGCAGTTGCCCGGGCGGGTGGTTAAAAACGGTATTCTTTGTTGCGTGGTTCACGGACAAATGATATAATGACAACACTATGTGAAAATAAAATTAGGAGGTCATAGAATGAAAGGCTACACTAGCAATACCATTCGAAACATTGCCCTCGTCGGACACGGCGGATGCGGTAAGACTACTTTCTTAGAGGCTGCTTTATTGGCAACCGGTGTTATCAACCGCATGGGAAGAGTCGAAGACGGAAATACCGTTTCTGACTGGGACAAAATGGAAATCGACAAGGGCTACTCCATTAGCACCTCACTGGTGCCGGTGGAATTCAACAAAGTAAAAATCAACTTTGTTGACACTCCCGGATTCTTCGACTTTGTCGGGGAAATGACTTCCTCCATGAGGGCCGTGGAAGCGGCTGCCATTATGGTGGATGCCTCGGCCGGCATTGAAGTCGGTACAGAGAAAGCCTGGAATGCATGTAAGCAATTTGATGTTCCAAAATTTTTCTTAATTAATAAAATTGACAAAGACAATGTTGATGTCGAAAAAGTTGTCGCGGACTTGAAAAGCAAGTTCGGAACTTCTGTAGTCACCTTTGCGGACAAAGAATCCATGATCGAAGCAATTGCTGAGACAGATGAAGTCCTCATGGAAAAATTCTTTAGTGGAGAAGCTTTCACAGAAGAAGAATTTAATGAAGGGTTGTCTAAGGGCATCAGCACCGGGGATATCGTCCCGGTACTAACCTGCTCAGCCATCACCGGCGCTAACATCAAAGAAACCCTGCAAGAACTCATTGACTTCGTTCCGAAGCCTGCTGCGCATGCCCCTTATCCTGCAGTGGATGGAAACGATAACGAAATCATGATTCCATGTGACCCCAGCGGCCATAACGCAGTCTTGATTTTCAAGACGGTTGCGGATCAGGTGTTGGGCAAAATCTCCTTTGCAAAAATCATTTCCGGCAAACTCAAAGCCGGACAAGAAGTATTCAATGCTTCCACCGAAAAAATTGAGAAACTGGGCACCATTTTCTTCCTGCGGGGCAAACACAGAACCGATGCGGACTCCGCTGAAGCGGGTGATATCATCGCAATCGGCAAGCTGCAGCACACCAGCACCGGTGACACCCTTTGCGAGAAGGGCAACATCATTAAATTCCCGCCCATTGCCTTCCCCAAACCCACCTTCTACATCGCTGTCGAAACCAGATCCAAAGGCGATGAAGACAAAGTGGGCACGGGATTGCACAGACTCATGGAAGAAGATCCTTCCTTCATTCTCGAGCGGAACAATGAAACCCATCAGACTTTGCTGGGTGGACAAGGTGAGCAACAGCTCAACGTCATCGTCGCCAAACTTAAAGACAAGTTTGGTGTGGATGTGGACAGAGTGGAACAAAAGATTGCCTTCAGAGAAACCATTCGTGGCAACTCCGATGTCCAGGGCAAACACAAAAAACAATCCGGCGGCGCAGGTCAATATGGAGATGTGCACGTCCGGTTCTCGCCTTCAACAGAAGAGTTCGAGTTCAAGGAATCCCTCTTCGGCGGTTCTATTCCGAAGAACTACGTGCCTGCTGTTGAAAAGGGCCTCAAAGAAGGAATGGAAAAAGGACCGTTGGCAGGATGCAAGGTCGTCGGCGTCAAAGCTGAACTGTATGATGGCTCTTACCATGATGTGGACTCCAACGAAATGGCCTTCAAAATCGCAGCTGGACTGGCATTTAAAAAGGGTATCGTAGAAGCCAAACCATGCTTGTTGGAACCTGTGATGCATATTGAAATCACCATTCCTGATGAGTATATGGGTGACGTGATGGGCGATATGAACAAAAGACGTGGCAAGATTCTGGGATCCGAGCCATTGACCGGAGGCGGACAAAAAGTCCTGGCGGAAGCCCCGCAGTCCGAACTATTCGACTACGCGGTAACCGTTCGTTCCATGACTCAGGCCAGAGGTAGCTTTGAAATGAGATTCGAACGATATGATCCAATGCCGGGCCACTTGGCTGACAAAATCGTAGCTGAGCACAAAAAGGCTGAAGAAGAGAGAAACAACTAAATCAATTCGAGCAATCGAAACACAACCGGAAGGAGGCATGCCCTCCTTCCGGATTTTTTCAGGAGGCGGACCCATGTCAAAAAAATCAAAGACGGTATTTGTTTGTCAAGAATGTGGCAATGAGACACAGAAATGGGCGGGGCAGTGCATTTGCGGTGCGTGGAACACCATCGTTGAAGAAAAGGTGATCACTTCCAATGAGGACGACAAGCGTAGAAGAAGCGGCACGAAGGGGGAGGGTCGCAACCGACCCGAAAGCTTGGTGAATCTCCAATTTGATGGAAATGGCGAGCGAATTGACACGGGCATTGGAGAGCTGAACAGGGTCTTGGGGGGTGGGATTGTTAAAGGCTCACTGACCTTGATTTCCGGCGAACCGGGCATTGGAAAATCCACCATTATTATGCAGGCAGCCGCCAATATCGCCAAGAAATCCGGTATCGTACTTTACGTTTCGGGGGAAGAATCCGGAGAGCAAATCAAAATGCGGGCAGACAGAATTTGCCCTGACCTAAGCGAAAATCTATTTTTTCTCGCTGAAACCAATATGGAAAATATCGCCGAGGTTAGCAGACAGCTGAACCCGGTGTTTATGATTATTGACTCCATCCAGACCATGTATACTGAAGAAATGGATTCGGCTCCGGGTAGCGTTTCCCAGGTGCGGGGGTGCGGAAATGAACTGATGCGAATCGGTAAAACCGAAAATGTCCCCATCTTCATCGTTGCCCATGTCACCAAGAGTGGCGAATTGGCAGGGCCTAAGATTGTGGAACATCTTGTGGATTGTGTGCTGAATTTGGTGGGAGAGCGGAGTCAGGAGCTTCGGATTCTTCGGGCGTTTAAAAACCGGTTCGGGACCACCAGCGAAATTGGTGCTTTCGAAATGGCAGAAGAAGGACTCAAGGAAATTGAAAACCTTTCCGCCACATTCCTGGAATCTATGGAGACCCAAGGAGAGGGTTCGGTGGTGACCGCGGTCCATGAGGGAACCCGCTCCCTTTTACTAGAGGTGCAAGCCCTTGCAGCCCCGACAAGCATTGGGTTTGCCAGGCGTTCTGCCATCGGGATTGATATACAGAGGTTAAACATGATTCTGGCTGTCCTGGAAAGAAAAGCAGGTCTGCCCCTGGTGAGCCAGGATATTTATGTCAACGTAGTAGGCGGACTGAAACCGGAAGGCACTTCCATGGATCTGGCTGTAGCCCTGGCCATCTATTCTTCTTTCCGCGGGAAAACCTGGGACAAACGGACCCTGGCCATTGGGGAGGTTGGTTTGACCGGTGAATTGCGGGCGGTCCAAAATGCCGAAAAAATTGTAAAAGAAGCCATACGGATGGGCTTTGCTAAGGTGATTTTGCCCAAAAGAAATGCCGACAAAATTGCCGGCACTTTGGGATCAAATACGGGGTTGGTTTTGGTTGGGGTGCAGCACATTGCAGACGCCATCAAAGCTTTTTAGAAAATAGGAGTTAAGGAGTATATCGCCTTCTGGCAGCATCCAGTTCAAACCAGAACGTGGTGCCTTTGCCCAGACTGCTCTTAACGCCGAACCGGGTATTGTGCAAATTGAGGATTTCATTGACGATAGAAAGCCCTAGGCCGCTACCGGCCGCAGTACGGGCGTGATTGCTACTGCTTTTGTAATATCTTTTCCAGATATAGGGCAACTCTTCGGGTTTAATGCCTGCGCCGTTATCGGAGATTTCGCACCGCATAATCTTGTTGATTTTGCGGACAGTGATAATCACTCGTTTATCCGTACCACTATACTTGATGGCGTTGGTTACCAGATTGGAAAGGACTTGAATGATTTTGGTCTGGTCTCCCCGGACAAACACTTTTTCTTTGCAGTGGACTTCAAACTTGTATCCTTCGCTTTCTTCTAGTAAACGGTATGGCGCCAGGACATTCTCGACAGTTTCCTTCATGTCAAAGATTGTTTCATCCAAGGGTAGTTCCCCAGATTGAACAGCAGACAATGTTAGGATGTCGCCGACCAGCTGATTTAGTCGGTCTGCCTCATCGATAATAACATTCAAGTGTTCGGTTCGCTTCTTGGGTTTTTCGCCAGAAAGGTCCCGAATCATTTCTGCATAGGACTTGACCATGGTCAACGGTGTTCTCAAATCGTGAGACATATTGGCAATCAAGTCTTTTTGCATATTAATGGAACGTTCCAGTTCCAGAGATGTTTTGTTCAACGTATTGGCTAGATCCTCTATTTCGGCATAGGGACGTTCTGCCCGAAACGAGATGCCATATTGCCCTTCCGACAGTTTTCTTGCAGATTTTATGATGGACAGCAACGGATCGGTTATCCGAATGGACAGGAAGTAAGCCAAAACAAATGCCAGAATAAAGGCAATAATCGAGATATAAATTAACTGGCTTTGCAGGATATTGACCGTGGATTGAACCGGATACAAAGGAGAAAACACATACAGGATTTCTTCTTGGTCGGTACCAAGAAAGGTGGCATAGGCCAAGACATTTCGAGCGCCTCCTTTGCCGGGAATCATCCCGGAAACGCTGTTTTCACCGCTGGCATCCAGGTCTCCTTTTACTGTATCGATGAGTTTTGTATATTCTCCACCAAGCGGCGATGCGTAAACAAGGTCCCCCTCCGCCGATTCGATGTGGATATACATGTCGTCGTTCCTGGCAATGGATTTGGCCGTCTCTATCATCTGTGCCTTGCCGTTCACTTCATAGGAAGAAGAAATCCGAAAAGCTGCGTTTTTGGTTTCTCGTACCTTCATTTCCTCATAGTAGTTATTGAGGAAAAATATTTGCAAAAACCACATCAGTACCAAAACAAGAGCTGTAAAGCCTAAGAAGTACAGCCAGATTCTAAACCGTATGCTTTTGATTTTGAAATTAATCTTCAAACTTATATCCTACTCCTCTTAATGTGACGATGTGTTCCCGATAAGGACCCAGATTGTTTCTCAGGTTTTTTATGTGGGTGTCAATGGTACGGTCGTCCCCAAAAAAATCATATCCCCAAATGTCGGACAAAAGCTTATCCCGTGACAAAGCGATATTTTTATTTTTGACCATATAAAACAGCAGATCGTACTCTTTAGGCGTTAACTCAATCCGTACCCCATCCACTGTGACAGTACGCCCTGCAAGATTAATCACCAGGCCACCAAATTCCAGCACATCGGGTTGGACATCCGTTGGGCCTGCATGGCGTGCCAGGACGGCGTTAATCCTTGCCATTAGTTCTTTTGGGCTAAAGGGTTTGACCACATAGTCATCAATCCCCAGCTCAAAACCAAAAAGCTTGTCGTACTCTTCACTTCGAGCAGAAAGCATAATTACTGGAATGTTTTTTATTTTTTTAATTTCTTTGCAAGCCGAAAAACCATCCAGCCGGGGCATCATGATATCCATGATAATTAAGTCATAATCATTGAGTTTGCAAAGGCCAATGGCACTCATTCCATCTGCCGCTTCAGAAACTTCAAATCCATTGAACTCTGCATATTCCCGGATGACTTCTCTGATTTTTTGTTCGTCATCAACGATTAGCAATCGATACATAATGATAATCCTCCCAACAGTTGTTGATATGGATATTTTATCACACTTTTTGTGAAATAAGTGCTGAAATTATATGAAACAATTGTTGACAGTGAAAAGTCATTGTGATAAACTATACAATTTTGTCGGGTTGACATCTTGTCTGCTATGAAATATACTAATAGCAGTGAAAATGGAGGAACTGGATGTATAAGATCGGTGACAAAATTGTATACCCGATGCACGGCGCAGGCATCATCGAGCAAATCGAGCAGAAAGTGATTCTGGGCGAAAGACGGGAGTACTATGTCCTGAGGGTGCCTTGTGGTGACATGAAGATTATGATTCCTGTCGACAAATCCGACGACATCGGAGTCAGAACCGTCATCTCAGCATCGGAAATGAACGAAGTTCTTACGATCCTCCGTAGCGAATCCACAGATATGTCCACTAACTGGAACAGAAGATATAGAGAAAATACAGACAAACTCAAAACCGGAGATGCCAAGGAAGTCGCAGAGGTGGTGCGAAACTTACTCCGGACAGACCGGGAAAAGACATTGTCTACCGGCGAGAAAAAAATGCTTTCAAGTGCGCGGCAGATTTTGGTCAGTGAAATGATTCTGGCAAGTGACCTAGATCCAGCCGAAGCTGACAAGCTGATTGGCTCAACCGTATGATAAATGGTGAGTGCTAGAGGCTTGTTTTTAAGTCTATCTTATGGTTAACGCCGTAAAATGGGAATGATTTTATAAGAAAGGAGGTGAAAGCGATTGCTAAAAAAATTATTTAAATTGGTCTTTGCGGCTTTTGGCGCAATATTTGGATTTGGTTTATTTCAACTGGCCTTGTATATGATGAATGAAAAAATCATCAATATCAATTGGGGGCAGACGGAATGGCAAAAAATAGGGATGGGGATTGGTTTTGTACTTATTTTTTCAATATTATTTTATTCCATGGCGCCGCTGTTAAACAGACAGAGCAAAAAAGTTGCAAAAAATATAGAAATTGATTTACAGGCATATTCTGCCAACGAACTGATGACGGGGGTTGCAGGGTTGACCATCGGTCTTATTATTGCATTCTTAATCAGCAAGATATATGACGGAATACAAATAGATTATTTGCCCACAATTCTGACCATAATAACTTATATGGTACTTGGGTATCTGGGAGTCATCATCGCTACCCGAAAAGGGAAAGAAGTGATGGCGTCATTGGTTTCCTCCAAACGGATTTCTTCCGTAGGAGGCAAAGGAAAACCAAAGCCTTTGGACATGACCCCAAAGATTTTCGATACCAGCGTCATCATCGACGGCAGAATAGCGGATATTCTCAAAACCGGATTTATAGAAGGAAACATAGTAATTCCGGAGTTTGTCTTGGTTGAGCTACGTCATATTGCCGATTCGTCCGATGGCCTGAAGCGAAATAGAGGCCGCCGGGGATTGGACATACTCAACAAAATACAAAGTGACTACGGCATTGACATTTACAATACAACTGGCGAAAAAGCCCTGGAAGAAATTCCTGAAGTGGATGTCAAGCTATTGAAGCTTGCGCAGATGATGCACGGCAAAGTCGTAACCAACGACTACAACCTGAACAAGGTGGCAGCCATCAAAGGTGTGGATGTGCTGAACATTAATGAATTGGCCAACACCCTGAAACCTGTTGTGCTTCCGGGTGAAGACATGACTCTTTTCCTAGTCAAAGAAGGAAAAGAAAACAACCAGGCGGTAGCCTATTTAGATGATGGAACCATGATTGTTGTGGAAGACGGAAGAAGACATATTGGATCCACCATTGATGTGACGGTTACCAGCGTGCTGCAGACTTCCGCCGGAAGAATGATCTTCGGCAAACCGGCAAAACGGTAAAGCATATGTACAAAAATAAAAAAATTGGGTTAATCATTGCCGCTGCAGGTCTTGGAAAAAGATTCGGCGGCAATGTTCCTAAATTGTTCCTGAAAGAAGGAAACAACTTGATGATTCAAACCACAGTGGAAGCATGCGCTGCCTGCGGTTTTTTTGACTTTATCTATGTTGTCACACACATAGATTATGTGATAGAATGCAGAAATGTACTCCCCCCAACCGTTACCGTTGTTGCGGGGGGGAAAGAACGTCAGGATTCGGTATCCAGAGGATTGTCCGCTTTGATGGCAGACCACCCGGAAACCGATTACCTATTGATTCATGACGGAGCCAGACCGTATGTAACTGCCAAAGTCATCCAACACACTTTAGATCAAACCATTCAAACTGGGGCAGCGGTTGCTGCGGTACCGGTGAAAGATACCATCAAGCTGTTAGGGAAAGAAGGCATTTCGACCCCTGACCGCAACCTGATGTTTGCTGCCCAGACACCTCAAGGGTTTGAGGCAAAACTGATTCTTCAAGCCTATGAACTGGCTGAGCGACAGGGGTTTTTGGGCACCGATGACGCCCAACTGGTGGAACGGCTCGGGCATAAGGTTTCTCTGGCGGAGGGCTCTTATGCCAATATCAAAATCACCACACCTGAAGATTTGCCAAGGCAATCCCGGGTAGGCACTGGATTTGATGTCCATGCCCTGGTGGAAGGAAGACCCCTTGTTTTAGGTGGCATCACCATACCACACGAGAAGGGATTACTGGGACATTCCGATGCAGACGTGCTGACGCATGCCATCATGGATGCGCTTCTAGGCGCTGCAGGACTTGGAGACATTGGCCAACATTTCCCTGATACAGAGGTGGCATACAAAGGAATTTCCAGCATGGTGCTCCTCAAAAAAGTGGTTGCCCTATTAGAAGAAAAGGGGTTGCAACTGGCAAACATTGACGCTACCATTATCGCAGAACGACCCAAAATGGCGCCTTTCCATGATGCCATGATACAAAGCCTGGCAAACGCCCTGGGGTGTGACACAGGGCAAATAAATATCAAAGCAACCACCACCGAAAAGCTGGGTATCCCCGGCCGAGAAGAAGGAATTGCCGCAGAAGCGGTATGTATACTAACCAAAGGAGAACGTAATTCATGAAATTATCTAAAATGCACATAAGGACATTACGTGAAGTCCCAAGCGAGGCAGAAATCGACAGCCACATCTTATTGCTTCGGGCCGGCATGATTCGAAAACTGGTTTCCGGGGTTTACGGGTTTATGCCCCTTGGTTGGCGGTCACTTCGAAAAATAGAAGAGATTATCCGTCAAGAAATGGACAACTCCGGTGGTCAGGAAATTCATATGTCCGCGGTGCAACCTGCAGAACTGTGGCAGGAATCCGGAAGATGGTTTGCATACGGACCGGAGCTTTGGCGTTTGAAGGATCGAAATGGCCGTGACTTTTGTTTGGGACCTACCCATGAAGAAATATTTACGGATATTGTCCGAAGCGAAGTGTCATCCTACAGGCAACTGCCGTTGAATTTATACCAAATCCAAACCAAGTACCGGGACGAAGCCCGTCCCCGCTTTGGCTTGATGCGAAGTCGAGAATTCATCATGAAGGATTCCTATTCCTTTGATCGAGATGAATCCGGATTAGACATAAGCTACGACGATATGTACAAAACCTATGAACGAATCTTTGACCGATGTGGTCTTACATACCGGGCTGTGGAAGCGGACACCGGTGCCATAGGCGGCAGTAATTCCCATGAATTTACGGCTTTATCTGAGGTGGGAGAAAGTGAAATCGCATACTGTACTGAATGCAGTATGGCAGCCACCACGGAACGTGCTCGGGTTGTGGACGCACCGGCTTCCGAAGAGGCAATGCTGGCAATGAAAGAGGTACATACCCCCGATACAAAGACCATTGATGATGTGGCCAATTATTTGAAGTTGACCAAAGATAAGACAATCAAAGCGCTTTTGTTTGTTACCTATGACAATGAAGGGAAAGAAAACGGCCATGTAGCGGCATTTATCCGGGGAGACCGGGACTTGAATATGATTAAACTAATCAATGCGCTGGGGATTCCAGAACATGCCATTGCCTTTGCGGATGAAAATTCCATGGGTGCGGCGACTGGTTGCGTTGGTGGATTTACCGGACCCACCGGACTTCACGACTGCACACTTGTGGTGGATAGTGAACTTGTGGATCAACGGAACCTTTGCGCTGGTGCCTGCAAAGTAGACCACCATATCCTAAACGTAAATTACGGTCGGGATTATACCGGCAATATTATAACAGACATTAAATTGATTCAGGAAGGGTATCCTTGTCCTGTTTGTGGTAACCCAGTAAAAATCGTCCGGGGTATCGAGGTGGGACAGGTGTTCAAACTGGGTACCAAATACAGCATGTCTATGGGTGCTTTCTACAAAGATGAAGAAATGAAAGATCACCCGATTGTTATGGGATGTTATGGTATTGGAGTGACCAGAACACTGGCTGCTATCGTGGAACAACACCATGATCAAAACGGGATTATCTGGCCCATGGCAATCGCCCCGTATCAAGCCATAGTTACCGTGGTCAAGACCGACGAAGCGGATCAGATGGCGCTGGGAGAAAAACTCTATGAAGAACTAAACAAGGTGGGTGTTGAAACCCTATTGGATGATCGAGATGAACGAGCCGGCGTCAAGTTCAAAGATGCGGACCTGATTGGGATTCCGCTTCGAATTACCGTGGGCAGAGGCGCTGCGGAGCAAATGGTTGAATTCAAAAAAAGAGACTGCCCCGACAAAGAAGATTTGACGGCAGACGAGGCGGTTCGCCGCGTTATGCTGGCAGTGCTGGGCAGGGAAGAGTAGGAGCGGCTTATGTGGGCAGGAGGAGTCAGGGTGATTATTCTGGATCAGGATCGAAAGATTCTCATGATCCGGCAACATCATCAGGAACGATATGTCTGGACGGTGCCCGGTGGTGCAATTGAGCAGGGGGAAACCTCTTTGGATGCCGCTATCCGGGAAGTCAAGGAAGAAACCGGATTGGATGTGGCCATTGACAAGATGATCTGGCATGCAGAGCAAGTGGTGCCCGGTAAGGAACCTAGATTTGTGAATATTTTTCTAGCCACCGCCCTGGGCGGTTCCATCAAAGTGGGAACCGACCCGGAGCGAAGCGACGATGGCCAGGTGATTGAAGAGGTCCGGTATTTGTCGCGGGAAGAGCTGGCCCAGGCGGACGGTCTTTACCCGGATTATTTAAAAGATGAACTGTGGGAAATTCTAGAAAAAGAACAAAATTGCCACAACCCATTCAAAATAAGGAAGTAAAAATCAGGAGGAAGAATCTAATGAAAAAAGTAACCATTGAATTGGCAAGCGGTACAACCATGAGCGGAGAATTGTACCCCGAAGTTGCCCCAAAAACTGTAGAGAATTTTGAGACCTTGGCTAACAAGGGATTTTATGACGGGCTGACTTTCCATCGTGTCATTCCTGGATTTATGATTCAGGGCGGTTGTCCCAAAGGGGACGGAACCGGTGGCCCGGGACACCAGATTGTGGGAGAGTTCTCCGGCAATGGGATCAAAAATGATTTACTCCATCAGCGGGGAGTGCTTTCCATGGCGAGAGCCAACGACCCGAATTCTGGTGGGTGCCAGTTCTTCGTTATGGTGGAAGATGCCCCTTTCCTTGACGGCCAGTATGCCGCATTCGGCAAAATCACCGAAGGAATGGAGGAAGCCGACCGGATTGTTAGTGTGAACCGTGACTTTCGGGACAAACCCAAAGAGAAGCAAGCCATCAAATCCATCCGGGTCTCTGACGAATAGAGGCTAGGCAAACATCAACAGAAAAAACTAATTGTTCATTATCATAGAAAGATAAAACCGCCGAATATTCTGTTTTTGGCGGTTTTTATTGTTGCTTTTCATAGAGGATGGTGATAGAATTACAAATGTAAATAGTTTCATAACAATATCACTTGAAATTTCAACGTTTTAGATAAATTTCTAGCTTGGGCAATGAAAATCCTTTCATTTTCTAGGCAGCCGGAGGGTCGCCGTTGAACATCAAAGCAGTTGCAGACAAAGCCGGGGTCTCCGTAGCAACAGTGTCCCGGGTGATGAATCACCCAGAGTTGGTGACGGAAGAAACCAGAGAACATATTCTCGCGGTCATGAAGAAAATGAACTACACGCCCAACTGGTTTGCACGAAACATTCAGTCTGCCAGAACGGGAATGATTGGACTATTGGTGCACGACTTTTTGGACCCTTCCAATATGGAAATTGCCAAAGGGGTTGAAGCCATCGCTCACCAAAAGGGTTACCATGTCATGCTGTGCAACACCGAGTTCAACCCAGTAAAAGAAAAAGAATATATTGACACATTAGTGGAACGAAAAATTGATGGACTAATCTTGACATCCACTACCCTAAAGAACAGCGATTTGGACAAAATAAGGAAACAAGGAGCCAACTATGTACTGGTTGGCAAAAATAAAAACATAAATAGACAGAATATTGTGTACACCGACTACAAGGCCGCTACAGAAGAAGCCATATCCTACCTGATTACTCTTGGCCGAACCCGAATTGGACTGGCACTTGGAGAGTATCCTAAGCCGGAAATTGAAGAAAAGCTGGAGGGATATAAGCGGGCTCTCAAAGAAGGGGGGATCCCTTTTGAAGAAAAGCTGGTGTACCATGGGGAAAACAGCATTGAGGGCGGTTATCTGGTCGCATCCAAAATGTTGGACGACAAGGTGGAGTTGGATGCCATCTTTGCGTCAACAGACCAAATGGCCTTAGGGGTTCTTGACAAACTGAAAAGCGCAGGGGTGGATATTCCTAATGACATCGCACTGATCGGGTTTGACGATCTTCGGATCGGCGCGTTGGTGGAACCCAAACTGACTACAATATCCAAACCGATGTATCGGATGGGGCTTATGGCAGCAAGACTGCTATTTGACATCATCGAAGGTGACGGTGCCGATGAAGTTCAAGAAATTGCCCTTCAGTCTAAACTCAAAATCAGAAAGTCCTGTGGCAATAAAGGCCGGTTAAAGGAAATTTGGTAAACTACGACCACAGCAAATGCGAAGCATATAAGGAGAAAACATGTTATCCGTTGAAGCCATGGGCCTAAAACTAAAAAACCCGGTGATTATCTCTGCTGGTCCCTGGACACGAGGACACAAAGGCATCCGTGCAGCACTGAATTCCGGTGCAGCGGCGGTGGTGACAGAAACCATCGTTGCAGAGCCTTATCCAGACCTTTCACCTCGCTATGCTTATGATGGTAGGGGGCTTCAAAATATTCGGATGTATAGCGCCTTGGATATGGAAGACTGGATCGAGGAGTTCAAGCAAATAAAAAAAGAAGGCCGTAGCACTGGCGACGGGTTGATTATAGCAAACATCACAGCGGGAACTCCGTCGGAACTGGCGTATCTGGCCAGAAAATTCGAAAAAGCCGGGGTGGATGCCCTGGAGCTTGGCTTGGCCTGTCCCATGGGAGAAGGGATGGAAATCGTCGCAGCAAATCCCAACAAAACCTACGCATTTACTAAGGAAGTAGTAGCAAACGTCAGCATACCCGTTATGGTGAAACTGACCCAATCCATGAACAATTTGCCAGAGGTAGTTGCATCAGTAGAAAAAGCAGGTGCATCCGGCATTACCGCAATCAATACCATGAGATGCATTCTAGGCATCAATGTTGATACAGGAGAACCCATACTACCCACCTATGGTGGGTATTCGGGAAGCCCCATCAGACCCTTGGGTCTGGCCACGGTGGCCGGCATTGCCCAAAGTACCGAACTGCCCATATTTGGTATTGGCGGCGTGGAGAACTACAAAAACGTGTTGGAGTACATTATGCTAGGTGCTTCTGCAGCAGAAGTGGGGACGGCCATCCTGGTCAACGGGTACGGGATTATTCCAGAAATGATTTCAAATCTGGAACGCTGGATGAAAAAGCATCACTACGCCTCTCTGGAAGAAGTAAGAGGCACCAGCTTGGACAAACTGTATTCGTTTGAAGAGCTGAAGGTGGAGCCACAGCGTGCCTATCTGACATCTGAATGCACCAGAGAAGATTGCGGGAAATGTGTGGTCTGCTGTCTGGATGAAGCCATATCATTCCAGAGCGGACACCTGATCATTGACGAAGACAAATGCACTGGTTGTGGGCTTTGCAGAGATATTTGTCCGGACAACAAAATTACATTGAAATGGAAAAAACTCTAGCCACGGGTGTATAATTAATAGGTATCCAACAATTATTAAACAACCAATAATTAATGTTTGTTTCATTAAAGATATATCTAAGGAGGAACAGAAATGTACAAATGTGATGTGAAGAGAATGGAAGACAAGATCAACACATTCTCGAAGTTTGGTGATGCGGGACACGGCGGAGTAACAAGATATTCCCTTTCGCCGGAAGCCCACATGGCGCGGGACGAATTTGTCAAGAGAATGAAGGCCGTCGGCGCAATTATTACGATGGATGATATGGCCAACGTGTACGCCACCATTCCCGGCACCGACCCCAATGCGCAAAGAATCGTCATGGCATCCCATGTTGACTCAGTCCGGAATGGGGGAAACTATGATGGCATATTAGGTGTCTTGACTGGTATGGAAGTCTTGGAAACCGTAGTTGCCGAAAACATCCCACACAAACATCCGTTGACAGCAATGATCTGGACAAACGAAGAAGGATCCCTGTATCCGCCTGCCATGTTTGTATCCGGTATTGTATGCAATGATTACCTACCCCCGGCCATTGGCAAAAACTTCATTGAAGAAAAACTAATGCAGTCTAAGAGTGTATTGGACAAAACCACAACTTTCGGTGAAATGCTAGCAAAGAGCGCTTACAAAGGCGACAAAAAAAATCGATTTAACAAAGAAGACTATAAAGCGATGTTTGAACTGCATATTGAACAAGGTCCTATTCTTGAGGATGCAGGCAATCAAATCGGTGTGGTTCAGTGCGTGCTTGGTATGTTCAATTATAGAATCAAGTTCCATGGATTCTCAGCCCACGCAGGCACCTTCCCCATGAACAAGCGTCATGACGCATTGTTTGCAGCAGCACAAGCGATTGTTTATCTCCATGCAGAAATTGACAAGCTAGGCAGACCGGAATTGGTTTACACAACCGGCGAAATGGTTTGCCTGCCTAATGTGCATACAGTCATTCCAAACTATGTGGATTTCTCCATCGATGTTCGTCATGAAGATCCCAAAGTTCTGGAATCCGTCATGAACATCATTAAAACCCTTCCAGAAAAGACATGGGCCGGATGCACCTGCGAAATCGCTGAACAGTGGAAGAGAGACACCGTATACTT
Source organism: Anaerovoracaceae bacterium (assembly GCA_041859095.1). Taxonomy (GTDB): domain Bacteria; phylum Bacillota; class Clostridia; order Peptostreptococcales; family Anaerovoracaceae; genus UBA1422. The sequence goes on from JBHEKY010000028.1 coordinate 39,609, forward strand.
CGACAAGAAGCTGGTCGGACTAGTTGACGAATCCGCTAAAGAGTTGGGCCTTGCCTATCAGCCCATTAACTCAGGCGCAGGTCATGATGCTCAATTCGCATCCTATGTAGTGCCCACCACCATGATTTTTGTTAAATCAAAGGCAGGCTTGTCCCATTGCGAAGAAGAATATTCATCTCCTGAAGATTGCACTGCAGGCGCTTCCGTGATGCTGAATGCAGTTCTTAAATTGGACGCTGAGTAAACATTAAAAGATTATTTTATCTTTGCCCCGTTGTGATCTGTCCCGGCGGGACAAAGATTCAAGAATAATATATGAACGAAGGAGGAGTAAAAATTGAGTAAAGTAGATAAACCCAAGTATACTGCTGAAGCAATGGCCGGTTACAACCATAGAACCGCCATGGAAGAAGCAGCAAGATGCTTGCTCTGCCATGATGCGCCTTGCAGCAAAGGATGCCCCGCAGGAACAAATCCAGGGGACTTCATCCGTTCCATCCGATTCCGGAATGTGAAGGGTGCCGCTGAAATCATTAGAGAAAATAATGTTCTCGGCGGAACTTGTGCAAGAGTATGTCCTTATGACAGACTTTGCGAAGAGTATTGCAGCAGATGTGGCATTGACAAACCGATCAAAATCGGAGAACTTCAAAGATATGCCATCGATCAGGAAAAGATTTTCAAAATGAAGACCCTGAAAGCACCTGCAAAGAAAATGAAACAAACCGTTGCTTGCGTAGGAGCCGGTCCGGCTTCCCTGGCTTGCGCCGCTGAACTGGCAAAAGCAGGATACAAAGTAACCATTTTCGAAAGAGAAGAAAAGCCCGGTGGCGTGCTGACATATGGCATTGCACCCAGCAGACTTCCCCAGGCAGTCGTAGATCACGACATCGCTCAGGTAAAAGGACTCGGCGTCAAGTTCGAATTAGGCAAGAAAGTGAAAGCAGCCGACTTGGAAGGCTTTGATGCTATATTCCTTGGCACCGGCCTATGGGGATCCAAATTCCCCTCCATCCCCGGCATTGATCTGAAGGGTGCCTATGCAGCCAACGAGTATCTGAAGAAAGCCAGATCCGGAGCCAAAGGGTTCAATCCCGGCAAAAAAGTAGTTGTTATCGGCGGCGGCGACGTCGCAGTTGACTGTGCAGTCACAGCGAAACTCCTGGGCGCTGAAGATGTAAAAATCGTCTACAGAAGAACCCTGGAAGAAGCACCGGGCAATATGACAGAATTCCAGTATGCTTTGTCACTAGGCATTGGCATCACCACAAACATGGCACCGGCTGAAGTCATCGGAACCAAAAAAGTGGAAGCGGTTGCATTTGATGGCAGAAAGAAAGTAGCAGAAAAATCCGGCTTGAAGCTGGAAGCTGACACTGTAGTATTCGCCATAGGTCAAGGTGCAGAAGATGTATCAGACCTGGTCGCTGTTGACACAGACGACAAAGGCATGATCAAAGCAAACAAAAACGGCAAAACCAGTGTGAAGAAATACTTCGCAGCAGGCGACATCGTTAATGGCGGCAAGACCGTTGTTGAAGCGGTTGCTGATGGCAAGGCCTCTGCGTTTGCGATCATAGCATTCTTAGAGAAAGGAGTGAAATAGGATGGCAGTTAAAAAAGATTTATCCATTAATTACCTGGGAGTCCATTGTGAGAATCCGTTCTTCCTTTCCTCTTCCCCTGTAGGCGGCAACTATGACATGGTCAGAAAAAGCTACGAAGCAGGATGGGGTGGTGTCTTCTTTAAGACCGTCGGCATCTTTGTTGCAGACGAATGCTCCCCTAGATTTGATATCACAAGAAAAGAAGGAACCCCATGGCTTGGATTCAAGAACATGGAGCAAATCTCCGACAAACCGACAGAAGTTAACTTCGAGTTTATGCGTCGACTGAAGGAAGATTACCCAGAAAAAGTAATGGTAGCAACCATCATGGGTAGCTCTGACGACGAATGGAAACAACTGGCCAAAATGTGCGAACAAGCTGGCGCTGACTTAATTGAAGGAAACTTCTCCTGCCCGCAGATGACATCCCATGATATGGGATCCGATGTTGGCACAAACGTTGCCTTAGTTGAGCAGTATGCAAGAGCCGTCACAAGCGCAACCAAAATTCCGTTCATTGCCAAGATGACCCCTAACACAAAGAACATGGAGGAACCTGCAAGAGCAGCCATAAGAGGCGGAGCCGCCTCTGTATCCGGTATCAACACTGTCAAGTCCATCACTAATTTGGACTTTGAGAACATGACCGGTATGCCTGTTGTAAACGGCAAATCATCCATATCCGGATATTCCGGCGCAGCGGTTAAGCCAATCGCACTGCGATTTGCTGCCAACTTGTTGCAGGATGAAGAGATTCACAGACTTTGCGCAGCGCAGGGCCGAAAATTTGAGTATAGCGGCATCGGCGGAATCGAAACATGGCGCGATGCTGCAGAATTCCTGGCACTTGGATGTAGAAACATCCAGGTTACCACAGCTATTATGCAGTACGGTTACAGAATCGTTGAAGACATGATCAGTGGAATGTCCCATTTCATGGATGAAAGAGGATATACCAACATCGAACAATTCATTGGTTCTGCACTACCCAACCTGATTCCAGCAGAAGAGATTAACCGTGACTTCAAAGTATTTCCCAAATTTGACAACAAAAAGTGCGTTGGTTGTGGCAGATGCTATGTATCCTGCTATGATGCAGCCCATCAGGCCATTGACTGGGATGAAAAGAAGAGAAAGCCGATTCTGATTGAAGACAATTGCGTCGGATGTCACCTTTGCCTGAATGTTTGTCCTGTACAGGATTGTATCCTGCCGGGAGAAATCAAATGGAAGAAGGGTCGCAAAAAGATAGACGTTGCTGTGAAGCACGACTACGAATAGGCCATTTGCCCCTTATTAGGCAAAAAATATAACAATTAGCATAGTGAGAAGCCCGGACAATTGTTGTCCGGGCTTTGAACTTTTTTGGGGAATGGGGTATAATGTGAAACGTTGAAATAATTTATAGCATGGAGCAAAAAATGAAGCAATTTACCTTTGGCAAATATACCATATCTAAAGATCTGTTATTATTTTTAATCATCAGCGTGCTGATGGGCGTCGTTCTGGCGGTGGAAAGCACTTCCTTTGCCAACAGACTATACGAAGACCTTAATTTTACAGTGCTTCAACGATCCGGTTTGGAAGCGCCTCGCGAACTCCCGGGACTTCTGACCGTCGTAGTGATTGGACTGCTCAGCGGTATGGGTGACATCCGAATGGCAGCCTTAGCCAACATTGTTGGAGGCATCGGGCTCTTGGCATTTGGTCAAATCCCAGGAGTATTTTCCTTGGTTCTTGTTACGTTGCTTATCTACAGCACAGGTCAGCATCTGTATTTCCCCTTATCCAGCACCATTGCCATGCAATTTGCCAAAGGGGAGCAGTTCGGTGCACGACTAGGACAAATTCAAGGGCTTGGCAGTGCAGCGATTATCGTGGCCAGCGCGGTACTCTATATCATCTACCGTTTTTTTGATGTCAGTTATCAGGCCGTATTCAGTTTTGCAGGTGTCGTGCTGATTGTGGCGGGGGTTTTATTCTTATTCATGCGAAATGACATCAAAGAAAACAACCATGGCAAGCGGTTCGTCTTTAAAAAGGAATACAAGATGTATTATGCCCTGGCCACCGTCAATGGTGCCAGGAAGCAGATTACGCTGACATTTGCGCCTTGGCTTCTAATTGATGTATACGGTCAACCGGTAACCGTCATCACCGCATTGTTTTTCTTGGTTTGTGTGATGAATCTATTTTTCAAACCCTGGTATGGGCGTTTGATTGACAGAAAGGGAGAATCCTATGCGCTGAAGCTGGAAGCGTTTGTGATGTTTGCAGCGTGCGTTGGATTTGCTTTTTCCAAATCGCTTTTTCCGTTCCAGCTTGCACTGATTCTCGTGGGTGTTTCCTATGTTGCCGACAAGCTGATGGAATCCGCCGGCATGGCAAGAGCCACCTACGTCCGAAAGATGTGCCACGCACCGTCTGAAGTGTCCCGAACCCTGGCAATGGGACAAAGCATGGATCATGTGGTTTCCATGACCATTCCCCTTTTGGCAGGCTTTGTCTGGTACGCCAACGGTAGCATTGGATATGTTTATGTATTCATCGGGGGCATGGCAATCTCTGCAGCGAACTATTATCTGGCGTCTAAATTAAAAGCTTTGCCAAAGCAAAAATAAGAGTTTGACAAAACAACTTTCCCATGATAAACTTGAAAAAATTTGGGAAAAAAGGAATTCGACATGGGAATCTATTTGAGAAACGGAAATGTCTTCAACGGAAGACAATGGGAGAAGCGGGACGTCATCCTTGAGGGAGGACGGATTGCCGCATTAATGCCATCCGGGCAAGGATTTTTGGAATCAGATTCTGTAATGGACAATTTATCTATTGAATATAAAAGAGTTATCAATTGCGATAACTCTTTTCTTTTGCCCGGATTTATGGACGTTCACGTGCATCTTCGGGAGCCGGGGTACGAATACAAGGAAACCATCGCCACGGGAACTCTGGCTGGTGCAGCCGGTGGATACACCACTCTTTTCGCCATGCCGAATGTGAACCCCGCGCCAGGCAATCAGCAGGCACTGTCAATCCAACTTGAGGCAATCCGAAAGCATGCGCATATTCCGGTGATTCCTTATGGAACCATTACCGTGAAGCGTGACGGTATCGGAATGCTTTCGGACCTGAATGCACTAGCACCTGAGGTGGCCGGATTCAGCGATGACGGAACCGGGGTACAACGGGCAGACCTGATGGAAGAGGCGATGGAAAAAGCCAAAACGCTGGACAAAATCATCGTTGCTCATTGCGAAGATGAAAGCTTATCAGCAGCCGGAGACTACCGCAGCAGCGAGTGGACTCAAGTGGCACGGGACTTAGCCTTGTGCAAAAAAACCGGATGCAAATATCACGTATGTCACGTGTCGACTAAAGAAAGTCTCCGTCTGATCCACGATGCCAAACAAGCAGGACTGAATGTGACTTGTGAGACCGCGCCTCACTATCTAATTTTCTCTGAAGAGGACAGGCTAGATGATGGACGATTCAAAATGAACCCCCCGCTGATGAGCAAGGAAGATAAACACGCCTTGATTGAGGGCCTTGCGGACGGAACTATAGATATGATTGCCACGGACCATGCACCCCATAGCAGGGAAGAGAAATCCCGGGGTTTCGCCGGTAGTGCCAATGGTGTGGTGGGACTGGAAACTGCTTTTCCTGTGCTTTATACCCAATTGGTGCTGACAGGAAAACTGACACTGGAACGCCTGGTGGATGCTTTGGCTGTTGCACCAAGAAAAAGATTTGGTCTGCGCGGCGGTGTGTTAGAACCCGGGCAGCCGGCGGATTTATGCCTTTGGGAGTTGGAAACATCCTATGCCATCAACCCGGACACATTTTACAGCAAAGGAAGAAGTACACCATTTGAAGGAATGCAAGTGATGGGTGCTAACAAGTGTACCATCCTAGGAGGAACCGTTGTATGGGAACGATAAATAAAACATTTCGTCCGAATGAATCGATGAAGAGCCAAGCGAACATGAGAGCAGAAGACTGTACTATTTTGTCTAACCGACTCATTGCCAGGCATACCTGGGAAGTGACGTTGGCATGCGAAACCCGGGTTTTTACAGCACCCGGACAGTTTGTAAACGTGCAGGTGGAAGGCTGCTACTTGCGACGACCTTTGTCTGTCTGTTCTGCTGAAGATGGCGTGCTGACCCTTGTATACAAGGTTGTTGGAATAGGAACTGAAATTATGGCTGGGATGATACCGGGCGACAAATTGAATTTGCTCTACCCACTTGGAAACGGATTTAATACCACCAGCTGCGGAAAGAACGCGGAGCGGATTGTATTGGTAGGTGGCGGCGTGGGTTTGCCCCCGCTTTACGGCCTGGCAAAAAAGCTGTTGGCTGAAGGCAAGTCGCCGGAACTTCTGATGGGGTTTGGCACGGCAGATGAAATCTTTTATGAAGAGGAATTTAAAAAATTGGGAGTGAAGGTTGGGGTTGCAACCATGGATGGAAGCCGGGGGATTATGGGCACTGTGCTGGCGGCTGCGGACGGACGTACTTGGGACAGGCTCTTTGCCTGCGGTCCTGAAGCCATGTTATACGGAGTCCGTGACTTGGCATCGGAAGGACAGTTCAGTTTTGAAAGCCGCATGGGATGCGGATTTGGGGTTTGCATGGGATGCAGCTGTCGGACAAAATACGGAGAAAAACGAATCTGCGTGGATGGTCCGGTGCTTTCGAAGGAGGAAATTATATGGTAGATACAAGGGTGAGCCTTGGAACAATAGAACTCAAAAATCCGGTAATCCCTGCCAGTGGCACGTTTGGATATGGTGTCGAAATGGCAGAACTTTATGACCTAAACCTGCTCGGGGGCATCGCGGTGAAAGGTACCACCCTTCACCGCCGCTTCGGCAATGACACACCTCGCATTGCCGAAGCCCCCTGCGGTCTGGTCAACGCCGTTGGGCTGCAGAATCCCGGCATCGAGCAGGTGGCCGCAGAGGAGTTGCCCCGGTTAGCCTCCCTTTGCCAAATCCCAATATTCGCCAATATCAGCGGGTTTAGCAAAGAAGAATACGTTGCCTGTGCCAGGCGGCTGGATCAGTCACCGGAAGTGGCCATTTTGGAAATCAACATCAGCTGTCCCAATGTACACGGCGGAGGCTCTGTGTTTGGAACAGATTCCAGGGCAGCCGCTGAAATAACCGGAGCAGTTCGTGCCGTGACTCAGAAACCAATCTATATGAAACTCAGTCCAAATGTGACGGATATTATGGAAATCGCCAAAGCCTGCGAAGCCTCCGGTGCTGACGGAATTTCCATGATTAACACATTTTCCGCCATGCGGATTGACATTACCCGGCGCCGTCCGGTGTTGGCCAACATCACAGGCGGTCTTTCCGGACCGGCGGTTTTTCCCATCGCTCTTCGCATGGTGAACCAAGTCTTCCATTCCGTGAAGATTCCGGTGGTTGGCATGGGTGGTATCACCACAGCAGAAGACGTGATAGAGATGATAATGGCCGGTGCCACAGCCGTGCAGATGGGCGCGGCAAACTTGGTAAATCCTTTTGCATGTCGAGATGTGATCCTGGCGCTGCCAGAACTCATGAATAGATTGCAGATAAACGATTTAGAAGAGATAAGGGGGATCATATGAACGAACAACAGAACAAAGTCATCATTGCGTTGGATTTTCCGAATCGCCAAACGGCGCTCGCATTCTTGGCCAGCATGGGGGAGGAACGGCCTTATGTGAAAGTAGGGATGGAACTATTTTATGCCACCGGCCCAAGCTTCATTCAGAGCCTAAAAGAGCGAGGGCACAAAATATTCCTGGACTTAAAACTTCACGATATTCCAAATACAGTGCAACGGACGATGGCGGTATTGGCCAGACTTGGTGTGGACATGTGTAATGTCCACGCGGCAGGTACTGCAAAGATGATGACAGCAGCCTGCGAGGGCCTTGAACAGGGAACATCACCCGGTGTGAAAAAGCCTCTTTTAATTGCGGTCACCCAATTGACATCAACGGATCTCTGGCGGATGAATCATGAAATTCTGATACCCGGTTCCGTAGAGGCGGCAGTTTCGACCTATGCGCATCTCGCCAAAGAGTCGGGTCTTGATGGGGTGGTTTGCAGTCCACAGGAAGCACCTGCCATTCACAAAATATGCGGCAAAGAATTCTTGACAGTGACACCGGGGATCCGTTTGGCCAATCAGGGAGAAGGGGGCAAACAGGACCAGGTGCGGGTGCAAACCCCCATGCAAGCCAAAGCGCTGGGCGCTGACTATATCGTGGTGGGACGACCCATTACTGAGGCAACTGACCCACTGACCGCATACCTAGACATCATACGGGATTTTCAAGGAGGTAGAGAATGAAGAATAAAGAAATAGCAAAGCAGCTGTTGTCCATTGGGGCAGTATTCCTAAGACCCAACGAACCATTTACCTGGGCTAGCGGCATTAAAAGTCCGGTGTACTGTGACAACCGGCTGATTCTCACAGCGCCGGCGACCAGGAATGTGGTAGAACAAACCCTGGCTAACGCAATCAACGAACATTACCCGGATTGCCAGGTACTAATGGGAACCAGCACGGCAGGAATTGCCCATGCAGCCATTGCCGCCCACCTTCTAGGATTGCCCATGGGGTATGTACGAGCACAAGCCAAAGACCATGGCAGAACAAACCGAATTGAAGGCAAATTAAGTCCCGGTCAAAAGGTGGTGGTTGTGGAGGACTTGATTTCCACCGGAGGATCATCTATGGATACCGTGGAGGCTTTGGAAAACGTTGGTGCAGAGGTTCTTGGAATTTTAAGCATTTTCAACTATGGAATACGGGACTTGCCGGTGCGCACCGTCAGCTTGTGCGACCTTGAGACTTTGGCCCAAGTGGCTGTGGATGAAGGATATATTGAACAGAAAGAAATGAAGGAGGTACTAGTGTGGAAATCAGAAATCTAATCAGCATCACTGATTTTTCCATTAAGGAAATTGACCGGATGATTGGCCTTGCAGAGAACATCATGACCTATCCGACAAATTATCAAAACCGGTGTGCAGGGAAAAAGCTTGCTACCTTGTTTTTTGAACCTAGCACAAGGACAAGACTCAGCTTTGAAGCGGCCATGATGGAACTGGGGGGCAATGTACTGGGATTTTCAAGCAGCGATTCCAGCTCAGCAGCCAAAGGCGAAAGCGTCAGCGACACCATCCGAACGGTTGGATGCTATGCGGACATCATCGCCATGCGGCACCCGAAAGAAGGTGCACCCCTGATAGCTTCCAAGCGAACCACAGTACCGATTATCAACGGCGGAGACGGTGGCCATCACCATCCCACGCAAACCCTGACCGATTTATTGACCATCAAACGGGAAAAGGGACGTCTTGAGAATCTCACTGTGGGACTTTGCGGCGACCTGCAATTTGGCAGAACAGTCCACTCCTTGATAGAGGCCATGCTGCGATATCCGGGAAATCGGTTTATCCTGATTTCTCCGGAAGAACTTCGTGTTCCGGCCTACATCAGAGATCTTCTGGCTACGGCAGGGGTGGAGTGGAAACAGGTGGAGCATATGGAACAGGTCATGGGAGAATTGGATATCTTATATATGACGAGAGTCCAAAAGGAACGATTCTTTAATGAACAGGATTATATACGGTTGAAGGATAGTTACATCTTGGATATGGATAAACTGAAACCGGCAAAGAAAGACTTGATTATCCTTCACCCATTGCCCCGAGTTAACGAAATATCCATTGAAGTGGACGATGACCCAAGGGCATGCTATTTTACCCAGGCACTCTGTGGGAAATACATCCGGATGGCATTGATCCTTACCTTACTCAACCTTACGAAGGAGGCAACCTCATGAATGTAGACGGCGTCACAACTGGGATTGTGATTGACCACATCCCGGCAGGAAAAAGTATGGAAATCTATCGACTGTTACACCTTGAAAAGCTCACTTGCAGCGTCGCCATCGTCCAGAATGCGCAAAGCACAAAATGCGGAAAGAAGGACATCATTAAAATCGATGAGAACATCAACTTAAATCTGGATGTTTTAGGTTTTGTGGATCCGGACATCACCGTGAATATGATTCAGAACGGTCAACTGACCAAAAAAAAGCATTTGGAGTTGCCTGCGACTCTGACGGGGGTCGTACGATGCAAAAACCCTCGTTGCATCACTACGGTGGAACAGGAAATCGTCCATGCCTTCAAGCTGACTGACCGGGACAAAAGGCAGTACAATTGTGTATACTGCGATGCAGCATATACTGAATAAGACAGAAACACTATGTTTTTCCTGCCAGCAATGTGGTATATTAATGCCATAAACAATTGCAGACTGGAGGGAAGAACATGAGCTATCGCATCGATACTATTATTGGAAACACACCGCTTCTGGCCTTGGATAACATCCGAACGGACAATGCCTTTGTTGCCAGGATTTTCGGAAAATTGGAAAGCGCGAACCCGGGCGGCAGCATCAAAAGCCGGATTGCCAAAGCCATGATTGAGGACGCAGAAGCACGAGGGCTACTGAGGCCTGGCAGTGTTATCATCGAACCTACCAGTGGAAACACAGGCATTGGGCTGGCCATGGTGGCAGCCTCCAAAGGATATCGGATTATTTTGACTATGCCTGAAAGCATGTCTGAAGAACGGCGCAAATTGCTGCGTGGTTTTGGCGCAGAACTGGTATTGACTCCAGGCTCTCTTGGAATGAATGGCGCTATAGCCAGAGCAAAAGAATTGGCAGAAACTACCTCCGGTTCGTTTATTCCGGGCCAGTTTGACAACCCGGCCAATCCAAAAACACATTTCGACACCACCGGACCGGAAATTTGGGAGGCCCTTTCCGGCAAGGTGGATGTTTTCGTTGCAGGAGTAGGCACCGGCGGAACCATTACCGGTGTTGGTAGATATCTAAAAACCAAAAATCCTTCGGTGTATATTGTAGCTGTAGAGCCGGACGCATCTGCTGTACTTTCGGGAGAAAACCCAGGACCTCACCCAATACAAGGGATAGGGGCAGGATTTGTGCCCGCGGTTTTGGATACGACAATTTACAATGAAATCATTCGGGTTACGGGTACGCAAGCCATAGAAACCGCCAAAGCACTCAGCAGGAGAGAAGGGATTCTAGCGGGAATTTCATCCGGTGCTGCGGTGTATGCGGCGGGTCAGTTAGCCAAACGACCGGAATACCGAGGGAAAAATATTGTGACGGTCTTGCCGGATACTGGAGAACGGTATCTTTCCACAGCGCTATTTCATGAAGGAGGACAAGAATGAAGATACAATTCTGCGGAGCAGCCACGGGTGTTACCGGTTCTTGCCATTGGATTACTAGCGGAACGCATCAGTTCCTTTTGGACTGCGGACAGTTCCAGGGAGGCAAAGAGCAAGAAAAACAAAACTTCCTGCCTTTTCCTTTCCAGGTGGATCAAATTGAATTTATTCTGCTTAGCCATGCGCATATCGACCATTGTGGCCGGCTGCCCTTATTGGCAAAGAGAGGGTTCCGTGGCAAAATTTATTGCACCGATGCCACAGCAGACCTGCTTGAGGTCATGCTCAAAGATAGTGCCTATATTCATGAAAAAGATGCAGAATGGCAGAACCGTAAAAACTTGCGTGCCGGCGTTGACCCGGTGGAGCCACTATATACCATGAAAGATGCCGAAGAAGCTTTGAAACTGGTGGCCCCCGTGTTATACGACCAATTGATTGAAATCAACGGACACATCAAAATCGTCTACAATGATGCCGGCCATATTTTAGGATCCGCCATCACAGAGATTTGGGTGGAAGAGGATGGCAAATCTACCAAACTTGTATACTCAGGAGATTTGGGTGTCACGAACCGTCCTATATTGCGGGATCCGTCGCATATTAAAAGCGCGGACTATCTTATTTTGGAATCCACATACGGCAACCGGCTTCATCCAGCCAACGCAACCAGTATTGATCAACTTCTTGAAATTGTAATCAAAACCACAAGAAGAGGCGGGACTGTTGTAATCCCTGCATTTGCGGTGGGCAGAACCCAGGAGTTGCTTTTCGAGTTCAACCGCTTCTATGAACTAGGCACAAAATACAAATCCGACTTAGAGAAACTTATGATTTATGTGGACAGCCCCATGGCCACCACGGCAACAGAAGTGTTCAAACGGAATGCACAGGTTTTTGACGAAGAAACCAAGGACTACATTCTGAGAGGAGATATGCCCTTGGATTTCAAAAATCTGAAATTTACACGAACCAGCGAGGAGTCCAAAGAACTAAATTTTGATCGGACCCCAAAGGTTGTGATTTCCGCAAGCGGCATGTGCGATGCAGGCAGAATCCGACACCACTTAAAACATAATCTGTGGGATGCCAAGTCCAGCATTGTTTTTGTCGGATATCAGGCGGAAGGCACCTTGGGAAGAGCCATTCTGGATGGAATCAAAGAAGTGAAGCTTTTTGGAGAGACGGTCCAGGTGAATGCCGAAATACACAACCTTCAAGGATTTTCAGGCCATGCGGATCAGGCGGGCCTATTGGAATGGTTAGGTGGATTTAAAGCCAAACCCAAAGAAATTTTCCTGGTACACGGCGAAGAAGAAGCCAAAGTGACCTTTGCTCAAAAAATTATGGATGCCTATGGATATAATAGTACCATTATTCGGGATTATTCGTCCTATGAACTGGAAACCGGTGAGTTGGTTACCGCTGAGGGCATTGCAGTAGACTCTATGGACAACTTGCATCCTGAAGAGCTCGCCAAGCGGGTGGAAGAAGTGCACAAGCATCTTGAAAACGTATTGTACCAATCTAAATTACTGGCCAACCAATCGCTTTCCGCGGAGAGGGTTGCTGCTTTGAACAACATCCTGCTCTCGTTGGAAAAAGAAACCGTCAACCTGGGGGCAACCATGGTCGATGGAGAGGGAACTAGAGATATCAAAACTGAGACTGAATATTAAGAAAATTTAATCAGTTAAATTTCTAACGAAAAGAATTGCATAATTGAGAATGGCAATGCTATAATGGGGTCGAAGACTTGGTAACAAGACAGGAGAAATTATGTCGCTATTGAGAGACGTTTCGACCGGAGTACAGCAGGTGGCGGAAGCCATTAGCATTGCTGTGGGCGTTGAAGTTGAGATTGTTGACGATACCCTAACCATTGTCGGTGGAACCGGCAGCTATTCTTCCATGATTGGACAAAAGGAAGAAGCCGGCAAACTGGATGGCAATTTTCTGTATGCCCGTGTACTTCGAAGCGGACTGACCCAATCGGTGGCAGATGCCCGCGCTGACAAATATTACGATGATCCCCGTGCAAAAGCCCAGACTATAGGTGAGCTGGCTGAGATTTGCACTCCTATCAAGCATAATGGAGAAACCATTGGCATCATTGGCCTGGTTGCTTTTAATGAGGAGCAGCGGGCTATTTTATTGGATAAAGACCGGAGCATGGTGACCTTCGTCGAAAAAATGGCAGACTTGCTGGCCGCCAAGGCAGCCCAGCAAGAAGATTTACAGGTTGCGGAAATGTCCAGAAATGAGATGATGACTGTACTGGAAACCGCCCATGAAGGGATCTTTGCCATCGACAAACAAGGATATATACGGCATTGCAATGAAGTGGCTGCGAGCCTGCTCAAGACAACCAGCAAAGAAATCATTGGCAAGCATATCAACCGATATATGATTAGTTCGCCGGCACTGGATATTTTCAGAACCGGGGAAGGGTATACAGAACGGGAAGAAATTTATCGCGGCGAGCTCCACTTAATTGTCACTGCAAAACCATTTTATGCCGGATCCGAAATTGAAGGCGTCGTCATTTCATTCCGAGATTTTGTGGAAGCCCAAAAGCTTGCCTACCATATGAATGTAGGAAACATCAAAAACACATTTGACGACATTATTGGCCGCAGCGAGGCCATTACCAGAGCCAAAAATCAAGCGGTTATCACCGCACGTGGGGATTCCACGGTATTGATTACAGGCGAAAGCGGCACTGGCAAAGAAATGTTTGCCAAGGCCATCCATTACTCAGGACCCCGAAACGGTCAGCCTTTTGTCACAGTAAACTGCGGAGCCATTCCCGAAAACTTACTTGAGAGCGAACTTTTTGGATACGAAAAGGGCGCTTTCACAGGAGCTTCCGAAAAAGGCAAAATCGGCAAGTTCGAGATGGCAAATAACGGAACTATTTTCTTGGATGAAATCGGTGACATGCCGGCTCATCTGCAGGTCAAGATTCTACATGTGCTACAGAATATGAAGTTCGAACGAGTAGGCGGCAACAAGTCCATTCAGGTTAATGTGCGTGTCGTTGCAGCTACCAACCGGCATCTGGAAGATATGATTAAAGCAGGAACGTTCCGAGAAGACCTTTATTACCGTCTTAGTGTCATTCCCATCGATATCCCACCTTTGCGAGATCGCAAAGAAGATATTGATTTGTTTATGGACCACTTCCTGAGTAAGTACAACACTTATATGAACCGAAGACTCAAGGGATTTAGCCAAGAAGTCCGGGACTTGTACATGAATTACGAATGGCCGGGCAACGTGCGAGAATTGGAAAATGCCGTTGAGTATAGCACCAATATGGCATTCGGTGAAACCATCGGCTTGGATGACGTGCCCATGCGGTTGAAGCGGGCAGAAGAATCCCTGCCCAAGGCCCAGGAAAGCCTGCTGACCTTAGCGGACCAGGTGAAAGAGTTTGAGCGGGAAGTCATCCTAAAAAAATTTAAAAAACATACTGGAGGAGGCGACGCGAAAGAAAGCGTTGCCAGAGAATTGGGCCTTTCCCGCGCCACACTGTATCGAAAGCTCGCTGAGCTGGATATAAATAAAAAACTACTTTAATTACAAACAGTTTAATGGAGGTTCTATCATGTTAAGAGACGCATTACCTAAAGTAACCATGACTTTGCCAGGGCCCAAAGCCCAAGAAGTACTGAAGAGAAGAACTGAGTGCATGCCCAATGCAATCAGAAGCATTTACCCTTGTGTCATTGCAAGAGGTGAAGGCGCAATGTTTGAAGACGTAGACGGCAACGTGTTGCTGGACTGGGTCGGCGGGGTTGGTGTATTGAACATCGGCTACAGCCATCCAGTGCTCATTGAAGCGGCCAAAGCGCAAATGGATAAGTATTTCCATGCTATGATGAACATCACCACCCACGAACGTTATATCGAGTTTGCTGAAAAAATGAACGAAGTGGTTCCTGTCCGTGGCGACAAGAAAAAAACCATGTTCGTCAACAGCGGCGCAGAAGCTGACGAAAACGCAGTAAAAATCGCCAGAAACGTTACCAAAAGACCTAACATCATTGTTTTTACCGGCGCATTCCACGGAAGAACCGTACTGACCATGACAATGACAGCCAACAGAAATTATTGCATCGATATGGAACCCTTAGCTGATGGCATCATCAGAGCAGAGTTCCCACAGCTTTATCGGGCACCGGAAGGTATGGACGAGGCTGCTGCAGTGAAGTATTACATCGAAGGCCTAGAAAAAGCTATTGCCAGCGTTGGTGCAGATACCGTTGCAGGTATCGTGTTTGAACCGGTTCAGGGTGAAGGTGGATTCATCCCCGCTCCTCTTGATTGGGTCAAAGCCGTGAGAGCTATTTGTGACAAGCATGGCATCATCATGATTGCCGATGAAGTACAAACAGGCTGGTCACGTTCTGGCAGATTATTTGCTTCCGTATACTACAAAGAAGCCGGTTGCGAGCCCGACATCATGACAACAGCAAAATCCATTGCAGGCGGACTGCCTATTTCCGCACTAACAGCAAGCGCTGAACTGATGGACAAGGTCACTCCGGGCACCATCGGTGGAACTTATTGCGGAAACCCAGTAGCCTGTGCCGCTGGTATGGCTGTATTAGATGTCATGCTGAAGGAAGATTATCCTGCAAAAGCAAGAAAAATCGCAGACGTTTGCATGAAGAGATTTGGCGAATGGGAAGCCAAATATGAAGTCGTTGGTAATGTCAGAGGAACCGGCGCGATGATGGGTGTTGAATTTGTTACAAGCAAGGCCACCAAAGAACCCAATGCCAAGATTGTTACAGACATCGTCAACAAAGCTGTCCAAAAGGGTCTCCTTCTGGAAGCCGCAGGCCCCGGAAACGTCATCCGTTTCCTTTGCCCCCTGTGTGTCACTGATGCGCAACTGGCTGCCGGCCTGGACATCTTCGAAGAGACACTGAAAGAATGCATGTAATCTAATTGCTGCATATGTAACCAACAAAACAAAAGAGCTCCCCGCTATTTGCGGGGAGTTTTTCCTTTTTGCAAACGCATTAAAAGTGCTATAATAAAACCAATTAAATTAATCTGATATCAGAAGAACGAAAGATAAACCCTTACACATAGGGAAGGAGCAATCAGGAACAATGAGGAAAACACTCAAGTTGGCCATGCTGGGATACGGCAATGCGGGCAAGGCCTTTAAAAGCTTATTGGAAGAAAAAGCGGATGCATTGGCGGAGGCTTATAATACATCCTTTGAATTTGTATCCATCGTCACCAGATCCAAAGGAGACATTTTAGGTTCCTCCACAGATACCGCTATGGAGGTGGCAGTCAATGGGGACTATGATGTTCTAATTGAGCTGACGCCACTGAACATTATGACCGGGGAACCGGCCATTAGCCATATCGAAGCCGCCCTATCCCGAGGCAAAGATGTCATAACAGCCAACAAAGGTCCCATCGCCCATGCTTATAAACGCTTAACTGATTTGGCGAGACGAAACGATTGTGCTTTTTTCTATGAAACCACAGTCATGGATGGTACGCCGGTGTTCAACCTGGTCCACGACACCTTGAAGTTTTGCACTGTGACGGAAGTGGGTGGCATTCTCAACAGTACCACCAACTTCATTCTAGAGGAGATGGAAAAAGGCATTCCCATCAATCAAATCATGGAAAAGGTAAGAGAATTGGGATTTGTGGAAGCGGATCCTCTCATGGATATTGAAGGATATGACTCCGCCGGAAAACTCACCGCCCTGTTAAATGTTTTAATGAATGCAGATATGACACCAGATCAAATTAATCGGAAAGGCATCGAATGGCTTACCTATCAAGACATCAAAGATGCTTCAGCAAAAGGCTTCAAATTTAAACTGGTTTGTAAGGGTTGGCGGGAGAATGGCAGGGTGTATGGACGTGTGGCACCGGAGATGCTTCCCACAAACCACATCTATGCAACGGTCAACAGTACATCTTCTATATTATCCATTACCACAGATTTGATGGGCAAATTAACCATCATCGAAGAAGAACCTGAAATCCTCCAGACCGCCTACGGAATTTTCAGCGATTTAGTTAGGATTGTGGAGAAGGACGGGCATGGGGTCTTCGAGGGCGAATAATAAACACAAAAGTCGTAGCATTGCTACGACTTTTTGATTGGTATGGGCGAAAACTACTTGTATGGGTTATTCACTATCCTTGACTTTGCGACTCTTGCCATACTTCTTCTTCACGGCCTCCGAGAGCATATACTCGATTTGGCCGTTGACCGAGCGAAATTCTTCCTCGGACCACTGGTTAATTTTTTCCCATAGATCCGGGGATAGTCGAAGCAGAAGCTGCTTTTTGTCGCGGGTTTCGGCCTTTTCACTCATAATAGATCACCTAATAGATGCTGCCACTGTTGACGATGGGCTGTGCGTCCCTGTTGCCGCAAAGCACAACCAACAGATTGGACACCATGGCAGCCTTTCTTTCATCGTCCAGCTCAACAGTTTTGTTGTCTGCCAATTTTTTGAGAGCCATTTCCACCATGCCCACTGCCCCTTCCACAATTTTTTGTCGGGCTGCAATGATGGCGGTTGCTTGCTGACGTTGCAACATGGCTGCTGCGATTTCAGGCGCATAAGCCAGATGCGTAATCTTTGACTCCATGATTTCGATTCCGGCCATGTCGGCACGGGACTGAAGAATCTTTTGCAATTCTTCTGCCACTTCCTGAGAACTGCCACGAAGTGATTTTTCATCGCCGTGCTCGGAAATGTCATATGGGTACTGCCTGGCAATTTCACGAATGGATGCATCACATTGGATGGATATATAAGTTTTATAGTTATCCACATCAAAGGCCGCCTTCGTGGGGTTAACGACCCGCCAAATCACGACCACACCGATTTCGATAGGATTACCATCGCTGTCATTGACCTTTTGCTTTTCGTTGTTTAGCGTTGTAGCCTTAAGTGATATTTTCTTGCTAACCGTTGGCTTGCTTTCGGAACCGGTCTTTTTCTTGTCGCTGGTTTCCAACATGGCAAGTGCCATGGGCTGCGTTGTAGGATTCATGGAAACAGAGAAGGGGTTGATCCAATAAAATCCCGGGGCTGTCAGGGTGCCGGAATAGTTACCGAAGACTGTATAGACTGCAGCCTCGTTGGGATGGATTACTTTGAATCCGGCGAAAAGGAACGGAACAATGCCCCATCCGAAGATGCCTCCAAATAGCGCAAACGGAAGGCTGAAGTTGGTTACGCCCACAAAGAAAAAGGTGATGAGTAAAACTTCAAGGATGAGGATTGCAAATAGCATAAAGAACCCATTGATTCCCTTAAGCTCTTTATGGGTCACCTTGCTGGTGTATTCGATCATTTCATATACCTCCTTTAACATATGTATTAATGATATCATAATAATATCATTATAATACCAGTTGTCAAGCCTTTTTTCACAACAATGAGAATCCACAAATAGCCTAAAAAGTAATCTGAATATTCACGCTTTACAGAGGATTCAAACAGCCGTAAGCGTTAAAAAACAGACATTTCTAACATAAATACTTTCCATTTACACATCCGAAAAAATCTGATACAATTACCAATGTCAGAATCGTTTTTGCGTATAATTCAACTATATTTTTTCAAACAATTGACAGAACGTACTTTTGGCAAATATCCGTCTCGATATTCAGACGAAGCTTTTTTACGGAGCGGGGAAACCCCGTTACCGTTGTATAAGAGTATAACAGGAGGAAGAAAAGCATGACATGTAATGCAGCTGAATGCAATTGTGGTTGCAATCAGAACCCTTACAGCGAACTGGAACCCGTATTGGAGAAATACGGCAAAGTTAAGGGCAGCCTGATCACCATTTTGCAAAAAACCCAGGACATCTATGGATACATTCCGGTAGATGCCGTCAATTACATTGCTGAACGCATCAAAGTAAAGCCCGCCAAAATCTATGGAGTAGTCACCTTCTATGCACAATTCAGAATGGAGCCCATCGGCAAAAATCTGATTTTGCTCTGCAAAGGGACTGCCTGTCATGTAAACGGGGCAGACATTATTGAAGAAGCCATCAGCGAACACTTGAATATTGGCGATGGTGAAACCACAGAAGATGGCATTTTCACATTGAACAACGTGGCTTGTCTTGGCTGCTGCAGCTTAGCACCAGTGATGATGATTCAAGGTGAAGATGGCGTAGAGACTTTTGGAAATCTAACCAAAGACAGCACCAAAAAAATATTAGCCGAAATCCAAAAGAGAGAGGCGTAGGAGGAACAGAGATGAAAGTTGTGATTGGACAAGGCAGCTGTGGAATCGCTTCCGGCGCAAAAAAAACCTCGGATGCTTTTGAAAAGCTTATTGCTGACAAAGGTATTTCCGGTGTCAAAGTTGACGTGACCGGTTGTATCGGCACCTGCTATCTGGAACCTATTGTTGACATCTATGATGACAATGACAAATTGGCAGCCAGATATGTAAATGTATACGAAAATATGGCAGAAGGCATTGTTGATAAGCACCTAGTCGGTGGCAAAGCTGACGAGGCAAATTTAATCAGCGATGAGGATGCACAGTTTATTGCGGGTCAGACACGTATCGTTCTTCGGAACTGTGGTGTGATCAATCCGGAAGTAATTGATGAATATATTGCTACCCGCGGTTATGAAGCCACAAAAAAAGTATTAGGTAATATGACCCCGGAACAAGTCATTGAAGAAATCAAAGTCTCCGGACTAAGAGGTCGTGGCGGTGCTGGCTTTCCTACTTGGTTTAAATGGAATGCAGCAGCTCAAAACCCCGGTGACGAAAAATACATGGTATGTAATGCTGACGAAGGAGACCCCGGCGCGTTCATGGACCGTGCAGTCATGGAGGGAGATCCTCATTCCGTCATTGAAGGCATGCTGATTGGTGGTTATGCCATCGGCGCTAACGAAGGCATCATCTATGTGCGTGCGGAATACCCTCTGGCAATTACTCGTTTGGAGATTGCTATGGCGCAAGCCAGAGAAAAAGGACTTCTCGGAAAAAACATTTTGGGATCCGGATTTGACTTTGATATCCGAATCAAAGCAGGTGCTGGTGCTTTTGTATGCGGTGAAGAAACCGCGCTCATTGCATCCCTGGAAGGGGAACGAGGCATGCCCAGACTGAAGCCACCTTTCCCTGCACAGAAGGGATACTGGCAAGCGCCCACCAACATCAACAATGTTGAAACATTTGGCAACGTTTCTTGGATTATGGTCAATGGTGGCGCAGCATTTGCAGCCATCGGCACCGAAAAGAGCAAGGGCACCAAAGTATTTGCCCTGGCCGGTAAAATCAAAAAAGGCGGCCTTGTTGAAGTACCCATGGGTACACCACTGAAGCAAATCATATTTGATATCGGCGGTGGCATCAAAAACAACAAACAATTCAAGGCTGTTCAAATGGGTGGACCATCCGGCGGATGTATCCCCATGGAATTGATTGATACCTTAGTTGACTATGAAGAAATCAACAAGACCGGGGCGATTGTCGGATCCGGCGGTATGATTGTTATGGATGAAGATACTTGCATGGTGGATATGGCCAGATATTTCCTGGACTTTACAGCCAAGGAATCCTGCGGAAAATGCACCTATTGCAGAATCGGTACCAAGAGAATGCTAGAAATCCTTGAACGTATTACAGCAGGCGAAAGCAAAAAAGGCGACATGGAGCTTTTGGCTGAGCTGGCACTCAAAATCAAAGATGGTTCCATGTGCGGACTGGGGCAAACAGCACCCAACCCGGTACTGACCACCATTAAATACTTTAACAACGAGTATGTAGACCATATCGATAACCACAAATGTACAGCTCGTTCCTGCAAACCGCTTTTGACTTTCACCATTACCGATGCATGCACAGGTTGCACCCTTTGCGCCAGAAAATGCCCGGTGAACTGTATCGCAGGCAAAGTCAAAGAAAAGCATGTCATTGATCAGACTGCCTGCATCAAGTGCGGCAAGTGTGAAGAGTCATGCAAGTTCAATGCTGTATTAAGAGTGTAAGGAGAGAAACAATGGACAAAATCAGAATAGTGATAGATGGAAAGGAATGTTTTGGATTACCAAAACAAACCGTCCTGGCCGTCGCTCAGGAAAATGACATTTTCATTCCGACTCTCTGCTTCGATGAAAGAGTGGCCATTTACGGATCCTGTGGCATCTGCGTAGTAGAAATGGCGAACAACCCAAAGCTGGTTAAAGCCTGCGCTACCGAAATTGCTCCCAACATGGAAATCACCACCAATTCAGAACGAATTGCAGAGTCTCGAAAAACCAATATGGAACTTTTGATGACCAATCACACAGGCGACTGCAAAGCCCCCTGTACCCTCAACTGCCCTGCAGGCACAGATTGCCAGGGATATGTTGGGTTGATTGCCAATGGACAACATCAAGAAGCCCTGATGCTAATCAAAGACAAAATTCCTCTACCCGGCGCACTGGGAAGAGTATGCCCCCACCCTTGCGAAACCAAATGCAGACGTGGTCTGATTGAAGAGCCCATCGGCATTATGGATCTGAAGAGAGTTGCAGCTGATTTTGATGCGGCGGATCCCTGGCTTCCGGAATGCGAACCCGACACCGGCAAAAAAGTTGCCATCATCGGTGCAGGCCCCATGGGTATTTCTACCGCTTATTTCCTGAGACAGAAGGGACACGCAGTCACCGTCTACGAGCAGATGCCGTATGGTGGCGGAATGCTTCGCTATGGTATCCCCCAATACCGTCTTCCCAAGGAAGAAGTTCTGGACAAAGAAATCCAGACCATCGCACGTCTGGGTGTTGACATCAAATTCAACACAAAGGTTGGCCGCGACATTTCCTTCGACGAAATTAAAAAGAGTAGCGACGTGGTCCTGGTAGCCATCGGCGCATGGATTTCCACCGGAACCGGTTGCAAAGGAGAAGATGCAGAAGGTGTTATTGGCGGTATTGACTTCCTACAAGAAGTCATTGGCAAGAACGCACCGGATGTCAAAGGCAAGAATGTAGCCATCGTTGGCGGCGGAAACACTGCCATGGACTGCTGCAGAACCGCGCTTCGTCTTGGTGCTGCCAAAGTCTACAACATTTACAGAAGAACCAAAAAAGAAATGCCAGCTGATGAAATTGAAATCATTGAAGGCGAAGAAGAAGGCGTTATCTTCAAGAATCTGACCAACCCCATTGAAATCCTCACAGACGAGAAGGGTCATGCAAAAGAAATTTTGCTTCAGATTATGGAGTTGGGCGAACCCGATGCTTCCGGCAGAAGAGCTCCAGTGGCCGTTCCCGGCAAAACCGAAACATTACCGGTTGACATGGTGCTTTTAGCCATCGGACAGGCGGTTGAAGAATCCAGCATCGACGCAGCAGTTGCCAGAACCAAAAAGAAAGGCATCGCATACGATCCGGATACCTTTATGACAAGCATGGAAGGCGTATTCGCCGGTGGCGACTGCGGAAACGACAAGATTTCCATCGCCATCGAAGCCATTGCCGATGCCAACAAGGCGGCAGTGGTGATGGATGCTTACCTTCGTGGAGAAAAAATTAAATACGAGATCCCTTATGTGGACGTGGATGAAAGCATCAACGAATATACCTTTGAAGACAGAGAAAAAATGTTCAAGGCAGCTATGCCTCATCTGAATGCCAACGAAAGAAAGGGCAACTTCAAAGAAATCGTTCATGGATTTGACGAAGCCACAGCTATGGAAGAAGCCAAAAGATGTCTGGAATGCGGTTGCGGAAGCTTCTTTGAATGCAAACTCATTGAGTACACCAACCTATTTGGCGCGGCAGGCAATGCACGTCTGGGTGGCGAAAAGAACGTCAACCTAATCAGAAATCCCGAATTCCAGGAGATGGAATGCGAAGATGACCATCCATATGTCATTCGTGACATCAAGAAGTGCATCAACTGCGAACTATGCGTCCGTATGTGTCACGAAGTCATCGGCGTCACTGCCTTGGGCCTTGTTAACAGAGGATTCAATGCCGTGGTCAAACCTGCACTGGAAGGCAAACTGGAAGACGCCGGCTGTATCTCTTGCGGTAACTGTATCAGCGTGTGCCCCACCGGTGCATTGCAGGCGAAAGTGACCCAGCGCAAGTCGGTTCCGGTTAAAAAAGACAAAGTTACCACAACCTGCCCGTACTGCGGCGTAGGTTGCCAGATTGACCTTCAGGTTAAGGGCAACAAAGTCGTTGGCATCATGCCAGCCTTTGGTGCTTCCAATGAAGGGATCCTTTGCGTCAAAGGCAAGTTCGCCTATGACTTCATCGATCATCCCGACCGATTGACCACACCGTTGATTCGAAAAGGGAACAACCTGGTTCCGGCAACGTGGGACGAAGCATTAAACCTGATTGCCGATACCATGAAAAAAATGAAGGCAGAATCCGGTGCAGACGCTTTGGCGGGACTGGCAAGTGCCAGAGTCACCAATGAAGAAAACTATCTGTTCCAAAAATTGTTCCGTGCCGGCATTGGCACAAACAATGTGGATCATTGCGCACGTTTGTGCCACAGCTCCACCGTTACCGGCCTGGCTACCACATTGGGTGCAGCTGCCATGACCAACTCCATCATGGAAGTCATGGATGCCGATGCCATTCTGATTACCGGCTCCAACACAGCAGAAGGACATCCTGTCATTGCTGCTCGAATCGGACAAGCCGTCAGAAAAGGTGCACAACTTATTGTCATCGATCCCAGAAGAGTTCCCCTGGCAAAAGACGCTGCAGTCTTCCTGCAAGTCAAGCCGGGCACCAACGTTGCCGCCCTCAACGGAATGATGAATGTCATTTTAGAAGAGGGACTGGCTGACGATGCGTACATTGCAGCGAGAACCGAGGGCTTTGATGAGTTGAAAGCGTTCCTCAAAGATTACACACCTGATAAGGCTGCAGCCATCTGCGGCGTCGATGCAGAAGATATCCGCAAAGCTGCTAGAATCTATGCAACGGCTGCCAAAGCCCCAATTTACTATGCAATGGGCGTAACTCAATTCACCACCGGCACCGACGCTGTCATGAGCATCTCTAACCTGGCACTGATTAGCGGCAAATTGGGCAAAGAAGGCTGCGGCGTCAATCCGCTCCGTGGCCAAAACAATGTTCAAGGCGCTTGCGACATGGGATGTCTACCCGGCGACCTGCCCGGCTACCAAAAGGTAGCCGACGAAGCAGCACTGAAGAAGTTCTCCGATTTCTGGGGTGTTAACCTGTCCAACAAGCCCGGCAAAACATTGCTGGAGATTATGGACGGCATTCTGAAAGACGAAATCCGATTCCTGTACATTATGGGCGAAAACCCAGTCCTGTCGGACCCGGACATCACGCATCTTGAAGAAGCGCTGGAACATTGCGAATTCCTGGTGGTTCAGGATATTTTCCTGACCGAAACCGCAAAACACGCCGACGTGGTACTGCCTGCTGCCTGCTACGCAGAAAAAGACGGCACCTTCGTCAACACCGAAAGAAGAGTTCAGAGAGTCCGCAAAGCGGTCAACGCACCTGGCGAAGCCATGGCTGACGTGGATATCCTTGCAGCGCTCCTCAAAAAACTTGGATTGTCTATCGACTATGCCGGCGCTGCTTCCGTCTTTGACGAAATTAGCAAGTGCACTCCGGCCTACGGCGGCATCAACTACGGAAGACTGGAAGACCTGGGATCTCTGCAGTGGCCATGTCCGGATGCGAACCATCCCGGCACACCGATTCTGCATGTAGACAGTTTCAGCAGAGGCCAAAAAGCACTGTTCAAGCCCGCAGCTTTCAAGGAATCCGCTGAAATTACCGATGCAGAGTATCCGTTGATTCTGACCACCGGAAGAGTGCTGGCACAGTACCATACAAGGACCATGACCGGCAAGAGTGAAGGCATCAACAAACTGGCAGGAAAATCCTTTGTAGAAATTCATCCGGACGATGCAGCGAAATTTGACATCTGCGATGGCGATATGGTTACCGTATCTAGCCGAAGAGGTCAAGTAAAGGTTGCAGCGAAAGTAACGGAGGATATCAAAAAAGGCGTTATCTTCATGCCCTTCCATTTTGCAGACAGCCCGGCAAATCTGCTGACCAATTCTGCTATGGATCCGCAAGCAAAAATTCCTGAACTGAAAGCCTGTGCAGCCAACATCTGCAAATAGCGCAACACTGTATCAAAAGATAAGAAGCTGTCTCAAACGAGACAGCTTCTTTTTGTTGAAATCAAAGCCCTAGGAAATTCGGTTACTGTGGATTAATCTTTTGTAAGGTTGGAGATTGCGTGCAGGACTCTATCCACATCCGCTGTTGTGGTGAAGCATCCAAATGAAAACCGCACGGAACCGCTTGGAAAGGTACCCAAAGTTTGATGTGCCAGAGGGGCACAATGCAGACCCGAACGGGTCAGTATACCGTAATCCCGCTCTAACAGATAGGCAATTTCGCCTTGATCGCGATTATGAAATACCAATGAAAACACGGATTCTCGTGGCATGTTAATACTTGGTCCAATTAGGCGGACGCCATTGATAACGGACAATCCTTCAAGAAATTTTTGTGACAGCAATTCCTTTTGGCCTCGGATGGACTCCACGCCCTGTTCCATCAAGAACGTGAGTGCGTGATTAAGTCCCACGATGCCGGGAATGTTCAGAGTACCCGGTTCAAACCTATCCGGGAGGAAGAGGGGCATCTCAAGTAGATCAGACCTGCTACCAGTTCCACCGAATACAGTAGGTCGGAGCTGCGATGCCAGATTGTCGGATAAAAGCATAACGCCGATTCCCTGGGGTCCTAACAAAGATTTATGCCCTGGCACCACAACCGCGTCCAACCCCAGCGCGTTCATATCTATGTGCTGACTGCCAGCAGTTTGCGCGCCATCGACCACAAAGAAGATTCTCTGTTTTTTACAAATCCCGGCAATGAGTTCTAGGGGAATCAGATGCCCGGAAACATTGGATCCATGGGTAAGCAGGACCATCTTTGTTTGATGGCTTAACATCTTTGGAATGGCATCCAATGCCAATAATCCGTCAGATGTGGTTGGGAGCTGTTCCCAGAGGATACCCTCAACTTTCTTGGTCATGGCATAGAGCGGACGTGCCACTGCGTTGTGCTCCAGAGATGTGGTGACCACCCGATCTCCCGGCGCAAGCAGACCATTGATAATCATATTTAGTCCGGCAGTTGCTCCGGAGGTAAAAATTACGTTGCGAGAGCTGGAGCAATTGAAAAAAACACAGAGTTTTTCTTTGGTCTCTACGGCGATTTGCTCCAAATGAAAGGAAGGGGAGTAGCCACCTCTTCCCATATTCATTCCGATTTGATCAATGTGTTTCCCCATGATTTTTCCAAGGCCTGGAGCTTTGGGAAATGAGGTGGAACCATTGTCCATATAGACTTGCTTCATCTTATTCTCCTATAATTTCTAGAGTGCATTTCGCACTCCTTTATACATTAATTATAAGTTTTTTCATGTAAAATGGCAATGATTAACCAGTCGTGCCGGGGAAGAGAGGTAGAGATGGAGACTTTGAAATTGCTGGAATTCTAGCAAATTTCAGATTATTGCGTCTATTTAAAGTGGGGCTGGAATTTGTTTACTTATTAACAATAATGTGATAAAATTCTCATAATCATACGTAATTCTACGTGCGTTACATTGGAAGGAGAGAAAATGGGCAGATTAGATCTCAAAGTCCGAGACAATAGCCAGGCAACTGTTGAATCACTTTATAATGATTTAGCAAGAAGAGTGATGGCCAGCCCCCCGGGACAATGTCCTGTGGATATGGCATCCGCTTTTTTACAGTTGTGTCATTCACAAACTTGCGGCAAGTGCGTCCCTTGTCGTATGGGACTCGGACAATTAGGAACATTACTAGACGAATTGCTTGACTTGAATGGGAAGCAAAGAAAAGACCTATTACCGCTGATCGAAAAGACAGCGCAGGCAATCAAAGATTCTTCTGACTGTGCCATCGGCAGCGAAGCGGCCAACATGGTACTCAAAGGATTAAATGGATTTCGTGAAGATTACGAATCCCACATTGCAAACCGAACCTGTGCACCGTTTGTGTACAAAGGGAAAGAATCCGTGCCTTGTGTGGGACTTTGTCCAGCCAGAGTGGACGTTCCAGGATACATCTCACTGGTTCTGGCCGGTAGATATGCTGATGCTGTTCGAGTCATCAGAAAAGACAATCCATTCCCGGCAGTATGTGCATTGATTTGCGAGCACCCTTGTGAATCGCAGTGTCGACGAATGCTGATTGATTCACCGATCCACATCCGCGCAATCAAAGGTTTCGCAGTAGACCATGCAGGTAAAGTTCCTGCTCCTGCGAAGATGGACGACACCGGCAAAACCGTCGCCATCATTGGGGGAGGTCCAAGTGGACTAACCGCGGCTTACTACCTGGCAATTATGGGACACAAAGTCACCGTTTTTGAAAAACGCCAGACACTTGGTGGTATGTTGTTGTATGGAATTCCAAGCTACCGTTTGCCAAGAGAAAAACTGGAAGCTGACATCGATATAATCCTTTCATTGGGAGTTGATGTGAAGTTGGGTTATGACATTGATGATGTAGACGGAATTAAAAAAATCAAAGACAATTATGATGCGACATATATCGCCATTGGCGCTCACACCTACAAAACCATGGGCATTCCCAACGAAGAAGCCATTGGCGTGATTCCTGCAGTGGATATGCTCCGTGGAATAGGCGAAGGCAATATGCCTGACTTCGAAGACAAAAACGTCGTTATCATCGGTGGCGGCAATGTAGCCATGGACGTGGCCAGAACAGCCAAGCGTCTTGGCGCAAGCCGTGTCAGCATTATATATAGACGAAGAAAAGAAGACATGACCGCCCTGAGAGAAGAAATTGAAGGCGCTATCGAAGAGGGTTGCGAATTGATGCAACTACTGGCACCTGTGGAAGTTATCTCCGAAAACGATACCGTTGCTGGCATCATGGTTCAGCAGCAAATCGTTGGCGAAGCTGGCGGGGATGGAAGACCCAAACCTAGAAATGCCAAGGGCGTAGAACCAACTCTGGTACATTGTGACCTGATTATTTCCGCCATTGGACAGGCTGTTGACATGAAACACTTCGTTACCTATGGTGTTCCCGAAAAGTGGGGCAACATTGATGCCGGTTCCGATACGGTTGTTGCAACAGTCCCCGGCGTTTTCTCCGGTGGAGATTGCGTAACCGGTCCATCCACAGTTATTAAAGCCATCGCTGCCGGCAAGGTTGCAGCAGCTAATATTGATAACTTCCTGGGATATCATCATGAAATCGTTTTGGATGTTGACATTCCAAGCCCATTGCCTTATGACAAGATTCCTTGTGGAAGAAGTGAACTGAAACTGCGAGACTCCCACATTCGTGTCCGTGACTTTGATGGAGTCGAAATGGAAATGTCTGTTGAAGAAGCAGAACAGGAAACCTCAAGATGCTTACGTTGTGATCAAAGCGGATTTGGTTCGTTAAGAGGAGGTAGAGAGTTAAAATGGTAAATTTAATTATTGACGGCAGAAAAGTATCTATTGCCAAAGGATCAACGATACTTCAGGCAGCCACAAAAGCTGGAATCGACATTCCTCATCTCTGCTTCGTAAAAGGATTGAATGACATTGGCGCATGCCGTGTCTGCGTTGTCGAAATTGACGGCATCAACAAGCTGGCTAGCGCTTGCAATACAGAAGCAACCGAGGGAATGATTGTGCGTTCCAACAGTCCCAGAGTCCGTATGGCCCGAAAAGCCAATGTTGAATTGATTTTGGCCAACCACGATTGCAAATGTGCAACTTGTGTACGTTCAGGCAATTGCGAATTGCAGACCTTGGCTAACAATCTTTGCATCGACCACCTGCCATATGCGGATACCGTAGAAGAAAACCATTGGGATCGCAGCTTTCCGCTGATTCGCGAGGCGTCCAAGTGCATTCAATGCATGCGTTGCGTACAGGTTTGCGACAAGATTCAAGACCTGAATGTTTGGGATGTCATCGGCAGCGGCACTCGGACCACCGTTGGTGTAAGAGGCAACAAAGACATCCGTGATGCCGATTGCTCCTTGTGTGGACAGTGCATCACCCACTGCCCGGTTGGCGCACTACATATACGAAATGACCTAGAAGAAGTCTTCGAAGCCATTGCAGACCCGGACAAAATCGTTATCGCACAGATTGCTCCTGCAATTCGAACTTCTTGGAATGAAATGCTTGGACTGCCCACCTCAGAAGCATCCCTGGGTAAACTTGTGGACGCACTGAAGATTATGGGTGTGGATTATGTGTTTGACACAGCTTTCACGGCTGACCTGACCATCATGGAAGAAGGAACAGAGTTCCTTAAACGGCTGACAGATCCAGAACATAACACGTTACCGATGTTCACATCCTGTTGCCCGGGTTGGATTCGATTCGTCAAGACACAATATCCTGACATGATTGACAACCTGTCCACCTGCAAATCCCCGCAGCAGATGTTTGGCGCTATGATCAAGACTTATGTCGCGAAGAAGCTTGGCATTGACCCCTCTAAAGTATATTCCGTTTCCGTTATGCCTTGCGTAGCTAAGAAATGGGAAAGTGCGGTGGATGCAGTCAACGATTCCGGTTATGGCAGCGATGTGGATGCGGTTTTAACGACTAGAGAAGTTGCCAGAATGATTACCGCAGACTATATTAACCCCAATGACTTGAATAATATCCCCTTCGACAATTTCTTTGGAGAGGGTTCCGGCGCAGCCGTCATTTTTGGAGTTACAGGCGGCGTTATGGAAGCGGCACTCAGAAGTGCATATTATCTGGTAACCAAAGAGAATCCACCTGCAGATGCATTCCACTCCGTGCGTGGTATGGATGGATGGAAAGAAGCCACCTTTGAGATTCCTACCGAGAATGGCCCTATTCCAGTAAGAGTTGCGGTTGCCAGCGGACTTGGCAACACGAGGAAACTTGTTGAAGCCATTAGGTCCGGCAAAGCGGAATATGATTTCGTCGAAATCATGGCCTGCACAGGCGGATGTTCCGGCGGTGGTGGACAGCCTATCGTTCGTGGCAAAGAAATGGCGAAATCAAGAGGCGAAATTTTATATGGATTGGACAAGATTTCACATGTTCGATTCTCACATGAAAATGAAGCCATCAAAATGACGTATAATGAATACTTAGAAAAACCTTTGGGACATCATTCCCACAAGTTGCTCCACACCAATCTAAAAGAATGGAAACTGTAATAGGTTTTCAAAGAAAGAGGCCACCGGAACGTTTGATCCGGTGGCCTTATATTTTGTATAAATATGCATTATAGAGCTTTCAATTTGAATGGGTTTGGCTAATCTGCATTGGGCAGATTGATTTTGTCCAAAATACCGGTCAGATATGCCAGGACCACACCATAGTTGGTGATGGGCACCTGCTGCAACTGCGCCTGGGAAATTCGGGACATCATATATTTCCGATTGAACATGCATGCACCGCAGTGAATAATCATATCATATTCTTTAAGGTCTTTGGGGAAATCCACCCCAGCGACGATTTGAATGGTTAACTCCTGACCACTGCCATCCCCATACTTCTCGTCCATTTTTTTGCGTAGCATTCGGGGAAGCTTTTCCCGACCGATGTCTTCAGTTAATGGCGCATGGGTACAGGCTTCGGCAATCAGTACTTTGGATTTGGGGGTTAGTTGATCAATGGCTGAGGCACCGGCCACTAATTCATCCAAATCTCCTTTGGAGGCAGCCAAGAGGACCGAGAAAGAAGTAAGCAATGTGCCAGCGGGTTTTTTCTGATAGACAAAATCAAAACACTGCGAGTCAGTGATAATAACCGAAGGGATTTGACGAGTGTTTTCATTTAGGGAATCTTCGGGTAGAGAAGGAAGAATAGCCAGAGCCTGTTCCATGCCATCGGCTGTGACGCAAACCACGGTGCATTTGCCATCCAAAAGTTCCCGGATGGTTTGGACCTGAGGGAGGATCAGTCGACCTTTGGGGGCTTGAATATCCTGGGGCATGACCAACATAACAACATCTCCCGGGGAAATCAAATCATTAATTATCCGTTCCCGTCGCACCGATTCTGGGACTGCAGAGGACAACATGGTTCGGATGGCCGTTAGCCCTTCTTTCCCTGTAGCGCTAACCTGGATGGGCTGAGAGCCAAATTCCGTTTCAATCAGTTTGCTGATTTGTTCAATAATCGAGTCTTTTCCTACGAGAACATCTATTTTGTTTAAAACATAGATAACTGGAATGTTGGCGGCTTTAAGCTTTTCATTCCAGTCAAGCTCATATTGCAAGCTCGCAGTAAGAGCAAATTTAGAGTTACCCATTGATCCTGTCGACGAGTCGATTTCCAATGCATAGGATACCATTTCAGCATCAAAAACCAATATTGCCACGTCTGTCTTCTTGATGACCTCTGCGGTCTTCTCAACCCGAAGCTGACCCAGGTCACCCTGATCGTCAAAACCGGCGGTATCAATAAACACAACCGGTCCGATGGGGTGAAGCTCCATGGACTTATAGACAGGGTCTGTAGTGGTGCCGGCATGGGTAGAAACCAAAGCAATGTTTTGGCCGGTCAGGGCATTAATTAGAGATGACTTGCCACTGTTCCGCTTGCCGAAAATTCCGATATGCAGGCGATTCGCCCTTGGTGTTTCGTTTAAACTTGTCAAAATCTGAAGTCCCTCCTACCTTGGTTCATATCTTCCATATGTTCTTTGGTAATCGCTTTTACTTTTTCATTTGGAATCATTTCAATCCGCTTTGCGATGAGGGCTTCACCCTTGGCCTTTGTTTCGGGGGAAGCATAATCCTCTAAATATTCTTTGAGGGTCATTAGCGCATTGGGTTGGCAAATATTAACGATTTGACCGGATTTGACCAAAGACATAAACCGATCGCCGGTTCGGCCTTCCCGATAACAAGCAGTGCAGAAACTAGGCACATGACCTATGTCAAGAAGCCAGTCCACTACTTCAGCCAGCGTTCGTTCATCGCTGATATCAAATTGCTTGGTGCTTTCATCTTCTTTTTCCTGAGGACCTGCGTAACCGCCGACACTGGTTCGACTGCCTCCGCTGATCTGAGAAACCCCAGCTTCCAAGCATTCCCGGCGGGTTTTCATAGATTCCCGAGTGGACATAATGATGCCTGTATAGGGTACGGCTATTCGCAAAAGCGCCACAATCCGTTTGAATACTTCATCAGGCACACCATTGTCAAATTCGTCGGGGTTTATGTCTTCCGCCGGACAAATTCTCGGAACGCTGATGGTATGGGGGCCGCAACCAAAGGTGTCTTCCAGATGTTGGGCGTGCATCAACATTCCCACGAAGTCATATTTGTATAAATTCAATCCGAACAAAACACCACATCCAACATCGTCTATGCCGGCTTCCATGGCGCGATCCATAGCTTCAGTGTGAAATGCATAGTCTGATTTGGGTCCACTGGTATGCAGGCTTTCATACATTTCTTTGTTATAAGTTTCTTGGAAAAGAATATAGGTTCCGATGCCGGCTTCATTCAATCTTTTGTATTCTTCCACCGTTGTCGCTGCAATGTTTACGTTGACACGACGGATAGAGCCATTTTTATGATGAATGCTGTAAATGGTCTTGATGCTTTCCAACACATAATCCAGTGGGCATTCATTGGGATCTTCTCCGGTTTCCAGCGCAAGCCTTTTATGGCCCATATCCTGTAAAGCGATGACTTCCTGACGGATTTCTTCCTGGGTCAGTTTCTTGCGGGGGATGTGGGTATTGCTTCCATGATAAGGACAGTAGGTGCATTCATTGATGCAGTAATTGCTTAGATAAAGGGGTGCGAACAACACCACCCGGTTTCCGTAAAACTTTTCTTTAATTTGTCCAGCCAGTTCGAAAATCCGTTGATGGATTGCAGGATCTTCGCATTCCAATAAAAGGGCGGCTTCCTGATAAGATAACCCTTTGCAGTCGATTGCTCGATCCAAGATGCTGTGGATAAAAGGAAGGTTCCCCTTGTTTTTCTCCGCGTAATCCAGGGTGCTAAGAATCTCTTCGTGGTTGATAAATTCTCCGGCTTTTCTTGACTTACTATTGTAGACGCTCATATGGGGTCACCTCGTGTTATACTGGCCTTCGGCCCAACGACTGAATCAAGTGATCCAGATTTTTTCGATCTTCAATAATTCGTGTCTCTTCAATGTTCGATGGATAGATTTGATAAGCTTCCTTATATTTGGTGGGGGTCACCTTTTTCATAATGACATTTGCACCGCAGGAGAAAGCGTCCTTACGTTCCTCTGGATCCAGAACGCCCAAAGCCGTGGTCACAGGCAAGTTTAGTTCGGGCCTATGTATTCGGCATAAAGCAACTGCCCTTTTGGTCAACTCGGTTGAGCCATTGGGGTAACCTGCAAGTTGAGTATCCGGGGAGGAGATGAAAGGCCCGATGCCTGCCATATCACATTCCAAGGTCTCCAGTAGCATCACGTCATCAGCGATGGATTCCAAGGTTTGTCCCGGCAATCCCACCATGAATCCGCTGCCGGTGGCATACCCAAGTTTCTTGATGTTTCGCAGACATTGAATCCGGTCTTCCAGGGTGCCACAAGGGTGGAAAAAGGCATACAATTCGGGGTCCGAGGTTTCATGGCGGAGCAGGTATCTGGTCGCACCGCATTCCTTAAGGTAGGCCAGCGCTTCAAATGGCAACTCGCCAGTGCTCATGGTAATATCTAAAATTGGTTGTGTGCCGTCGGGTTCAGGCTCGTATGCCGTAGGCAGTGCCCGGATAGCAGAAACAATCTCGCCCAAACGTTCGGCGTTATTTCCGTTGAAGGTTGGATCCTCTCCGGACTGAAGAACGATGGTCCGGTATCCGGCCGCAATGGCTTGAGAGGCAGTATCCACAATCTCATCAAGGGACATCCGGTAACGGGGTACTTTATTGTTGAAACAGTTAATCCCACAATACTTACATTTGCGATTGCAGTAATTTGAAAATTCGATGATAGATCTTACGAACACATCATCTCCTTTGACTTCTTTTCGTATCCGATTAGCTTCATGATAGATGGGAGAAAAATCTTCTAGCATCAGAGCTTCAATCATTTCTTGTTTCGTCATGGATAAATCCTCATTTGTTTGAATATAATTGTATGTCATTTTACCCAAAAGTCAATGAATTACACATAAAATTGACAAATATATATCAGCTTTGTGGGAATTATTTTAGGAAATATGACTTAACGATAGATTATTCCCACTTGGAGAGATGCCCGCTTTCGTGGTATACTCTTGGCAAGAAGCAGCTACTACCCTTGGGCTGAAGAGGAACTTATGGAACGAAATCCCAGTCAGAATTCAAAACTGAATCCGAACCCGGGTCTCCACCTTAATGAGACTTTGAGTCAAATCTCCCTTATTGTTTTAGCTGGTGGCCAAAGCCTGCGGATGGGTACCAATAAAGCCCATCTGGATTGGCATGCTATGCGCTTTGTTGATGTTCTGGTGGAGAAGGGGTGGCGGCTTGGTTTCGGAGAAATTATACTGTCTGGATATGATGGAGTCATTGATGGATGTCGAACGATTCCTGACGTGAAGTCAAATAGGGGACCCTTAGGCGGCATATACAGCAGTTTGTGCGCATCGTTATTTGACAATGCTCTTTTGGTTCCCGTGGATTGTCCGGGTATTTCTATGATGACCATGGTTGCACTGGCGGAAAGGCATATGAACCAGGGCAATGAAATAACATTGCTGAAGCATGGCGATCGGCTTGAACCTTTAATCGGTATGTATGCTACTGCCTTTCACCAGAAAATATTGCCTGTCATCGCATCAGGAGGCGCACCGGTTTTCCGGGCATTGGACTTGGGGCGAATCAGTACTTATCATATGAAGGAAACCGAACCCGGCATCTTGAACCTGAATACGAAAGAGGCCTATCTGGCTTGGGTGGAGAAAAATGAAAATCACAGGAAAAACAAATTCATTACCGGTGATTGAAGAAGTTCCGATCACGAGACGATTTAGAAATAAGGCCCAAGAAGAAATTCGGAATGACCCGGTTATTGTTGAACATCTGCTATCCATTGTGGTGGAAGGAGAACTCTGCACAACCCTGACTTGCTCTCCGGAGCAGTTGATTCCATTGGCAGTGGGGCATTTATATGCACAAGGCCTGATTGGCAGCGTTGATTGGATTGATAGTATTGAGCTTTCCGATGATTGTATGGTCGTTTCTGTAATACTTGCAGCTGACAAAAACCTTCGAATTGTACCATCAGTAAATGACGGTAGTGGACTCAAACCTCTGCTTCGGATGGTATATGATAAGGAGGAGATTTTTGCACAGGCCAAGGGACTGTATGACAACGCCGACTGGTTTTTTCAAACTGGCGCTGCCCACAGTTCGTCTTTATCTTTCGACGGAGAAGTGCGCTATCGATTTGCCGACGTGAGTCGACACAACACCATTGATAAACTCATTGGCCAGGCGTTGATGGATGGGATCGACTTGACAAAGGCGACGCTGTTCACTAGCGGCCGAATACCCTTGGATATGCTTGTAAAAGTAGCGCGATGTGGCATCCCTATCGTCTGCTCCCGATCCGCGCCAACAACAGCAGCACTGAAGCTGGCCAAACAACTTGGCATCACCCTGATCGGCTTTGTCCGAGAGGGGAGGATGAATGTTTATACGTTAGATTGAATGCAGTATACGAAAATATGGACATGTCTTGAATACAAGCCGCATGTTCATTTTTATGTTTACTTTCTTCTGCTAAAATGATAAAATCGCAACATATGTACTGTTAAATAAATGGCAGACATTTTTTATATGGCCCGGAATTATTTCGGAGCTTATTACTAAAATAATAAAAGGAGGAGTTATTTTGGAAATTATAAACTCAGTGATCGATTTTCTCAATGGGATTATTTGGTCCAACGCACTTATCATTTTATGTTTAGTAACCGGGTTGTATTTCTCG
The DNA here is from genome assembly GCA_041859095.1 of Anaerovoracaceae bacterium. Classification (GTDB taxonomy): domain Bacteria; phylum Bacillota; class Clostridia; order Peptostreptococcales; family Anaerovoracaceae; genus UBA1422. Next base: position 75,521 of record JBHEKY010000028.1, read on the forward strand.
GTTCGAACCAAATTTCTTCAAGTAAGACTCATCAAACCAATGGTGAAACTCATGTTTGAAGGCAAGGATTCCAAGCAAGGGATATCCTCATTCCAGGCACTTTGTACCGCATTGGCTGGACGTGTCGGAACAGGCAATATCGCCGGAACCGCCACCGCAATCTACTTCGGTGGTCCTGGCGCATTGGTTTGGATGTGGATTATTGCGTTTTTAGGTGCAGCATCGGCATACATGGAAGCAGCCCTGGCACAGGTTTGGAAAACAGAAATTGACGGGCAATATCGAGGCGGTCCCGCCTATTATATCGAAAAAGGCATGGGCTCTAGATGGTATGCTATGGTATTTTCAGTTTCCACGCTCTTGGCATGTGGGCTTTTGCTGCCGGGTGTGCAGGCAAACTCCATCGCCAACGCCTTTAATAATGTTGCCGACGTTCCTAATATCGCAACCGGTTTGGTCATTTCTCTGATTCTTGGTCTGATTATATTTGGTGGGATCAGAAGAATTGCCAAGGTGGCAGAAATTATCGTACCATTTATGGCTATCATCTACATCCTGATGGCTTTTGTCATCCTGTTTGTCAACTTCGACAAATTTGGCGATGTGTTTGTATTGATCTTTAGCAGCGCATTTGGTGCTGATGCAACTTATGGTGGTATTATTGGTTCTGCTGTTGCCTGGGGCGTCAAACGGGGTATCTACTCCAACGAAGCAGGACAAGGTTCAGCTCCCCATGCGGCGGCGGCTGCGGAAGTATCCCATCCGGCCAAGCAAGGACTGGTTCAGGCTTTTTCGGTTTACATTGATACGTTGTTCGTTTGCTCCGCAACCGGCTTTATGATTTTGATGACAGATTGTTTCAATGTCTTCAATGAAGGAACAGGCAAATTTCTACACGTGGGTGCTAGCGCAGAAATGCAGGCACTTGCAGATTCCCAAACCGTCGGACCCCAATTCACACAGGAGGCGGTTTCCACAGTTACCGGAAGCTTTGGTGGATGGTTTGTTGCGATTTGTCTGGCATTCTTTGCCTTCACGACAATCATGGCATATTACTACCAAGCAGAATCCAACGTTGCCTATATCTTCCGTCATCAGGACAGCAAGATGAGACGTACCGTTACCCTGGTTTTACGGCTTGCGATGATTGTTGCAGTCCTTTATTCCACAGTCGCAACCGCGACAGCAGCCTGGAATGCAGGCGACGTCGGTGTTGGTCTGATGGCATGGATTAACATCATTGCCCTCTGGATTCTCCAGAAGCCAGCATTGGCTACCCTGAAGGATTATGAAGCACAACGTAAGGCTGGTTTGGATCCCGTATTCGATCCTGAAAAACTTGGCATCAAACATGCTGAAATCTGGACCAAAATCGGGCAAAGAAATAAGTAAAGTAGTTAGAATCTACTTGAAGGGGGCATAAGTGTTCCTTTGAAAGAATGACAATAAAAAAAGAGAGGCCCATTGGCCTCTCTTTAAATTTGCCTGGCGTATTTTTTCAAATATACATTGCGCAGGAGTCTACTGTCAAACCAACTGATGGGCTTGACGTTGCCGAAGACCCTCCCGCACAAGGCAGCCTTTGCGCATTTTTCAAGAATCATCTCCACCGCCCGAGCATCCAACTCGTTAACGCCGCAACATAGGGCACCAGCGTTTCTGACAAACACCGCGGAAGCATGTTTCAGGGCAGCAGCTATTTGTTTCGGATTATTTTCCACGGTGACGACTTTCATCCCGATGATTTGGGCGAAATCGTCTACCAGAGGAAGGAGAATTCCTCCCGGTAATGCTTTGGAGTGTTCCAGAATATTTTCTGTCGCCACGTGGCGGATTACATTGATCTTTTTATTTTTTTTGTAGACTTCCAGATGGACAGCCACATCCGCCGGAAACAATCCAACCGATGCGCGCATATCTGCTTCGATGCATTCCCCGCCGGGAAGTTCAACAATAAATCCCTTGGCGGTCCGCCTGCTGTTGAATGTAGATTCTATTGTAGAGGATTCTTTGTAGTGGGTTGTGATGAATTCGCCACAGGCGGATTCCAGCTCAGTGGCAACCACAAAGGCTTCTTCGTCATCTTTACCAAAACATATAGCACCGTGATTCATCAGAATCAAAGCATTTCCTGTGGCGTATTTCAAAGCATCAGCAACACCCTGCCGGATTTTTTTGGTGCCGGGCAGGGCATAGGGCGTACAGATGATTTTCCCACCTAGGAAGGGGTACTTTTCAGTGGCCGGAATGGATTCCAATCCCATGGCACTTAGCACCGAGGCGTTTTCCTGATGGGTATGGATTACAAAATTCACATTGGGACATTGGGCGTAAATCTCTGCATGGATTCCCTTTTCACCGGATGGAATAACAGATCCCTCGTAGCTTAAGTCGGCTATGGAAACCCTGACAATTTCCGATGTGGTCAAAGATAGATAATTTCGGCCACTTGGGGTTATTACAAAATGAGAGTCGCTGATGCGGCAACTGACATTGCCCCACGTCCTTGCAATCAATCCTGATTCTACTAGACGGATACCGGCATCCACCACTTTTTGTTTTGCATCCATTACGTTCATTTTTATTTCAGCACTTCTTCAAGCGCAACTGCAATGGCAACTGTTGCTCCAACCATAGGATTGTTGCCCATGCCGATGTATCCCATCATATCTACATGGGAAGGCACAGAAGAAGAACCCGCAAATTGGGCGTCAGAATGCATCCGTCCCATGGTATCGGTCATACCGTAAGAGGCAGGACCTGCGGCTACATTGTCCGGGTGGAGAGTCCGCCCAGTCCCGCCACCGGAGGCGACGGAGAAATACTTCTTGCCAAGAAGAGTACATTCCTTTTTGTATGTGCCGGCTACGGGGTGCTGGAACCGAACTGGATTTGTGGAGTTGCCTGTGATAGAAATTCCCACGTTTTCATAATGCATGATGGCAACACCTTCCCGGACATCATCGGCACCATAGCACTTAATCAAACCCCGATCACTTTCAGAAAACCGAACCTCTCGAATCACTTTGAGATCGCCGGTGTCGTAGTCGTAATGGGTTTGACAATAGGTAAACCCATTAATGCGTGAAATGATATATGCTGCGTCTTTGCCCAGGCCGTTGAGAACCACCCGAAGGGGTTTCTTTCGCGCACGATTGGCATTTTTGGCAATACCGATGGCACCTTCCGCAGCAGCGAAGGATTCATGTCCCGCGAGGAAACAGAAGCATTCCGACTCTTCGCGAAGGAGCATAGCGCCTAGATTACCATGGCCGATGCCTACTTGTCTTTGCTCTGCCACAGAACCGGGCACGCAAAAGGCCTGAAGGCCGATGCCAATGGCTTCTGCCGCTTCTGCAGCATCTGCGTATCCTTTTTTGATGGCGATTGCAGCACCTGCGGTGTATGCCCAACAGGCATTTTCGAATGCCAGACGTTGGACTTCACGAACGATTTCGCCCGGGCAAATTCCTTTTTCGTTGCAGATGGCCTCCGCTTCCTGGAGGGACGCAATGCCGTACTGAGATAGCACGTTGTTGACCTTTTCTATTCTTCTGTCGTAACCTTCAAACAAAGCCATTTTGTTCCTCCTTTCTTATTCTTTACGGGGGTCGATGGTTTTGACCGCCTCATCAAAACGACCGTAACGGCCGGTGGCATCGGCCAGAGCTTGTGCCGGATCGGTGCCTTTCTTGATGGCAGACATCATCTTGCCCAGATTTACGTATTCGTATCCAATGATCTCATCGTTATTATCAAGGCCCATACGGAGAACATATCCTTCGGCGATTTCCATATAACGCGCGCCTTTGACGTTGGTGCCGTAGGTGGTGGCAATTTGGCTTCTGCCGGTTTTGCCTAGATCCTCAAGCCCAGCCCCAACGGGCAATCCGCCTTCTGAAAATGCGGTCTGACTGCGCCCATAAACAATCTGAAGAAACAGTTCGCGCATGGCGACATTGATAGCATCACAGACCAAGTCTGAGTTTAATGCTTCCAAAATCGTTTTGCCTGGCAGAATTTCGCTGGCCATGGCGGCGGAGTGGGTCATGCCACTACAACCGATGGTTTCTACCAAGGCTTCCTGGATAATTCCGTCTTTGATGTTCAAGGTTAATTTGCATGCTCCCTGATGGGGCGCACAACCGCCAACCCCATGAGTCAATCCGCTGATGTCGGTGATTTGCTTGGCCTGTACCCATTTTCCTTCTTCAGGAATAGGAGAAGGACCGTGATCAACGCCCTTCCGAACAGAGCACATTTCCTCAACTTCCGCTGAATATGTCATTGATGAACTCCTCTCTTTTGTTTCCAATTCATTGAAAAATTATATCACATCGACTTCTGCAATGCCATATTATATGGTAAAATGAACCCATGAGTAATATAGATAATTTGAACCCCGAGCAGCGGGAAGCTGCCATGCACACCGAAGGACCTCTGCTGATTCTAGCCGGGGCCGGAAGCGGTAAGACCAGCACCATGACCCAGAGAATCGCTTACTTGGTCAAAGAAAAAGGTGTTGAGCCCAGAGCCATACTGGCGGTGACTTTTACAAATAAAGCGGCAGGAGAGATGCGTGACCGGGTGGAAGCCTTGCTTGGTGGACCGGTACCAATGTGGATTATGACGTTTCATGCTGCCTGTCTTCGTATGCTTCGACAGGACGCTGGAATTTTGGGATATGCTTCGGATTTTTCCGTCTATGACCCCGTAGATCAAAAGTCGGTGATAAAATCCATCATCAAAGAGCATCAGCTGGACGACAAAAAATTTCCGGTGCAAATGTTGCTTTCTGTAATCAGCGACAGCAAAGAACAAGAAATGGATCCGGAAGATTATATCGCTTCCATGGGTCGTGATTTCAAATCCGAGATAATCTACAAAGTGTACAAAGAGTATCAGCGGATTCTCAAAAAGAATAACGCGATGGATTTTGATGATCTGTTGCTCAACGCAGTAAGGATGTTTGATGCCGACGAGGCCATCCTAGAAAAATATCGACGGCGATTTCAATATATCATGGTGGACGAGTATCAGGACACCAACCGGATTCAGTACCGCTTCATCAAAATGCTGGCAGAGCAGCATCACAATCTTTGTGTGGTAGGAGATGATGACCAGTGTATTTACCAATGGCGGGGAGCGGATATCACCAATATTTTGAATTTCGAAAAGGACTTCAAAGGGACCAAGGTGGTGAAGCTAGAAGAAAACTACCGATCCACCGGGAACATCCTCAATGCGGCACATTCAGTGATTTTAAACAACAAACAGCGAAAGGATAAGAAGCTGTGGACAAGACAAGAGGACGGAGATAAGATTATCTATAATAGGGCTGACGATGAAAAAGACGAAGCCCGATACATAGCCCAAGAAATCGACCGACTCAAAACCAAGCAGAAACAATACAAAGACTTTGCAGTCCTTTATCGTACCAATGCCCAGTCCAGAACCTTTGAGGAGGCGTTATCGGCCAGAGACATTCCCTACCGGGTGGTAGGAGGAACCAGATATTACGAACGCAAAGAAATCAAAGATATGATGGCCTACCTTCGCTTGGTGCTAAACCCCAATGACGACCTGGCTCTGGTGCGGATTATCAATGAACCTAAGCGAGGCATCGGGAACGTGACAGTGGAGAAGCTGCAGACCCTGGCAAGAGTGCGTGAAACCTCGCTGTTCCGGGTACTACAAGACAAAGAAGTCATCGCTAGCTTGTCAGCCAAAGCCTGTGCTGCCGTGAACGATTTGGCAGATGTGCTGAGCCACTACCACCAAGAAAAAGAAAATCTTAGAATTTCACACATGTACAACGGTCTATTGACCGGGTCCGGCTATCTAACCGCCCTGGAACAAGCCAACACCATAGAGGCGGATGGACGGATTGAGAACCTGATGGAATTCAAATCGGTCATCTACGATTTTGAGGATCAAAGCGCAGGCTCGCTCACGGAGTTTCTCGAAAAAATATCTCTAATGTCAGATATAGATAATCATAACGCCAACGAAAACGCTGTGGTCCTAATGACCTTGCACAGTGCAAAAGGCCTAGAATTTCCAATCGTCTTTATGCCTGGAATGGAAGATGGACTGTTCCCAGGCTGGCGATCCATGGAGAGGGACGGGATTGAAGAAGAGCGTAGACTTTGCTATGTGGGGATGACCCGAGCCAAAGAACGGCTTTTTCTTACCAGCGCAGCATATCGTACATTATACGGCAAATCGGATTATACCAGAGAGTCCCAATTCTTAAGGGAATTGGATCCCAAGCTAATCGAAGGGGATGGAGTATACCGCAAAGCGGCAGATATCCGGCTTGGGGAGAAAACCGTTTTGGACGGCTATGCCAAACAAACCCCATTTCGGCCTTTTGACCGATTGGAAGTGTCTATGCGGGACACGCACATTCAAGCAGCCCCTAAAGAACTATTGGTACAAGGGGACCGGGTCAACCACGGAAAATTTGGGCCGGGTTTGGTGTTGGAATCCTCGGGAAACGTTGTCACGGTGATGTTTGACCGTGAGGGGCGAAAGAAACTTGCAGCAGATATTGCACCACTGACTAAAATAAAAGAATAAATTGCAAGTGCGCTTAACGGGCTGAGTTGGACAGGAGTGTTTTGATGAAGACAGATGTGATCGTAATTGGCGGAGGACTTTCAGGGCTGACTGCTGCCAGCTTGCTGGCCAAACGGGGACAAAAGGTTTTGGTGGTAGATAAAAGTCACCATCCCGGCGGTTCCTGTGGGATTTTCAAGCGGGACGGAATCGTCTTTGATCAGGGTTCTGCGATGCTTTATGGATTCGGAGAGGCTGGATTCAATGCGCACCGCTTTGTGATGAATTGCCTGGAAGAACCTATCAACATCATCCGCCATGATTTGCTTTATGTAGTCAATTATCAAGGACATCGTATCAAATTTTGGCCTGACGTAGATCGGTTTGCCGAAGAATTGGCAGAAGTGTTCCCAAGGGAGCGCAAAAGCATTTTCCGATTCTACCGAGACATGAAAAAACTTTACCATAACGTGATGGAAGACAATCAAACATATACGACAGCCGACGAAACCGATCCCAAAGTAGCCCTCAAGAGTCTGCTGAAGCACCCCCGCTCTTATGCAAAATTCTTGGGTTATTTGAATCGTAGCGCAGAAGATTTATTGGAACAATACTTCAAAGATCCCGAAATCTTCAAGTTTTTTGACAAACTCACTTCGACCTACTGCTATGCCACGGTGGCGGAAGCGCCTGCCGTGCTGGCTGCGGTCATGTTTATAGATAATCACGTGGGCGGCAGCTACTATCCTGCAGGTTCCACAGTATTTCTCCCTGGCAAACTTGAAAAAGTCATAGAAGCGCATGGGGGTGAAATGTTGCCTGATCGGGAAGTCGTAGAGATCTTGTTTCAAGATGAAAAACCCGTTGGTGTCAGATTAGACAACGGAGAAGAACATTTTGCGGACCATCTGGTGTATGCAGGTACTGTCTGGAATCTATATGGCAAGCTCATTGGCCCGGAACGGGTTGGCGCAGCAAAAATACGTTGGGCGCAAGAACAAGAACCTACATACCCAAGCGTTGTATTGTATTCAACCGTAGATAGCCACGTGTTGCCGGAAGGGACCGCGCCGGTAGAGATGCTGGTGGGAAATCCAGACCAACTGGATGAAAGCGAAGTCACCGCTTATATGTTTGGTATTGATGATCAGACGCTTTGCCCCCCGGATCAGCAGGTGGTGATTGCCATAGGCCCCACCTTCGAAACGTGGGATGCAACGAACAAGGACACGTATCAGAAGCAGAAAGAACTTGAAAAATTAAGGCTTATCAGTGTTCTGGAAAGAAGGTTTCCCGGATTTGCGTCAGGTCTTCGTTATGCCGAAGTGGCAACTCCCCATACGATTGAGCGATACTGCCTCAAAAATGGGGGTGCAGTGGCTGGCCCGAAACAGATGTTGGGGCAGCACATGTTGAGGAGACTCCACACGAGAACCCAGTGGGACACTCTATATTGTTGCGGTGAATCAACTGTTATGGGCACAGGTACTCCGACGGTTACGGTATCCGGTTTGTCGGCAGCTAACGCCATACTTAAGAAACTAGGTATGGCTCAATTTACCTATGACCCCGCCATGGAAAATTTCGTGCGTATGGTTGAAAAACCGTATCCAAGGGAAAAACTATTCGAAGGGTATCCGGAAGATATCAGAGCACTCATGGAACAGGCCTGGCGTTGCCAACTTTGTGAAGACCCGGCATGTTCCCACCAATGCGATATCCCGGGCATCATGAGGAGAATCACCGTAGGGAATCTATACGGCGCAGCCAAACTGGCACAGCGCTTTCTGGAACATAATAATCATGATGGTGAGACAGAAGAAACTTGGGAAACAATGGAAAAAAACTGTGTTTTGTGTTCCAAAAACCAAGACCCGGTGGCGATTTGCCACATCATCCATTCAATTTTTGAATAATCATCAGTTGTAACCCGGAGGTTGAAAAGATGAACGAAAAGCATTTTGACATCATTATTGCTGGAGCCGGCATGGCCGGTTTAACCGCAGGGGCCTACTTGAGTCAATATGGATACAAAGTATTAATCTGCGAGCAGGCCGAAAAACCAGGTGGACTGGTTAACTCTTTTGAGTACAAGGGGTTTACGTTTGATGCGGGAATCCGGGCCATCGAAGATTCTGGAATCGTCTTTCCCATGTTGAAGCAACTGGATATCCAGTTGGAAATGGTCAAAAGCCCTGTTTCAATAGGGCTGGGAGATCGGATGATTCGACTCACCAACCGTGAGAGTCTATCAGACATGGAGGCCTTGTTGGGGGATCTGTTCCCCGATAATCGGGAAGACATCGGAAACATCGTTGCAGAAATACAAAGGGTCATGAAATATATGGATGTACTCTATGGCATCGAAAACCCCTTATTTATGGACATCAAAGGCGATACCCAATATTTGTTCAAAACCCTGCTTCCCTGGTTTGTCAAATATCAGATGAACATCGGACAGGCAGCGAAGATGAACAAGCCGGTAGCTACCTATCTTCGGCAGTTTTCAGACAACCAGCAGCTTATTGATATGATTGTGCAACACTTCTTCAAAGACACGCCTACGTTTTTTGCATTAAGCTACTTTGGATTGTACCTGGATTACAACTACCCAATGGGTGGGACGGGTTCGCTTCCAAACAAAGTTTGCGCGAAGATGAAGGAATTGGGTGGTGAAATTCTCACTGGCACCGAAATTTTCTCTGTGAACCCGATTGCCAAAACACTTCGGACCGGCGCAGGCCAGTCCTACTCCTATGATAAACTGATATGGGCCGCCAACCTAAAAACCCTGTACTCCATTCTGGAAGAGGAAGACTTGTCCAAGTCCAATTGGGCAAAACCATGGGAGACACAAAAGGAAAAGGTGCTGGCGCATAAGGGAAACGACTCTGTCTTGACATTTTTTCTTGGCGTCAATGAGCCACCGGCTTATTTTGATGAAATTTGTGGGCCCCACACTTTTTATACGCCAGATCTGCAAGGCCTTTCCAGTTTAAACCCCTCCGAATGGCAACGGATTGCAACAGATGAAAACTTTACCGTCGATCAGAAAAAATATGCTCTCCAAAAGTGGACCAACGCCTATTTGGATTTGACCACCTTTGAAATCTCAATCCCAGTCTTGCGAGATGCCAGCTTGGCACCGGAAGAAAAAACCGGTATTATTGTCAGTACTTTATTTGACTATGACTTGGTGAAGCATCTTGAGCGAATGGGTTGGTACGAAGAATGGAAAGATGCTGCCAAAAATCACATGGTCACCGTGTTATCCCGTGGCATTTTCCCTTCCCTTGAAGCGAACCTGGAATTTGGGCTTACTTCAAGTCCTCTTACCATTCAGAAGTTCAGCAGGAATGCGGATGGAGCTATCACCGGTTGGGCATTCTCAAAGGACGGAACACCGGCAGAAAATAGGTTCAAAAAAATTAGCCGGTCTGTTTTGACGCCATTGCCCGACATTTATCAAGCAGGGCAATGGACCTTTAGCCCCTCGGGGTTGCCCGTATCAATTCTTACCGGAAAATTAGCAGCAGACCTGGCGGATAAAGAATTAAAACGACAGCGCAAGGGGCTTGAGACTGTCGAACCTGAAACGATTACCACGTAAACAAAAACCCCAAACAAAATCCCCATGGGATTAGATTATCCGTTACATAGAACCGGGAGGTAAAATGATATTCAACCTGACCATACTCATTCTAGGACTTGTGGCCAGCCTCTATGTCTTCTGGCGTTTGCCGAACCTGGATCAACAAGTTTCCATGGAACGCGAAACCGAAAACAAAAGAACGCCAGTGGATGAGCCCGTTGACGCTGGTCTATGGATTTCCATCATCATCCCTGCCAGAAATGAAGCGAATACACTCCCCTTGCTTTTAGCAGACCTGAAACAACAAACCCTACAACCGTTGGAAATTATCTGCGTCAACGATGGATCCGAAGATCAAACCCGTGAAGTGATATTGGCTGCGGGGGAGAACGTGGTGCTAATCGATGTTTTTGATAAACCTGAAGATTGGATGGGAAAAGCCTGGGCATGCCTTAAGGGAGCAGAGAGAGCAAAAGGCCAGTTGCTGTTGTTTTTGGATTCGGACGTTAGATTGGCACCTGAGGGACTGGCCAAACTACGTAGAGCCTTTGAAACCGACAGTTGCACGATTTCCGTGCAGCCTTACCACAGCATCCAAAAAGCATACGAACAGCTCTCCATTTTTTTTAACATCATCTTGATTGGAGCCAATGGAACCGGACTGCCTAAAAAAAACTTTAGCGTTGGCCTTTATGGTCCCGTCATTCTCATTTCAAAAGCGGACTATGACGAAATTGGTGGACACAAAGTGGCACAACGCGCCATCGCCGACGACTTGGCACTTGGAGATGTTCTGACGCTGGCCGGCAAGAAATATCGGCTTTTTGTGGGAGGAAGAGATATTTCTTTTCGAATGTACGGAGGAGGAATAAAATCCCTATTTCTTGGATGGACTAAAAATTTTGCTACAGGTGCCGGCAAAACCCCTCTCAAACTTTTTGTACCCATGGTAGCGTGGGTAACATCCTGCACTGCAGCTCCGCTATATATGCTTCAAGCATTATGTACCGGCGAATATGGTGATGCCCTGGTCTACCTGTTTTTTTATGGGATTTGGGTGGCAGAACTCCATCGAATTGCTCCCAAAATTGGTAACTTCCCCCGAGGAACGATGCTGTTTTATCCCGTTTTTATGTTGGTATTTCTGGTTACTTTTTGCTGGTCCTTGTGGAAAAAACTTTTTCATCAACAGGTGACTTGGAAGGGCCGTAAAATGAAACCGGAGGCGTAATATGCAAATACTGTTTTTGCCAAAACCTGTTGCCATCGCCCTGTGTTTTTTGCTGTGGGCCGTGATTCAGACGTTGGTTTCATACATCTGTCTGAAAATACCAAACCGTTATTTCAAGCCATCCAAGTTCCCCTTTGCCAGTTTTGAATTTGAACAAGAAGGCGATATTTACCGCAAATGGTTCCGGGTACAAAGCTGGAAAAAATACCTGCCGGACGGTGGTGCACTGATGGGAGTGGAGTTTTGCAAGAAAAATCTGGAACACGTGACTCATGCCAACTTGCAGCGGTTTTTAATTGAATCTTGCCGGGCAGAAATGAGCCATGTTATGGCAATCTTTCCGTTTTGGGCATTTGGGTTCATTGCCCCTCCAGAAGTGATATGGATCATGCTTATTTACGCAATCGCGCTGAATATGCCTTGCATCATTGCGCAAAGATACAACCGCCCAAGAATACAAGGCTTAATGAAGAAACGCTTTCAGAAAGAAGAATTCAATGAAACGCAATGAAAACGAATATGGTGTAGTGCTGTTTGACACATCTCACGATGCAATCATTGGCGAAAAGTTAGTCAGGAACCATTTGCCAGTGGCCTTGATTCCAATCCCCAGCCAGTTCTCAGCCGGCTGTGGGATTGTTTTGCGTTTTGAGATAGAAGATGAAAAGCGAATGGAAGTTCTGTTACGTGAAAACAAAATTATTGGTCGAATTGAATTAGTAAAAGGGGGAAACCTTCGTGAATAGTATGGTGCTTCGGGAACATGGTGGCACGCCATTTCTTGCATTTTCTGCGCTGGAAGATACAAATCTTGTTCGGCATGGGTTTTCAGTTCGAGATGGGGGCGTGAGTGTCGGCCCCTATGCGACGATGAATCTTTCATTTACCATGGGGGACACCAAAGAGAATGTCCTTCAGAACTATGAGCGGATGGCCCAAGCATTGGAAGTCAATAGGTCCAACATGACTTCGGTTTGGCAAGCCCATACCGACAATATCAAAGTGGTTGAGTCTTCAGATGTGGGCAAAGGAATCACGCGACCCAAGGATCTTTCGGAAATCGACGGCATGGTAACTAATTTGAAAGGCGTGACCTTGGTCACCCTTCATGCAGACTGTCTGCCTTTGTATTTTCTTGACCCAGTGAACCGGGCGATCGGATTAACCCATTCCGGCTGGCGAGGGACGAAGCAATCTATCGGCATCAGAACATTAGAAGCCATGGAAAAAGCCTTTGGCTCCAGGCGGGAAGACCTGCTGGTTTGTATAGGCCCGGGCATTGGACGGGCGGCTTTTGAAGTAGGATTTGAAGTGGTAGAAGCCTTTGTGGAGTTGTTGGGAAAAGATCGAGCCGGTGAGGTGATTTTGCCAATGCAGTCGGGGAAAGCACTACTCGATTTGACATTGTCCAATGAGATTCTTTTCCTGGATGCAGGAATCCGACCGGATCACCTGTATTCCACAGATTTATGCACCTTTCAAAGACCGGATTTGTTTTTCTCCCATAGAAGAGACGGAAGCAACCGGGGAAGTATGGCGGCTTTTCTTCAATTACAAAGTGGAAATTGTTGAAAACACCAGAAGTGTCACATGCTGCGGATAAACCATGAAATCTAAAACCGGTGATACCGCCCGTTCCACCATGAGAAAGTGGGGAAGACCAAGATGAGATTGGTCGATTTCCCGAATCACCTCTGCAGGCAGAAACGCGGGGTTCCCCAGCGCCTGTAAAATCGTATAGCAATTGTTTTCTTCCGGAATTTGCTTTTTCATTAAAACAAATTGCTCCGGAAGATTTTTTGTCTGCAATCGTACGTTTAAAATTGCTCGGGGATCCTGATTATATAAAATCAACGTCATTTCATTTTCAGACTGGGCACAAAGCACTTGGGGGGACACCGTCAAATCATTCTCCGCGAGTTGAGCGAGAATCTGATATCCAGTATAGTGTGGCGTGGCCAACCCTTCTTGCAGAAAAAGGGCATTTCTTTGGCCAAACAGAGGAATGAAAGGAAGTGGTATGTTGTGTGCGTGCCCTGTGATGTGGGCAAGAGCCATTGCTGAATTATGAATTTTCTGGTCCGAAACCGGCTCCACTGAAAGTTCCATTTCCTCGATGGGAACGTCAAAGGTTTGCAACCCCCCAAATGCCAGAGGGGTCAGAACCCGTTTGTCGACGAGAAATGCTGCGGGTTTGATTGCAAGAATCTGCTCACGCAGAAACCCCAAACCTAGAAGGTCTTCCTGATTGCGAATCAGAATTCTAGGGCGAAAGGTTCCTTGACATATGGAATGGGTTTCCTCGGAGGGAAGTGTCGTGAGAGAAGCGTTCAAAGCAGGAGCCAGCATAAGCTTTTTGATAGCGACCACCGGCGTCAGATACTTGCCGGTTAAATCCAAAGCCTCCTCCTGACTGAATGGCAATCCGATTACTCTTTCAGGTTTAGAAATCGTCTTTCGATATTGAGCTGGGGTACAACCATACCAGGCGCGAAAGCATTTATTGAAGTAGTTCAGAGAGGAAAACCCACAATCATCAGCAACTTGAGTCAGGCTTTGATCGGTGAAGAGTAAGCTTTTTTCGGCAAACTCCAGACGAATGCCATTCACAAAATTCTGGAATGGTATTCCCAGCGTATTTTTAATCAGATGAGAAACGTAGTAAGGGTTCAAGTGTTCTGTGGCAGAGACCTCTTCTAGAGACACTTTTTTGTCATAGTGCGTGAGTAGATAACTGGTAATCCGAGACATCCTATCCAAATCTACATCGCTTACATTATCCCTTCCAACACGGTATTGGAAGTCTTCCATATAAAAACCCCGAAAGTGCCTGATTAAGGTGGATACCAAATCATTGATGTTGTCCGTGTGCAGTACAAAATCATTGTAACTGCCAAGACTATCCATCATTAGTTTTGCAAGTTGGCTCTTCAGCACTTGTTGCTTTCCCTTGAGAGCGGTATCCTCTCTGTGGAGCGCCCCCGGGTCCTCGCATACAAAGTAGGTAGAACTGATATTGGGGTAGATTTCTTCAAATTTTTGGGCATCAAGGTGGAGCTGTAACATCAGCACATCCTCAGAGGAATCATGAATCCGATGCAAATCCTCCACATCGGCAATGATCATATCACCCGGTAGCAACGCATAATCCATATGGTATATTTTGCAGTGTGAAAATCCCCGAAGCAATAGAAGGATTTCTAGCTCTTTATGGCAATGTCCGGGTTCTCCGCGAACGTTGATGAAGTTAGCAGAAAAAGGCAGATTGCTTCTGTAGTGTATAGGTTCATGATGAATCATCGCCGTGCTCCTTTAAATGTTGCTATAATAACATATGTATCTTGCTATCATTCATTATACTTCTGAAACTTTCCCCGTTGCAAGCAGAAAAACCACATGGAACCCATGAATATGTGACAAGATATGCATTTCAGCCTCGTGGCGAAAAAAGTATACTGATGCCAGAGGGCGGTTACAAAGAAATACTGTCCGGTAAGAGGTGAAAAATGAAAAAGATACTTGTTTTGGGCGTCGGTGCACAGGGCTCCGCAGCTGCCCGGAAACTAGACCAAGAACCAAACGTAGGGGAAATTATTTGTGCAGATATGGACCAAAGTGCCGTAGACGGAATTGTCTCCGTACTAAAAAAGGCCAGAGGAACCCTGGTAGACGCACACAACAAAGACAGTATTGTTCGCGCCGCACAGGGGGTGGATTTAATTCTTAATGGACTCCCGTTGGAATGTACAAAAAACGTTTTGGACGCCGCGCTGGAGGTAGGCGCAAACTACCAGGATTATGCTGCTACAACTGCACTTCATGAAGACTGGGTAGAAAGCGTCCGGATTCAATACGATGTATATGGACCGAAATTTGCTGCCATCGGAAAACTGGCGTTGGTAGGAACCGGATCGGGCCCGGGACTGATATGTGTCGCCACAAGGGATGCAGTCCGATATTTGGATCGCTGCGAAACCATCTATAATTTCGTATGGGAAGGGGTAGAAGCCAAACGTTTTCTACCATTTTGGTGGTCTCCGGTAACGGCACTCCACGATATGTCTGAGCCCGGTTATGCTTATGAGAATGGAAAACTGGTGCGCACCCCGGCATTTGGTCTACCAACCCGGCGGAAGTTTGAAGAATCAGATCGGGAAATAGTGTTCTATGAGCATTGCCACGACGAACCGTTACACTATAGTTTCAATGCAGATAAATATTTAAAAGGCGCTCGGAATGCTTACTTTAAATATGCCGGTGTGGGGATGGATTTTGCTGCACCTTTATATCGAGCAGGCCTTTTGTCTCATGAAAAAGAATCCATAGGAGGGGTTGAGGTTGCACCATTTGACGTGATTTTGAAACACATTCCACACGCACCAAAGTTCAAGGAAGAAATAGCTGAAATTATTCAAGAAGGCTTGGTGTCGGATTCCGGATGCATGGTCGTAGAAGCCTATGGAGAAAAAGATGGCAAAAAGGTCAAGGTTGAAACCCACGTTCAAGCGCCCGGACTGGTGGACTCCTTCAAAAAGGAAGGCATTACTGCTGAAATGTATTTGACCGGGCAGGGAGGCTTCCTGTTCTCAAAGTTATTCGTCAACGACCAATATGATCAGGTGGGCTTGATTTCATCTGATATGTTGACCATGGATCAGGTAGACACCTATTTCAATTATGCCAAAGACCTAGGCATAACCCTCGCTACCAAAGTAGTGGAGCTGTAATACATTAAAATCTACAGAGTAAATCCAGCAGGTACAAAAAAACCGCCAAGGTTGACGCTTGGCGGTTTTGCTATTCCAAGATTTATGGTAATATATCAATATGAAAGATAACAGTTCCATTCAACAGGAAATGAAAGAACGGGTCACAACCTTAAACAACGCGGCCAAAGCCTACTATCGGGACGACGAGGAGTTGATCCCGAATTTAACCTATGATAAATTATATGACGAACTATTGCTTCTTGAAAAGGAAACCGGCATCATTCTAGCCAACAGCCCAACACAAAAGGTGGGGTATGAAACCCTTGCAAGCCTGCCCAAAGAAGCTCATAGCGTCAAAATGCTATCTTTAGACAAAACCAAAAGTGTAGAAGATCTGATTTCCTGGCTGGACGATAAGGAAGGATTGCTATCCTGGAAGCTAGATGGCTTGACCATTGTTCTCACCTATCGAAACGGCACCTTATATAAGGCTGTAACCCGGGGGAATGGAGAAATCGGTGAGGTCATTACGCCCAATGCCCGAGTTTTCACCAATCTACCGGTTCGGATTCCTTTTGACGGGGAGCTGGTCTTACGCGGTGAGGCGATTATTCCCTATACCTCCTTCGAAAAAATCAACGCCGAACTTCCGGAGCTAGAAGCCAAATACAAAAACCCAAGAAACCTTTGTAGCGGAACAGTCAGACAATTAAACAACAAAATCACCGCCGAGCGCGGCGTTCATTTTATCGCTTTTTCGTTGGTCAATGGAGAGAACCACGACTTTGCCCTTCGCCATCTACAATTGGAATGGTTGGAGTCTCTGGGATTTGATGTGGTGGAAAACCATCCGGTGAACGCACAGACCCTCCGGCAATCCATCGACCTTTTCCAACATGAGGTGGCAGGAAGCGATTTGCCATCTGATGGCCTGGTATTGACTTTCGATGACATCGAATACGGTCAGTCGCTGGGGCAGACCTCCAAGTTCCCGAAAGATGCCATTGCTTTCAAATGGCGGGATGAAATCAAAAGCACTCGATTGGTTGAAGTCGAATGGAGTGCCTCCCGCACCGGATTGATCAATCCCATCGCGGTGTTTGAACCGGTAGAACTGGAAGGAACCACCGTGTCTCGGGCCAGTGTCCACAATATCAGCATTCTCAAAGAGCTGAAACTGGGGATTGGTGACGAAATCCGCGTATACAAAGCCAACATGATTATTCCTCAGATTGCAGAGAATCTGACTGGTACGAACAACCTTGAAATTCCAACGGCTTGTCCGGTTTGTGGTGGCGCCACCAAAATGAATGACGAAAAAGGAATCCTAACCTTATATTGCACCAACCCCCTCTGCCCGGCGAAACAAATCAAATCCTTTGCCCATTTTGCTGCCAGAGATGCCATGAATATTGAAGGCATGTCGGAGGCTACCATCGAAAAATTCGTCGCTCATGGCTATATCAAAGAACTTGCCAACTTCTTTCGGCTCCCTGCGTTTCGGGAGGAGATTGTCACTCTGGAGGGATTTGGGCAAAAATCCTATGACAACCTGATACAAGCCGTAGATAGAAGTCGAAAAACCACACCTGCCAGATTGCTGTACGGGTTAGGTATCAGTGGGGTTGGACTGGCCAACGCCAAACTCATCGCCCGTCATTGCGGCAACGACTGGCTCAAGATACAGGGGCTTTCCGAAGAGGAACTCATGGAGATTGAAGGCATCGGACCCATCATGGCCGCCTCTTTTACCTCTTATTTCAAAGATTCAGAGAATCAACGTAAGGTAAAAGACCTATTGTTAGAAGTTCAACTGGAAGCCGCGCCTATGAAAGAAACGCAAAACCTAGCCAATTTGACCTTTGTTATCACCGGGAGCCTAGAAAAATATGAAAACCGGGAGACCCTAAAAGAAGCTATTGAGGCAAGAGGTGGAAAAGTGGCCGGTTCGGTCAGTGCAAAAACTTCTTACTTAATCAACAATGATACTAAGTCCGGTTCCTCAAAAAATAAAACAGCAAAAGAACTGGGCGTTCCGATTTTGTCGGAACAAGATTTCATAGAACAGTTTATGACGGGAGAATCACATGCTTAAAGTCGGAAAACTCGACAGCGATTTGCTGGAAAAAATCGTATTCAAGAAGATTACATTCAAGCGTCCGGAAGTGTTGACACGCCCGGGCATCGGTGAAGATTGTGCAGTGGTTGACTTTGGCAACTATGAATGCGTCATGTCCACAGACCCCATTACCGCAGCGGTTGGCGACATCGGTCGACTGGCCATTCATATTTCGTGCAATGACATTGCCTCAAACGGCGTAGAGCCTCTTGGCATCATGTTGACGGTGATGATGCCAGAGGGCACCACAACCGCCGACATTGAAGAAATCATGAATCAAGCTGCCGCAACCTCGGAGGCATTGGGTGTTGAAATCATTGGAGGACACACAGAGATCACCAACGCAGTCAATAAACCCATCATCGTTTCCACTGCCATCGGGCGGGGAGAAAAGTGGGCGTCCAAGCATCGGGAGGCTATGAAGCCCGGAGATTTCATCTTGCTGACCAAGACAGCGGGCCTAGAAGGAACCGCAATCATTGCCAGCGATTACGAAGCGGATCTGCTTGGTATTCTTACCACAGAAGAACTCAGCATGGCCAAGTCTATGATGGACAAAGTCAGTGTTGTGAAAGAAGGTATTATCGCAGGGAAAATTGGCACCAGTGGCATGCATGATATCACAGAAGGCGGCGTGCTGGGTGCGGTATGGGAAATGTGCCGTCGAGGCAACGTGGGTGCTGAGATTTGGGTGGAATCCATACCGGTGGAGGAAGTGACCAGAAAAATATGCGACCAATACGATATTGATTATTTGCGACTTATTTCCAGCGGCTCCATGATTATCATGACTGGACCGGATCAAAAGGATGAGTTGCTATGTGCATTGGAAGAAGCCGGAGTGCAAGCCACCTGTGTCGGGATGATTAGAACTGCGGAACAAGGAATCAAGATGGAAGTGGGTGGAGAATTAATGGAAATCGCCCCGCCGGCAGGAGACGAACTGTACAAAGTGGTCGGTTGACGAATTAGGTTGGAAAGCATATAATAAACAAGCGTCAATTGCCTTTTGATGGCTCCGCCCGGTGTGGAATGGGTCCTGCGCAATAGGACTCTGCGAACCTTGTCAGGTCCGGAAGGAAGCAGCAATAAGTGGAAGCTCTTATGTGCCGCAGACAAGCCTGTTCCTGCCTGTGGAGCCTTCAAAAGGCAATTTTTATTGGACCGGAGAATACAATATGTACAAAGTGTTATATCGTGCCTATCGACCCGAAATCTTTGAAGAGGTCCTAGGGCAGGAACACATCGTCAAAATCCTCGAAAACCAAATTAGGCTGGGCACGGTGAACCATGCCTATCTTTTCTGTGGCACCAGAGGAACCGGAAAAACCACCGTGGCAAGATTGCTGGCCAAAGGGGTCAACTGTCTGGATTCAGAAAACCGCCCTTGTGGTAAGTGTGCCAACTGTCTTTCTATCAAAGAAGGTAGCTTCATGGATATCGTTGAAATCGACGCAGCGTCCAACAATGGAGTGGACAACATCCGTGAACTTCGAGACAGTGTCAAGTATCCCCCTGCCGTGGGTAAGCGGAGAGTCTTTATTATTGATGAAGTCCATATGCTTTCCACCGGGGCATTCAACGCATTACTCAAAACCTTGGAAGAACCCCCCTCCCATGTGATGTTTATTTTAGCAACCACCGAACCCCAAAAACTTCCGGCCACCATATTGTCCCGTTGCATGCGGATGGATTTCCGCAGAGTTGGTGAAGACAAAATCCTAGGCGGCATGCAGGAAATCTGCAGGAAGCAAAATGCATCAATCACGGACGATGCCCTGCGACTCATCGCCATCCATGCTGATGGCTCGGTTCGCGACGGGCTGACCTTGCTGGATCAGTGCATATCGGGAAAAAGCGACCAAGTAAATCGTGATGACGTGCTAGAGTCCTTAGGCGCTGTAGGCGAAGACACCTATATTTTGCTTACCGAAGCTGTAGCAACTCATAATCCTGCGGAAGGATTGTTGATAGTGGATCAAATTCTGGTCGGAGGCAAAGACGCGCGGGAAGTTCTAAAGGGCTGGATGGCACACTACCGAAATTTAATGATGACGAAGTTCATAAAAAACCCGGAGGACATGCTCAATATGTCCACCGAGAACATCGACCGAATTAGAGAGCAAAGCGGGAGGCTAGACCTGCCGGAGATCAACTATGCCATTCTCGAACTATCATCGATTATTGCTGAAAGCCGATGGTCGGGACAACCCCGCATTCTGCTGGAAATGGCCTTGATCAAACTGGCTACTCGTGGCGCAGATTCCCAGGGAATCCAGACGAAACCGTTGATCACAAAACAAGCAGAATTGAAGTCGATAAGCCCGGCAACATCAGAGAACCCGGCAACATCAGCGGACCCGGCGACATCAGCGAACCCGGCAACAAAAGCAGAAAAGGAAACGACAACCCCGGTTAATTCTGAAGAGGATTCCATTTTCCCTGATATGGATTTGCTCTGGACAAAAATATTTGAAGATGGGGAAACTCAGAAGGGTAGCTTTAACATCATACGAAAAGGAGCATCCCTTGAAAAAATTACCGATGCTGAATTTATGGTAGCCTCCAGCAACACGGTCAAAGCGTACCTGGAAAACAACTGTATGATTATAGAAGACTTAATGGAAAAACACACAGGCAAACGGCGGCGGATGCGCTGCGTGACCCGAGATGGCAATGAAAATGCCAAAAAAGAAGACGACCCCAAAGAAGTAGCCAGCAAGCTTGAAAGCATGCTGGGATTCCCAGTAGATGTAGAATAAGACTTGAGTAAAACTCAAATAAGACCAGATTTGGACTTAAACATGAAAGGTAGGACAGTATGGGCAAAGGAATGAAGGCCGGCAAACGGCCAAAAGCACCGAGCGCAGGTGGCGGTGGCAAAGACATGCAAAAACAAATGCAGCAGGTTCAAGCCATGCAAAAGAAAATGGATGAGCTGCAGGGCGAAATAGAAAAAATGGAAGCGACCGCCACTTCAGGTGGAGGCGCTGTGACAGTGGTTGCTAACGGAAAAAAAGAAATTACCTCCATCAAAATCAAACCGGAAGTCGTTGATGCGGACGACATCGAAATGTTGGAAGACTTGATTTTGACCGCAGCCAATGAAGCCATTCGTCAAATGGAAGAGGTTTCGCAGAATGAAATGGCAAAATTGAGCAGCAGCCTTGGCTTGCCGCCGGGAATGATGTAATGAAATACTATGCAAAGCCGCTGACGACTCTAATAGGCGAGTTGTCCAAGCTACCGGGCATTGGGGGAAAAACCGCCCAACGGCTGGCTTTTCATATTCTTTCATTAGAAGACGCCGAAGCGGAAGCCCTGGCCTCTTCTATTTTAATTGCCAAAAAAACCATGATGTATTGCTCCATCTGCGGGAATTTGACAGACAAAGATCCTTGCGAACTGTGCCTGGATCCGACTCGAAACAAAAAAATAATTTGTGTAGTGGAGCATCCCAAGGATGTTGTTGCACTGGAGCGAATCAAAGAGTTCACCGGTCAGTACCATGTGCTGCATGGGTCAATTTCTCCCATGGAAGGCATCGGACCGGATGACATCAATCTACGGCAACTAATCATCCGCCTGCAGGAAGGAGATGTGGAAGAGCTGATTATTGCGACCAATCCAAACATTGAAGGGGAAGCTACGGCAATGTATATTGCAAGACTGATCAAACCCTCCGGTATTAAAGTCTCCCGGATTGCCCATGGCATCCCGGTAGGTGGTGACCTGGAATATGCCGACGAAATTACTTTGCTCAAGGCCATGGAAGGCAGAAGACAACTATAATCGTTGAAAGTGAAATTAAACATGCTAAAAAAACCTCAAATCGGACATTCTGTTTTTATTGACAGATGTGGTTATCTGTGAAATAATAAGGCGTCATCTTCCCACAAAACCTTTGTGTTTTTTGTGGTTATTTTTTTTAGAAGATATTTTTTATAAGGAGGAAGAAATGGCAGAAAAAGAAATGAGAAAGGCTGAGCATACCGCTGAGGGAGAAGGACTCCATCGTGGTATACAAGCTTGGCACGTTTCGCTCATCGCATTGGGCGGAATCATCGGATCATGTTATTTCCTTGGACTAGGCGTAGTTTACGGAGATATGGGCCCCGGTGCAGTACTTATCGCTTACATTTTAGCTGGAATTACCATTTACGGCGTTATGCAGTCTTTTGCAGAATTGCTGGTAAACATTCCAAGAAGAGGTTCCTACGTCACTTACGCAAAAGAATTTATGGGACCGTCTATCGCAACCGGTGTTGGCTGGGCTTACTGGGCAAACTGGATTTTCTACATTCCGTCGGAAGCACTTGCTACCGGATATTTCATGAACTACTTTATTCAGCTTCCAATTCCACAAGGAATTGCAGACTGGATGGGATCCTTTGCAGGGCTGTCCTTTGACGATGCTGCTTGGGCATTCTCCACATTTATTTGGGGCCTAGTTGCACTACTACTGTTGACATTAATCAACGTGTATCAGGTTAAGTGGTTTGGTCACATCGAATCCGTTATGGCCATTGCCAAAATTTTGGCTGTTGCAATGTTCGTCATCTGCGGTGTCGGCATCTTCTTTGGTGTCGTTGGCACTATGCCAACAGGCGCTGGATATGATGGCGTCGAAGGCATCATCGGATTCCAGATTCTGCTTTCCGGCGAAGGTTCCACCTGGGATCAGCTGTTCCCTGCAGGCCTGATTATTATCGTCACCATGGCTATTTGGACACTGGTTAACTTCCAGGGCTCCGAAATTGTAGGCTTGTCCGCGGCTGAAACTCAAGACCCCGAAAAGAACATTCCTGCTGCTTGCAGAAAAGTTGCTTTCCGAATCATCCTGATTTACGTCATCCCCGTATTCCTGTTGACCATCATTTTCCCATATGCACAGATGGGCATCGAAGAAGTGGCTGGCGCGACTGAAGAATACTCAGTATTCGCAGTTGTTATGGAACAGTATGGATTAGGCTGGGCTGCCGGAATTTTCACCATGGTTACCATGATTGCAGCATTCAGCTGTGCTAACTCTGGTTTCTATGGCACAGTCCGTACCGTATATGGTCTGGCTGTTGAAGGTTTGGCTCCGAAGTTCTTATCAAAACTGAACAAATTCCATGTACCGCAGAATGCAACCATCTTCACCATCGTACCGATTTGGGTTGTATTTGTAATCGGATATTCCCTGGATACCTTGGGCTTGGCAGGTGATAGTGGTTATAACTTCTATATTCGTCTGCTAGGTTTGTCCGGATTTACCGGAACCATCTGCTGGGTAGCTATTTGCTGGTCACAGATTGTATTCAGAAAGAGACTGAAACAAAGAGGATACAAGATTGAGGAAGCCCTGACCGTTAAAGCTAGATGGTTCCCGGGACTTGCTTACTTCTCAAACTTCGTTATGATTGCTGCATTGATTGCTCTCTTCGTTGAAGACGCCTTCGTCTTCGTTGTCGGAGTAGCATGCACCTTCCTTCCCATGATCGCATACAAAATAGCTGCTATGATGGGCAAAGTACGAACCACCGTTATTATTGGCCACGATGAAGTACTCTTCGACGAAAAATACCCGGCTGGTTGTTTATTCTGCACAACAGAAGAAGACAAAAAAGAAGTCGAAATGGATGACAAATTCCCGCCGAAAGAGTAATAAGACACACAACGAATAGAACCATTAAATACAAACAAAAGAGAGAGAACGGATTTCCGTCCTCTCTCTTTCTTTATACGAATGCTTTATAGCAGTTCGGCTCGCTCCCGAATCCTCGTCTCTTCAGAGTCTGTGGCTTCATCAAGCTTGATGTCCACCAAACGCTTTTTCTTGGTGTCAGGCTCAACACAGACGAAAGTAAGAAAGCCATCGACATGTTGGGTTTTTTCGATTTCAGAGATTGCCTTGACATATACGACGACACTGGTATGTCCAACCTTCACCACTCTGGATTTTAGTGTTAATATTGTTCCCTTTGGAACGGGTTTCTTAAAAATAAAACCGTGGATGTTGATACATAGTACGTCCTGCGGCCTGCCATGCTCCGATGCAGCGGCGACAAAAGCGGCTTCCACCAACCATTCTGCAGAACGACCGGCAAATAATGTGCCGTGGTGGTTCAGGTCCTCCGATTTGACCAGATGTGAGATGCTATACTCTTTCATAAAGAATCCTCCTGATAGTTTTTTGGATGTACTCATAGTACAGCAGCAAAGAAGGGTAAGTCAATGGATGGTTTCCGGATATTCTGTATACTTGTTCTACTACAACACAGCAGCAAGGAACATTCCCACTTGAACTTATTTGCTGTCATTTACTGTTTAATTTGCTGAATTCGGCAAACTTCAAAATAATCGTTGAAATACGAGGGTTTCACGAGCGCTGATGATTGTGTAAATGTTCAAAAAATGTTTACAGACCCAACCTTCTGGGAGTAAAATAAGAGGAAGTATTGTTGTATTGTTTTAGGAGGGAACAAATGAGTGAAGAAAAGAAGTCCATTGCGATGGACACCGGTGAACACGGTCTAAAAAAACATGACGTGAAAGTGTCCACTGTGGTCTTCATGATTTTCTGTCTTTGTGCCGCAGGCGCTTATGGTATAGAGGAAATGATACCAAGTGCCGGACCAGGACTGACACTAATCATGTTGATTGTGCTACCGTTTATATGGAGCACTCCGTTGGGCCTCGTCGCAGCTGAACTGGGTTCTGCAAGACCCCAGGAAGGTGGCTACTATAAGTGGGTCCAGGAAGCACTGGGAGAATACTGGGGCTTCCAAGCAGGATGGTGGAGAACCATCTCGATTTATATTGATAACACATTATACGTTATTCTAGCAGGTGGTTATCTGGCAGACCAGTTTGACTGGGGGTTTATGCCTGAAACCATTTTTAAATTCGGCATGATTTTTGTTTTTACGTATATCAACATTCGTGGTGTCCGAGATGTGGGCATTGTCAGCACGATTTTGTCTGTTCTGGTTATTATCGCCTTCGGTATGGTTGCTGTTTGTGGCTTTATGAACTGGGAGCAGAATCCGTTTGATCCCATTACCGCAGACGGTCTATTTGGTGTAACCGGTTTCGAAGGGGTTGCATTCGAAGGGTGGATTTATTACATAGGAATGGGCATTGCGTTAGGTATGTGGATGTATTCCGGATATGAATCTATGTCCACCATTGCGGGGGAAGTGAAGAACCCTCAAGTGATTCCGAAAGCAACACTTATTACGGTTCCTTTGATTATGGCGGTTTATATTCTGCCTACAATCGCGGGGCTGGCCTCCATAGGGAGTGAAGACGCAGCTAAGATTCTTGATCCCCAAGTCATTGCAGACACCGCAGAGTATTGGGGTGTAAATGCAGCAGATGTGCCGGCATGGTTACTCTGGGGGACAGGATCTGGAACGATTGGCTATGCTGATGTCATCTCAGTTCATTGGGGTCCGATTTTCGGACTATTCTTTGTGGGCGTGGCTGTACTGGCACAGTGCTCCATCTATAATACATACATCGCATCAGGGTCCAGAGGATTCTTTGCTCTGGCAGATGACAACCTAGCACCGCCGATTCTGGTCAAGTGCGACAAAAAACACGGCGTACCTTACGTTGCTGTATTATCCGTTGCCATTACAAACATGGCATTGTGTGTACTACCTTTTGAAGTTGTCATAGTAGTAGATGTATTCCTGTTGGTTTCGGCCTACATCATGATTTTTATCTCTGCCATGATCCTTCGAAAGAGAATTCCGGCAGAACAGCTAAAGTTCAAAATCCCGGGCGGATATGCCTTCCTCTGCTTGATTGCCATTGTACCCATTTTCATCGGAATCTGTTCCTTCTTTATCAATGGAACAGAGTACTTTATCGGGGGAATGATTGGTATCGTTTCCGGACCCGTCTTGTACTACATTTGGAAACGGATGTACGGCGGACTGGCCAAAAAAGATCCGGTGGGATATCCACTGAATCCCCGCACAAAGCTGGCCGTTGGCGATACGCGCAGGATGTCATTTAATTTTCTGGTGATTGCCATTATGGGACTTATCGGAAAACCTTGGCTGTATTGGTTTGAAGGATCCGATTACTTTGGAGCAGCGGATGGATACTATGAGGAGACCTACCCGGATGGCATTCTAAATGTGCTGTTTGGAAATTGGGAAGGGATGCTTGGCGCGATACAATTGGCTGCTTATGTGTTCCTTGCAATCTCAGCAATCCTCTTCGTGATTTCATTGTCGGTAGAACCAAAAAAGATAAAATCCTAGCATCTCTGAAGAAACGATTCAATACCATACAATATAAAAAAGCCCGGGCAATTCTGCCTGGGCTTTTTGTTTTATAATCCGTTGTACCAGTTTACATCAAACAGATAGAACCATTACAATAGATGGACGCCTCCTAACAATTCGGCTTCCATTGCCATACGATGGTTGGGGCCATTGAGGCCTGGTTGACCACCGGTATGGAGGAAGATGACCGTCTCCCCTTGAGAGATTTTGCCTTTTTTCACCTGGTCTAGCAACCCATAAAAAGTCTTACCGGTATAACAGGGATCCAAGAGGATGCCTTCTTTTCGGGCCATATAATAAACCGCCTCGCGGACTTCTTTTATAGGATTGTTGTACGCCCCAAAAGTGTAGTCATTGCTGATATGGAAATCCGAAAAGTCCGCTTTGTCTTTAAGATTGTAATAGTTTCGAACCTTCTCGTAATATGCCAGGGCATGAGCTGCCGGGTCTTTGTAAAAAGGTGCAATGGCTATGCCTTCCAGCGATAAATCCAAGCCTTCGTTTTGGATGCCGGTAAAAAGTCCCATATATGTCCCCATGCTGCCGACAGAAACCACCAGTTTGCTGGAAGAAAGTTTCAGAAAACTGGTCTGATCAGCCAATTCCACGGCGCAGTCGTAATACCCGGGGACACCGACTTCGCCGGAGCCACCCATGGGAATAAAATAAACCATTTCGCCGGCTGCTTCGTATTGACAGCGAACTCGGTCGACTGCCTGATTCAATTGATCTTCGTAGGGGATGTCCTTTTGGAGTTTTGACAAAAAAACGTCAGCGCCCATAATCCGATCCAAAAGAAGATTGGAAGATACTTCTCCGGGATAGTCATCAATGGCAACGATGGCACATTTGAGTCCAACTTTGGCAGCAACCGCCGCAGTTAACCTGCCGTGATTGGTCTGTACACCGCCTACAGTAAGCAGGGTGGTGGCGCCCTTTGCCTTTGCATCAAAGAGATAATATTCCAATTTGCGCAACTTGTTTCCACCCATTCCTAGATCTGTCATATCGTCCCGCTTCATGTAGAGTAAGATGCCCAGGTCTTCGGATACCCGGGGTAAGAATTGAAGGGGCGTTGGAAGGTTCAGGAAACTGATTTTTTGTCTGTTCAGTGCCATTTCGGCCTCCTTTTTCTTGTTGATACGATGTTATTATAGCATACAATATGTTATAATAATTCATCAAATCGATTACATGGAGGTTCGGGAATGTCTGAAAACAATGCAACATCAACTAATTTTATTCATAGCATCATCGAGAAGGATAATGAGTCAGGGAAATATGGCGGCAAGGTGATTACCCGGTTTCCGCCGGAACCCAATGGATATTTGCACATCGGTCATGCCAAGTCCATCTGCCTGAATTTCACCACTGCCCAAAAGTATGGAGGCAAATGCAATCTGCGGTATGATGACACCAATCCTGTCAAGGAAGACGTGGAGTATATCAATTCCATCGAGGAAGACGTAAGATGGTTGGGATTTGAGTGGGATGAAAGACTTTGGGCCTCGGACTATTTTGAAACCATGTACAACGCAGCTGTTGCACTGATTAACAAGGGCAAAGCCTATGTTTGCGAGTTGACGGCGGACGAAATGAAAACATACCGTGGGACACTGACGGAGCCCGGCAAAGAGAGCCCTTATCGGAATCGCTCTGTGGAAGAGAACTTGGGTCTGTTTGCTGATATGAAAGACGGAAAATTTGAAGAAGGAGCCAAGGTGCTCCGAGCTAAAATAGATATGTCCTCCCCCAACATCAACATGCGGGATCCAATTATTTATCGGATTGCCCACGCAATCCATCATAACACCGGAGGCGAATGGTGTATTTATCCTATGTACGACTTTGCTCATCCCATCGAGGATGCCATCGAAGGCATTACTCACTCCATTTGTACCCTTGAATTTGAAGACCATCGGCCTTTGTACGACTGGTGTCTTAAGGAAGTTGGCTGGTGGCCCGCGCCGCCTCAGCAGATTGAGTTCGCCCGGTTGAATCTGACCCATACGGTCATGAGCAAACGACTGCTGAAGGGATTGGTGGACGATGGTATTGTGGAAGGCTGGGATGATCCCAGAATGCCGACCATTGCAGGTTTGAGGAGAAGGGGCTATACCCCGGAAGCCATCAGAGATTTCTGCGATCGTATTGGTGTAGCCAAATCCAACAGCACTGTGGATGTGGGACTTTTGGAGCATTGTGTACGAGAAGACTTGGCAGGACGTGTTGAAAGTCGTAATGTGGTAGAAAACCCCATCAAAGTGATTATTACAAATTACCCCGAAGGTATCCTTGAAGAAATGGAAATGGAGAACAACCGGAATATCCCCGAAATGGGTACTCGTCGGGTTCCGTTTGGAAGGGAAATCCTCATCGATGGGGATGACTTTATGGAAGTGCCATCTAAGGGTTATTTCAGACTGTATCCGGGAAATGAAGTACGACTCAAAGGCGCTTACTTTATTACATGCACAGAGGCAATCAAAGATGAAATGGGAAATGTAGTGGAACTCCACTGCACCTACGACCCCCTCACAAGAAGCGGCGACGGATTTGAAGGCAGAAAGGTGAAAGGCACCATTCATTGGGTGGAGGCTACCACAGCACTACCTATTATCGTTCGTCATTACGATTACCTGATGACAGAGGATGAATCCGGTCAGAATCGAATCAATCCCGACTCCGTAAGGGTGCTCAATGCCTTTTCAGAACCCAGCCTTACAGCAGTAAGACCAGGGGACCGATTCCAATTTTTCCGCCATGGCTATTACATCGCAGATAGCCGATTGACACAAGGCGACCATCGGGTCTTTAATCGGATTGTCGACCTAAAAAGTTCTTTCAAAGTAACCAAGTAACCCAAATTAAGTGGAGCAATAAAGATGAATTACTACGAAGCATCTCTCAAAATGCATGAAGAGCATAAGGGCAAAATGGAGACTGTGGGCAAGGTCAGCGTCAAAAACCGAGACGACCTATCCACAGCATATACCCCCGGTGTGGCAGAGCCCTGCCGACGGATCAAAGACAACCCTGAAGAGGTTTACCGCTATACCAACAAAGGAAATACCGTGGCTGTCGTCAGCGACGGTTCTGCCGTACTGGGACTTGGCAACATCGGTGCAGCAGCAGCAATTCCCGTTATGGACGGAAAAGCGCTTCTTTTCAAAGAATTTGCTGGCGTGGACGCCATCCCTATTTGTCTGGACACTCAAGATCCGGATGAAATTGTGCGGATTGTCCAAACCTTGTCGCCGACCTTCGGAGGTATCAACCTGGAAGATATTTCTGCCCCACGGTGTTTTGAAATCGAAGAAAAACTACAGGATTTGTTGGACATACCGGTTTTTCACGACGACCAACATGGCACTGCTGTGGTGGTAGCCGCTGCCTTGATAAACTGTTCAAAAGTAACGAACATTGCAATTGATCAGCTGACGGTTTTGATCAACGGAGCCGGCGCAGCCGGCACAGCCATTGCTAAAATGCTTCTTTCCATCGGAGTCAAAGACATTCTGGTCTGCGACAAACATGGCATATTACAAAAGGATGACGAGAACCTTAACCCAGCCATGCAAAAACTGGCTGCCCAAACCAACCTTTCCGGAGTAACAGGCATGTTGGCAGACGGCATTCGTGAGCGGAAGGTTTTTATTGGTGTGTCCGGACCTAAGATGCTGACTGAAGAATTGATTCAGACCATGGCAAAGGATCCGATTGTATTTGCCATGGCAAACCCGGAACCCGAAATCATGCCCGATTTGGCAAAGGCGGCAGGGGCTGCCATTGTGGCCACCGGACGTTCGGATTTCCCAAATCAAATCAATAATGTCCTGGTTTTCCCGGGATTGTTCAAAGGCGCACTTTCTGTTCGCGCCCAGAAGATAACCGAAGACATGAAAGTTGCTGCAGCGTACGCACTGGCGGCTGTGATTCCCGATGGGGAGCGGAGTGCCGAAAACATTATTCCCGGCGCGTTTACCCCCGGGGTTGCAGATGCAGTGGCTGTTGCTGTGGCCAGTGCTTGGACTGACAGAACTGAGGCATAGACAACATGGTGCGAAACATTCTCTTAACCATCGAATATGACGGAAGCGGATTCCATGGATGGCAAATTCAGCCGAAGTACAACACGGTACAGGGTACAATGCAAAAGGAACTCAGCAAAGTATTTGGGGTTCCGGTTGAACTAGATGGCACCAGCAGAACCGATGCGGGGGTTCATGCCTTCGGCCAACGGGCCACTTTCTCAGGAGAGTTTGGTATCCCAACAGAGCGGATTATGTTTGCGGCAAACAATATGTTGCCGGGTTCCATTCACATTTCAAAGGTACAGGAAGTGCCGGAACGGTTCCATGCCCGATTCGATGCCAAGGCCAAGACGTACAGGTATGTGATTCACAACACCAAGAACCGCAACGTATTTGATCGGAACTACTGTTTATATGTGGGTCCACCACTTAACGTGGCGGATATGCAGGAAGCAGCGGCCCACTTCGTGGGTACTCATGACTTCAAAAGCTGCCAGGCAACCGGTGGCCCCCAAAAGCATTCTACAGTACGGACCATCAGCGAATTGCAAGTCAACCAGAACGAAGAGAAGATTACCATCGATGTCACTGGAGATGGTTTCTTATATAATATGGTGCGAATCATAGTTGGAACCCTGGTAGAAGTGGGCTTAGGGCGAATCAGGCCCGACCAAATTGAGGGAATTTTGCAGAGCAAAGACCGGGAGAGAGCAGGGCGTACTGCACAGCCCCAAGGTCTTTATCTGATGAGAGTATATTACGAAAGAGAGGAACTATAATGGAAAGACCTAGCTGGGACGAGTATTTCATGGAGATGGCGATGCTGACCGCCAAACGATCCACTTGCATGCGGCGTAACGTTGGCGCTGTTATTGTTCAGGACAAACACATCATCGCAACAGGCTACAATGGCGCACCGAAGGGAATCCCTCATTGCGAGGAAATCGGCGGTTGCCTCCGCGAAAAGATGAACATCCCGTCTGGAGAGCGCCACGAGTTGTGCAGAGCCCTTCATGCAGAACAAAATGCCATCATTCAGGCTGCAACTTTGGCGCAGAGCATTGAAGGCGCTTCTATTTATATCACCAATCAGCCGTGTGTGATTTGCGCAAAGATGATAATCAACGCAGGCATCAAGCGAATCGTTGTCCGGGAAGGTTATCCGGATAAACTTGCCGTAGACCTATTGGCCGAAGCCGGTCTCAAAATCGTCATGCTAGGGGAGTAAATGTCAATCAATCAACCACCAACAGTTCATAATCAACATTTATACAGAGATTTAAGAAGGGTAGCGTTACCAATCGCCCTTCAGAGTTTTATTGCGTCCTCTCTTCAATTGGTGGACAGCTTGATGGTTGGAAGCCTGGGGGAAGCCGAGCTGGCAGCGGTGGGCGTGTCCATCCAAATCTACTTCGTATACTGGATGGTGGTGTTCGGATTTTCCAGTGGTTGTTCCACCTTTATGACCCAATTCTGGGGAGCAGGGGATGTGGCTCAGATCCGGAAGACAGCTGGTTTTAACGTGACGGTCTGTTTGGCTGGCGCGATGATTTTTTTTATCCCGGCAACTTTCTTCCCAGAAGAGGTGTTGGGTATATTTACCAACATTCCGGAAACCATTGCAATGGGCAAGGACTTTGTGGTTCTGATAGCGCCATGCTTCCTATTGTCTGCCTATTCGGTACCCATGCAAATTGCACTGCGTACAACCCAGCAAACCAAAATCCCTCTTTACATCAGCATTGTGACATTTTCCGTCAACACTTTGCTTTGTTACATCCTCGTGTTCGGTAAATTCGGTGCACCACAATTGGGCGTGGAGGGTGCGGCCTTGGCGATGCTGATAGCCAGGTTGGTGGAAGCCATGCTGGTTACTTACATGATTTTTGGTCGAAAGAATATCATCGCCGGTTCATTTCGATCTTTCGTTGGGTGGTCTAGAGTATTTGCGGGAAGAATCCTTAGCAACTCCATACCGACCACCATCAATGAAACCATGTGGGGACTTGGAACCGCCATGTACGTTGCGGCGTATGCACGGGTTGGAATCACAGAGTTTGCAGCGGTGCAGGCGGGCAACACAATCCAGAATATACTGGTCATGGCAGGCTTTAGCATTGGGGATGCGATCCTTATTTTGGTAGGCCAAAAGTTGGGTGAAGGCAAAACGGAAGAGGCATACTATCTGGCGAAGAGGCTTCTTCGTATCGGTGTCATCATTGGCTTAGTGTTTGGTGGCTTGCTGATTTTGGTTGCCAAACCGATTATTTCATTGTATAACTTTTCTCCGCAGGGAGAAAAATATGCTTTCTATGTTTTGGTTATCTATGGTGCGACCATGTGGCTCATTTTGTTGGGCGGTATGCTGGTGGTTGGGGTCATGCGCTGTGGCGGAGATACGAGATACGCAATGGTCACAGAAGTTGGTACCGTATGGTTGGTTGGGGTTCCCTTGGCGTTCTTTACTACCATGGTTTTGGGTTTGCCAATTTACCTTGCAGTGCTGGCGGTAAAAACAGAAGAAGTCATCAAGGCTGCCATCTTGCTCCGCCGCTTTTATTCACGCAAGTGGGCAAAAAATATGGTAGACAACTTAAAAGCATAATTTGTACAATTACATCCTATTATACTTGGAATTATTACAATAAATTACCCTTTACAAGAGGGGTGAAAAGAGTATAATAGTAAAGATAAACGGGGTCAGAATAATCTGAAAAGAAGAGAAACAATCCATATGGCATCATTTACAAAATTTAGAAACCAGACACTCAAGTATTCCATTATTATTGCAATCCTTATGGAGTTGGTTTCCCTAGGTGTGCTGGGTTTTTCGACCAAATTTTTGCTTGGACTTTTTGCAGGGACAGCGACAAGTATTCTTAATTTTGTTATATTAGAACACTCTGCAATAGGCTTAATGCAAACCAACAGCAAGGTGCCGGTGGTCGCCGGATACTTTCTGAGGCTACCAATCTACGGGCTCGTATTCTATGCTTGCCTCATGTCTGGGACTAGGAGTGTCGCTGGATGCGCACTTGGCTTTGTCACGTTGCCTTTGGCATTAATGTATATTTATGGGATTAAGAGTCGGTTCCCCGGAGCCGAAAAGAACCCGCTAAACGATTGGACTGAACCAAAAGAATGGAAAGACTCCGCTGACTGGGATGATCAGGACGATGAAGACGAATGGGAGCCTTTGCCAAAATGGATTGACAAAAAACCAAAATAAGAGCAGAGAGGTGATTGTTCATGGAATTAGGCCCAAGAATAATATTTACGATAGGCAGTGTCAATATAACCGAGACGGTTATTTTTTCGCTGATTATTAGCCTTCTGATTGTGCTGTTTGCATATCTAGCCACGCGCAAAATGGAAGTAATTCCCCATGGCTTTCAGGCATATGGAGAGTTGATTGTGGGAACTATTTACAATATGGTGGCGAGCACAATGGGGAAACAAAACTTAAGGTTCGCTCCATATATTGGCACCCTTTTTCTGTTCTTGGCTTTTGGAAGCACTTTAGGAATTCTGGATTTACGTCCGGTGACCGCGGACCTGAACTGCACCGTCCCCCTGGCAGCGGTCTCGTTTGTGATGATTCACTATAGTGCAATCAGAGCGCAAACCCTCAAAGGATACATAAAGCATCTAGGATCGCCCTATGCATTTATGTTGCCCCTTAATGTCATGAGCGAAATGATGTTCCCCATTACACTGGCTTGCCGAATTTTTGGCAACATCTTAGCCGGTGTGATTGTCATGAGCCTTCTGTTTACAGCTCTTGAAAGTGTCTCCGAGGCTGTTGGAACGCATATCCCATTTTTGCTACTTGCTCTGCCATTGCCGTTAAACTTCTTCTTTGATATGTTTGAGGCAGGGTTGCAGGCATTTATATTTATCATGTTAACTATGGTCTTTACGTCAAACGGCATCAATGTCAGCGAAGACCACGAATAAAACTAAGGAGGAAATCATTATGTCACAAGTCACACCGGAAGCTTTCATCATGGGGTTATCCGCCCTAGCCGCAGGTCTTGCCATGTTGGCCATGGCCGGCGTAGGTCTCGGTATCGCATTCATTTCTGCCAAGACGGTAGAAAGCACAGCTCGACAGCCCGAAGCCCAGGGAACTCTGTTAAAAACCATGTTGATTGGTATCGCGTTAACGGAGACCGCAGGAATATTTGCACTTATCATTTCGATTATCCTGCTCTTCGCCAACCCTTACGCTTGATGCCGAACATTATTCGTTATCGAGGGTTCATACGATTGAAATGAGGCAATGAAATGCATTCACCAATTATTGAGTTGAACTGGACATCCTTAATGATCCTTTTCAACATTGCTATTTTGTATTTTATTATGAAGCGTTTCTTCTTTGAAAAAATACATAATTTCATGGTAGCCAGAGAAAATGCCATCAAGGATGCCTTCGAAAGTGCAGCCAACACAAATAAGATGGCGATGGAAAAGCTGGAAACCTACAATAAACAGCTAGCACAGATTGAAGGGCAAGGCCGTGAAATTATCCAAAAAGCAAAGGCAAAGGCGGATACTCATGCGCTGGAAATTATGGATGAAGCCAATAGCAAGGCCAGCGATGTCATGAAGCAAGCCGAAAAAGAAATAGCAAGACAACAAACCAAAGCCATTTCCGAAATGAAAAAAGAAGTCGGGACATTGGCTTTGATGGCCGCCGAAAAAATCATGGAAAAAAACCTTGAGGGGTCAGGCGATCAGGATGAAATTATCGAAAAAATACTGAAAGAGGCAGGTACGTCAGGATGGCAGAACTAACCATTGAAATGACTTACGGAAGTGCCCTTTATCAGGCTGCACGTGAGTTAGGTAAAGAGACGCAAATCCTTGAAGAAGCCCAAGCGTTGATTGAAATCCTAAAACAATCAACGGATATGCAGGCTTTATTGGACAATCCCACCATATCACCAAAAGAAAAAAAGGTAGTGGTCCAAAAAATCTTTGAAGGAAGAATCTGCGATGAGTTGTTGAACCTGCTCTATATTTTGCTGGACAAACGCCGCACCAGGAATTTATCCAGCATCATCAAAACCTACAAACACCTCATAGACAAAGAATATGGTGTTTCCTACGGCAAGATTTTTTCGGTACAGCCCCTTAGCGCTGCACGGCTCAAAGAATTTGAAGAGGAAACCAGCAAACTGCTGAGAAGCCGGGTATCCCTTGAAAATGAGACGGATGAAGCCCTCATAGGAGGGGTCAAAATATTTGTTGAAGGCAAGGTCCTTGACGCGTCATTAAGAACGCGTTTGCAGGATCTGGGCAACACCTTTATATAAGAAGGGAGGCTTACGGACGATATGAATTTAAGACCTGATGAAATAAGCTCAGTCATAAAAGAACAAATCAAAAACTACAAGAATCAGTTGAACGTATCTGATTTTGGGACGGTTCTCCAGGTAGGTGATGGGATTGCTAGAGTCTACGGACTGGAGCATTGTATGGCAGGAGAGCTGCTGGAATTCCCAGGAGAAATCTACGGAATGGCCCTTAACCTAGAAGAAGACAATGTTGGCGCCGTAATACTTGGTTCCGACCAGGATATCAAAGAAGGAGATGTGGTAAAACCTACCCGAAGAGTGGTTGAGGTGCCGGTTGGCCCTGAATTGGTCGGACGTGTTGTCAATGCGCTAGGACAACCCATCGACGGCAAAGGTATCATCAAAGCTGCAGAAACAAGACCTATCGAAAGCCCGGCTCCCGGTGTTTTACAACGTCAGTCGGTCAAGCAACCCCTTCAGACTGGTATCAAAGCCATCGATGCGATGATTCCCATCGGCAAAGGTCAGCGGGAACTCATTATTGGGGACAGGCAGACAGGTAAAACGGCTATTGCCATTGACACCATTCTCAACCAAAAAGACGAGGATGTCATTTGCATTTATGTGGCTATCGGTCAAAAAAAATCTACTGTTGCCCAGTTGGTGCAAACTTTGGAGAACAGGGGCGCAATGAAAAACACGATTGTTGTTGCCGCCACAGCCAGTGATGTAGCCCCCTTACAATATATTGCCCCCTATGCCGGTTGTGCGATGGGTGAATACTTCATGTATCAGGGCAAACACGTGCTGATTATTTATGATGACCTTTCTAAGCATGCCGTGGCATATCGCGCCATGTCCCTGCTTTTACGTAGACCGCCTGGACGGGAAGCCTATCCTGGCGATGTATTTTATTTGCATAGCAGATTATTGGAGCGAGCCGCCAAACTTTCAGATAAACTGGGAGGTGGATCCATTACCGCATTGCCCATTATTGAGACCCAGGCCGGCGATGTTTCCGCATATATCCCAACCAATGTAATATCCATCACTGATGGTCAGATCTTCCTGGAGACAGAATTATTCTTCTCAGGACAACGACCGGCCATCAATGCAGGTATTTCCGTATCCCGAGTTGGCGGAAGCGCACAAATCAAAGCCATGAAAAAAGTTGCCAGCAAAGTCAAACTTGAGCTTGCACAATATCGCGAACTGGCCAGTTTTTCACAGTTTGGTTCTGACATAGATGCGGAAACAAAAGCGAGACTGGATCATGGCAGGATTCTGATGGAAGTCGTCAAGCAGGGTCAATACAAACCAGTACCCGTCGCGCATCAGGTCATGATTTTCTACGCAGCGGTCAACGGATACTTGAAGGGTCTGGCTATCGAAAAAGTCCATCAGTTTGAGCATGATTTCTACGAATTCATGGATACTCATTATCCGGAAGTGGGTAAAACCATCGTTGAGACCGGCGACTTAAAGGACGAAAAAGAAGCAACCTTGCGGCAAGCCATTGAAGAATTCAAAAAAGTTAGAGCTGAGGATGAATTTGCCGATGTGTAAAAATAAACAGCAAAGGAGGCTATGCAATGGCATCTAGTGATATGCAAGATGTGAAACGCCGCATCAAAAGTGTAACCAGCATGGAACACATAACCAATGCGATGAAGTTGGTTTCCGCTGCAAAGCTCAGACGGGCCAAAGCCACCTTCGAAAAAACACATGAGAATTATGATTATCTCACCCACTCTATTGCAGAAATTTTCCACAACATCAGTCAAGTGCCACAAAAGTACTTGGCCGGCAATCGGGAAATTGTAAAAACCTGCTATATTCTGGTGACGAGCTGCAGAGGTTTATGTGGAAGTTTTAACAGTAATGTGATTCGTGAGGCTGAGGCTGAAATCAAAGCGGATCCCGAAAAACCGGTTATTGTGGCCATTGGATCTCGAGGTATGGACTATTTCATGAAGCGGGGATATGAAATCAGGACGGCATATTGTCTGCCCCCCGAAAATATTTCGTTTTTGGAGACCAGAGAAATCAGCAAACCCATTATCGAAATGTATGATAGTGGGGAGATTGATGAAGTGGTGATGATTTACACCACCTTTATCAGTTCCATGGAGCAGCGGGTCAAAAAAATAACCCTGCTTCCTTTCGAAGTTGAAGTGGGGCCTGAAATCCTAAAACATGAGAAAGAAGTAGAATACGAACCTTCCTCGGATGAGGTATTCAACTACTTGGTTCCCAAGTATGTTGAAATCATGATTTATGGAGCGGTCGTAGAATCAGCCACCTGTGAACATGCTGCAAGGCGAATCGCAATGGAGAATGCAACAGAGAACGCCAGAGATATGCTGGGGGAACTTTCGTTGTTTTACAATCGGGCGAGACAGGCTTCAATCACCAAAGAACTTGTTGAAATCATAGCCGGCTCGGAAGCCCAAAAGTAGGAGGTAACCTAAGTGAGCGAATTGAATAAAGGACGAATACATCAAATCATCGGACCTGTCATTGACATTAAGTTTGAATCGGAACAAATGCCGGAACTTCTTAATGCCATTAAGATTCCATTTGGAGACAAAAATGTTACAGCTGAGGTTGCCCAGCACATTGGAGACGATGTGGTACGAACCGTAGCACTGTCATCCACCGACGGGCTGACTCGGGGGATGGAAGCCATTGATACTGGTGGCCCTATCGAAATCTCTGTTGGCAAAGAGGTACTTGGAAGACTGTTCAATGTCATTGGTGAAACCATTGACGACTTGGGTCCGGTTGAAACAGGTTTGAAATATTCCATACATAGAGCTGCGCCAGCTTTTGAAGAGCAGGACACCTCATCCCAAATATTCGAAACGGGAATCAAAGTAATCGACTTAATCGCGCCTTATACCAGAGGCGGTAAAGTTGGATTGTTCGGCGGTGCCGGCGTAGGCAAAACCGTATTGATTCAAGAATTAATAAGCAATATTGCCAAGGAACATGGTGGCATTTCTGTGTTTGCCGGCGTTGGTGAACGTACCCGAGAAGGAAACGATCTTTACTATGAAATGATAGAATCCGGTGTAATCGAAAAAACCGCAATGGCCTTTGGACAGATGAACGAACCACCGGGTGCCAGAATGCGGGTGGCCCTAACGGGTCTTACGATGGCCGAATATTTCCGCGATGTGGAAGGTCAGGACGTACTCCTTTTCATCGATAACATTTTTAGATTTACACAAGCCGGTTCTGAAGTATCCGCATTGCTTGGACGTGTGCCTGCCGCGGTTGGGTACCAACCAACCCTGGCTACCGAAATGGGTGCCCTGCAGGAAAGAATCACGTCCACAAAGAAGGGCTCGATCACTTCGGTGCAAGCTATTTATGTGCCTGCCGACGATTTGACAGACCCAGCCCCAGCAACCACATTTGCGCATTTAGATGCCACAACGGTACTTTCTAGAGGCATCACAGAACTGGGTATTTACCCGGCAGTCGATCCACTGGATTCCACCTCTAGAATTATGGATCCACTGATTATCGGAGACGAACACTATAACACCGCCAGAGGTGTACAAGAAGTGCTACAAAGATATAAGGATTTGCAAGATATTATCGCAATCCTTGGTATGGATGAGTTGTCTGACTCAGACAAATTGGTGGTTAACCGGGCCCGAAAAATTCAGCGCTTCATGTCCCAGCCCTTCCGTGTCGCAGAACAATTCACAGGAACTGAGGGGAAATATCTATCACTCAAAGAAACGGTACGTAGCTTCAAAGAAATTCTGGAAGGCAAACATGACAACATCCCCGAGCATTTGTTCCTCTATGCCGGCGGGATTGATGAAGTCGTAGAGAAGTACGAAAAGGAAAAAAACAATGGCTAATTCAGTAAAGTTGGAAATCATGACCCCTTCCAAGCGGTTTTATTCCGGTGAAGTGGAATTGGTGATTGTCAGAACGCTAACAGGAGATGAGGGCTTCATGGCCAACCACGCATGGGCAACCAAATTGCTAGATGTTGGAGAGTTATGGATTCAAGAAGCTGGCAGTAAAGACTATCGGATTGCAGCTATTTCTGAGGGGTTCATCGATGTCAAAGAAACCATCGTTATTTTTACCGATGCTGCGGAATGGGCGGAAGACATCAACATGGAGCGGGCACTTAGCACGAAATCAACCATGGAAGATTGGTTGATTCACGATCAGACCCACAATCCAGATGAGGTTGCTATTGCAAAGATTAACATTGCCAAAGCAATCACCCGAATGAATGTAGCAGAAGGCGGAGCACGAAGGAAGCACTTGACCGGGAGGTAAACTGGATGAATAAAAAATCTCTGTTGATTTTGATTTCAACAATGATGATTGTAGTTTTCGCCATGTCCGGTTGTGGAAAGGATGAAGCGAAAGAGCCGAATAACCAGAACAAGACGCTGACTGACACGGTTAGGATTGTGACGATGACTGGCGCTGGCGAAGTGGCTACCGCATCCATGGCGGAGGGGTTTGAGGTCCAGGTTTTTCAGAAATCAAGTGAAGTGGATGCTCTTATCCTAAACAGCAATTATGATTTGGCGATTGTCTCAGCCAATACTGCTGCCAGACTTTATCAGCAAACAGGCGGCGACCTGGTCGCGATCAGTCCTGTTGTGTTGAATGACTGGTTTATTATTTCCAACAAAGGATATATCAAAAGTCAGCGGATGAGCGATTTGAAGGGCAAAACCATTGTAGCCAGCGGAAAAGGTGGCACAGGAGAAGCGATTCTCCGCAAATTACTGAAGGATAACGATATTAACCCGGATTACGGCGTACGCATGGAATGGGTGGATACCCCGGAACAAGTGATGGAAGCCCTGAAAGAATCCTACACAGTCGGGCTGCTCCAAGAGCCTTTCGCCACGCAGGCATTAGGCTTGTCATCAAGCAGCAATGGACTGACAGCTGATATCGATTTAGGTGTACTTTGGGAGGCTTCGTATCAGATCCCCGTCCCAACCGACATCTTGATTGCAAATAAGCAGTTCGTCATCGAACGAACCGGTGATTTCCAACTGTTTTTAGCGGCTTATGAGGCATCATTAGACACAGCAAAAAAGTCCTCAACAGCTAACCTTGTCTTTTATGGCAGGAGCAATCGGGGCATTGACATAATCAAAAACTTTATGGCATCGATGGAAGAATACGACATCAGTTTATTGGGTGGAAAAAGCCCGGATGCCGCATTTTATTACGGAATAGGAGAATAGTTATGGCAGGACCCATTACCGTCAAACTGACGGAGACCCTCACCGACGAGCAACTTTATCAACGAGTTTCTCAAGGTTGGAATGATGAAAAGTACGGAAAACCACAAATCACAGAAGTCAACGCAAAGCAGTATCTGGGATTCCCGGGGAGTGCATGGATTTCTGTTTTGGCTTACCCGGCCCGAAATAAAATTATGATTCAATCCATGCCAGCCAATTATCAGATTGCCTTCACCAAAGAAGGGAAGGCTCAGTTGAAGCATGTCAATAAAGAAGTGTTGCCCGTTATTGCAGAAGGGTTCAGGGAGCTTCTGGCTGATATTCTTAAATAAATATTTCTCCCTTTGCGAGAATCACACCGGTGCCGCCCACCTGAATGGTTGGAGCGGCATCTTTTAATTCCAGAATGCTTTCAATCCGGGAAGGACGGTTCATTTCTCTACCCTGCAAAAAACTGAGACGCTCACCAGGGAAAATCAATCCGTGTTGATACAAATAATAGGTTAAAGCGCCGTTGGACGTTCCAGTGGCGGCTTCTTCCGGTATGCCGTATAAAGGGGCGAAATTTCTGCAGTATGCTGTAATATGATCAACCATTGCGGACTGATTTTCCAGGCTAGCCAAGGCAAAAGCATGGACACCTACCACTCCGTATTTTTCTGAGAGTGCTGAAAGCGCTGCATCATCCGGTTTGATCTTTGAGAGTTGATTAGATGATGATACGGGTAGGATAATGTCAGGCAAACCCGTTGAAATCATGGAAGGATATAGTTCCACTATTTTGCCGTAGGCATCCTTAGCATGAATACGTTCAACCGGAAGTCCCATGGTCCCATAGAGTTCCACAAGCGCCTCCGTCGTTTGGATTTTGCCCTGGTCACGGGGGATGGCCATGTCCATCATGACCAGGTCTGCAGAAATATGAATAGGTAACGCGCCAGCAAGTGTTTGATTCGAACAAGTTTGACCCGGCTGGAGCTTGCCTTCTTGAGACAAAACTGTGAATGCGGCGATAGTTGCATGACCACAAAGATCAACTTCATCGGTGGGTGTAAAATATCTGGTATGATACTTTCCGTCTCCCAGGGTGCGTACAAAGGCGGTTTCGGAGTATCTTAACTCAGACGCAGTTAGGAGCATGGTTTTTTCCTCGGGAAAATCAGCGCCTTTATCCAATAGAACTACGCCAGCAGGATTCCCTCCAAAAATGGTATCGGTAAATGCATCAACAATATAGAATTTCATTCAGCTCTCCAATCCGGCATATCCCGGTATATAGATAAAAACGAAAGAGTGGCAGAAACAGTATCGGTTTCTCAATAGAAAGAATATCACAAATACCAAGGCTGTCAACCATTGTCCCTTTTGTATTCCGTTGCATTTTTCGGTATCATCGAGTAAAATGATAGAAGTGTTTACAAGAATGCGGTAATAATTATGCAAAATTAGAGGGAGCATTACGATGTTTGAATGGCTGACGGCCACACTAATCGGAAAAATTGTTATGACCATTGCCGTCTCGGCAATCCCAGTAGTCGAACTTCGGGGAGGAATCCCTTATGGCGTAGTGCAGGGCCTTCCAATTTGGGTAGCATATTTGGCCAGCGTGGTCGGGAACCTAATGCCCATTCCCATTATTCTGCTTTTCTTAAACAAAGTATTCGACTGGATGCGAACCAATGAAAAGCTGGCGCATATCGTGCACAAACTAGAGAAAAAAGCACATCTTCAGGGGCGGAAAGTCAAGAAATACAAAAAGTTAGGGCTGATTATTCTGGTTGCGATTCCTTTACCTGGAACAGGCGCATGGACTGGAGCGCTGGTTGCAACGGTACTAGAAATACCACCCAGAGAAGCCATTGCGCCAATCGTTTGGGGCGTCGTGATTGCAGGGGTCCTTGTCACCATTGCGACTTTTGGAATATCCAGTTTATTCGCAATTTAAAAAATATCAAATATGAGACGACTCGGACTGTTTCGTACAAATTATGAGAGAATATTTTGACAAATTGTGCCAATGTTAAGAACAATTTAGCCATTTTGTAAAAGCAAAAAAAAACAAAAATGCCATATCCCTTGAAATTACTGAGCTAATTGGGTACTGGCATTTTTTTTGTTTGAAACAATGAAATATTGGCACAAATCTTGTACTAATAATAAGAGCAAAGTTATATTGAATGCCATCATATGCTGGATGGCAGAATAGAGGGAGGTCATAAAATGACTGAAATGAACAAAGCAAAAGCATTAGAATTAACAACGCGTGTCTGCGGCTATATCGAAGCCGACTCCTTAACAGAAGTAGACAAAAAAGCGATTCATGATGATTCTATCAAAAACTTCAACGAAAACGTAAACCCTGGCTGGTTGGAATACAGAAAATCCGTTTCCAACGATGCAGCGTTTATTGAATGGACAGACTCCGAAGAACATTTCGAAGATCTTCACGGAACTCAGTTCATCGACTGTTTGGGCGGATTTGGTATCTACACTTGTGGACACAGAAACCCTGCAATCCTCAAGACTGTTAAAGCTCAGCTGGACAGATATGCACTGCATTCACAAGAACTGGTTGACCCACTAAGAGGTTACCTAGCCAATGCACTTGCTATGATTACCCCGGGCGACCTGCAATATTGCTTCTTCACAAATGGTGGAGCAGAAGCCGTAGAAA
The DNA here is from genome assembly GCA_041859095.1 of Anaerovoracaceae bacterium. Classification (GTDB taxonomy): domain Bacteria; phylum Bacillota; class Clostridia; order Peptostreptococcales; family Anaerovoracaceae; genus UBA1422. The sequence continues at coordinate 119,269 of JBHEKY010000028.1, forward strand.
TGGCTCTGAAATTAGCAAGACTGGCAACTGGCGGCAGATGGTACATCTCCACAGTTGGCGCATTCCACGGCAAATCTATGGGCGCAATTTCCATGGGCGGCAAGGGTGCTTACAGAGAAGACTACACACCGATGATTCAGCAAGTTCAACACGTTGAATATGGTAATGCGGATGCCATGGAAGCAGCCATCAAAAACTTGACCGCCGTTGGCGAAAAAGTTGCAGGCGTAATCATTGAGCCAATTCAAGGCGAAGCCGGCGTAATCATTCCTCCTGCAGGATACTTCAAGAAAGTCAGAGAAATCTGTGACAAGTATAATGTAGCCCTGATTCTTGACGAAATCCAGACTGGTATGGGACGTTGCGGAACCATGTGGCGTTGTGAGTATGAAGGAATCGTTCCTGATATCATGACTTACGGAAAAGCTTTCGGCGGCGGCATCATGCCTATCACCGGAATCATCGCAAGACCTAAAATGTGGGTAGAAAAATTAATCGAGAATCCCTGGATTCTTGGATCTCCAACTTTCGGCGGCAACCCTCTGGCTTGCTCCGCAGCCTTGGCTACCATCAAGTTCATGCTTGAAAATGATATTCCAAAAGTATGCCAGGAAAAGGGCGACTACATCATGGAAGGCCTTGCAAAACTGCAGAAGAAATACCCCACCGTTCTGAAGACATTCAGAGGTGCTGGCCTGTTGATTTGTATGGAATTCCCCGAAGCAGAAGTTGGTTACAAAGTAACAAAGGGACTGTTCGAAAGACACGTCATGACAGCCGGTACGCTGGTTAATGCCAAGACCGTTCGAATTGAACCCCCTGCAGTGCTGACCTATGAAACAATCGATTCCGTTCTAGCTAAGCTGGACGAATCCCTAGCTGACGCAAAAGCAGCATTCAATCTCTAAATTTAATAGATCCTTATGGGAAATGGCAAAACAATCAGACCGGATTCATTGAATCCGGTCTGGTTGTTTTTTGAAACAGATTGCGTTGTGATTTTTTGCGGATACTGATATACTTAATCATAATCAAATAGAATGGAGATGATAATTATGAGTATGAAAACTTACATTTCAAATAAAATGTCATTTCTGGCCAACGGAATCAGGCGTTTTGCCTTTCCATTCGCCTATACAACGTTGGTTTTTGGCGTATCATCGTATGCCATCCTAACAGAGACAGACACAGAATATTTGACGCGGATTATCCTGGCACTCTCTTTTGGGTTTTTTGCCTCAATTCTGTTGACGTTGCTGGTTGAACGGTTTGCTATCAAAATCAATGGATACCTATTTCAATCCATATCTGTGGTTGCTGCAATTGGGTGTTGGCTTCTGATGAAAGAGTTTGATACGGATATCTATGTGATGATGGGATATTTGGGCGTGATGTTTGCCGTTGTGGCATGCATTATTTTTTTCCTGTACAACGAGGATAACAAGGACCTGTTGGCGCCGCATTTACTAAAAGGATTCGTTTTTTCCGGTGCTGTGGCAGCAATTCTACAAGGGGGACTGACTCTTTGTATCGTGGCGTTTGATGCCATCATCATGGATATTCCTGAAATGTGGAAATACATTGGTATTCTGGGCGTGTTCACCGGGGTGGTCGTGGCAGTGAATTTGTTTTTGTCTGGTGTCCCCAAAAGTGGCGAAGTGATTGTGCTGCCGAAGGTCGTTCGAATTCTGCTTGGCATCATTGGGCTTCCAATTTATCTACTTTTGCTGACGATCCTTTATGTTTACCTGGCCAAGATTCTTATTACATGGAATATCCCTTCCAATGAAATCAATCTATATGCTTCCTTTGCCGCATTGTTCTTTATCTTGTTTTATTTTACCTTGGGAAGCTACAGAACAGAGAATAAAATGATCGACCTGTTTATGAAATGGGGAAAATTCGCATTAATTCCAATCATTCTAGTACAGCTGTATGCCATTAATATACGGGTTTCGGCTTACGGAATTACCACACTGAGATTTATTTCGATTATCCTAGTAGCCATTGTACTAGTTTTCTTGGCCCTGGCAATTATCAACAAAGGGAAATATCTCAAGGCAATTTTCGTCGTCATCGCTACGGTTGCCATCGTCTTTACCTTGACACCGCTAAATGTCATAGATGTGCCGGATAAAGTCCAATATAACCGTCTCATCAGCTATCTTGAAGCCAATGACATGTATCAGGATGGAGCAGTGATCGCCAAAACTGAGATATCGTTAAATGACAAACGAGAAATTACCAATATCTTTGAATACCTGGTGAACAGTGGGGGCGATAGCATCGAACTGATTACGGAATTCCGAGATAAGGAAGGATACATGGGATACGATAGCGAAGATTTCCGTAATACATTTGGATTCCTTCCGTACCATGTAGGGCAATTTGATCCCAACCAACCTGAGGCAACCTACTTCAGTACCACATTTTTGTATAGCGATTTGGATGTTAGTGGGTATTCCGTTTACAAGGCTAACGTGGGGAACACGGAAGGCAAAGAGGGTGGAGAACCCATAGAAATTAACAAAGACAAAAAAACCATGGAAGTTGCCAGCGAGGCCGGTGAAACTTATACGGTGAACTTGTTTGCAGTTATGGAACAACTCGCAGCAATGGGTGACGCGGCAAACGGCTCTTTGGCACAGGAAATGCGTGTCCCAGTGGAGGGCGGCGATTACTTTATCATCGCTATTAATTTCAGACAAGAAGGTGGCACTTATTCTTTGGAATATGTCAACGGTTTTGTCTTATTGAAATAAACCATCGAATAGCGTAACAACTATTGGAACGAAAGGAGTCCCCGTGAAATTTAATGAAATGGAATACAAACGTGCGGATTGCCAAGCCCTGGGCGTGGAGTATCAGGAGCTAATCGCACAAGCAACGGAAGCAACCGATGCCGATAGACTAATCGAATTGGTCTTGGAGCACGAAAAACTGGCTAAAAACATCTTGACCATGAGTATCCTAGCTGAAGTCCGTAATACCATCAACACAGAAGATCCGTTTTACAAAGCGGAGAAAGAATATTATGACGAGAATTTGCCCGTACTCCAGGAGCAGGTACAAGAGTTTTTGAAGTCCTTGTTCCATTCTACGCAGCGGCCCAAACTTGAGCAGCGTTTTGGAAAGTTATTCTTCATCAACATGGAGATGGAACTCAAAACCTTCAAGCCTGAAATCATTCCGCAGTTACAAGAAGAAAACAAACTGACAAGTCGATACCAGGAGTTGATTGCTTCCGCCCAAATTGATTTCGACGGAAAAGTTGTCAACCTGTCTCAGCTGTCAGCCTATAAGGAAAATCCGGACCGAGACGTTCGTCACAGTGCGTACTTGGCCGAAAGTGGTTTTTTCACCGAAAACCAACAGGAACTAGGCCGTATTTTCGATGAACTGGTTCGTGTTCGAACAGAAATCGCCATAACGCTGGGGCTTCGTAATTTTACTGAGCTTGGATACCTGAGAATGACAAGAAATTGTTACAATCCCTCTATGGTGAATACTTTCCGACACCAGATTGTTGGAGACATTGTACCATTGGTTGGAAAACTTAAGGATATGCAGGCAGAACGAATCGGCATAAAAAAACTTATGATTTATGATGACGCGTTTGGATATCGGGAAGGAAATCCAAAACCAGAAGGTAGCCCGGAAGAAATTCTTGCTGCCGGCAAGCAGATGTATGAAGAGATGTCTCCTGAAACCAACGAGTTCATCAACTTCATGTTTGACAACGAACTCTTTGATGTCATCACCAAAAAAGGCAAGGCTGCAGGTGGATACTGTACTGAATTTCCGGACTTCAAATCACCATTCATCTTTGCTAACTTTAATGGCACATCGGGTGATGTTGATGTACTGACCCATGAGGCGGGACATGCCTTTGCCTCCTATCAGTCCAGGAATTTTGAACTAGTGGAAAACACCGCCCCAACCTATGAATCCTGCGAAGTGCATTCCATGTCTATGGAATTCATTGCTTGGAAGTGGCTTCACCTGTTCTATGGAAAAGATACTGATCGTGCTAAGTTTATGCATTTGGAATCTTCGCTGGTCTTCCTGCCCTATGGCACCATGGTGGATGAGTTCCAGCATGTGGTGTATGATAATCCAAATCTGACCCCTAAGGAACGATGCGACGCATGGCTTGCCCTGGAGAAAAAATATCGACCTTATATGGACTTTGATGACGTGGACTTCTATAGAAGAGGCAGCGGATGGCAGCGCCAGCTCCACATTTACCAGTATCCGTTCTACTACATTGATTATTGTCTGGCCCAGACAGTATCCTTGTATTTCTGGAGTCTTACCCAGAAAGACTTTGATGACGCCTGGAAAAGATACATGGCCTTTACAGCCGAGGGCGGCACAAAAACCTTTGTAGAACTATGCGCAGTAGCAGGGATAAAAACGCCATTTGAAGAGGGCAGTGTCAAAGCCATTACAGAAACGGCAGGGGACTGGCTCAAGAAATAGGGAACCGGCACAAACGGAATTTACGATAGGGGCCGAAATGAAAACAATATTTTTGCAACTGAAGCCCTTCCGGCGGCAATTGATTTTAATCGGCTTGCTGGAGCTCTTTGCAACACTGGCTGCCCTTGCTATGCCATATCTTATGAGTGATATCATCAATACGGGCATTCGGGAAAAACAACTCCAGTACATTATGGACAAAGGAGTGGCAATGCTGCTCCTTTCCATTTTTGCGTTGGCTTGCGGTATTTTCGTCACAAAATACAACGCGAAGGTGGCGTCTGGTTTCACCTATCATCTTAGAAAAGCTATCTTTCAAAAGATTAACACCCTGACCTTTCACGAGTATGGACAGTACGGAGCCGGAAGCCTATTAACCCGGTCAACTGAAGATATACTCATTCTACAAGAAGCATCAGGCGGGTTGGTCTATGCCTTGGTTACCGTTCCAATTCTTTTCATCGGTGGCTCAGTACTTGCGTTTAAAAGCGATTGGCTCTTGGCATTGGTATTGATAATCCTGGTGCCATTGGTCCTTTTTATTGTTTGGATCGCCACGAGAAATATGGGGAACCTATGGCTGAATTCTGATAAATTCATTGATATTCAAAATAAAGTGGTCAATGAACGGCTCAGTGGAATTCGGGTCATCCGTGCTTTTGATAAAGAAGAACATGAGCAAAATCGAGTTGCATGTGCCACGAAGGAAATGGCGAAGAACATTATTAAGGCAAACATCCTGGCCGGATTAATCAACCCGTTGTCCATGTTCTTTCTGAACCTGTCCATCGTGGTGATGCTTTATATCAGCGCTCTTCGAATTCAAACAGAACCGCTCCTAAATGCGGGAGCTGTCATTGCCACCATCCAATATGTGGCCTTGATTATGAATGGATTATTGATTTTGTCCTGGACCTTTGCCTGGTTACCCCACTTGAAGGTTTGCGCCGTCCGTGTGGCGGAAATTCTCAACTTGAAGGGAGCACCGGTCGACCAACCAAGCGGCGAAATTCTAACCGGTCAGTTGGAAATCCGGAATTTAACTTTTTTTCATGAAGGTTCAGAGCATCCAACTTTGAATGATCTTTCCCTGAATGTGAATGAAGGAGAAGTGGTGGCGATTATCGGTGGAACCGGTAGCGGAAAATCCAGCCTGACAAAATTGATTATGGGGTTTTATCAAGCAACCTCCGGAAGCATTACCCTGGGAGGACGGCTGTATGGGGATATTAAAATGGAAACGGTTCGCGACAACATCTCCATCACATTGCAGCGGAATACAATTTTCCATGGATCGATTGAAGATAACATCCGATTCGGAAATCCGGATGCAACTTTTGAGAAGATGGAAGAAGTCACGAAGGTGGCTGAAATCAATAAATTCATCCATTCTCACAAGGAAGAATATAAATACGTGCTGGCACAGGCGGGTGCAAACATCAGTGGCGGGCAGAAACAGCGTCTTTGCATCGCACGTGCGCTAATCAAACCAGCATCCGTCTATTTGTTCGATGACAGTTTTTCTTCGGTAGATTATCTGACCGAAAGTAAACTCCGAAAAAAGCTGAATAAATATTTGGCAGGGAAAACCCAGATTATTGTCACTCAGCGGGCGGCTACCGCCATGCGATGTGACAAGATTTATGTGCTGGACAGGGGTGAACTGGTAGGTAGTGGAGACCACAAAGAGCTGCTGGCAAGTTGTACCATCTACAGGGAAATCTATGATTCCCAGTTGGGAGGTACCCTATGAGAAAAGGCAAGGAAGTTCGGACTGGAATGAAAACATTGGCTCGATTAATTCGTGAAGCGAAACCCATTTGGAAATGGTTGGCCATCAGTGGGGTTTGTTCCTTGTTTTCTGTGGTTCTGATGCTCATCGGCCCTGAACTTCTGGGACGACTCACCGATTCGGTTTACGGTTATTGGGCGAATGAAACCCCTATTGACATGGGATGGTTCATAAAAATGAGCGTCATCCTTGCAGCAATCTACCTGATTGTCTGCATTTGGGACCTGGTATCTATGCTTATCATGAATAATGTAGTGTCAAATTATTATACCTGTGGTATGCGAATCAAAATAAGCGAGAAGGTCAAGCGACTGCCGGTTAAATATGTGGACGATACGCCCAACGGGGAAGTAATTTCGTTGATGACCAAAGATGTCTCTGTATTGGGTATCAGCATTCATAATTTTTTCAACATCGCAATTACAGGGTTTATCAAGCTTGTCGGGATTGCGGCAATCATCTTTTGGATACACCCAATGATGGCATCCATTGTTATTGTTCTGGTACCGTTGTCCTTGATTATGGCAGCCAAGATTGCCGGAAATAGCGAAAAGTACTTCACCAAATACAGCGACACCAACGGCAAAATATATGCGTTTCACGAAGAAAACTTTACTGGGTTTGAAACCATAAAGGCGTTTAACATGGAAGAACGTCAGAAGCAGGAACAGGATGCCCTTTGCGAAGAGGCCCGGCAACAAGCGGAAAAGGGATACTATCTGGCAGGCGTGGTACAGCCAATTGTGGGGTTGACCAACAATATTTCGTATATTGCCATCTGCCTTCTGGGTGGAATCTTTGCAATCAGAGGAACCATCAGTGTCGGTGAAGTCGTGGCGTTTATTCTATACGCCAAAATGTTTGCAGGCCCGTTGGAAAGCATTGCCAATGGTCTTTCGATGATGCAAAACACCTTTGCCTCCGCAGCCAGGGTTTTTGCGATGCTGGATTTGCCCGAAATTGAAGAAACGGAAGCCAGCCCTGAAATTTTTGAGGAAGGAAACATTCAGTTTGAACATGTAAGTTTTTCTTACAAAAAAGACAAACCATTGATTACCGATTTGAATATCGATGTGAAATCTGGTCAGAAAGTGGCCATCGTAGGCCCAACCGGCGGTGGAAAAACAACCATTATTAATTTATTAATGCGTTTCTATGATATTGATGAAGGCAAAATACTCATCGACGGGGTGGATATTCATACTATGAACCGGGCTGAGCTACGTTCCAAGTTTAGCATGGTGCTTCAGGACACTTGGCTGTTTTCCGGATCCATCTATGAAAACATTGCATATGGAAAGGAAAATGCCACCAAAGAAGAGGTATTTGAAGCGGCCAGGCAAGCGAAAATTGACTTTTTCATCGAATCGCTACCCCAGGGTTATGATACGTTAATCAACGAGGACTCTACCAATATCAGCAGTGGGCAAAAACAACTCTTGACGATTGCCCGGGCATATCTGGCCAATCGAAAGGTTTTAATTTTAGATGAAGCCACTAGCAGTGTAGATACTAGGACAGAACTGTTAATTCAACACACCATGGACCAATTGATGCAAAACCGAACCAGCTTTGTCATCGCCCATCGCCTTTCCACGATTGTCAACGCAGACATCATTTTAGTCGTTCACGATGGACAGATTGTTGAACAGGGAAAACACAAAGAATTGTTGGCAAAAAACGGTTTTTATGCCGAAATCTATAACAGCCAGTATGATTTGTTAAAATAGCTAGCGGTTCTTGTATGCAGCTAGCCCCATTTCCAGCGCTTTCATGGCCCGAGTGATTTCATCGGGTTCGCTGGCACAAAACGAGAATCTGGCCTTTGCCTTGCCACTTTTTTTGTTGGCATAAAATCCCGACCCTGGGGCAAAGGAAACCGTTTCACCCTGATAGTTGAAGTTGGTCAACATCCATGCGGCAAAATCGTCGGCATCCGCCACTGGCAACTCCACCAACACATAAAAAGCACCGGAAGGACGAACACAAATGACTCCTTCCATTTTTTCGAGTAAATCACAAATCCGGTCACGCCGAATCCGATAGGAAGCCACCACATCTGACATGTATTCTCCTACATTATTCAGCATTTCTGATGTGGCGAACTGCTCAATGGTGGAAACCGATAGTCTGGCCTGACATAGTTTCAGAGCCTGGGCTGTAAAGTCTTTGTTGGTGGAACCAATAATGCCAATTCGTGCGCCACAAGCGCTATAGTGTTTGGAGACGCTGTCCACTAGCACAACGCGATCCTCCAAGTCTTTCATATTCAAAAACGATTTATAATAAACGGGGTCATAAATGAAATTACGGTAGACTTCATCGGCAATGACAAACAAATCGTTTTCGAGAGCCAATGCTGCGATGTCGTTCATCTCTCTTTCGCTTAGAATAGTTCCGGTGGGATTGCTGGGGTTGGAAAGTAGGATAGCACGTGTGCGGGGTGTCACCAGTTTTTGGAGCGCTTCTTTGGAGGGGAATCGATAGTCGTTTTCGATGGTTAAATTGATGGGTACCAGAACGGCATCCACCATACGGATAAAACTCTCGTAATTGGAGTAAAACGGCTCAGCAACCAGAACTTCATCACCGACGTCGCACAGGGTTGAGAGAGCGAATACCAGGGCCTCACTGCCCCCCTGTGTGATTAGAAGGTCCTCTGCACTCAGTATGATCCCTATATTTCGGTAGAATTCCTCAAAGGCCTGCCGAAGATCGGAGGTTCCCATGGAATTCGTATACCGGACGATGTGATCGCTATAGCTTTGGATTCCATCCAAAAATCGGTCCGGTGTTTTGATGTTAGGCTGGCCGATATGCATTTCGTGTACTTTGACACCACGGGCGACTGCGTCTTCTATATATGGCACCAGTTTCCGAACCGGTGAATAATCCATTTCGTTGATACGTTTTGAAAATTTCATATTGCACTCCTCTTGATCGCAAAAAGACGGGATTTAGGTATTTGTAGACAAACCATTGAGTTATTATATGTGTTTACCCACAAAAATTCAAGAACTGATTGTTATGTATACTATATTATTATAAATACATAAGACACCATGTGGAGCTATGGAACTGGAAAGGGTAGGTCCAGAAGAAAAGGTTGACAATAAACGAATGGTCATTTATTATAGAAACATTGAGGTGAACGAATGCGCAAGAAAGACGACGAAAAAGCAAGAGGCATCAAAGAGGCAGTGGTGAAATTAATCCTTCAAGAGGGCTTCCATGGTGCTTCCATATCAAAGATTGCCAAGATGGCGGGTGTTTCACCAGCGACCGTCTATATTTATTTTGAAAACAAAGAAAAAATGCTACAGGAGATTTATCGCGAATACTCGGATGAAATCTTTGCATATATGTTGGATGGGGCAAGCAATGGCATGGACGGACACCAATTAATCGAATTCTTACTAAGAGGCCATTACAACTTTATTCTGAACCATAAAGAAATCTTTAACTATGTGGAGCAGTTTTCGAATTGCCCGGCCTTAGCCGGCGGATGCTCCCACAAAAAAGGCTTCGCCAAAATCAATAATCTTCTAGATGAGATGAAAAAAAATCGGATTATCAAAGATTATAGTAATGAAATTTTAGCAGCCATGATGTTCTCACCCATCAAAGCCATCGTCGCTGACACAAAAAAAAGCGCTGCTGAGCGTGAAGAACAATTACAAGAGATGATTAAAATCATCCAGGAAGCAGTTCTGTTTCCGCGATAACTAGGAAACCAATATTGTAAACATATTACATAGAAAACAGAGGTACGATCTTGATAAAACTGAAGAAATATTTAAAACCTTTTATGTGGGCCATTTTGCTGGCCATCCTCTTATTGTTTGCGCAGGCGATTTGTGAATTGAATCTGCCCAACTATATGTCCCGAATTGTCAATGTGGGCATCCAGCAAAGCGGCGTGGAACATGCTACCCCGAATCAGCTTTCCGTCGATGGATATTCTTTGATGAATGTGTTGATGGATGAAGAGGGACAAGCGCTTTTGGCTGTCAACTACTCCAAAGGGGATGAGATAGTAAACGACAAAGACATATACAATCTGAAGGATAATGTGTCAGACACAACGCTGGCGGAACTTGACAAGCAATTTGGTCTGGCAACATGGACGATGATTAATGTCTTATCGGAGATGAACAATGCTTCCGGTGGAAGCGGCGAAAATAACAGCGCAATGTCAACCGAAGGCATAGGGAAAGCTGAGCTGGAAGGAATCTATCAAATGATTCCGGTTCTAGAAAAGTTGCCTGCATCGGTATTGGATGATGCACGCCAAAAGGCCTCCAAAATGGATGATTCGTTCCTGAGCCAATCCGGCGTGACCATGACCACCGCCTTCTATGATGAGCTTGGCGTGGATATGGGAAAGGTTCAAACAGATTATATCATCGAAGTAGGGCTTTGGATGCTGGTTATTGCACTGGCCAGCGGACTTGCTGTCATTATTGTGACCCTGCTATCTGCAAGGATAGCTGCAGGGGTTGCCAGAAACTTGAGAAACGATATATTCACAAAAGTTGAAAGTTTTTCTCATGTGGAGTTCGACAAGTTCTCTTCCGCATCATTGATAACCAGAACTACCAATGATGTATTACAGATTCAAACACTTTTGGCCATTGGAATTCGGATGCTGATTTATTCTCCGATTCTAGCCATCGGCGGCATTTTCATGGCCTTACAAAAGTCCGTTTCCATGGGCTGGGTTATCGTGGTGGCATGTCTGGCAGTGATTGGTCTGATTGCAGTGGTCTTGGTCATTGCGGTGCCAAGGTTTAAGATGCTACAAAAATTGATTGACAGAATCAACCTGGTTACCCGTGAAGGCCTTAATGGATTGTTGGTCATCCGGGCATTCCGGACGGAGCAACATGAAACAGAACGATTTGATGTGGCAAATAAAAATCTGGCAGATACTTATCTATTTGTAAATCGAGTTATGTCCATTATGATGCCCGTCATGATGCTGATTATGAATGGTATTTCCGTGCTAATCATTTGGGTAGGCGCACATCAGGTGGCCAATGCCACCATGCAGGTCGGCGATATGATGGCATTTATGCAATATGCCATGATGATTATTTTTTCCTTCCTGATGATTTCTATGATGTTTGTTTTTATTCCCAGGGCTGCCGTGGCTGCGGAACGTATTGCCGAAGTTCTGGAAACAGAACCAGCAATTGTGGACCCGGTCAACCCGGAGCACATCGCCACGGGAAGAAGGGGACAGGTTGAATTTCGTGATGTAAGCTTTTCCTATGATGAAGCAGAAGAACCTGCCATCGAACATATCTCGTTTGTGGCAAGCCCCGGCGAAACGACCGCCTTTATTGGGGCTACCGGTGCAGGCAAATCAACCTTGCTGAATCTGATCCCCCGCTTCTATGACGTCACCAAAGGAGAAGTCCTGGTGGATGGAGTGAATGTCAAAAAAATGAGCATGAAGGAATTACGCAGTCACATTGGATATGTGCCGCAGCAAAGTGTCCTAATGGGAGGAACCATAGACTCCAATATTCGGTATGGAAACCCAGAGTTGGATGGCAAGGAAATGATACAACTGGCAGAAATCGCGCAGGCCATGGAATTTATCCGTTCCTCGGAAAATGGCTTCAATGCGGACATCTCTCAGGGCGGCGGCAATATCTCCGGCGGACAGAAACAACGGCTTTCCATTGCGCGAGCCCTGGCAGTAAAACCGGATATTTATCTGTTTGATGATAGCTTTTCTGCCCTGGACTTTAAAACAGATGCGTCTCTACGAAAGGCATTGAACGCCTATATCAAAGGAGCTACCGTTTTAATTGTGGCCCAACGGGTCAACACCATCATGGATGCAGACCAAATATATGTTCTGGATGATGGTAAGATAATCGGACATGGAACACATAAAGAACTATTGGTCAGCTGTCCGGAATACTATGAAATTGCATCTTCCCAACTGTCAGTGGAAGAATTGAAAGAAGGAGGTGGACAAGATGGCAGAGAATAATACAAGCACAAAACGTCCACAAAGAGGCGGAATGGGCGGGCCGGGGAGTGGACCCATGGGCGCATTTGGCGGAAAAAAAGAAAAGCCGAAAGATTTTAAGGGAACCCTGAAGAAGCTGGTAGTCTATTTGGGAAAACACAAAATAGGAATTGTGGTTGTTATGGTGTTTGCTGTATGTTCTACGGTGTTTGCCATTTTGGGTCCCAAAATTTTGGGAAACGCCACGACCAAACTCTTTGAAGGAATCATGGGGGAACTGACGGGCTCCGGCACAGGGGTGGATTTTAGCGGCATCGCCAGTATCCTACTATTACTCATGGGATTATATGGTCTGAGTGCATTATTCTCATTTATCCAAAGCTGGATGATTACTGGGATTGCCAATCAAGTCACGTATAAAATCAGGAACGAAATCCAGGCAAAAATACATAGACTGCCCTTGTCATACTTTGACAAGGTTTCCACCGGCGACGTACTCTCAAGAATGACAACCGATGTAGATGTCATCAGCCAGACTCTGAACCAGAGTGTCTCACAGGTCATCATTTCCTTTACGACATTGGTAGGCATTTTGATTATGATGTTGACCATCAGCTGGCAAATGACCTTGGTAGCCCTTCTGACACTACCGGTTTCCTTTGGTTTCATTGCCATGATCATTAAGGCATCCCAAAAGCACTTTTCGAAGCAACAAGAGTTTCTGGGGAAAGTCAGTGGGCAGGTAGAAGAAAACTATGGGGCACATGTGGTTGTACGTGCATTCAATGGAGAAGAACGTGCGCTTGTCGAGTTTAAGCATGACAACGATATCCTCTATACTTCTGCATGGAAGGCTAACTTCCTTTCGGGAATGATGATGCCGATTATGAATTTTATCGGCAACATCGGATATGTGGCAATCTGTATCCTTGGCGGCTATTTTGCAGCGCAGGGTACTATTAATGTCGGAGATATCCAGGCATTCGTTCAATATACAAGACAGTTTACCCAACCGATTGCCCAGGTGTCACAGAGCGCGACCATTATACAACAAACCGTGGCTGCGGCAGAGCGTGTATTTGAATTCCTGGAAGAAAAAGAAGAGCTTCGGGATGAACCAAACGCATTGATACTTTGCGACAAAGCAGAGGCCCCGGGAGAAAACTGTGTGGCCCTGACCGGTGCAGTGGAATTCAAGAATGTTCATTTCGGATACAGTGAAGAAAAAACCATCATCAACGATTTCAGCGCTCGGGTGGAACCGGGGCAGAAGGTGGCTATTGTCGGGCCGACAGGTGCCGGAAAAACCACCATTGTCAAACTGCTGATGCGCTTTTACGACATCTCTCAGGGACAGATTTTGCTGGATGAGCATGATATACGTTCCTTCAAGAGGGAGGAACTACGGTCTACGTTCGGCATGGTGCTGCAGGATACCTGGCTGACCAATGCTTCCATTGAAGACAATATCCGATATGGACGTCTGGATGCAGACAAAGATGCGGTTAGAAATGCCGCGAAAGCCGCACAGGTGGATCACTTTGTGTGCACGCTGCCAAAGGGTTATCACATGGTTATCAACGAAGAATCCAATAACATATCCCAGGGGCAGAAACAGCTACTGACCATTGCCCGTGCAATTCTGGCGGACCCCAAGATATTAATTCTGGACGAAGCGACCAGTTCCGTTGACACAAGAACAGAAGTACTGATCCAGAAGGCTATGGATAACCTGATGCAAGGCAGAACCAGCTTCATCATCGCCCATCGTCTTTCCACCATAAGAAACGCGGACCTGATTCTAGTCATGGATCAGGGAGACATTGTGGAAATGGGAAATCATGAAGAACTAATGAAAAAGGCCGGCTTTTATGCCAACCTTTACAACGCTCAATTCAGTTAAACGGTTAGGAATCCAGGAAAGAGGCACCTTTCATAATCATTTGATTCGCTAACTGTGCCATCTCTTCCACGGACTCTTGAAACTTGTTTTTCATCCAGTATTCTAAAAGGCCGATACACCCGTAGGCGATGAATGTATAAAATAGTTCAAGCTGATGGGTGGAGGCCTTTTTGTATAACTGCCCATATTGGACCATGGTGGTTTCTTTGGCGGTGTCCAGCAGATTCATGACAAATTGTCTGTCAGAATGGGGGCCGAGGAAAACAGCACACATATCGGCATTACGCTTGAGGAAACTAAAAATAGTCAACATAAAGATTGGAACCTTATCTTCGGAGTGGTTGTCTGTCAGGGCTACCTGGGATAGGGTCGTCTGAAATTCCGCATAAATCTCCAACTCCAATTTCTGTTGGAGGTCATAGATGTCAGAATAGTGGGCATAAAAAGTGGAACGGTTGATTTCAGCACGGACACATAACTCTGCAACCGTGATGCTTTGAAGTGGCTTTTCAGACATGATCTGCGCAAAGGTCTGCCTCAGACGTTTTTTTGTGTTCCTGACCCGCAGGTCGTTTTTTTCACTGGTCATTACGACACCTCTATCATATAATAAGGCTATTATACACATAGCTACTTTGGAAATGCAATACATAGGTTGATAACGATACCAATCCGATAAGATAGGAGGAGGAACTAGAAATGAAAATTGAAAAGCTGACAATTCTGTGGACTAGCGGGGATGAAGAAACTGCACTGAATATGCTCCTGATGTACACCTTGAAGTCAAACTTGAACAACTGGTGGAAAGAGTGCAATTTAATTGCTTGGGGACCATCCAATCAATTGATTTGCAGTAACCCGGAAATTCAACTGTTCATTAAACAAATTCAAGAGGCCGGTGTACGGATCTTTGCATGCAAAAGATGTGCGGAAGAGTATGGAGTTGTAGATCAACTAGAAGCGTTGGGCATTGAGGTAAAACTAATGGGAGAACCGTTAACAAGATATCTTCAGGATGAAAGTTACCGGGTTTTGTCTGTTTGAGTACACACAATCGCGCAAAATAAGAGGGTGCAGCGGCTTATTGCACCCTCTTTTTATTTCGATTCAATGTACTATAAGCTTTTAAGATAAGCCACCTCTTGAGGGGTCAACTTTCGGTAATGCCCCTGAAGCAACCGACCAAGACGAATTTCACCTATGGAAACCCGTTCCAATTCTTGGACTTTACAACCAACTGCCGTGAACATCTTACGAACCTGGCGGTTTTTGCCTTCGCTGATTTCTATTTCCACGATGGTGGATTTTTCTGCCTGTTTCAGAATCACAACCCGGGCTTTGGAGGTAACGAAATTACCAATATCCACACCACTACGCAACTTGTTCATCCGTTCGGTTGAAAGCACCCCGGAAACACGCGCGTGATAGGTTTTGGTCACTTGGTGCTGCGGATGCATCAACTTCTGGGAAAGTTCGCCGTCGTTGGTCAGGATCAGCAAACCGGTTGTATTATAATCCAACCGACCGACAGGAAAAACCCGTTCCGTGATGTCAGAGATCAAATCCATGACAGTGGGTCGGTCTTGCTCGTCACTTACCGTAGTAATGTATCCCTGTGGCTTATTCAAGACAATGTATATCTTTTTTGTGGCTGGGTGTAGCACCTGACCATTGATTTCAACCGTATCTTCCGGCTGAACATCATATCCCGGCTCTTTCATAACCTGGCCGTTGATTCGCACAGCACCGTTAATGGTCAGAAGGTCGGCCTTGCGACGACTGGCCACGCCGGACTGAGCGATATATTTGTTTAGCCTCATTTTAGCTCCTGTCTGACAAAAAAATTATTCGTCAATGGTTTGGATTTCTCCCGGAAATTCTAGGGCGATTTGCTGAAGAACCAACGGATCTTTTGCCTCATCATATTCGATGGCTGCCTCGATGTCTTCGATTTCAGGCAACTCTTTTAATGTGGAAAAACCGAAGTATTTCAGGAAAGCGTCGGTGGTTCCGTATAGAATCGGCCTGCCGATTCCGGTGGAACGACCAACCTCTTCGATTAACTCACGCTTCTGTAGCCCTTCCAGAACACGGTCGCATTTAATGCCTCGTATGGCCTCGATTTCACCCCTGGTGACTGGCTGCTTATAAGCTACAATGGCTAACACCTCCAAGGCAGACTGTGTCAGCCTACGATGCTTCATAGGGGTACATAATCGTTCGATATATTCGGAATTGCTGCTCTCCGTCACATACTGAAAACTTTTGTTCACTTCCCGTATCCGTATCCCTCGACCTTCCTGGTCATATTCTTGTTGCAATTCTTTGAGATACGCATATGCTTCTTTTGCATCGATGTTAAACACTTCTCCGGCAAGCTTGGCAGAGAGAGGTTCACCCCAGATAAACATCATAGATTCAAAAGCGGATTTGATGGATTTCTTACTCGTCATAACTGGAGTCCTCCTGTTGCGCGACTGGTTCTACAAGTCCGGTCATTAAATATTGTGTTGCCCGAACTGTGATATCCCCATACAAGGATTTTTGGCGGGCTTCAATTTTTCTTTGTTTCATCATTTCCAAAATTGAGACAAACGACAGGGCGGTATCATACCGGCTCTCCCGGTCGGGAATTAATTCATAAAATGAAAAAGTTTTGTCACTTTCTTGGGAAATCATTTCTGTAATCAGTTCAATTCGGGTTTCGGTGGTTATTCGGTGCCGCTCATCCCGTTCGTAATTCCGGCGAATCTCATCCACCTTCCGTTTTTTGACAATGAAGTCATTAAATGCGCGGATAAATTGATTGATGTCCAGGGTTAGCAGTTCGTCTGGCTCGCTGACATAAGGGGATAAATCTTCCTTTGGTTTTTCGAACACCCGAAGGGTTTCTTCTTCACGTGCGGTAAGCATTTCTGAAGCTCCCTTGAACTTTTTGTATTCCAAGATCTTTTGAACCAGGGCGGTTCTGGGATCCTCGTAATCACCGTTTTCACCATCAGGTACCATTCTGGGGAGCAGCATCTTGGATTTAATATCAATTAATGTTGCGGCTAGGACCATAAATTCAGAAGCCATCAACACATCGGTTTTTTTTATTTCTTCAATGTATTTTAGGTATTGGGTAGTAATTTCGGATACTGAAATATCATAAATGCTCATTCTTGCGTTTTCAATGAGATATACTAGTAAATCGAAGGGACCTTCAAAAATATTTATTTTGACCTTGTAGCTCATACGAAAAAGCTTCCTTTCAGTATCTATACGCAGGCGACTGCCTTTGCATCGATTCATTATAACCCAAATATAGCCATGCCGCTATACTTAATTCCGCTTCCCTGGAGTATCATTCTCATGGTAGTTATAGTACAAAAGACCGGTGATGACAATCATTCCGCCAATGATTTTTGTGAATCCAGGCATTTCTCCGAAAACCAAAAGAGCTAGTAGCGGAGCCGAAACGATTTCTGCAGTACCCCATGCGGAAACATACAAGGATGGGACAAATCGCATGGACCAGTTCATTACTGCGTGGGCACCGATCTGGCAAAGCGCAGTCATCACAATCAGCCAGATATAATCAGAAATGGGATATCCGAAAAATGGAGTGCCTGTAACGATCATGCCAAGCGTAAAGAAGAGCCAACAGATGGTAAACACCAGCGTGATGTAGATATCACCGGGGATGTCCTTACGAAGGACGCCTCCAATGCAGAAGTAAATGCCCATGGATACTGCGGCGAACAATGCCATTATATCGCCATAGATGTGCGTGCCAACGGCATTGTAGTCAAAGCCCACCACCAAACCAGCACCAAATAAAGCAACAAAGACCCCCAATGCAGCACCGACAGGAATCTTCTTTTTCAAGATAATCACAGTGATGCCCATTACAATAAGGGGATGTAAATCCGCCAAAATGATAGCACTTGCAATGGTCGTATTTTTAACGGCGATAAACCAGCACAAAAAATGCCAAAATAGAAACATACCGCTTACACCGCTCCAGACCAGGTCTTTCGCGGGAATCGCTTTGATAGCGTCCCGTTTTCGCAATAGAACTGGAATCAGAAAAAAAGGCAGAGCCAGGCTTAGCCGGTAAAAGCCGATTGCCATGGAATCTGCTGTGATGAGCCGTCCGAGAATTCCTGAGGTGGATCCGGAGATGACGGCTAGAACAACTATGTATTTGACATAACGCTCTGCGGTTTGTTTCATTTAAATAAACCTGCTAGGCCTTTTTCGAAAGGCGGGAGGACAATCCCTTTTTCGGTGATCACTGCCGTGATAAAGCGGTGAGGGGTTACATCAAAAGCAGGGTTATAAACGGCAACTCCTTTAGGTGTCATTTCTTTTTCGAACCACTTCGTAGTCACTTCTTCTGACGGCCTGCATTCCACAACAATATCATCGCCGGTCTTCGTAGCCAAATCAATGGTGGAAGTTGGGACAAACATATAGAAGGGAATCCCGTATTCCTTGGCTAAAATGGCAAGTCCGGACGTGCCGATTTTGTTAGCACCGTCCCCGTTGGCAGCCATTCGGTCGCATCCTACCAAAACAGCGTCGATCCAGCCGTTTTTCATAACCATGGCGGCCATATTGTCGCAAATTAGCGTCACATCAATTCCGGCCTTGTGAAGTTCCCAGCTGGTTAGCCGGGCACCTTGCATCAGTGGCCTTGTTTCCCCGGCAAACACCTTGAAGGCGTACCCACGCTCATGACCTAGATAAACAGGGGCCAGACTGGTGCCATACCGAGCAGTGGCTATGGTCCCAGCGTTGCAATGAGTCAAAAGTCCCATACCAGGGTTTAAAAGAGACAAACCGTATTCGCCCATCGCCTTGCATGCTGCCTCGTCTTCGCTTCGGATGGATTCGGCCTCAAGATATAGACGGTCAAGCACCTTTGCCTGTAATGCCTGCCAGGTTTGCGAGGGTAGGACAGGTTTATCTGCCAAGGTTTGAATCAAGACATTCTCCATCCGGTCCAGAGCCCAAAATAGATTGACGGCCGTAGGCCTTGAAGTGGCCAGATATTCTTTCAATAAATGAAACTGTTTTTTAAAACCATTGCTGTCATTTGCCCTGATATCTTGCGCAAGGATGACAAGACCAAAGGCTGCTGCGATTCCAATGGCTGGAGCTCCGCGTACTTTCAAGGTATGAATGGCATCCCAAACATCCTCTTTGGTTTTTAGAGTCAAATAACGCTCTTCCCAAGGGATAGCGGTTTGATCAAGGATTTGTAAAACACCATTTTTATATTGAACCGGTGAAAGACTCATAAGGCACCTCCATTTTTGTTATCCATTGTATTATAGATGTCCCATTGTGCTTTGGCAAGGTCATTGAGAGTGGTGGGAGCATATAATGTAAGAAAGCATAAAAATACAATTTTTGGTATAGAAAAACTACTTGACGGTTTCATTGAAAACTATATAATCAAAGGTAAGTATATCCTGAATTTTCATGCAATTTAACGTTATTCTTGTATGAAAAAACCGACTCCATTAATTTATGTTTTTTATAACAATGAGGAGGGATTAATTACTATGAAAAAACTGCTTATTCTATTATTGGTGTTGACCTTCAGCATCGGCGGTTTAGCCGGTTGCGGCGGGTTTGGCGCGACTCCGTTGGTTGTAGGCTACAGCCAATTCTCCGAGAAGTTTTCACCATTTTTCTCGGATAGTGCCTATGATGCCGACGTGGCAGCCATGACGCAAGTCGCATTGCTGACTACCGACCGTTCAGGTGCAATCGTTTATAACGCCATCGAAGGGGAAACCCATGCGTATAACGGCACCGATTACCTGTACAAGGGTCCGGCTGATCTAAAAGTCGATTATGACAAAGAAGCCGGCAAAACAACCTATCTGTGGACCATTCGTGATGACATCATGTTCTCCGATGGCGAACCGATGACTGCAGATGATATCATTTTCTCTTATTATGCTTACTGCGACCCATCTTATGATGGCTCCAGCACCGTATATTCTGTTCCAATCCTTGGTCTTCAGAACTATAGAACACAGACCACCGACACAGTATATGCCAAGTATGATGAACTTTTTGACACCATCTATGAGACAGGTGCTGACTACACAGTCAAAGCAAGCGATGGCTTCACTCAGGCACAACATGACAGCTTGTTCAAGATTCTGGATAATGTCTGGAAAGATGACGTTCAGTCCATTGTTGATGTTTGTCTGAATGACTACATCTCCTATGCTGAGGATGCTTTTGGCGGCAGAACTGCGGATGAAGTAATGGCCGACGAAAATTTATATGTCGCTTTCGGCATGGCACTGTGGGGATACGGAACAATTGAAGAAGATGGTTCTTTGACTGCCCCATCAGGCGCACAGTGGAACTTGACTGATAAGTTCCCGACCATTGATGATTATCTGGCTGAAGTCAAAGCTGCTTATGAAAACGATCCAGTGGCCTATTGGGATGTTGAACAACCCGATGACACAGACGTTTATGAAACCGCTAGACAGAAGTTCATCAGCACAGAAGGCCCTAAAGATCCTGAACTGGGCGGAAAAGGCATTGCCAATATCGCCGGTATCGAAAAATTATCCGATACGCAGGTTCAGATTACCACAGAAGGATATGATGCTGCTGCAGTTTATACTCTAGGCATTCAAGTTGCACCGCTTCACTATTATGGCAGTGCAGATATGTATGACTATGATGCAGACAAATTCGGATTCGAGTTTGGAGACTTGTCGACAATTCGTGACAAGACCACAACCCCAATGGGCGCAGGCCCCTATAAGTTCGTGAAATACGACAAAAAAATCGTATACTTTGAAGCCAATGAGAATTACTACAAGGGCGAACCTAAAACCAAGAACCTCCAATTCAAAGAAACCGCTGATGCCGACAAGATTTCCGGTATTGGCACAGGAACCATTGATATCACAGATCCAAACTATGGCACAGCAGGGGTCGAAGAAATCAGTGGATATAACAGCAATGGCGAAGTCACAGGTGATGTAATTACAACCAGCACTGTGAATAACCTAGGGTATGGTTATATTGGAATCAATGCAAAAACAGTAAAAGTTGGAACTGATTCTGCATCAGACGCTTCCAAAGCGCTGAGAAAAGGATTAGCCACTGTCATTGCTTCCTATCGGAACCTGACCGTAGACAGTTATTATGGCGAAAGTGCTTCCGTCATCAACTATCCGATTTCGGATACTTCATGGGCAGCACCCAAGCCTACCGATGACGGCTACAAAGTTGCCTTCTCCACCGCAGTTGACGGAACAGCCATCTACACATCCGACATGGATGCAGATGCCAAATATGCCGCTGCATTGGAAGCCGCAAAACAATACTTTATTAAGGCTGGATATACCTTCAACACTGCAACCGGCAAATTTACTGCTGCGCCGAAGGGTGCCTCTTTGGAGTATGAGATTATCATCCCTGCAGATGGCAGTGGCGATCACCCATCCTTCATGCTTTGCACCAAGTTCAAAGAGGCCATGGATACCATCGGCTTTAACATCATCATCAATGACCCTTCAGACTCCAATGTTCTGTGGGATGCACTAGATGCAGACACCAATGAATTATGGTGTGCAGCCTGGGGTGCAACCATTGATCCTGATATGTATCAGATCTACCACTCAGACAATACCTCTGGATCCAACCATTATGGAATTGCTGATTCAAATCTAGACGATCTGATTATTAAGGCTCGAACCTCTGATGATCAGGCATTCAGAAAGGCAACCTACAAAGCGTGCCTGGATGTCATTATCGACTGGGCCGTTGAAGTGCCGATTTATCAAAGACAAAACTGTATCATTTTCTCTTCGGAGAGAGTAAATATGGATACCGTTACCCCGGATATCACTACTTTCTGGGTATGGTGGAATGACATTGAACTGTTAGAAATGAAATAGGTTAACAACCAAAAACGGTTTATGAAACGATACCGGTTGGGCTCCAATGGAGCCCAACCGGCTGTCATTTCCTAGAAAGGATAGTGTTTTGCAAAAGTATATCATTCGGAGAGTTCTCACTTGTCTGGTGATTCTCTTTTTTGTCGCATTGCTCATCTATTTGTTGATGCGGTTGATGCCCACTTCTTATGTCGAATCCATAGCCCGCCAAAGAGCCAGTTTGCCTGGTTCTAAAAGCTACCAGGAATGGCTAAACCAGTTGAATGCTGTGTATGGTCTGGATTTAGGTGTGGTAGAAGGATTTTTTCAGTGGATCGGTTCAGCCTTACGAGGAGATTTTGGAGACAGCTGGTATTTCAATGTGCCGGTTACCGAAAAATTTAAGGATGTTATCTGGTATTCGTTTGCCCTGGCATCCATCGGGCTATTGCTGGAATTGGCAATTGCAATTCCATTGGGGATTTTATCCGCCAGGAAACAATATACCTGGACGGACTATTCGGTCACGGTATTTGCCTTAATTGGCATCTCCTTGCCCACTTTTTTTGTGGCGACCCTGTTTAAACTGGTTTTTTCCATCAAAGCCGGGGTTCTGCCTCTATATGGAGTGGTTGGGCGCTATTACGAGCAGTTGTCGCCAACGGCGCAATTCTTTGACATTGCAGTCCACTTTATCTTACCCATAGCTACCATCGTCACTGTCAGCATCGGTAGTTTGATGCGTTTTACGAGGACCAACATGCTGGAAGTGTTGAATTCGGATTTTATCCGAACCGCACGAGCCAAGGGTCTGCCAGAAAACAAAGTCATCAACCACCATGCGTTTCGAAATACATTAATTCCCATTGTCACCATCGTCGGGGGAACCTTGCCGGGTCTTTTTGGTGGGGCATTGATTACCGAAACTTTGTTTCAAATTCCGGGCATTGGCTGGACCTCATATCAGGCCATGATCGGTGGGGACATTCCATTCTCCATGTTCTATTTGTTATTTCTTGCGATACTGACCTTGACGGGTACCTTGATTGCAGACATCTTGTATGCTGTTGTGGATCCTCGCGTCCGTGTCAACAAATAGGAGGGAGGGGAAGAAATGAGTATATTTAGAAGCATCAAAAATGAGCCCGTGGGGAAACCCATTGACGAACCTGCTATGAATTTTGGGAATTCCTCCCAAGAAGAACCGCTGCTGTCATCGGAGGCTTGTGATACGACCTTGGCATTGGATGATGAGCAACGAGTCAAGATTCTTTCACCCGGGATGTTGGTGTTCAAACGATTCATCCGGAATAAACTTGCCATTGTGGGAAGCATGGTATTGTTGACCATGTTCTTGTTTGCGTTTGTAGGCGGATGGCTGATGCCTTACGGAGAAAAACAAGTATTCACCGAGTATGTTGATATGTCTAAGGACTATGCCGGCGTTACTGTGAATATGGAATATAGGTATGTTGAATCACAATCGGGTATTTTCCCGTCTGTAGCAAGAGCTGAATTCATCTCCGCCGCACAAAATGGCAGAAGCGAATTCACTGCAGAGGGAGTGGATTATCAGCTTCAAAAGTTAGGTGAAAATTACTTCATTGTTTATGGGCTGTTTAAAGTCAATTCAACAGCAGGAATCCCTGCCAGCGAGTTGGTGACCATTACCAAGAAAAACCTGAGTCAGACATTCCGCCGACAGATTATCGCATTTTCCTCATACAATGTATTTGATTATGCCAAAGCCGATTCAGAAAAATCCTTTGATTTCCAATATTTGGCGCAACTTGCGATGTTGGCTCCGGCTGCCGGAGAGCCTTCTCCTGTGGATGTCACCCAAAGCGCACCGGGAATCCCAGCTCCTGATTTTTCAAAGATTACCGTGACACAAGACAATCGACGGGAATTCACTGTCAACGGAAACAAATACATCGTAACCTTGGGAGAAGATTTTGCCACCGTAAGCAATGGAGATACCGAAGAATATGCGGCCATTTCACAGTATATTGTACAGGCGATTATGCCGGATGTGTTTCTTACCATCCGATTTAAGGACGAGTTGAAGGCTGCCATAGAAAACAATGATTCCAGTTTCTCTTTTACCGACGATGCTGGCAAGACTACAAATTATCTCATCAATCGGGACAATCTAAGGTGGGATATCAAAACCGACGAGCAGACCGATGTCATTTTGGACTACAACAAACCAGATTCTGAGCATTGGGTAGGCACTGATGGAAATGGTATGGACCTTTTAACCAGACTGATGTATGGCGGTCGAGTCTCCTTGCTCATTGGCTTTATCGTCGTAGTAATTGAAACACTGATTGGCGTAATTCTGGGCGGTCTGTCTGGATTCTTTGGACGCTGGGTGGACGACCTTTTGATGCGTCTAGTGGATATCTTCAACTGCATCCCTTCATTGCCACTAATTATCATTATTGGAGCGATGATGGACCAATTGCGGGTAGACCCAACACAGCGAATCATTTACCTGATGCTAATCCTGGGAATACTGGGTTGGCCCGGCATTGCCAGACTGACCCGCGGACAGATTCTGTCTCTACGGGAGCAGGAATTTATGGTGGCGACGGAGGCTTCTGGACTATCTGTTTACCGAAGAATTTTTAAGCATCTGATTCCAAACGTTATTCCTCAACTGATTGTCGTCAGCACCATGGCATTGGGCGAAGTTATCCTATTAGAATCTACCCTATCATTTCTGGGCCTGGGCGTTAAATACCCATTTGCATCCTGGGGTAATATTATCAATGAGGTGTCCAACGTATATGTTATGACCAACTATTGGTTTGTATGGATCCCCGCAGGTTTCTTAATCCTGATCACCGTACTGGCATTCAACTTTATCGGTGACGGGCTTCGAGATGCGTTTGATCCAAAAATGAAGCGATAGGAGGTTTCGCATGTTTAAGTTTGAAAAGAAAGCCAAAAAAAGATTCAGTTATCTGTCGGCAAAAGAATCCAGAAATATTAGTAAGAAAAACCGACGGATTACTGCAGAATATGAAAAAGAGAACAACCGCAAAAATGTGCAGCCGGAAGAATATCTGACTCACATGCGCGACCCCAATAATGTTGTGGAGTTCGACGACTTGCATACGTTCTTCTTTACTGATGCCGGAACAGTCCACGCGGTGGACGGTGTCAGTTTTGATGTGCCCAAAGGGAAAACCGTTGGCGTCGTTGGAGAATCAGGATGTGGCAAGTCAGTAACCTCTTTGTCTCTGATGAAATTGATTCAAAGACCACAGGGGCAGATAACAGGTGGTGCCATCCGATTCAACGATGACGAACAGTGCTATGACATTGTCAAAATGCCCATTGAAAATATCCAGAAAATCCGTGGCAACAAAATGTCCATGATTTTCCAAGAACCCATGACCAGCTTGAACCCGGTATTCCGAATCGGTGCACAGGTGGATGAAGTCATTGAATTACATCATCCCGAAAAAACCAAAGAAGAAGTCAAATCAAGAACCCTTGAGATGCTTGAATTAGTAGGCATCGCCAACATCGAAGGGGTCTACAAAATGTATCCCCACGAGCTGTCCGGAGGCATGCGGCAACGTGTTATGATTGCCATGGCACTGGCATGTAACCCCAAATTAATTATTGCGGACGAACCAACCACTGCGCTGGATGTTACCATTCAGGCGCAGATCCTTGATTTGCTCCGTCACTTGAAAGAGAAAGTCAATTCCAGCATTATGCTGATTACCCATGACCTTGGTGTCATTGCAGAAATGGCAGATTATGTGGTGGTGATGTACGCAGGTAGGGTTGTTGAAAAGGGAACTGCCGTTGAGGTGTTTTCCAATCCTTCCCATCCATACACCATTGGGTTGATGGAGTCCAAACCGGTCATCAATCGGGTTACAGACAGACTGTACAGCATTCCGGGCAAAGTGCCCAATCCAATCAATATGCCTGACTATTGTTATTTCCGGGACCGTTGCGAAAAAACGGTGGATCCGTGCTATGGCCAGTACCCACCCATGATTCGACTAACTGACAATCATTATGTCAGTTGTTATCGTTATGCTGGGGAGGTGAATACAAATGACTAAATTCGGACGCAAAGAAGCCAGAATCGAAAACATCTTTACCCCCACGGTACATAACCCCGAAAACATTCTCGAAGTTAACGAAATGAAAAAATATTTCCCCATCAAGGACGGCATTATGCAACGGACAGTGGGGTATGTTAAGGCTGTGGATGGAATTAGCTTCAACATCAAGCGAGGAACCACCATGGGCCTTGTCGGTGAAAGCGGGTGCGGAAAAACCACCGTTGGACGGACCGTTTTACGACTTAACGATATTAGTGGGGGAGAGGTTTTGTTTGACGGAATCAACGTTCACAAGCTGTCTGCCTCTGAGTTGAGAAAAATGAGACCACAAATGCAGATTATTTTCCAGGATCCGTATTCTAGCTTATCGCCCCGTCTGCCTATCGACGAAATCATCGGAGAAGCAGTCAGGGAACATCAAATTGTACCAAAAGCCGAGTACAATGATTATGTGGATAAAATAATGGAGGACTGTGGCCTTCAACCGTATCATCGAGATCGATATCCCCATGAATTTTCAGGGGGTCAAAGGCAAAGAATTTGCATAGCCAGAGCCTTGGCATTAAATCCAAAGTTTGTCGTTTGCGATGAACCGGTTTCTGCACTGGACGTTTCCATTCAGGCGCAGATTATCAATTTGCTCAACGAACTGCAGGATTCCTACGGGCTGACCTACCTGTTTATTTCCCATGACTTATCTGTTGTGGAACATATTTCTGATGTGATTGGTGTCATGTATCTGGGAGATTTGGTGGAGTACGGCGACAAAATCGACATATTTAAAAATCCACTGCACCCCTATACAGAAGCCTTGTTTTCAGCCATTCCTGTTCCGGACCCCACCACGAAGATGAAACGGATTGTATTGGAAGGCTCGATTCCTTCTCCTGCGAATCCACCTGCCGGATGCAAGTTCCATACAAGGTGTGCCAAGTGTATGGAAATATGCAAAACGGTACCTCCGGAGCTAAAAGAACTGGAGAGGGGCCACTATGTGGTTTGCCACTTATATGACTAGCAACCGGCCTAACGACAACCATTTTCCAAGCCATTCTCCAAACAGCAAGTATCCGGATGATGACGGTAGAGTGGTGGCAGACATGAGCCAGGTGGTGAAAGTTGGTATGCTAGATCTCATCGCCCCAGAAGGACTAAGGCAGCGGTTGGGCGGAAAAAGACCCAGCGGATCAGCCCGGTCCGTTGCCACGCACCCAGGCGACTCGCATACCCAGTATGCTCAGGATCAATATAGCAATACAGAGCCTATTGAATTGACGGAGGGGGAACTGAAAGCTTTGATGAAAGCATCCCTAAAGGCGGCACTACTTCTTGCCGGCGTGTTCATTGGTGCTGCAGGCCTTTTCATTCTCTTCTGCATCTATGTCTGGTTCCGCTAAATCAAATAAAAGCCCCCAACCGGAGTGTTCCGGATGGGGGTTTATTTTTTTTTGGTTAATTATTCCAGTTCCGACAACCAGGCATCCGCCTCGGCGTCGCTGGGCATGGCCCAGTCACCTCTGGGCGAAAGACCCACGGAGCCTACTTTGGGGCCTTCGGTGCTGCAGTTGCGCTTAAATTGTTGGGTAAAGAACCTTTGATAAAAAATCTTTAACCAGCCTTTGATATACTCCTTGTCATACTCATCGGCGAAACTACTGGTTGCGATAAGGAGTAGCTTCTGCGGGGCCATCCCGGAACGGATGGTATGATAAAGGAAGAACTCATGAAGGGCATAGGGCCCCACTTTTTCTTCGGTTTTTTGAGAAATATTACCGTCTGCATCCGGAGGCAAAAGTTCCGGGGAAATGGGATTGTTGCAGATGGTATCCACCACTTTTAACAAGGTATCAGTGGTAGTCCCAACCACCCCAAGCTTGCGGTTGTTTGCCACCCAGCGAAGGATATAAGGAATCAGGGTTTTGGGGACTCCTGCATTGACACCGTAGTTGGACATGTGGTCTCCATTGAACGTGCACCAGCCCAATGCGATTTCAGACAAGTCACCGGTACCGACCACTAGACCGTCCTCGTTGTTGCCCACGTCCAGAAGGATTTGAGTCCGCTCTCTGGCTTGAGCATTTTCGTAGGTAGTGTTGCGAATTTCTGAATCATGTCCAATGTCTTCAAAGTGCTTGAGAACAGAAGGACCGATGGGAATTTTGCGGAGGGTTGCCCCTACATACTCTACGATTGCCAAGGCAGCATCAAAGGTGCAGTCGGAAGTGCCAAAGCCTGGCATGGTGATGGCAATCAAATCTTCCCGGGGTTTGCCCAAGAGCTGCAGAGCCTCCATAGATACCAGCAACGCCAGGGATGAGTCCAACCCGCCTGAAATACCCAGGACCACTTTCTTTGCGCCTACATATTCCAGCCTTTTTGCCAGAGCGGAGGCTTGAATGGAAAAGATCTCCTTGCAATGAGCGTGCAAAATAGCCGGGTCTGAAGGGATGAAGGGCTGCTTTGTATATTTGCGCATCAGGGGTTTGGAGGAATCTACCATGGGGACAGGGTCCAAAAGGATCGTATCTCCCTCGCCGAAGTCCAACCAATCCGCTCGTGCGAACTGGATTTTTTCGATATCAATCTCGGAATAAGTTATTTGCGCTTCTCTGCGGAACCCGGCATCTTCAGCAAGAATATTACCACATTCTGAGATAAATGAATAACCACTGTACAGGAAATCGGTTGGGGATTCCCCTGTTCCTGGGGTGACGTACACATAGCCGCAGGCATTTTCACTGCTGACCACTTCAAGCCATTTTCGGCGATAGGCCGCACCTTCCACTTTGGCATATCCATCATGGGACGTGTCAAAAATAATCTGTGCGCCAACGCCACAAAGTTCAAATCCTTCCATGCCCACACAAATGCCGTTTTCGTCATCGGCAAAAGTCAACGCGCCACATGGAACTGCTTCTTCCAAAACCACCGCTTCTTCCGTTTCACCTTCAATGAAATCTTTTGGGGTGAATCCTTTGATTTGACCATTCTGTAGTAACAAAGAACCATTGACCAGGCGGCCTCGTATACGAAGTGCCATACCAAGAATCACACAAATGGGTAGGTTCGCAGACGCCTCTAGGATTGCCGAAAGTGCCGTTAGTTGTTGCTGGTAGAGGTTGTTTTGCTTGAGCAAATCCCCACAGGTGCAACCGGTGAGACATAATTCGGGAAAGACAACAAATCCGGCACCCTTTTCTTGGGCATCATCGATGCATCTGATTATTTCTATGGCATTTGCGGCTGGATTGGCCACATGGACCCGGGGCACAGCCGCCCCAACTCGGACCATGCCGATGGATTTTTTTGACATGTCAGTCTCCTTTTTGCTTCAATAAAGCATAAAAAATTATATCACTGGGTTGGTCATCCGTCAAACACACGGCGCATTTGGTGCTATGAAACCGAGTGCGGATAGGATATAATGTAAAGAACAACAAAGCACAAAGGAGAAAGCCAATGAAAGCGCTATATGTTACCGGAATCAGCAACGAAAAGGAAGTTACAGACTTCTTTATGGTGAAATCCATTGGCCTCAAGCTGGGTGCCAACAAAAAGCAATATCTGGACATTTCCCTAGGTGACAAAACCGGTGAGATTTCAGGTAAAAAATGGGACGTGACCGATGAAGAACTAATGGAACTTCAAACCATCAACGAAGGAGATCTAGTAAAAATCCGAGCCCAGGTAACAGAGTGGAATGGAACCAAACAGCTACGAGTTATGCGAATCCGCAAAATCAGTGGCGACGAAGGGTTGGAACTGCGGGAATTCATCAAAGCAGCTCCTGAAGCACCGGAAGACATGTTCAAATACTTAATGGAAACAGCGGAAGCCATGACTGACGAAGACCTAAAACGACTCTGCGTACAATCCCTCAATCTGGGCAAAGAAAAACTCATGTATTACCCGGCGGCCCAGCGAAACCATCATGCCGAGATGGCAGGACTCCTTTACCATGTGAAACGAATGCTGATGACTGCAGAAAAAGTCTGTCAGGTGTATGATAACCTGGACCGGGATTTGCTTTATGCCGGAGTGCTGTTACATGATATGGAGAAATTACACGAGATCAATGCCAACGAATGGGGCATTTCAGACGGGTATTCCTTTGAAGGGAATATGCTGGGTCATATTATCCAGGGAATCAAAGTTCTGGACAAACAAATGGATGAATTAAGATTTCCTAAAGAAAAGGCCATTATGGTAGAGCATATGATTCTATCTCATCATTACGAGCCGGAATTCGGAAGCCCTCGAAAACCACTTTTCCCTGAAGCAGAGATGCTACACTATCTGGACATGATTGATGCCAGAATGTATGACATGCAAGAAGCCCTTGATGCTACTGCACCGGGACAGTTCAGCGACAGAGTCTGGACGCTGGACAACAGACGGTTATACAAAAAAGAAGGAAGCGATAAATGATGAAATTGCCTGCCAAAGTCAGTCAAACCATGGAGGCCCTAACAAGCAGCGGCTTTGTAGTTTATGCGGTTGGCGGTTGCGTACGCGATGCCTTGTTGGGAAAGAAACCCATGGATTGGGACCTCGCGACTAACGCTCGGCTTTGGAATCTGGAAGAGATTTTTCCGGAAGCAAAAATCATCAGTGACAAATATAGTGTAGTCCGAAGGGATTTTCCGGAGGAGAAGCCAGATACGACGAACAACTTTGGCAACCTGGACATTTGGGGAACGCCCAAACCGGCGCCCCATGTGGACATTGCCACTTTCCGTATAGAGGGTGGATACTCAGACAGCAGGCGACCGGATCGAGTCACTTTTGTAAATTCCATTGAAGAGGATTTAAAAAGAAGGGATTTTTCCATCAATGCCATCGCTTATGGATATTCGGGGTTGTTGGTGGATCCGTTCGGGGGTCAACAAGATTTGCTGTCAGGAACGATCCGTTGCATTGGAGAACCAAAAGACCGCTTCAAAGAGAACCCCATCCGGATGCTGCGCGCCGTTCGAATGGCGGCAGAATATGATTTTAATCCAGAGTCCCATGCATTTCAAGCGATGCTGCATATGGGTAGATTATTATCCAAAGCGGGGCCGGATAGAATCCGGACAGATTTTCTGCGATTAATTAGCGCATCCCATGCATCCAGGGGATTGAAGCTTCTTCTGGACACCAACCTATTGGACGCCATATGCGGAATCCAGACAGAAATGCTAGGAAAAGAACCGATAGATGCGTTGCATAGCCTGATCCAAACCATCGACCAGACACCCAATGGGATGGAGCAGCGACTGGGGCTATTTTACAGGTGCTTTGGCCCCACACTGGGGTTGACAGCCATCGAAACCCTTCACTTTGACAAAAAAACCAGAAAAAGACTGGAAGCAAAATTATAGAATCCATGGAATGAAAAGCATGGTGGACACATGGTGGCTGCCATCTTTTTTTCACAGACAGGCGATAGAGGAACCATGCAGACAGAAAAAAAATGCACCATAACCGAAATCATTTTCCGAAACGCGGAAAACGGCTATACCATTGCCTTGGCGGAAACGGAATCCGAGCAGTTCACCGTCGTGGGTACTTTGCCGTCCTGTGATAAAGGGCGGATGTTTACGTTACGAGGCAATTTTGTCAGCCATCCGAAATATGGAGAACAGTTTGCTTTCACCGAGTGGCAAGAAGAAATGCCTTCTTCCGAATCTGGGATTGAAGCGTTCCTTTCGTCAGGCGTGTTGAAGGGTATTGGCCCCAAAGCAGCTAAGTCCATCGTCGACCGGTTTGGCCTGGATACCTTCAGGGTCATTGAAGAGGAGCCTAACAGGCTGACAGAAGTCAATGGCATAGGGGAAGTCAAAGCAGCCTCCATCGCTGAAGCCTTCGCCAGTCATCGGGAAATCGCGGAAGTCACCTTATACTTTCAACAATTCGACATCAAACCTGATACGGTCATCAAATTATACCGTGTCTACGGTTCGGATACCATCAAACTAGTTCAAGAAAATCCATACAGACTCATGGAAGAAGTCTACGGCATCGGGTTCCGCAAGGCAGATCAGATTGCTGAGAAACTGGGGATCCGAAGAGATGACGAGGCAAGAATTCGAAGCGGCATCCGCTATACACTTGGCTACTACATCAATGAAGGCCATACATTCCTGCCACAAAAGGAGCTGTGCGAAAAAGCCGCGGAACTCTTGGAGCTGGAAAGTCACGGGGTTCATGACGTGATGATTGGCATGGCTTTTGAGGGAGATCTGAGGCTGGAAGAGTTAGAAGGACGTAATGTGGTTTTCCTGATGCCTTACTATATTGCGGAAGTCTATGTGGCGCATGGCCTGAAGTTGCTCAACGAAGCCAATTTAAAGCCAATTTATGCCAAAGTAGAGGAGTTGATCAGGACTTCGGAAACGGAAACCGGGATTGCTTTTTCGGAACAACAAAAAAATGCCATTCGAACCTCCATGGAAAACGGTGTTACGGTGATTACAGGAGGACCTGGGACTGGCAAAACCACCATTATCAATGCCATCATTCGAATCCTCAAGCAAAGCGGTCTTACAACCGCACTGGCGGCTCCAACCGGCCGAGCCGCTAAACGGATGACTGAAACCACCGGACATCCGGCCTCCACCATTCACCGACTTTTGGAGTATTACTACGCCGAAAGCGAGGCCACCATGCGGTTTGGCAAAAACGACGAGAATCCGCTGGATATCGACGCTCTCATTGTGGACGAAACTTCTATGGTGGACTTGATGCTGATGAACGGATTAATGAAAGCGCTGAAACCCGGAACACGACTTATTCTCGTGGGTGACGCAGACCAACTGCCTTCCGTAGGTGCCGGCAACATTCTGGGGGACATCCTGCAAAGCGAATATATCTACGCAGTACGCCTCAAGGAAATTTTCCGACAGGCCGGAGAAAGCCTGATTGTCGTCAACGCTCACCGAATTAACCGGGGGGAATATCCTTTCTGCAACGAAAAAGATAAAGACTTTTTCTTGATGAAAGAACCTACAGAAAAAGAAATGCTTGCCACGCTGTTGGATTTATGCAAAAACAGGTTGCCGGCGCACTATACCCATCTAATCGCCACGCGGGATATCCAGGTGCTGACACCGGTTCGAAGAGGCATGTTAGGCTCTATCAATCTGAACAAAGAAATGCAGGCAGCCCTTAACCCACCCAAGGTGGGTTTGACTGAAAAGAAGCTGGGGGACAAGTCATTCCGCGAAGATGACAAAGTCATGCAAATCCGTAACAACTACAGTCTGAAATGGCGGAAGGCAGGGGACTTCACCGAGGGCGAAGGGATATTCAACGGGGATGTCGGTTTTATTCAAAAAATTGACCTTGAATTCAATGAGTTGGTGGTCGCCTTTGACGAAGACCGGATTGTCACATATGAGTTCACGCAACTGGATGAGTTGGAGCTGGCCTATGCGGTCACTGTTCATAAAAGTCAGGGAAGTGAATTTCCCATTGTAGTCATGCCAGTTTCATGGTTCCCGCCTGTGCTAGCCACCCGGAACCTGCTCTATACGGCAGTGACCCGCGGCAAAGAAGCGGTCATCTTGGTAGGATCAGAAGGAAGAATGCAGGCCATGGTGGATAATATGCGGATTTCAGAACGCTATTCCGGATTAAGAGTCAGGCTGCATGGTTATCTATAATCAAATTGATAAGCAGTTCAAAAGGGGCACCTAGATGGTACGGCTAGAACAACTATGGGAATTTATTTTCCCTTCCAACATTTACTGCATCTGCTGTGAAAGCGTGATTGATCGGACCCGACCGTATGCGTTGTGTGACCGGTGTATCCAAAAATTTCACTGGATGAGCAAAAAAACCTGTCAGAAATGTGGTAAAATCTTAGAAGAGGGATATGCCCACGATTGGTGTTTTGACTGTAGAACGATGGAACACCAATTTGTCAAAGGCTTTACCTGTACCCGCTATGGATTGTATGAGCGGGTGCTGATGATGGACTACAAATACCATGATAAAGCATGGATTGGCAGAAAGATCGGAGATATATTAGCCGACCGGATGCACAACGAATCTTTCCGACCGGACTTGGTAGTGCCCGTTCCAATTCATAAAGAGCGAGAAGCCAAACGGGGATATAATCAGGTAGAACTCATGGCAAGACAGTATGCAAGGCTTGCGGAGCTCACCTTAGACAGCCGGATTTTGATTCGGATAAAAGATACCCTTCCCATGAGGAATCTGGGGGTGTCTGAACGGATTGCCAATGTTGGGGAAGCCTTTGCAATCAGAGCAGGCAAAGAAGACATCCTTACCGGCAAAACCATTCTTCTCATTGATGACATCTATACCACAGGAAGTACAGCGGACAGTTGCACCCGAACCTTATTGCAGGGTGGCGCACAAGCAGTCTGGCTGCTGACCTTTGCAAGCGGGAGCAATGTCATCCCATCAAACAGTTTACAGTAGCCCACTTGGGTCTGTGGTTGAAAGTCCATGCCAGTTGCGGGCGAAAGGACCCACGTAACCTGTCTCAAAGAGGCAGGGATCATGGCGCAGCCTAGAAGTAAGTCCTCCGACAAAGTCGGGTTAAGGCGAATGTGGGGTCAAAGACCAGGTCAGCCAAGTGGCTATTGTAATAAGAAGAGCCTATGCTATAATTGTAAGTAACCAACCATTATTGCCAGATGTTATAAGGGAGGTCGAAAAATGAGAGTAATCATAACGAGCAAAAATGTTAATGCAAGCGATCACTTAAAAGAAACCATCGAAAAGAAGCTTGAAAAGCTTGGCAAGTACTTTTCCGATGACATCGGCGTCAACGTCATGCTTTCCGCAGAGAAGAACCGACAGAAGGTTGAAGCAACCATACAGGTTCGAGGAATGATATTCCGTGCAGAAGAAACCACCACTGACTTATATGACGGGGTGGATCGAATCGCTGAAAAGCTGGCTACGCAGATGTCCAGATTCAAAACAAAAATTCAAAGAAAACACAAAGACAATAAAGAATTCAGCTTTCCTGACTGGCCTGAATCAGAAGCAAGCGAGGAACTCAAAGTCGTAAAGAAAAAGAAGTTCCAGCTTAGCCCTATGACGGTGGATGAAGCAATTGTTCAAATGGAAATGCTGGAGCATACTTTCTTTGTTTTTCTTAACACAGACACAGACACAGTCAATGTGGTTTACAAACGGGAAGACCTAGATTATGGTCTGTTGGAACCCACTTATTAAAATATTGCACAGAAATAACGGGGCCGGGGGCAATGCCCCCGGCCGTGGAGGAACATGAAAGAATTAGTCAATAATTTGTTGACAGGAATCGGAATCGCTGATGTAATCGACATTCTTATCGTAGCCTTTGTGGTGTACAAAGTGTTGGGCTTCATCAGGGAAAGCAGAGCGGGGCAGTTGGTCAAAGGCTTGCTTGTTTTGCTTGCTGCTTTTTTTGTATCTGACATTTTCCACCTCTATACACTGAACTGGATCCTCAAAGGAACCATGACCGTAGGCATCATTGCGCTAATTGTTGTGTTTCAACCGGAACTACGCCGCGGATTGGAATATATGGGTAGGAGCAAATTGATTCGACCGGTATTTGGCAAGATGAACAAAAATAAAGCGAAATCCATCAGTGTGGAAGTGGCAAGAGCCATTGAGAATATGTCTACCTCAAGAACCGGTGCGTTGTTGGTAGTGGAGAGGCAGACAGCCTTGACGGATATCTGTGAAACAGGTACCCTTCTGGATGCAAACATTACATCGGGATTAATTGAGACTGTTTTTTATGAAGGGTCACCCCTTCATGACGGAGCACTCATTATACGGGGAGATAAACTGAATGCGGCCGGTTGTGTACTTCCTCTTTCAGAAAACAAATCGATTTCCAAAGCACTGGGCACTCGTCACCGTGCAGGAATTGGCATTACCGAAAACTCAGACGCCTTGGTTTTTATCGTGTCTGAAGAAACTGGCATCGTTTCCATGGCAGAAGACGGCAAGTTGGACCGTTTTCTGGATGTAAAAACCATAGAAAAATCCATGTTGAATATTTATCTGAATACAGAAGCCGAAGGGTCTGTACCCTTTGGAATTAAATCCATTCTAGATCGTTGGGGAAGGAGAAAAGATGTTTAACAACAAAATTGTCAATATCATTTTCTCCATTTTGGTCGCGATCGGCTTGTGGATTTATGTTGTGGGAGAAGTCAATCCGGAAACCACCGGAAAGTTTCAGGATGTGCCTGTTCGATTTATTAACGCTTCCGTACTTGCGGAGGAGGGTTTGGCGGTTGCTGATCCGGGCAATCCTACGGTTACCGTGGTCATTGCAGGGAATCGTGCCGATATGAAAGGCTTGAAGGTATCCGATATTGATATCACTGCAGACTTGTCGGGATTGAATAAAGGTGAAAACAGCATTGAACTTAAAGTTTCTCTCCCTAATGAAATGAAACTCCAAAGCATATCCAGTGGAAAGGTCAGTGTGACCATTGAATCATTGACCACTGCTGAAATTCCAATTCAAATACAATATGAGGGAACCATTCCAGAGGGAAAAGAACCCGGTGCCATTTCCATATTACCGACCACCGTACAGGTCAGCGGCGCAATGTCATCCATCGAAAAAGTAGAATATGTGGAAGCATTAATTTCCGTTGAAGACCTAAAAACCACATCTCAGCAGCTGGAAGCTGGCTTGACACCCGTGGATAAAGATGGAAAGCAGGTTTCATACCTGTTTCTCTCCCAGAAGCAGGTCCAAATTGATGTGACACTGCTGGAACTTAAGACGGTTCCCTTAACCTTGGAAATCACAGGTAGTGTTCCCAATGGATATATTCTGGAATCAAAAATAAAGCCAGAGACGATTACCATCAAGGGCACCGCAGATGAGATTTCTAAGCTTATCAGTGTTGCCGGTGCTCCCATTGATATCAGTGGGGAGAGAGCTTCAGTCAACATCCCAATCCAATTGATGCTGCCGCCCGGAATGGAAGTGGCAAACGCATCCGCAAATCCTACCTTGGAACTTGAAATCAATCCGGTGACCGCAAAAACCTTCACCTACGATGCTGAGGATTTGACCATTAAGGGTCTTACGGCTGGGCTTGCAGTAGATCTGCCAACCCAATCAATCTTGTTAACAGTACAATCTTCTGCGGACGCCGCAGCAGATCTTGAAGCCAAGGATTTTGTCCTGAGCCTTAATCTGGAAGGGTTAAAGGTCGGAACGAACCGGGTTGTTATTCTTGTGGAAACACAAAAAAATGGTCTCGCCTATTCGACCACACCAAAAGAGATACAAATCATGATTAGAGAGGAATAGACTATGAACAGACTGTTTGGGACTGACGGTGTCAGAGGTGTAGCCAACGCCGAGCTGACCCCCGAGCTTGCATTTAATTTAGGCAAAGCAGGGGCATACATCCTAAGTAAAGATCAAAACAACCCGAATCCAAGGGTTGTGATTGGAAAAGATACGAGAATCAGCGGAGATATGCTGGAAAGCGCCTTATCTGCCGGCATTATGGCTATGGGTGGAGACGTCATCCAGGTTGGTGTTCTACCGACACCGGCAATCGCCTGCCTGGTTCGTGACATGGGTGCTGATGCAGGTGTAATGATATCGGCATCTCACAATCCATTTGAATATAACGGAATCAAATTTTTCAACCGAGATGGATACAAACTAGATGATGATATTGAAGATGCCATAGAAGACATCATTGTTAGAGACATAGATGTAAACAGCCACATTACCGGTGAACGGCTGGGTCGATGCATTAAAGAGGAATCGGAAGCCCAGCAAATATATATAGACCATCTAAAAGAGTCCTTCGATGGATCTCTGGCCGGTTATAAAATCGTGTTGGACTGTGCCAATGGCGCAGCCTTTCCGGTTGCACCTCTGATTTACAGAGAACTTGGTGCAGATGTGGTCTTAGTCGGTGATCGACCGGATGGCATCAATATCAACAACAAATGCGGTTCTACCCACCCGGGTTTACTACAGGAAACTGTGCTCCGGGAAAAAGCAGACATCGGACTGGCGTTTGATGGAGATGCGGATAGGCTCATCGGGGTAGACGAGAAAGGCAGAATCATAGATGGAGATAAACTTCTTTGCATCTGTGCTAACATGATGAAGCAGCAAGATCAGCTACCCAACAATCTGGTTACCGCTACTGTCATGAGCAACGCTGGCTTTTTAAACTACATCCGATCCATAGGATGCGACATAGAAATCACGGGAGTAGGAGATCGGTATGTGTTGGAAAGCATGCAGCAAACAGGGTGTATGCTGGGTGGCGAACAGTCGGGGCATATTATTTTTCTGAACCACTCTACCACAGGAGACGGCACCTTATCATCACTACAAGTGATGAAAGCCATCCGACTGTCGGGCAAAAAACCATCGGAGCTGGCAGATGAAATCACCATCTATCCACAGGTTCTGGTGAACGCCCCAGTGAAAACCGAAAACAAAAATAAGTACCTTAAGGATCAGGAAATTGTCATAGAAATAAAGACCATCGAAGGCAAAATGAACGGCAACGGCCGGGTTTTAATACGACCTTCCGGAACAGAACCCCTTGTTCGGGTGATGCTGGAAGGAGAAGACATGGAACAGATGACTTCGATGGCAAATAAATTAGCTGCATTGATTACATTAAAACTTGGATAAGGAGTAACATTTATGTGTGGAATTGTTGGATATATCGGGGATGGTAAAGCCAAAGAAATTATTATCGAAGGCCTGAAGCGATTGGAATACAGGGGTTATGACTCCGCCG
Source organism: Anaerovoracaceae bacterium (assembly GCA_041859095.1). Classification (GTDB taxonomy): domain Bacteria; phylum Bacillota; class Clostridia; order Peptostreptococcales; family Anaerovoracaceae; genus UBA1422. The sequence continues at coordinate 158,191 of JBHEKY010000028.1, forward strand.
GTATTGCACTTGTCATGAATGGAAAAATTCAGACACGCAAGCACGTTGGCGGTATCGAAAATTTGGAGAAAATCATTTCAGATGATGATTTCGATTGCAATATCGGAATCGGGCACACCAGATGGGCAACGCACGGAGTCCCTTCCGATGTCAACGCGCATCCTCACAACAATCAGGATGATACCATCACGGTGGTACACAATGGCATCATTGAAAACTATACAGAATTAAAAGAAATGCTGATAAATGACCATGGAATCACTTTCCGCTCCGAAACAGATTCGGAAGTCATTGCTCAGCTAATTGGTGTGTTATACAACGGAGATTTGTTGGATGCAGTGAACCGCGCAGTAGCTCAAATGCGTGGAGCCTATGCTATCGGAGTGTTATCCGCATTCGAGCCGGACAAGATTGTGGCGGTGCGTAAGGATGCCCCATTGGTGGCGGGACTAGGCAAAGGATGCAACTATATTGCTTCAGATATTCCTGCGTTATTAAAATACGTGAGAGAGATTTATCTGATTGAAAACAATGAAACCGTCGTGCTTACCAAGGAAGACATCATCATTTATGATGCTGCAGGCAATCGAGTTAAGCGAGACGTTTTTCATGTGACCTGGGATGCGGATGCAGCTGAAAAAGGCGGATATGAACACTTTATGCGCAAAGAAATCCACGAGCAACCCGATGGCCTGGCAGAAACGCTGAATCGCCGGCTCAATGAAGACGGCACCATTAACTTGGATGGCATTTCCATGACCAAAGCTGACATCGAAAAATTCACCAAGGTCTATATCGTTGCCTGCGGTACCGCATACCATGCTGGTCTGGTGGGAAAGTCCATCATCGAGAAACTGGCAAAAATTCCTGTCGAGGTGGATGTCGCTTCGGAATTCAGGTATAGGGATCCGTTCGTAGATGATAACACCCTTTTCATCGCCATTAGCCAATCCGGTGAAACCCTGGATACGCTGGCAGCCCTACGGGAGGCCAAGCGAAAGGGAGCGAGAGTACTTTCAGTAGTGAATGTGGTAGGAAGCTCAGTGGCCAGAGAATCGGATGATGTGTTCTATACCTGGGCAGGTCCGGAAATATCCGTGGCCTCCACCAAAGCTTATACAACCCAATTGATGTGTATGTATCTTCTGGCACTATACTTAGGGCGTACCAAAGGCGTTCTGGCAGAAACAGAATACCATCGTGTTTTGGATGAACTGATAGCGATTCCAGCAAAACTCAGACAGCTTTTAACCCAGGAGCAGGCAATCGAAAAGCTTGCAGATAAGTTTTATATGCGGGAGCAAGTTTTCTTTATTGGACGAGGTCCTGATGCCGCTGTATCTTATGAAGGCTCTCTGAAGTTGAAGGAAATATCCTACATCAACTCTTTTGCCATCGCGGCAGGAGAACTGAAGCATGGAACCATTGCCCTGATGGAGAAAGGCAGCCTGGTTTTTGCCCTATCCACCCAGGATAGGCTTTTTGAAAAAATGCTATCCAACATCGAAGAGATTAAAGCTCGTGGCGCATATGTAGTCGGCATCACCAAAGAAGGGAATACTGAAATCGAGCAAAAGTGCGATGAATGGATTTATATTCCAACGTGTATTGATGAGTGCACCCCCATGCTCACGGTTGTTCCGCTACAGCTGTTTGCTTATTATGTGGCAAAGAACCGGGGATGCAATATTGACAAACCAAAGAATTTAGCCAAGTCCGTCACCGTGGAATAAAAAACCAAAGCGCCTGAACAAAAAAAGGAGAATGAACGATTGAATCAGAAACCCTATGAAGTCCGAGATATCAGCCTGGCCCCCTTGGGACACCAAAAAATTGCGTGGGTCAGGGAACATATGCCGTTGCTTCGGGACTTGGAGGAGGAATTCGCCAAGACGAAGCCATTTGCCGGTATTAAGATTTCCCTTTCTATCCACATGGAAGCCAAAACAGCGTATCTGTGCGAAGTGCTGGCAATGGGTGGTGCGCAGCTCGCTGCCACCGGCAGTAATGTGCTATCCACACAGGATGATGTAGCTGCAGCATTGGCGGACTTTGGCATCAGTATTTATGCCTATCACGCCGCAACCGGCGAGGAATACCACCGACATTTGGAAATGACTTTGTCTCAGAAATCCAATATTATTATTGATGATGGCGGAGATTTAGTGGGTTTGCTTCATCTGGAACGACCTGATCTCGCAGAGGAAGTATGGGGTGGATGTGAAGAAACCACAACCGGAATTCTTCGACTCCGATCTATGGAAAGACAGGGAGTTTTAAAATTCCCTATGGTAGCCGTCAATGATGCCGATTGCAAGCACCTGTTTGATAACCGTTATGGCACAGGTCAGTCAGTTTGGGACAGCATCATGAGAAACACGAATTTAATCATTGCGGGGAAAACAGTGGTAGTCGGTGGATACGGATGGTGTGGCAGAGGGATTGCTCAGCGGGCAGACGCGCTAGGCGCTAGTGTGATCGTCACAGAAATCAATCCCATAAGAGCCATGGAAGCCAAAATGGATGGGTACGCTATCATGACCATGAAAAAAGCAGCACCCCTGGGTGACATTTTCGTGACAGCCACCGGATGCGCAGGAACCATCCGCATGGAACACATGGAACAAATGCAGGATGGAGCGATTTTGTGCAACGCGGGACACTTTAACGTGGAAGTGGATATGGCAGCCCTTGAAGCCAATGCAACAGATAAAACCGAAAGCCGAAAAAATATAATGGGATACCAATTACCGAACGAAAAAAGGCTTCATGTCATAGCCGACGGACGATTGGTCAACATCGCTGCAGCAGATGGGCATCCTGCAGAAATAATGGACTTAAGCTTTGCAGTTCAGATTATGTCGGCCTTATATATCAAAGAAAACCATCAATCCCTAAAACCGGTGGTCATCGACGTTTCCAAAGAAATGGATACAGTGATCGCCAACAAAAAGCTCAAAAGTTGGAACATTGAAATTGATGTTCTGAGCCCGGATCAAGAAGATTACCTTAAGAGCTGGCAGGTCTAGAGGTGGAGATAGGAATTGATCAGAAATAAATTAGTATCGGAGGCATTATGAAATATGCGAAGCGATTGAATCGTCTGGAAGATAAATCCTTGCTCAATGCATTTCAGCTGGTGGAAGATAAGGGCATGATTTCTTTTTCTGCTGGTTTTCCTTCTTCCGAAACCTATCCGGTGGATGCCATCCGTGAATCCATGGATAGGGTTCTTCAAAACAATGGCAAAGAAGCGCTTAGTTACTGTTCCACCAGCGGGTATCAGGAACTCCGCAAAATCATGCAGCAGCGTATGGCCAAGAAATTTGGCCTTCATTATGATATAGATGAAATCATCATCACCAGCGGATCCCAGCAGGGACTGGACATGAGTGGCATGCTGTTCATCAATGAAGGTGATGTAGTACTTTTTGAGTTGCCCTCTTACCTGGGGGCAGTCAATGCGCTTAGGGCGTATGAAGCAGAATTGGTTTCAGTTCCCACAGACAGGGACGGCATTGTGATAGAATCCTTGGAGGAGGCATTGAAGAAGTACGGCGACAGAATCCGGATGGTTTATGTGAACCCGGATTTCCAAAACCCCACCGGCCGAAGTTGGTCGGAACAGCGCCGTAAAGAATTTATGGACATTATGAAAGATTACGACATCCCTATTCTGGAAGATGCTGCTTATAGTGAGATTTCATTTGAGGGGCCCCCACCAAAGCCATTGGCCGCTTTTGACCAAAGAGGACAGGTCATCTATATTGGCACATTTTCAAAGATTTTTTGCCCTGGTCTACGCGTCGCCTGGCTTTGTGCCAGGAAAGAAATCATGGAAAAATATCTAGTGCTCAAAAACGCTGCGGATTTATCCTCCTCCACGTTGGCGCAGCTGCAGATGGCAGATTATATGACACACAATGACATTGACGAACATATCAAAATGATTACTAATTTGTATCGCCATCGTCGGGATGCCATGGTCAAAGCCATCTCCGACCACTTCCCACGGTCAGCCCGATATGTGCTCCCCAAGGGAGGCTTATTCATATGGATTGAATTGCCCGAGGACAGGGACGCAACAGAACTGTTACTCCGAGCCGGAAAAGAAAAGGTTGCATTCATCACAGGTGCGGCATTTTATCCAAGCGCTTGGAAGAATAACGAGTTTCGTCTAAATTTTTCCAACATGAGTGAAGAGGATACCCACCGTGGAATAGCCATCCTGGGCAGGTTAATCAAGGAGTACCCAGACGAATAATGTGGAGTGCAAAGCAGACCTAAAAATAAAAAAGCCGCTAAAAAGCGGCTTTTTTGATACGTTCCAAGGTTTTTGCTTCCCCAAGAATTTGTTGGATTTCCCATAAATCCGGAGATTGGCTTCGGCCCACCAGGGCTAATCGGATGACCGTACTGACATGACCCACATGGCCCTTGTATAGATCCGGATTATTCTTGAAATCTTTGGGTTTCGTTGCATATCCCAAATCCGAAGTAATGACACGAATCTTTTCAAACCATTCGGATTGATCATCGGTGTGATGATACGTTTCCGCATAACGACTTAGTATTTCTGCCGCGTCATCCCGGCTCACTTCCATGGGAAGGTCTTCAGTAATTGCAAAATATCCGTCGAAGAAGTACTTGATAAATTCAAAGATCTGGCTGGCGGAAACAAAGTCCTTCCTGGGTTTTGAATCGTTGCGTCCCAGATCCAAAATAGCTTCCACGGTTTCCCGGTGGCTGTTCAGCACAGCCCAAGCCTCTTTGTTGTACACAGCGGCCCAACCAACAAGAAATTCAAACAACTCTTTGGCGCATATACGAACCAGGCAGTCCTTAGACACGTCGTTTAATTTATTGATGTCAAAGAGTGCACCAGAGGCACTCATCTTTTCAGTGGTGAAAGAGAAGTCGTCGCAGGGGGTCTGTGGGTTGGCTAGACGCCACTCTTCGAAATTGGAATTCAACAGGGTCAGCAGGTATTCCCGAATTGCCAAAGGATGGTATCCTTGCTCCTGGTAGTACCCCAGAGATAATTCCGGGTCTTTGCGTTTGGAAAGCTTCCGCTTGTTGCCATTTTCGTCTAACTTCATCAATTGGGCGGTGTGACAATAAACCGGGAGAACGAAATTCAATTTTTCAAATAATTCCACATGAATAGGTAGTGACGAAAGCCACTCCTCACCTCGAACGACATGAGTAGTCCGCATCAGGTGGTCATCCACAACATGAGCAAAGTGATAGGTGGGCATCCCATTTGCCTTCAGAATCACCACGTCCTGATTGTTTTCAGGCATGGAAAGGGTTCCTCGGATACCATCTTCCACTTTGATGTATCGAATCTGCTCCTGAGGCACATCATGGTTGCCACCTGACTTCAGTCGGATGGTATATGGTAATCCTTTTTGAAGGTTTTTTTCAATGCAATCCAAAGACAAGTCCCGATGAAGTGCGAACTGTCCATAGATGCCAGGATTTGCCTTGGTTGCTTCCTGGTCCTTACGAATCTGACTGATTTCCTCTTCCGTCAGGAAGCAGGGGTAAGCGAGACCCTGAGAAACCAATTGTTTCACGTAGCAATGGTATATGTCTTTCCGTCGACTTTGTTCGTAGGGACCGTAGTTGCCTAGGTCTCCCATTTTGGTTGCGCCTTCATCAAAAGAGATGCCAAAATAAGCCAAAGAGTCGATAATCATATGGACAGCACCTTCTACTAGTCTTTTTTCGTCCGTATCTTCGATTCGCAAAAAGAAGAGACCACCGCTTTGGTGTGCCAGCCGTTCGTCGACAAAGGCACCATAAAGATTTCCCAGATGGATGAAACCGGTGGGGCTAGGTCCCAAGCGAGTGACTTTCGCTTTATCGGACAATGCCCGAAGGGGAAAGCTAGCTTCCAGGTCTTCCTGAGTATATGTTTGCTGGGGAAATAATCGGTTTGCCAGCAGAGGGTAGTCCATTTTGTACCTCCAGTGAATTAATTGGTTTTGTTCCTTCTGCGCAGAGCCACATACAATAGACTTCTGACTGCCAGCGCGACCGCTGAAATAATTAAGACAACAGTTAAAACAATGACCCATGCCAGGTCAGCAAAAGAGCCGCTTGAAAAAGCGCCCATGCTGCTCATGACTTTTACGAGAATCAAGCCAACAACGGAGCATAGTAGGGGGGTCACCATCGTGGCGATGACATATTCCTTTACAGTCAGTTTGAAATAAGCTTCGATGAAGCTTTCAAGTAAATAAAACAAAGCAAAGTAAACCAGCCCGCAAGCCATTAACACCGCCAGGAAATATTCATTTAGAACGGCCATACCCAAGGCAAAGAGCCCAAACATAATGGCCATGCCTATGACGAACAAGAAGAATCCCTTTATAAATTTACTCATTCTTTTCACTCCTTTTCACGCGATCAAGCGGTCCGTTTTTTGAGCCCTCTACACTAAGAGCAGCAACCGCAGATACTACCAGGACGACCCCCAGCAATTGCATGGGAACCATAACTTCAGAAAGAAATAAATAGGCCAATAAGACGGTAATGGGTAACTCCAACGTGCCTACCACGGTTGCCCGCTCCGAGCCAATCAGCATAACGCCTTTGGCCAGCAGGAAAGAGGGAAGCACAGTAGTCACGGAACTGATGATCACAATCAGGGCAATCATCTGTGGTGAAAGAGCTACGATGCTTTTGATGACCATAGGATTTAGAATCAGCATAATCAGTGCGGCAATTCCCCAATCGTAGAAAAAGATAACGGATATGGGGTATTGTGACAACTTAAGGTCTAATATCAGGAAGAAGGCTGCACAGCAAAGAAAACATATGACACCAAACAAGATACCGATCCAGGTCCAGGTGTGGGACTCTCCAAAGATGTTGAGCACCAGCAGACTACCCAAAAAGACAATCCCCAAAGAAATCTTGTTAATCAGCGTCACTTTTCGTACACCACTGATGAGAAAGAAAATGCAGATGACCACCGGGTGCAAAAACAACAGCATAGAACCGATTCCGGCATCCACCCGTTCTAAACAATAATACAGTGCCAGCTGAACGCCTATTCCACCAAGAACAGCAATCAAAAAGAACCATTTGAAATCTGCACGCCTGATGGTATATTTGACTCGAATTCCTTCTGGGGCTTTTGAGACGCCGATGGCCAACATGACTAAGGTGCTGATCACAACCTGCATAAAAGCTAACGTCCAAGCGCCGGTACCTGCCGTGAGAATATATTTGCCCAGAATGACCTGGGATGCATAAACACATGCTGCTGAGATTGTAAAAATATAGCCTTTCATTCTGCCTCCTTGATGATTTATTATATCATATTCCGGCAGGGGATGTTAATTCATCTTCAGAATAAAAGATTTAAAATCGGTAGTGTACTCCAGCGACCCATCATTCATCACGAAAACCGCCTCACCACCGTAACTTTGGACAAGAGCTTTAGCTTTTTCAACGGGCATGATGAAAGCTGCGGTGGACAGGCCGTCTGCAAGTCCGGAGTCGGGCACAACGATGGTAACCGCACGACAGTGAGTTGCAGGAAATAGGGTCTGGGGATCAATGATGTGATGATAGCGCTCTTCCGCCACCACGTAGTACCGCTGATAATCTCCACTGGTTACCATGGAAGAATCAGATATATTTAGGGTCATCAGCATCGCTGACTGATCGTCCGGATTGGTGATGCCGACATTCCAGGGGATTGTTTCCGTTCCTGTTTCTTTCATGCCTATTGCCTTCACATTTCCGCCGACACTAAGCAAAATAGAAATACCGGGCCATTTTGACTCAAGCAATAGCGCAGCCTGTTCTGTGGCATATCCTTTGGCGATTGCGCCGACATCCAAACGCATTTCTGGGTCGGAGAGATAAACGGTCATATTTTTCTCGTCAATCACTACATCATCGATGTTGATGTGTTTGTTTGCGGCTTCCAATAGGCTTTGAGGAGGAAGCACGGCACGATCTGGGTTGGCAGAGCCGGCATCCCGATAATCATGCCATATTTTTAAAACGCTTCCGAAGGCAACATTCACACTGCCGCCGGAAATGTCATATACTTCTTTGCTGAATTTCAAAAGATCAATAATTTTTTGATCCACCTTGACCGGCATCTTTCCGGCGTTGTCATTGATGGTTTTAATATTGTTGATGCCATCGTAATCATTATAAATATCATACAATTGATGCATGTCTTTCAAGTTATCGTAGACATAGTTGACTTGCTCGCTGAACAAATCCTCGCTGTCGCTATAACCGACAATCTGGGTCATGGTGTCAAACAAATCCAAGAACTCCGCCTGATATCGGGTTTTCTCTTTGGAACTCGACGGGCCACATCCGGATAAAGCTAGGACAAGGCACAGGGTAATGACGATGGCGAACACTTTTTTCATAGGATCCTCTTTTCCAAATGGGGGGGGTGTATGAGTCTGTTTATTGAGAGGGAATGAGTCCTTAAATAAATAATGGGAGCAGGCATGCTGCTCCCATTACCTTTTAGTAATTACATGGTTGCCATTTCAAGACACTTGATGAAATCGCCAACGTGAACAGTTACGGATGTAGCCAGTTCTTCGTCGGTGACCAGACCTTCAGCATCCATGGAAACGCCCTTGACATCGTCAATGGATTTTCCGGTTGCGAAGGCTGCAAATGCAGCAGCTTGCTCATACCATTCTTTTTGAATGGAAGAAGCAACTTTCATGCCGTAATCGTCGCCCAATGTGTTCTTTGTGGGGAATGTGGCAGCAACATCAACAGTCAGCATTCCGGCAGCGTCAAATGTTACTTTTGCCTGTGATGCATCAATGATTGCGCTGGTAATCACGCCATCAGCATCCATAGAAGCCAGAGCATACGTGGAATATAGAACTGCAACGCCGTCGCCTTCAGCAGAGAAATCTGCGGATTGACCAATGTTTGTTACAGTACCAAGACCCAGTGTGTCGCCTTCTTTTGCACCAAGATCGGTTGCGTTGGCAACTGCTTCTTTGATGACAGCAAGATAAGGTGCGATGTGAATGGTTACGCCGGCGGTCAATTCTTCATCAGTCGGTGCACCTTCTTCATCTAGTGCAATTCCATCCAGATCTTCTACAGTCTTGCCAACAACATAGTCAGCCAGGAATGCAGCTTGCTCGTTCCATTCTTTTTCGATTCCGGAAGCCTTCTTCATGCCATAAGCATCGCCAAGGACGTTCTTGGAATCAAAAGTGGTGTCAAGCGGTGTGACAATTTTTCCTGCGGAACTGAATTCGACTGCAGGTTGAACCGCATCGATGACACAGTCAACAATTACGCCGTCTTCGTCAACAAGGACGCCGACCATTTTGGAATAACCAGCGGCTTCGCCATTGGTTGCGCCATCAGCAGAAATGGAGTCAGCTATGGTTGTATCAGATGCAAAGCCGGTTTTTAACGATTTTGCTTCCTCTGAACCACCACAGGAGACAGCCAGGACGCCGATTAGAAAAATGGCCACTAAGATAGTAAGCTTTTTCATATTTTTCCTCCTTAAATATAGAAAATTATTTATTATTAAGCCTTAGTTTTTGAAACACAGGCATAATAATCTTCAGTAGGGTTGCCGTCGCTACGCCGGCGATGACCCCGGCCACCAGAAGCACAGGGAAATAGTAAAGCAAATAGAAGTTAGTATAAATCAGCGATACAGCCACTAGTTGGCCGATGTTATGAAATACTGCGCCTCCGATTGACAGGACCAAATAAGATACCTTGTCTTTGAATATCAGAAGGAGCAACACCATCACTGTGATGGAAAGCAACCCGCCAGTCAGACTTAAGGTTGCGGCTACAAATCCCCGGGTGCTGAAGACAAACACCGCCTTTAAAACGGCCACGGCGTAGGCTTCTTTTTTGCCCACAAAGAACAGTACATACATGACTGCGATGTTGGAAAATCCAAACTTCACCCCCGGGATGGTGCCCGGTAATGGGGGAAGGGAACTTTCGACTACGGCGATGATTAAAGCAACTGCAAAAAACAATGACACGATGACTAGTCGCTGGGTTTTACTCATTTTATCTGTTTTGTCAAGAATAACCGTTGTGCTTGTTCTATCTGTCTTACCCATCATATCACCACGTCTGGATCGCCACTGCCATCCCCTAAAGGTACGATTCGAAGAACCAGACCATTGGGCAGACAGGCTGCTGATTGGCCTGAGAGTTTTTGTTTCCCTGCATTGATGCAGACTTTGTCCGGACAATCGGAATGCACAAAGGCGATAGACCCATCTGCATAGACATGAAAGACTACATCTTCATGTCCATCCACCGAGAAATCATAATCGGTTCCATCGGTCAAAGAAACAACTTTCACAAGCTCGTTTTTATAATATATTCTTGCCTCGACCTCCTGATCCTTCGCTGATTGCAGATACACAAAGTATAGTGCAGCGGCGAGAATTAGGATGCCACAGATGATGGCGATATCAGTTTTTTTAAAAAATTTCATACTATGTCAGCACTCCACACAGCAGCAAGGCGATACATTGACCGGCCATCAACAAAATGTAATTTTTGATGGAGGTGATAAAGGTCAAAGCTTTCTCTTGCTTTTTTCGGAAAATCCGGAGATTCATTTCTACCGGAATCAAAGTCACCAGCAACAACAAATACCATGGAGGCAGGAAATTCAGGATAACCAGAAACATTGCCACGATATATACTGAATAATATAGAAATGCATATAATGCAACTGCGCTTGGTTTGCCAATATAGTAAGGCAAGGTATGTCTGTTCACTAGAATGTCTTTCTCCAGGTCACAAATATTGTTGGCCAACATGATGTTTGCTGTACAAGCCATTGGCGCCCAACATAGGAGGCCAAGGGTCAAAAGGGGGACCAAGGAAACCTCCAGGGAGGCGATTCCGTCTTGAATCCCGAAGGATAAAAGGGTTCCATCCGGCAAATTGATATATAGAATGAGGAAAGGAATCAGAAGGCCGTAAAACACGCCAGACAATACTTCCCCCAGGGGTATTCTTGAGATAGGAACCGGTCCAAAAGTATAAAACACGCCGCAGATGAAACAGAGTGCACCCACACCCAACACCACGAAGTCTGTCAGGACTACCAGCCAAAGCCCCAATCCACAGCTAATGGCCAGCATGATGAATATAATCATTCGTGCAATCGGCCGCTTGAATTGAAGGACTTGGTCATTAGTTCGGGTATCGATATAGTTGTTGATGCCGGTGGTCGTCAAGTCAAATAGAAACATGGCTGCAAAAAAGAGCCCGGTCTTCGACCAATCCAATGGTTGATTCAAAAATTGCAGATAGGCCAGAGCCATGGCAAAGGCAAATAAGCTTGTTATTTTTGTTTGAATCTCCACGAAGGATAGGTATCGCTTTAGCATATGCTCTCTTTCATGATGGATCCGGCGTTGGCCAGTTTCAAGATATCTCTTAAGCGCTGTATTTTTTCGGGAGTGCCTTGTAACTCATCAATGATTTTCTCTGATTTGATGTAGTATTTACCCGAAATAGCTCTGGTATAATCAGTCCCACCGTTTTTCTTTACAAAAAGCACTAAATCTTGGGGATTGCTCAAAAACGTCTCAATTTTGCTGATTGCCGAGGGCTCTTTTGCCAGCGCGGCTATCAGTGGCAACGTAATCACGCCTTCTTTAAAGTCTTTGGCAACTGGCTTTTTGGCACGGTCTGCCGAAAATTCATAGTCGATACAGTCATCGGAAAGTTGGAAAATCATCCCAACAAATCGACCCAGTTTGGCGTACTGTTGCCAAAGTGATTCATCCACCCCGGCACAATAGGCTCCGGCACGGTAAGCCGCCTCAAATAGGGTAGCGGTTTTGCCACGGATGATTCTCAAGTAGGAAAGCATGGACAATCCAAAGTTTCTGTTGTTTTGGTGCTGCTCTAACTCGCCAATACATACTCGCTGAATATAGTCCAACAAAATGTTTTCCTGATTCCCTTTCCCATGACTTTCTTGGTCCGGGATTTGGATTTTTGAGGCTTCCCGCAGGGAGATGCTGAGCAAGTAATCACCACAGATGACTGCCGTGCGTTTTCCGAATTTCTTTTGGAGGGTGGGCAAGCCTCTTCGAGTGTCCGCATCGTCGATGATGTCGTCATGGACCAATGTGGCCAGATGAAACAACTCTATGGCGGAGGCCAATTGGACACTGTCCTGGTTCACCAGATTCTCCTGATCCAGGCTGCATGCCAGAAGGGCACGGGCCCGGATTAGTTTTCCGCTGGATTTCGCCAGATGCCCTGTATATTGTGAAATAATGCCAGGTGCATGAAGCAAGAGGTCGTTAGTTTTTTTTATGACTTCTGAAATACCTTCATCAAAGGTGTATTTAGTCATGATAGACATACCACTTTCTGACAAACTTCAGTTTGCCCCAACTTTTCTTCAATGCAGGGATGGCATAATAGTCCAGACCAAAGGTGCTTCCACCGCCGATTAATACCGCTATGGCGGCAAAGATCATCCAGAATGTGGACAAATACAAACCGGTTGTCATAATGAACATGACTTGTAGCACCAAAGATGCAGAGGATGATATAAAGGTGAACAATCCGCCGATGAGCGCCAATCCAATTAGGATTTCAGCTACCACTATTCCAATCTGCATCACGATTTGCAAACCGTCATTGCCCATGACAAATTCATCAATAAACCAAGTCATTGGAGTAACGTCGACTTTTACTGCAAAATCAGAAAGCCCGGAATCAACTACTTCTTTTCCTGAAACAAACATCACCCGAATGAACTCGAAAAAATCAAAGTCAAAGATACTGACGCCGGATACTTCCGCCCCACCGCCACCTGTTGCGGCACTTGCTGCTTCCGCACCTTCGCTGGCTACTTCAGCAACACCACCAGTAATAGAGTCATACCATGCCGCGGCCCCGCCAAAGAAATCATCCAACTTGGCTTCGGTCATCCATCCTTCAAGAACTTTTTTAATGCCCTCAAAGAGCCATACTCCGCCGAGAAATACTCGAAGTGGCATCAACAGAAAGCTGGGGGTGCGGTTGGAAAGGTGTCCGCCAACAAAACTTCTTTTATTTCGAATGGTGAAGAACTCATGCTTGCAGTAGCTGACTACTTTATTCCAGCCCAATACCTGCATGAAGTAAATAATGTTGATAAAATGCTTTGAAAGCATTGCAAGGAAAGAAGGCAGGTTGAACATCAGCTTTGGCAAACCGACACGGGCAACGCCGTAACGCCCACCCACACAAACCATAACGCCGTGGAATGAGGGCCGATAGGCCTCCATGTTTCCGCCTTTGATGGAAGCTGTGATATTATGAGCAGCGGTGCTGGCGCTGTGCTCACAGTTCTCTACCATCTGTGGAACCGGAGCTTCTTCGCCTTCGGGGATATAGAACATGTTGTCGCCTACGATGTAAACTTCTTCTTTGCCTTCCGCACGAAGGAAGGAGTCCGTTTTGAGACGGCCACGGCCGATCATGGGCAGTTCCTTGCCTGCTTCATATGCAATGTCAGCACTTTGAATGCCTGCAGCCCATACAACCGTTCCAGCTTCGTGACGGGTGACTTCTTCACCAACCTTAAGGTCAATGTAGTCCGGCCCAATCTCGGTGACGCCAGTACTAAGTTTGACGGTAACTCCCATTTTTGTCAGTCGTTTTTCCACTTTGTTAGAAAGTTTTTCTGGCAAAATTGGGACGACTCGAGGGAGCATATCCACGTTGACCATGGTGACTTGCTCAAAGGGGATACCATGCTTCTTGCAAAGAAGGGGGGCATACTCTGCTAGTTCTCCCGCCATTTCAACCCCGGTGAACCCTGCACCGACCACATAGAAGGTCAGCATTTTCTTTCTTTTTTCTAAATCAGGCTGAACAGCTGCTTTTCTGAAGACGTTTTCAATTCGTTCCTTCAGGACAATGGCATCATCAAAGGACCAAAGGTTGAAGGCATTCTCCTCTGCTCCTTTGGTACCAAAATAGGTAGGCTTCGAACCGGAAGCCATAACCAGATAATCATAATCATATACATTGGCATTGCCTAAAACACGTTTTCCCTCGAAATCAATGGAGGAGATGGTGTCCATCACCACTTCCACATTTCTTCGGGCGAAAACTTTAGACAGGTTGATTTTGATACTGTCTTCATCAACTCTGCCGGCGGCTACTTCATGCAACTCGGTCAGCATGGTATGATAAGAATTCCGATCGATTACTTGAATGGAAACCTCTTCTTTATTCTTGAATTTTTTAGCCAATTTTTTTGCGGTCAGTATACCTGCATAGCCGGCGCCCACAATTACAATTTTTTTCATTTTTTGACTCTCCAAATGTTACTATAACGATACGTACATTATTATGTATACTATTTTTTATTAATACAGTTACTATTGCTTATCTTATAATAACCATCACGCTGCCGCAAGTAGATTATTAAGAATATTTTAAGTATACAATATTACAATGAAAACAAAAAGTTTGTTATTTTTTACACAATAATTGGGATTTGAAACAGAAGAAACAAAAAAATCATTTTTTTGATATATTTGATATAATAAAGTAATTAAAATGCAATTGATCTGAACCCAATTTATGTTAGGACGTGGAAATGAAATTATTAATAGTTGAAGATGAAATAAGACTTTGCGAAGCATTGGCGGAAATCTTAAAGAAGAATAAATACATTGTGGATGCGGTTCATGATGGAGAAGCCGGACTGGATTATGGCATGAGCGATGTGTATGATGCGATTATTTTAGATATTATGCTACCTAAAATGGATGGGGTGGAAGTGCTTCGGCAACTTCGGGCCAACCATATCAATACTCCGGTTATCATGCTGACTGCCCGATATATGACAGGAGACAAAGTAGGCGGTCTTGATGCCGGCGCTGATGACTACCTGACAAAGCCATTTGAGACGGATGAACTGCTGGCAAGACTACGGGCCTTGACCCGTCGAAAAGGAGAAATACAATCGGAGAACCTTTCCATCGGTGATTTGACGTTGAACACCCACACCTCAGAGCTTTCATGCGGGGACAAACCAATCTCACTTTCCCTGAAAGAATTTCAGATGATGGAAATTCTGTTCCGCAATGCGGACAGAATTATTACCAAGGAGTTACTCATTGAAAAGGTCTGGGGATTTGACAGTGAAGCGGTTCATAACAATGTAGAAGTGTACGTATCGTTTCTACGAAAGAAAATGAAACACATTGGATCCCAGGTTGAAATACAAACAGCGAGAGGAATCGGGTACCGAATAAAACAATGAGTAAAACAACAATCAAACCCAATGTGGTGACCAAACTTAAAAGGAATTTTATTCTAATTGTCATGGGCATGATGACATTCCTGCTACTTGGATCTTTTCTTGTAATCAATTTCTCCAATCAGCGTTACAACGAAAGCAATATTAATGCCAGACTCACTGAAATTGCAAACCGAGATGGTCTGCAGCCTCAGTTTGACGGTGGGAGCAAGCCGGGCATTGGCCAATATGACGATGCGGATTTTAGGATAGATGCGTATATCGCTGTAAGAATCAGTGAAGAAGGTGAAATATTCGGCATCACCACGGGCAGTATTGCCAATTTGAATGTTACAAAAATCCAGGCGCTTGTAGATTTAACGCTTCAAAAGGACAAGACCACCGGCGAGATACAGGGATGGAAATTCCTTTTACAAGAAAAATCCTATGGATACATTCTGGTCTATATGAATATATCCGCCCAAACCCAGTTGGAAAATAACCTGATGATGATTTCCGGAGGCATCCTGTCAATGGTTTGGCTGGTCATGCTCGGACTTGCATTATTTTTATCCCGTTGGGTTGCGCGACCGGTTGAAAAAGCATTTGCCACCCAGGCACGCTTTGTGGCCGATGCAAGCCATGAACTGAAGACACCCATTGCCGTAATCAACGCCAACCTAGCCGTGCTGGAAAGCGATGGCAAGAAGCCGAACAAGTGGCTTGGCTATATCCAAGCCGAAACAGTCAGAATGAACGGACTGGTCAACAGTCTGTTGACACTGGCAACCATGGATGATCCATCCTTCAGACGAAACGACACCACCTTTATGCTGGACGATTTGGTTGAATCCTGCGTTTTGCCTTTTGAAAGCCTGATGTTTGAAAGCGGAATCAACCTTACGGTGGATTGTGAAACCGGAGCGTCCTTAACAGGAGACTGGGATAAATTAGGTCAGATGATTCGCATTTTGCTCGAAAATGCGGCGAAGCATACAAAAGAAGGCGGTACGGTTGCCATTGAATTAAAGCGAAAAGGCAACAAAAAAGTACTAACCGTATTTAATGTGGGTGAGCCAATCTCCCCGGCAGACGGAGCTAAAATATTTGAACGGTTTTATCGGACAGACTTTGCAAGAGACCGGGATAGCGGCGGGTACGGGCTGGGGCTATCCATTGCCAAAACGATAGTGGATTTGCATAAAGGAAAAATCTATGTGGATACCACGGTCCATGACGGCGCAAGGTTTGTTGTGGAACTATAAAACAAGCCACAATAAAAAAGGTGAAAGCATCATTAGAACCTTAAAGAATCCATTGATTCTTTAAGGTTCTTTTCATTATTATGGCGCAGAATGAAGAAAAACGAAAGGAGTCCTATATGTACATATTAAAGAATGCCGGGAGAAATCTTCTCCGGGCCAAAGGAAGAAGTGTGCTCATTGGTCTGATAGTGTGCATCATTGCATTTTCTAGCTGCATCGCACTAATTATCTTGGAGTCGGCGGAAAGCACTGCAGAAGATGGACTGAACAATTTGAATATCACGGCAACCATCGATGTAGACCGACAAAGAATAATGAGCGACGCCACAGAAAGCGGAGAGGACCCAAGATCAGTAATGACCTCGGCGAAGTCACTTACCCTTGAGGAGATGCAAACTTACGCCGCATCCGACCAGGTTCAAAACTTCTATTATTCATTGCAATCTTCCCTTAGCGGAACAGACATATTAGAACCGGTTGAAACCTCGGACCAGACAATTGAAATGTCAGCTCCGGCCGGTGTCCCGGGAGGAGATCAAAGTGGCACGGGACCAACTTTTTCCTTGGGCGAGTTCACCGTTGTAGGCGTCAGTGATGCCAGTGCAATGACCAGCTTCGCTTCCGACGGATACACGATGGCGGAGGGTCAAGTCTTTTCTTTTGATACCGCCAACAACGAATGCGTGATTTCCCAAGAGCTGGCGCTACTCAATGATATCAGTTTGGGCGATAGCATCACGCTGACCAATCCGGGTGATGCTACTGAAACCTTCAGCCTAACAGTAACCGGTATTTTTGCCGGAAGTAGTGAGGCGACTACTTCACAGGGACGAGGGTTTATGTCATCCATGGATCCATCCAATCAAATCTATACCAATTATAAAACCTTAAGTACTCTGATTGACTCTGCCTCAACTGACAATCCTCTAATATCTTCAGTCCAGGGCACGTATGTACTCGGTACGCCGGCGGCGTATGAGGCATTTGCGGCAGATGTGGTAGATATGGGGTTGTCGGACGATTATACCGTCAGCAGTAATGACTTGACCAACTATGAAAATAGCCTTCTGCCTTTGACCAACCTAAAGAAATTTGCAACAATCCTGTTGGTGCTGGTCTTGGGTATCGGTGGGATCATCTTGACTTTGTTCAGCCTGTTTATCATCCGTGAACGGAAATACGAAGTAGGAGTGCTGACAGCCATAGGTATGAAGAAGAAGAAAGTGGCTGCCCAGTTTCTCGTAGAGGCGTTCTTGGTGGCAATCATCGGTGTGACGGTAGGAACCGGTCTGGGGGCGGCGCTGTCGCAACCGGTGGCCGACGTACTCCTGGCAGATCAAATCTCTTCCATTCAAGAGCAGCAAAGTGACCAAATGTCACAGTTTGGCCGTGAAGTCGGAATGGGTGGTGGCCCGGGCGGCGGAGGAAGGATTTCCAATGTAGAGAGTTACATTGATTCCTTAAGTCCCTCTATGGACTTGTCCGTTGTATTATCACTGGCTGGGATTTGTGTTTTGTTATCCCTACTGGCCAGCAGCGCAGCTTTGATTTTCGTCATGCGATATGAGCCCATGCGGATTCTCAGTGAGCGGGAGTAAGAAAGGTAGGAAATTATGAGTATATTACAAATAGAAAACCTGGAATATCGTTACGGAAATGGCAACAAGGTTATTGATGGCTTAAATATCAAATTCGATACTGGCAAAATGATCGCGCTGACAGGAAAGTCCGGCACAGGCAAGACGACGCTGGTCTCCCTTTTATCAGGTCTCACCAGCCCCACCGGTGGCAAAATCCTCTATGAAAACCAAGACTTGCTGGCAATGGACAAGTATGAGCTACGCAGTAAGAAAATTGGTGTGATTTTTCAAGGATACAATTTGCTTCCGAAGCTTACCGCCAAGGAAAATGTCGTCCTTTCTATGGATGTTTCGGGTAAGTCCATCCAAAATAAAGATGCACGAGCCGCAGAACTACTTCTTAAGGTTCATCTATCGGATAATCTGCAAAAACGACGGGTCCTGAAGCTGTCTGGCGGTGAGCAGCAGCGGGTAGCTATCGCAAGGGCACTTTCTTACGACCCCCAGGTGATTCTAGCCGATGAACCCACCGGAAACTTGGATCAGGCCAATACCGAAGAAGTGCTGGAAATTTTCAGAGGCTTGGCTAATGAAGGGAAGTGCATAATCATCGCCACCCATGACCCCCAGGTCACCCAGTTTTGCGACTGCGTCATTAATCTGGAAAAGAAGCAAGAAAATTCATAAACAAAGTCTATAATAATTATATGTTTCCCGATTCTTTAAGGTTCTTTTAAACTATGGGGTGCATAATAAAAATATAGATAGGAAACACAACAATAAAAAGTGTTTTTTCATAAACTCTCCTCTAAAACACCCGGACCTCACCGGGTGTTTTGCATTGTGTGGTGGTGAAGAATTAAGCTTCGAATAAAGTGCTGTTTTCTAAGGCTACGGATATGGTATAATAAATAGAAATTATTACTAAAAAATAGGAGGATTGATATGTCAACATTTTTGGTTGACTACGAAAATGTCAACGCCGCAGGATTACAAGGAATTGATCAACTGATTCAAGAAGATGTCGTGCTGCTATTCTATACAGAAAAGGCGGCAACCCTTCCCATTTCCCTCCACAAAAAAATCAATGCTTCAAAGGCAAAAACTGATTACTTTGAAGTTGGATCCGGAGCTAAAAATAGTCTGGATTTTCAGCTTTCTTCCTACATCGGCTATTTAATTGCCAAAGATCCCAACGAGGATTATTATATTGTCAGCCGTGACACCGGATTTCGTGCAGTAAAAGAATTTTGGGCGAAACGTGATATCAAGATAGACTTGTCAATGAATCTTCTAAAACAAAGTACGGCAATCATTGAAACCAAACTCAAAGAAATCATTCCGCAGTATGCAGAAGACATTCCTTTGGTGCGGGAGCTCATGGAACGGTATAAGACGAAACAGGGTTTGAATAATGCCCTGATCAAAGAATATGGCAGTGAAAAAACCGGCATTCTCTATAAGGCAATCAAACCACTGCTGGGGGATAAAAAAGGCCGGTAGTCCGGTTGGTTTTGAAAGGAGAACACCATGAAATACGCTTTTATATTTGATTGCGACATCCCATCAGGGGAAGATTTTAACTGTCAGGTTGGCTTCGGTCAGGAAATTTGCTTCGTGGCTGGCGTATCACCCGTTGAAGATGCCATTCCCCTTGCGAAAAGATTGGCTGCACAAGGGTTTGATTCAATGGGGTTCTGTGGCGCATTCGAAGAAGATATGATTGCAACACTGCAGGAAGCTGTCGGCCCGCAGGTGGGTGTCCACCAGATGCAGTATTTACCGGAACAGTTGGAAATGCTCAGCGAAATGAATTCCTTTCGGGAATATGGCGTCCTAATACAAGCGGATGGATTAACTAGCAATGCACGATTTTTACTGAAAAATGATAGCTCAAATACTAAGGTATGCTTTGTTCCCAACTGGAATGGTGCAAAAGAAGCAGTCAAGGAATTATTTGAAGAAGGAATCTATTTCATAGAATGTTGTGGATGGTTCAAAGAGTCTATGATTCGCGACATGATTCATATGACCTGTGGCACCATACCCATTGGCAGCACTGCGTTGGAGAAATAATAGCAATCAACAAAGTAGTAATCTTACCATTAACATAGAATAAGGAGAAACAAAATGGCCAAACAAGTATTAAAAAATATCAGCAGTGAGGAAGTCATATCACTGGCAGATCAGGTGACCATTATGCCCGGGCAAATTGTCAGCAAGACATTGGTCCAAAATTCAGCTGTCAGCATCACGCTGTTTGCATTTGGCAAAGGGGAAGAAATCAGCACTCACGAATCGGATGGGGATGCTATGGTCACAATTTTGGAAGGTACCGGAAAACTGACAGTCGATGGCAACGAATATATTGCCAGCGCAGGTGACACATTGATTATGCCCTCCCGTAAACCCCACGCGGTATACGGTGAAGAAGACTTCAAGATGATGCTGGTAGTGGTTTTTTAGCAGGAGGAGACAATATGCGCGCAGTCGTAACGGTAATGGGAAAAGACCGGTCTGGCATCATAGCCAAAATTTCCGGTGTGCTTTATGAATACAATGTCAATGTGCTGGACATCCGCCAAAATGTCATGGAAGATATTTTCGCCATGACGATGTTGGTAGACTTAACCAAGTGCAGCGTTGAACTGTCTGAGCTTTCAAAAATCATGGAAGAGACCGGAAACGCCATCGCCGTTAAGGTGATTATCATGCATGAAGATGTCTTCAATGCCATGCATAGGGTATAGGTGAAGAAGAATGTTAAACACCTTTGACATATTAGAAACAGTTAAAATGATTCAGGAAGAAAACCTGGATATCCGAACGATTACAATGGGAGTTTCTCTTAGGGACCTTGCATCGGATGATGTGGGAATTTTGAGCAACAAAATTTATGACAAAGTTGCCAGATATGCACAGAACCTAGTCGCAACCGGTGAACAAATCGAACAGGAGCTTGGCATTCCAATCATCAATAAGCGGATATCAGTAACGCCCATTGCAATGATTGGGGCTACTTGCGCTGCCAAGGATTATGTGCCACTGGCGCGTGCCTTGGATAGAGCGGCGGATGCCACCGGCGTGAACTTTATAGGTGGATATTCTGCCCTGGTCCAAAAGGGTTTTGCGTATGGGGACGAGATTTTAATTCAATCCATTCCTGAGGCATTGGCCCTAACAAAAGCGGTCTGCTCCTCAGTGAATGTGGCATCCACCAAAGCAGGCATCAATATGGATGCAGTAGCCTTGATGGGCAGAATTATCAAAGAGACAGCCGGAAAAACAAAGGATGATAACTCCATGGGCTGTGCAAAGTTGGTGGTATTCGCCAACGCTGTGGACGACAATCCCTTCATGGCCGGTGCGTTTCATGGCATCGGAGAGCCGGAGTGCGTTATTAATGTGGGCGTTTCTGGTCCTGGCGTGGTCCACAAAGCAATCCAGCGGGCAGGTCGAGATCGCCCCTTGGATGAAATAGCAGAAATCATTAAAAAAACGTCATTCAAAATCACCCGAATGGGACAATTGGTGGGAACCATGGCCTCAGAACGTTTGGGCGTACCCTTTGGCATTGTAGACTTGTCACTGGCTCCAACTCCAGCAATCGGTGATTCAGTAGCCAGGATTTTGGAAGAAATGGGCTTGGAATGCTGCGGTGCCCACGGGACTACAGCAACTCTGGCACTCCTCAATGACGCAGTCAAAAAAGGCGGCGTCATGGCATCTTCGTCTGTTGGCGGATTATCCGGAGCATTTATCCCGGTTTCCGAAGACGAGGGGATGATTGCAGCCGTTGAATGTGGTTCGCTTACCATTGATAAACTGGAAGCCATGACCGCGGTTTGTTCGGTAGGCATCGATATGGTTGCCATTCCGGGAGACACCTCAGCGGATATTATCTCCGGAATCATCGCGGATGAAATGGCCATTGGTGTGGTCAACTCAAAAACCACAGCTGTGCGGATTATTCCCGCAGTAGGCAAAAAAGTCGGAGACCGTGTGGAATTTGGGGGGTTGTTGGGTTCGGCCCCGGTAATGCCGGTGAACACCATGTCTCCAGGAATTTTTATCGCACGCGGCGGTCGAATTCCCGCGCCCATGCATTCACTCAAGAACTAAAGAAAGGGACCAAATTATGCTTAGGATTCTAAACATTACTGCACTTGCTTTTTATGCCCTTTGGGGTGTGTTTACTCTGGCAATTCGTTTGTTTGCCGATCATCCTGCCGGATATTCTTTAGAATTATTCACTGTAGACATGATGGTATTCTTCTGCCTTATGGCAACTTTGGGATTTGTAGCATTGATGCAACAAAAGAAGCTTGGATTATCCTTGATTATGGTGGCGACGGCGGGATTGCTGATTTTGTCTCCTTTTACTGAACAAATTCTCTTTGTGCCACTCTATGTGATCCTGGCAATCATAGCCTGGCTGATTTTCCGACAAATCGGAAAACCCATTCCCCCTATCAAGAAATAGACTTGCCACGAACCTCTGCATCAAAATAGAAGCGGCACCAAACAAATCTATTAGATACATAGAAAGCCCCATGGAAAAGCATTTCATGGGGCCTTTTTTAAAATATCGATTATTTTATGTCGCCTTGGCGTGCGGCTTCAATGGCTTTCATGTCAATTTTTTTCATTGGCAGGAATGCCTCCAGAACCCGGCGTGCTTCTGCTCTCGTGCCATGGAATAAAATGTCATCTAAAAGGGTTGGCGTGATTTGCCAGGAAACGCCGAATTTGTCTTTCAGCCAGCCGCATTGCTCGGCATCGGGAACCGCCGACAAGGCATTCCAATAATAGTCGATTTCTTCCTGGGTGTCACAATAGACCATTAAGGAAAATGCCTCATTGAAGCTAAAGTCCGCTGGATAACCATTGTCCATGGCAACAAAGTTCGTTTCGTTAAGGGTGAAGCTGGCATAGTTTATCTTGGCTTCTGGTAGATCGGATTCCCCTTGCTGGTAATGACTGATGAGGTTTACGGTTCCTCCTTTGAAGACACTGGTGTAAAACGACATCGCTTCCTCGGTTTTGCCACAAACACTTCCACTGAAAAGTAGGCTAGGGGTGATTTTCTGGGAAATCTTCTCTTCCGTTGAGAGGATTAACTGCCAAGACAGCCCATAACGGTCTTGGGTCCATGCATAGCGTTTGCTGAAAGGGTATTCCCCCAAGGGCATCAAATCAGAACCGCCCTGTGAAAGCGCTGCATATTTAAGCTCGACTTCCTCCGCGGTGCTGCAGGCAACCATCAAAGAGATGGATGGGTTCAAACTGAAAAAAGGTCCTCCGCTAATCGCATTGAACAACTGGCCTTCCAGCTGGAAGCTGAGCATCTCGGCATCTCCTGATGGTGTCCCTTCTAGCACGGTCACATCCAGGACTTTTGCATCATCAAATATGCCTACATAAAATTGAACGGCTTCTTTCGCATCGTTGTCATACCATAAATTTGGTACAATTCTCTCCATGGCAAACTCCTTCACTATTTTAAAGTTGTTTTTGTTTTGAATTTTTCTACACAATTGATTTGCAGGTCTAATAATTTTGAAAGTCTAACTTTAGCTTCTATACCCCGAGATGCGGCACCATAACCCATAAATACTGTTCCTATATCCAATTCTTCCCGAAGTTCCCGCATAATGACTTCGTCGCTCAAATCGGGGACTGAAATGCCAAGCTTCTCGGCAACATATTCTTTTGCTTGAGGCAGTCGCATGCTTTTGGCTAGTTGCACCCTGGCAACCAAGTCTCCTGCAGTGCGGATTCCACCCATTCCTGACGCTTGACTGTGTACGATGGCCATTCCGGAAGGATCTCCGTAGCCCACCTACAATCCATCTAGCTTTCCAATTTCCGCCATGGCGGTCGAAGCCCTAGATACGCAGTCGATGGGTGGAGTGATTTGCATCGGCACGCCGCCGACCCCCATCCCTACATTGGCATGAACCGGAATCGGAGAGACTTCTGCTGCATATTTGCACATGGTCACTGCCCGTGCAATGTTCCAGGGAAAACTCCGGTTGGAGTTGGTGTTGACCACTACACCGGCCACATTGACCCCGGCTTCTGCCAAGACTTTGCATTGTTCGTGGGGATACATCCCGGCAAGCCGCTTCCCTTTATATTTAAGGGAACCATGAAAGCCCAGCACAAATTCTCCGGACATGCCAACCACAATATTCATGTTGGGGTAAAGTGCCCGAAGCTTTTCTATGGCATTCAGGCAGGCAAAAAATTCACCATCACCACCGGCAGCGGTGGTATCAAAATTTAGCCCATCAGCGCCTGCATCATTCATGGCTTTGCCCAGGAGTAAGATGTCCTTCTCCAGCATAGCCGCAGATTCTTCCTGGGAAGCCAGTGCTTCTTTGATTCGTCCTTGAGGCATGATTTCGGAGGGGTTTTCGCAAGGCCCGTCAGGCTTGGTATAAAGGGGCATGTTGGGCATAAACCCATATAATAGTGCGGGGATTGTGGTCAAGAGACTTTCTGCTACAGCATATTGTTCTTCCGGCAGGATGGTTTTGACCGTTTTGGCGCTATAGTGTACATAAGCCATTTCAAGGGTGTCCGCCATCAGGGCACGTTCATAAATCTGCAAAATCTGAGGCATGGCGATGGGGATTCCCAAACGCGTAAACTTCAGGGGCTGGGAATCGTAGGTTAGCACCAACTCATTTCCTGGTTTCACACTAACGAACTTACGGGGATTACAGATGATGTCCATCAACTGGGCGATTTCATCCGATGTTAAGGGCGGACATTTGGCACGGCTTACGGCATCGCGGATACCTTGTTCGATTTCCTCAAGGACTTGTGCTTCGGTCATGGAAATCAATGAACCGTCGCCCATTCTGGTGGCAATCATAAGGGCCTCCTTTGGCTTGTCCGAGTGATATCTGATATAGATTTCGATTACTTACTGATACTTCCTATTATCTACGATGATACCCCTGAACGACCTGTTTCGCAATGTGTTTCCGACCAATTAAATTTGATTGTTTTTGTTGAAAAATACAAGTAAAATAGTGGCATATCATGGGTTGTTATTTTAATGCTATATGTTATAATGCTGTGATGAAGAGGAAGGAGGCATAGTGATGAAGAATCGTATGGATTTGACCGAGGTGATGAAGAATCGAAGGTCAATTAGAAAGCTCACAAAAATTCTAGATTTTGACGATCGCATGCTAGAAGGCATTCTCAAAGAGGCCATGTTAGTCCCTTCAGCGTTTAACATGCAAAGCTATCGCATCGTTGCGCTAAGTGGGGAGGGGCATGACAGGTTATGGGGCATTGTGGAGGCTTCCCTGTTGGCCAAACTCGGCGAGGAGAGATTCGCCTCAACCAAAACACCCGAAAAAATCAGCGGATTTCGTGGCGGAAACGGAACCCTTCTTTTCTTTGAGGACCTGGCGGTTGTCGAAGAGAAGGGCGAAATCGCCAAATCCTACAAAGATACTTTCCCTGACTGGTCCGAGCAGGGTAGCGGTATCATTCAGTATGCAGTTTGGTTGCTACTGACGGAACAAGGAATCAGCGCATCTCTTCAGCATTATCACAAATTGATCGAAGACAAAGTGAGAGAAGAATGGCACATTCCACCGACCTGGAAACTCATCAGCCAAATGCCTTATGGCAAAGCGGAAGAAACACCGGGTGTCAGGGAATTCATACCCTTTGAGGAAATGGCCAAGTTCTACTACGAGTAAGAGAATCTAAAGACACAGGGGACATAGTCGGGGAGGTACTAAATAAATGAACAGGAGCAAAAACATGATCCAATTAAAAGTTGCACATACCCCAGGGGTAGAAGAGTATTTTACGAAAAAAAGGGAAAGGGTGCTGATCGGGCAGACAGATTATACAGATATTGCCGCAGCCGTCCTGACGGACCAAGACTTGGATATCATCGAAGAAATCCATCAGACCATGTTCGGCATCCCCATTTTTGTGTTTTCCGAAACCAGTGAATATGCTTATCCCGAGCTACGGGACAAGGTTTATCGATGGATTTATCTGAAGGGATATGACAAAGGAATCTTGGACATCGAAATTGATAACGCAGCGGAGCAATACGAACTTCGAACGTTGCCTCCCTTTTTTGAGGCTCTTAACGAATACGTAGCGCTGAAGAATCAACCCTTCAATTGCCCGGGTCATCAAAGTGGCAAGTACTTCAAAAAACACCCAGCCGGCCGCTACATGTTTGACTTTTACGGCGAAAACATTTTTACATCCGACCTTTGCAATGCTGACGTAGAGTTGGGAGACCTGCTAATCCATCAGGGCCCGGCCCAGGAAGCCCTCAAAAACGCATCCAAAGTGTTCAACTCTGACAGCACTTATTTTGTCATGAATGGCACTAGCACCTCCAACCTGGTGGTTGGAACCGCACTGGTAACCCCGGGCGACTTGGTGCTCTTTGACCGAAACAACCATAAATCCATCTACGATTCCACATTGATCCAGGCAGGCGGCAAAGCCGTTTATCTAGAAACCTCCAGAAACCCCTGCGGTTTCATTGGTGGCATCGCGGATCATTGTTTGGATGAAGCATACATCAGGCAGCAGATTGCCAAAGTAGCTCCTGAGAGGGCCAATGATGAACGGCCTTTTAGAATGGCAGCCATTCAGTTGGGCACCTATGACGGTACCATCAGCAATGCTCGCAAAATCGTAGACCGTATCGGTCATCTTTGCGACTATATTTTGTTTGACTCAGCGTGGGTGGGTTATGAGCAATTTATTCCGATGATGAAAGACTGCTCACCATTGCTTCTGGACCTGAACGAAAACGACCCTGGTATTTTTGTGACCCAATCGGTTCACAAGCAGCAGGCAGGATTTTCCCAGGCGTCCTACATCCACAAAAAAGATAAGCACATCATGGGGCAGAAACGTTATCTGGATGACAAACGGTTTAACAATTCCTACCGCTGCCATGCCAGTACCAGCCCATTTTATCCCTTGTTTGTTTCCCTGGACGTCAATGCTAGAATGCAGGATGGCCCTGCAGGCAGAAGACTTTGGGACGACTGCGTCAAGCTGGGCATCGAAGCCCGGAAGGCGATTTTCCGAAACTGCAGTATGCTGAAACCCTTTGTCCCACCTATGGTCAATGGCAAATGGTGGGAAGAATGCGATACCGCAACCATTGCGGCGGACATTAGTTTCTTTGAATTTGTACCCGGCGAAAAGTGGCATTCCTTCTGGGGTTACGGTGATAAACAATATTTCGTGGACCCCAACAAGCTAATGCTCACCACTCCTGGTATTGACATCGAAACCGGAGAATATGAGGAGTTTGGCGTACCCGCCACCATTTTGGCCAACTTCCTGCGGGATAACCGAATCATTCCAGAAAAAAATGACTTTAACTCGATTTTGTTTCTCATGACCCCGGCCGAAAGCAAATCCAAAATGGATCTTTTGGTCGCTAAGCTTACTCAATTCGAAAAGGCAATCGAAAACAATGACCCTGTCAACAGAGTTTTGCCATATCTATACAGCAAAAATCAGGACAGATATCGAGGCATGGGGATTCGAGAGCTTTGTCAGGAAATGCACGATTTCTACAAAGGCCATGACGTAAAAACGCTGCAGAAGAAGCTTTTCATGGAAGAATTTTTCCCGGAACCAGCAATTTCTGCATATGATGCGTATAACGAATTGATGAGAAACAACGCCAAATTGGTGAAGGTCTCTGATATAAACGGTGAAATTGCATTGGAAGGCGCACTGCCGTATCCGCCGGGCATCTACTGCGTCGCCCCCGGCGAACGTTGGAACGAGACTGTCCAAAAGTACTTCTTGATTCTCGAAGAAGGCATCAACCGGTTCCCGGGCTTCGCGCCAGAAATCCACGGTGTCTATCTTGAGGAAGAAAACGGACTGACCACCGCATTTGGGTATGTGCTGGACAACATGGATGACATGCGATAGTATAGAACAGATGAGGTACCTTAAGAAAAGATTGCAATTCGAAGGAGCAGCATGATGATGAACTGTGTCGTTATATATGAATCGAAATATGGCACCACCAAGAAGTACGCTGAGTGGATTGCTGAAGACCTGGACGCCCAACTATTTGAGCGGAAAGCCATCTCTGCCGATGCCTTAGCTGGCTACGATTTGATCGTTTATGGCGGTGGACTTTATGCAGGCGGCGTTAGCGGTCTTTCCTTTATCAAAAATAATTATAATAGAATTAAGGATAAAAGGGTCCTCCTGTTCACTTGTGGATTGGGGGATCCGGCTGTCCCTGAAAATGTCAACAACATCCGAGAAGGTCTGGACAAATTCATGACACCAGAGATGCGGGAAAAAGTGGAAGTGTTCTACTTGCGAGGTGGTATGGACTACAGCAAACTCAGTTTCGTCCATAAGTCGCTCATGTCTATGGTTCAAAAAACGGTTGCCAAAAAAGATCCGGCTACCCGGAACCCGGAAGAAGTCGCCATGCTTGATACGTTCGGCAAGGTGGTGGATTTCACTGATCGCGCTACCATCAAACCTTTGGTTAATAGCGTACTACTTTAATCATTACAAACAAGGGAGGCATCATGGGCAATCCAACAGGTGAATCTGTTCGCTACAACACAAAAGGCAACACAAAAACATATGTTATCGGCGTCATCGGCGCCATCTTTTGGGGCATTTCTTTTTTGGGCACTAAGGTGTCTATGTCCTATTTAGAACCGGCAGGTTTGATGGCCGCCAGAATGGTGGTGGCCGTCTTTTTTATGGGATTAATGATACTCTTTGGTTTATCAAAAGTCCGGTATACCAAAAAATACCTATGGACAATGATTATTCTGGCCTTACTGCAACCGTGTTTCTATGGGCTTTTGGAAGCCATGGGGGTTCGGTTGACGACTGCGTCTGAATCGGCTATTTTGCTGGCTTTTCTACCCCTTGTGACGACCATGCTTGCGGCTATCTTTCTCAAAGAGAAGATTACTCGTGTTCAGTGGGGATTTATCGCTATGTCGTTTCTGGGCGTTGTGGTTACCGTAGTTTTCGCGGAAGATTTTTCAATGGGTGGAAAGCTTTTGGGTTATGGATTCCTGATGCTAGCCGTATTGTCCGGTGCGCTATACAGTATCTTCGCCCGCCAGGTTTCGGAAACCTACACACCTTTTGAAGTGACCTTTGTCATGAGTGTGGTTGGCCTTGTCTTCTTTAATATAGTGAATATCTTTCAAGGCAATGGACTTGAATCGTATCAGATCATATTTGCGCATCCCAAACTTATAGCCATTGTTGTCTTTCTCGGTTTGGTATGCTCTGTCATTAGCTTCCTGGCATTCAATTATTTGATTTCCAGGATCCCGGCTTACAAAGCCGCGGTGCTAACCATCAGTGTTTTGACGGTGACCGGAGTTGTTGCAGGTATTGTGATTCTTGGTGAACCGGCGACCTGGTACAAAATCGTGGGTATGGTAATCATCGTAGCAGGTGTTATCGGCACAGGTTTGGGAGGCGCAAATAGTCCTGACACGGCTGGTCGTAACGAGATAGGAGATGCTTCTGGCATGAAGGGCGCTTAACTTGTAAGGGTTTTTCAACGATATGAAATGGATTATCAAACTGGCTGTAACAGGCCGGTTTTTGTTTTATAAAAAGTTATCTTTTTTTAAAAAATATACCTTGACAGGCGAAGTAACATGAATTAGTATGTACTCATACAGAGGTAGTAACTACTGAAAGGAGTCCCACATGTCAATTGCATCAGATCTTATCAGGGGACATACCGATACCATCATCCTAGCG
Organism: Anaerovoracaceae bacterium; assembly: GCA_041859095.1. GTDB lineage: Bacteria > Bacillota > Clostridia > Peptostreptococcales > Anaerovoracaceae > UBA1422. Next base: position 188,094 of record JBHEKY010000028.1, read on the forward strand.
CAGCTCCAAAATGGAGACAGCTATGGGTATGAAATCAACAAAGCCATCAGAGACAAAACGGAAAACCGGTATGAACTCAAAGAAGCCACCTTATACTCAGCCTTTAAGCGGCTGGAAGAGGCGGGTTGCATCAGCGCTTATTGGGGAGATGAGCGAAGCGGCGCACGAAGAAGGTATTACACCATTACTCCCCTTGGCAGGCAGACATATGAACGCTTGCTGGTGGACTGGGAGTCTGCCAAACATCTTATCGATAAGCTCATTGTGAAGGAGGAATCAAAATGAATAACAGACTAAGAGAATATATAGACAACCTCTTTGCCACAGCGCCTTCCAACAGGAAGGCAGTGGAAGTCAAAGAAGAAATCCTGCAAAACCTGACTGACAAATATAATGATTTGATTGCCGAGGGAAAAAGCGAAGATGTGGCATTCAACATTGCTGTTGCCAGCATCGGCGACGTGAGCGACTTAATCAGAGAGCTTCAGGGCTTGCCTCAGCAGTATAACAGAATGTCCGAAGAAAATGACAAACAAAAGCAGCGAACCGCACTAATGACAGCCATCGCAATTGGCCTGTATATTTTCAGCCCGGTTCCGGTGATTCTGCTCCAAAACGAAATGGGTGTTGTTTTCCTGTTCGTCTGCATCGCCGTTGCAACAGGCATTCTGGTGTTCAACGGTATCACCAAATCCAAGAACCAGCAAGTGCCAGATACCATGGTGGAAGAATTCAAAGAATGGCGTGAGCGAAACAGCGGCAAGAATCAACTTCAAAAATCTGTATTGTCAGCCATCTGGGCTGTTGGCGTTGTCATTTACTTCCTGATTAGTTTCAGCACCGGCGCCTGGTATATCACTTGGGTCATTTTCCTAATCATCGCAGCGGTTGAAGGCATCGTCAAAGCCGTGTTTGACATGAGCAAATAGGAGAAAGGGAGGACATAAAATGAAAACATCTGCACTAATTCGAATATTTGTTTATACCTTCATTGCACTGGTGCTGACCGGAATACTGATCTGGGGCGTCGGTGGCAATCACAACATCAACTTTTTTAGCTTCAACATCGGCAATCTTTTTGGTGGAACCGGAATCGGCTACAATGACGATAATTATAAGATCGGAGCAGGAGAAGTGTCCACTAATCAAGTCAACGAAATTGAAGTTAACTGGACAGCAGGAGATGTAAAAATCATTCCGTATATCGGAGATGGGACCAGTTCTGACGTCATCTTTTTCACCGAAGAAAGTGGCACCAAGCTGGAAGAGAGATACGAAATGCGTTACAAGGTTGAAGATGGCGTGCTTAAAATCATGTTTGCAAAACCTAATGTAAAGTTCCAGGGTATCTTTAAATCCCTTGACAAAGATTTAGAGATTAATGTGCCGGTTGGAACCGAATTGTCGGATATCACCATTGACACCGTATCAGCAAATATCGACTTGGATAACATCACAGTCAATAATCAATTCAAGTTGGAGACAATTTCCGGTGATATTGATGGTACGCTGTTAATCGCAGACACCATGGAGGCGGAAACAGTTAGTGGCGATATTCATTGGACCGATGCAACGATTAGAACGGTATCGGCAGAATCGGTATCTGGAAAAATTAATGTGGCCTTCAAAAGAATACCAAGCGACATTCAAATGGAAACCGTCAGTGGTAACATGACGCTGGGCTTGCCCGAAAATGAAGGGTTCAAAGTAGAATATGATAAAGTCAGCGGAAATTTTGACTGTGAATTCAACGTTCAAATCAACAAAGACATGGCAACATACAAAAACGGGGAAGCTAAAATCAAATTCGAAACAGTCAGTGGTAACATGAAGATACTTGCCCTTTAAAAGATTAACAGTGCGGTTGCCAGAATACAAAACAAAAAAATGCACCTACCATGCCAAATGAATTGATCCGGCGATGGTGGGTGCATTTTTCGTATGACTGAAATTACTCAAAGTAGCTAGGATTTTTCCCGTCCCAGACCACTGCTTTGAAGTGAGCCTGATCGGTGGCACCTTCGGTGCTAATAATCAGTACCTTAGCCGTTTCATCAAAATGAAGTTGCTCTTTAAAATCCGCCAGGTCGGGGTTTCTCATAATTTCACGGACTAAGCCTGCACCGACTGCTCCGCTTTCGCCAGAGATGATTTTGGGATCTCCATCTATGGGATTCGCCAGCATCCGCATGCCTTCCGCAGCCACATAGTCAGGGCATGTGATAAATGCATCGGCATAGGCATCAATGATTTTCCAACTGATGATGCTGGGTTCCCCGCAGGCTAATCCTGCCATGATGGTCGGCATATCTCCTTCCACAAAGTGAACAATGCCATCATCAATTTTGGCGGATTTGTAGTGGCATGCGGCTTTGGTTGGTTCGACGATTACTGTGATGGGACGAGCATCTCCGTAGGTGGAAGTAAAATATCCCAACACGGCGCCGGCATAAGAGCCGACCCCTGCCTGAAGAAATATGTGGGTGGGTTTTTCATCTCCCACAGCCACAAGGCTGTCATGGATTTCATCAGCCAGCGTCATATATCCCTGCATAATCCAGGAAGGAATCGTTTCGTAACCTTCCCAGGCAGTGTCTTGAACCAGAGTCCATCCATTGGCAGCCGCGTCACGCTCGGCCATATGTACAGCCCCGTCGTAGTTGAGTTTTGTAATATGGGCATCGGCATTTTCCGCCAGAATATTATCCAATCTTTCCTGCGCGCTACCTTTTGGCATGTACACGACTGAACGGTACCCAAGTTTGTTGACAAACCATGCCAAACCACGACCATGATTTCCGTCGGTGGCGGTGATAAAAGTCATGTTGTCCGGTACCAAAGGGGAACTCCCTTTGATGAGTTGATCAAAATCAATGGTTTCAAGAGGTGATTTCATTCTCTCTGCTAAAATGTTAGCGACCGCATAACTGCCACCCAAGGCCTTAAAAGCATTGAGCCCAAATCGGGAGGATTCGTCCTTGACATACAGTTGCTCGATACCGATTTCTTCAGCCATTCCATCCAATGTGAATAATGCGGTAGGTTTGTAACCGGGGATTGTTTTATGAAATTGTCTCACCGTTGCAGCAACAGCAACTGAAGCGATAGAAGTGTCCGCACCGGGTCTGGTGCCACGCTTTCGGATGATATATTTATAATCCATTTGTACCCTCACGATTTCGGTTTCTTAAACTATTGGCGGTGGCTGATGGAATCATTATACATGGAAAAAACAATTCGGAAAAGAATAAAAAAATAGTTGCAAAAGCAACTAAAAAGGTTTCGCATTCAATATAGTTGCAAAGCAACTATATTAAGAAAGTGAGGTCCAAATGGATAAATGTGCATGTACCGGTCGGAATATCATGGCCACCTATATGTTTAGTCAAACCACCCACTTTGATGGGGACCATACGGGATGAAATCCCCGATGTGTTTGAACAGACTCAACAGCAGTATCAAAGCGAGATCAAAGACGAAGCACCAGCCATCGAAAAAGTATTCCAAACCACCATCAATGACGGCTTTGCAAATCTATACATCTGTGTTATGGTATTTAATATCATAGGATTCGCAATCCTACTATTTTATAAGGACCCCAAAAAGAAGGCGGCTACAGTTATATCATAAATCAACCGGTGAATGTCCGGTTCAAAATAAGGAGGAATTGATATGCAAGTATATTACTTCACCAGAACTCATCGCAGCGAGAAAATCGCCCAGGAACTGGCGGACAGGTATGGCGTCACCGCTAATAAAATCGACGACGGAAAATCCTGGAAGGGTATCTTCGGTTTCATTCGCGCCGGAATGATGGCATCCCAAAAGAAAAGCCTGCCGGCACAGTACGAACCAATCAAGGAAGGCGAAACCATTTTGCTGAGTTTTCCACTTTGGGCATCTAATATGCCCCCGGCAGTTAGATCTTTCGTCAATGAAGTAGGGAGAGATAGAATCATCTGCCTGCCCACATCCGGTGGCGGTAATTTTGCCGATCCCCAAGGGTTTGTCAAGGTTATTGAATTGTCTGGCAAGGAAATCGAAGCACCGAAAGAACTGTAGGCATGAGCCATACATTAGCAACCACAAGTTTCAAGAAATTAAAAGGACTCCCGAAATTTGGGAGTCCTTTTGTATTTTGTTTCAATTATGCCAGGTTATTTAGCCAGCCAGATTGACTGATTATGCGGCTAACCAGATGGTGTTTCCGCCACCGAAGGCCTCCCGGACAATCATGGATGCCACAGATCTAGTAGCTTGCAGGGATCCAAGCAGGTCGTTATGGAAACTTTCGTTGCTGTCCTCATAGAATTTATGCAACTCGTCCAGATAGTTCATGACTTGTTCCGGCTTGGAAAAATCCAGCCAAGACATGGGCATGATTTTTTTCTGACCAAGGATGGTTTCTTCAAACACTTGATGCAGGCTGTTTTCGTACTTAATGTGGTCAATGATATGGTGCTTGTACGTAAGCCTGTCATTGTGGGGTGCGCAAAAATAGTCTGCAACATAATGGGTCACGATGCCTATTTTTTTGGATACACTGGCAACCGCTGCGCGGTTGTCTTGTACCAAACCGCCGGAGAGGCTTGATATCTCGCCACATATAGTTTGGAATGATTGAGGTTTGAAATGCTTGAGTTTGGGGAGCCCGGAATAAATATCCGGTTTGATGCTTCCATAAATCAAGTTATTTTTGTTCAGCTTAATATTATGATCCTTCAGCACATCTTCATAGATGATGCTGGCTATGATCGCATGGGTTTGTGGTAACAAAGGCTCGCCTTTCAGTTGTTGTGTGACAATACCTGGCCATTATACATCAGGGGAATCGGGGTTGCAATCATTTTTGTAATGTATACAAGAAGCACACACAAATGCTACCTTTCCCCCCACCGATACTTTTTATTTTGCTTTAATTTTTCAAGATCGCAGTGGAGACAGAGGCCGTTGTGGCAACTTATGATTCCGCCACATTGATTGCATTTCCAAGCGGTTTCTTCCTTTTGAAGGAACGCCTCCATTCCACGCCCCTGGATGAATTCTAAGTTTTCAATCAAGCTCATATGATATTTGGTTCGATATCTTGTGTCTAAGGCCTTCAACCGTTTGCATGGAAAATCCGGGCATTCGGTGCAAAACCGAACCAGTCCCTTGCCAACTTTGCCGCACTGATCTTTCATAAACAAGCAATGCTTTCCTCTGGGGATACAGCCGGGACAATAGCGCCTGTGAAACCCTTCTTTATTGATGTCGTTTTGCATGGCCAGATAACTGACACACAAAGCGCAGTTCATGCCACATGGGGCAATCATTTTTTCTTCCATATAATCCTCCGGGTTTTCAATACCCTTCATCACCAAACGCTTCTCTTGGCGGGCGTGGTGTGCTACGTTCAAAGATTTCCCTGATGTAATTCATCAGGCTTTCTCCCTCGCTTTGATCAGGAAATAGCTCCAATACCAAAGAGGCCACGATACGGAAAATAAGATATCCCAAGGCAATGCCGAATGAATACACCAGGTAGTCGTTGATGTCGATGAGACGCCAAGTATATCCAGCAGAAATAAGACCGCTGAGAAATTGAATGAGTTCAATCATGACGCCCGGAATGAGTATTGCGGGAATCATGTGCTTGACATTGGGAATCTTCCGCATGAAAGGAATCGCAAATCCGAAAGGAATCAACATGCAAAGATTCATGAGACTTTCCCATTTTAAGAGGTCGACAAAAGGAATGCAGCGAATGGATTGCCACAGGTTAGGCGGAAATTCATGACCGAAATAGGCTAGTGGAAAGATGGTATTGCTGCATAGCGCGATTAGGTAAAGAGAAAAGAAGCCGTAGAAGATAAGATAAAGTCTGTTCTTGGATAGCTTATTCTTGAGGTACCAGCCCACAAGAGCAAAAATCAGAATCAATCCCAGAAAAGCAAAAATGTCAAAATCGATAACCATTGCAACCCCCATTCTCTGATAAAGATATATTAGTATGAAGATACAAACTATGGGTACATTTTAACAAGAATGAAAGGTACAATCAAGTGTAAAAACCGTCATCCGTGGTATAACAACATAAATACCAAAAGGAGGAAGAGACCATGAAAAAAACAACGATTCCGGTTCTATCATTATCGGTATTGCTGGCACTATTAATAGCCCTAACACTTACAGGTTGTGGCACAACCAAAGCCCCCGCAGATAATGAATCACCGACCGTTGCGAATATCACTGCAGAGGAAGGGAAAGCGATGTTGGAAGAAGACTCAACCATCGTCCTTGTGGATGTACGCACAGAAGCCGAATTCACGGAAGAACGTATCCCTGGAGCATTGCTCGTACCGATAGATGACCTTGAGAGCTTGGCACCGGAAATGATACCGGACAAGGAAGCAACTTATATCATCTATTGTAGATCCGGGAACCGAAGTGCAACTGCAGCCCAGCAGCTAATCGATATGGGCTATCAAAAAATCTATGATATGGGGGGCATCATCGACTGGCCGTATGAGACGGAAACTGGTCTTTAAATTACGAAAGAACAGAAGACAGAATTTGAGGCAAAAAGAAGCACCTACAGAAGAGGAAATAAATCCTATTTTGTAGGTGCTTGTGGTTGTATTTTATTTTACTACCAGGACGAGCCTCCGCCACCGCCGGAACCGCCACCGGATGAACCTCCGCCGGAGCTTCCGCCTGAAGAACCGGATGACATAGACGTTGATGCAGTAGCCATGGTCGAATTCATAAACGCACCAAATGATGTAACGCTAAATGCTGTGCTGCCGTCATACCAATCAGGTGACTGCAGCCCGATGGTTTCAAACTGTTCAATCCATTTTTCTGACACGCCAAGCACATAGGCATAAGGCAGGATGCTGTAGAAATATTCAGGATCCTGAAATACCAACTTTTCAAGCTTAGGCTTTTCTGCAGTTTCTAAAAAGGTCCGGAACCCTTTGATCTTGCCAAGGATTTCGTTACCATAGGCAGTTCTTTTGGGCATCGATATAAACAATATCACTATGACAAATACACATACCAACCCTACAGCATATGCCGCCAGGGAAAGAGGTGCCACCAAAAGTGAAGGCAGAACCGTGGTTGCCCAGGGAACGCCGCCAAAGCCAAGACCCCACACCAGCCCAAATAGTTTAACACCCACTTTTGTCTTTCCAAAGACCATTGCAAATAGCACGGTAAATCCAATACCAGGGAAAAGAAGTCCTATCAACAATAATTCGCCGCCACCGTATGAGACTACCGGTGGTATCGTTATGAATCCATAAATAGCAAGTAACATTCCGATGTAGTAGATTCCTTTTCCTAAGGAAGTTTTTTCATATATTGTATATTTGTTTTCTTTTTTGTTTAGGTTTTGCAGAATTTTGTTGGTTGTGATGTAAAAGTTATTTGTAAGATCTTCTGACATCACTTCGTCTCTGCTTGCGCTTGGAGTCTCCTTAAGCGGTTGATTTTTTGTCTTGATCAAGCTGATGAGGTCAGAAAGATTCCATGACTTAGGAACGCTAAAAAGCCCTGACAGGAAAATCCGCTCGTTCTCATTGTCTCCATCATATTCTTTCATCTTAGTTAATTTAAACGCTTTTGATTTTGCAAATAATGAGTGCTCTTCAACCTCGGAGATTTTGAGGTAACCTTTATTTGCCAGATAAATTAGTAATGAAATAACGTCTTTTGTTTCTGCGCTTCCTTTATATAGGTATCCAAGCTCTGCACTATTGAATCCTTCCGGCGGATAGAATTCAACGGTTTCAACCACATGGTCGTCTTTCCCGAATTTCACCCACAAAAAGAACGCAATCAATGCGAATAAAATTGGAACGGCAAAGGCCAATAGGGTCATTAAGTCAACCGTATAGCCGGTGTTGACAAAGTATCCTTCCGGTAGCTGAACCCTGATAGTCAGCGCTTCGCCCGGGTTCAAAATACCGTCATAACTACCCGTAATGACAGTGCCATTTACCTGATATTGAATGCCCGTGCTGTCGGTAGAACCATATTGCCCGCTTGAAAAACCAATCATTTCGGCCTCAAAAGCCTTCGGCATAGCGATGCTAAATGTGACATTCCCAATGGCGGTATCCCAACTGTCGCCGATTAGGTTAAAATAAAGTTCGTCATAATCTTTGCCCGTGTCTTTTCCTAGGTTATAGGAGTAGCCTATTGTATAGCTTTTCGCTCCTGTCAACGTGACGTTGGGGTCCCCAATTGTTAGAACCTTATTCCCATCTGCAAACGAGGTGGAAAAATCGGCATTTACGCTAATGTTGCCTATGATTGCCCGGTTGCTTGAACTTGTTCCATTCAAACGGACGACTTTATTCTTCAAGGGTATCATTCTGATAATACCGTGTTTCGACACATTGAAATATGCATCGATGGATTCCGTAATATCCAGCGTGTTATTCTCATTGACAGTCACGTCAATATCATAGCGGTCAATCAAATAAGCATACCCACTATAGTCGGGATTTGCACTGAGGTTGCCACCAATAACCAAGTTGGTTGTTTCCGCCAGTGAAATATCGGTAGCTTTCACAAACCCAAAGGCAACCGCGCAACCAAGTATGACAACCAAAAGCATTAAAGATTTTCTTGATCTTTTCATAACCCCTCCAACATTTTTTACTAATAGTAGTTTAATTGTGTTGACGCATTAAAGCAAGTGTTTCAAATTTAGGTTGTATTACGTATTGTAACCTAAAATAAAACCATCCCAACAAAACCTGACAGATGCGCAAAAGACAGCGCTTGAAATAGAGCTCAAAACATTAAAGGACAGTAGCTTGAAAGAGCTGGTTTCATATGGAACCATCACTCAGGCTCAGTCAGATATTTTGGCAAAGCAAGGACCGGGCAGAGGCGACGGACATAAGTAATTAGACTACTGAACCGGTAGAGTAATGTATCCCAAAAAAGAATAAAAAGAAAAAGTTGCATCAGCTTAATCTGATGCAACTTTTTTGCTGATATCGTCTATGGACAGGGAATAGTGGCGCTCAGCAAATAATCCATACATGGATCCGCAAGATTTAGGTAATCTTGAATGGTGTACGCAATCATCACGTCAGGCAACAACGATGGCATGCTATCATCCTCAATCAAATGATAATACTTTGTGGAGTAGTTAATGACACTACCGGAATGCTCCATTTTGATTCGAAGCACTTCACCATAGCAGTTGGGCTTGCCGCCAGTGGATTCTCCAATTAGCATTGCTCCCATCTTGTTTTTTAGGGAAAATACATTTAATAGGGCGGAGGAAAATGTATCTCGCCCGATGATAACGAAAAGCTTCCCCGATTGTTTGAGATGATTGATTCTTGCTAAGGACTCGATGAATGGGTCAAGCAATGTTGAATTGCCACCAGTATTGTTTCTCATATCAATAACCAACATCTCGGGCTTGTTTTCCTCAATGAATTTCAGCCACTTCTCACCGAACGATTCAACGGACTCATCCGCCATTTGCTTGCAGATATTATACTTGAAGTATAATGTCTTTGATGGCTCCAAGTATTCCATCCAATAGTTACAATCGGGTTTTCGTCTGAAGAGGGGTAGTGCGCCATGGGGGAAATAGACTCGATTCTCTTGTAGCTGTGTTTCATAATGGAGAAACGGACAGGCGGGCACAAACCACTCTTGTCCATATCCACTTTCATCTTGATAAGTGAATGTGCATCCCCGTATCGAATCGACAATTTGTAATCCGTATAAGAATTCGAGGGCGGGCAAATATTTGGGCAATAAAGACTTAAGAAAAGACTGATTTTCGTGGGATATCATATCCGACATTTTCTCAATTACCGTTTCCATGGCCATTCCATTGATATGAGTGATTTTTTTATAACGCAGCACTTGATCTGCTTTGGCGGTATTGACCGGATATATGCCATCCGAGAACCAATAAAACTCTAGAGGACAAAGCACATTGACGGGGAAATCGATAGAGGTATGGGCATCTCCGATTGACGCGATAAGTCTTGCTAAATGAACTTGGATTTCAAGAGCCTCCAAGTTGTTCAAGTTTTCTCTTAGGTTTTGAATTCGGCTCAAATATTCCGACTCATTTGTCGAAAAGTATAAGTTGTTATGTCGACTGGGCATTTCGTTTTCCAAAAAATTCAAAATTTCAACCCATTTTTTATCTGCTTCTTTATTCAAAGAATCTCCTTTTCCATATAAATGGTTCCTGGCTGTGGATTGTTACCTTATACAAGTTTACCATAGTCATTGGCCTATGGATACACGCGTCTTTTCCTAAATGCTATATTCATTTTATTGCTTCTTTCATAGTGATATTTTATTTTGCCTTTCATATTATTACAGTTTAATCCTGATTGGAATACAGAATTAACTGTATTCTGTTTTCCTCCCCTTATGAGTAAAATTTATGTATGTGGAACAATCAGAGGGAATCAGCAAGCAAAGTATTGTTGCCGAAGATTCTATATGATTCAGAAAGGTGATGAAAATGAACGATGAATTGAAAAAACTTCAAGATAGCGTAAGAAGGCTGGAAATCCAGGTGGCGGCTTTATTAAAAGAGGATGCCGCGAAAGCCGCCGTTAATGTAATGGTTGGCGAACTGCCACATGAAGCGGCAGCAAAGTGCCAGAGGTGTAAAAGTTGCAAGTACATGAGAATGCCACATAGATCAAACGCAAATTATTCTTGTGAAGTGCGTCATACAACCATCGAACCAACTTGGACTTGTAATCTGTTCTATAATAAGAAGACTCAAAAGGTAATAGAACCTATGGCATCTTGTGGAAATTGAATCGTCTAAACAATTATAATTTTGTATAAACCAAGAAATAACCGGCTTTCAGAAAATTTCTGAAAGCCGGTTATTTTCGGCTATTGACGAAGTATTCGTTATGCGATATCATTTGTACTGGAGGTATTAGACTATGTCAAATAACAAACCAAATCTACCAGAACTAAATGTAAAATGCTCCTGCAAGGGGTATAACATGGATAAATTGTTGCAGCCAAGAATCCTACAGATTTTAAAAAATGAGAAGAATCATGGATATGGCATTGTTCGGACCTTGGAGATGGAACCGCTATTCCACGAAGAAAAAGCAGACACAGCAGGCATCTATCGGGCGCTTGCAACGCTGCAGGATCGAGGGCTTATAGAATTCGAATGGATATTGGAATCATCAGGTCCTGCTAAAAAACAGTATGCAATAACGGAAGATGGCATCCACTGCTTAAAAAACTGGATTCAGACCCTTCAAGAATATCGGCATGCCCTTGACGATTTTCTTTTGAATGCAACTGAACAGTAGAAAGTATTAGTCACATAAGGAGACAGGTATGAACCAATATGTAGTAAACAAAGAAATCATTGACTCCGTGGATTTAAAATGTCTAGTCGTGAGCAAAGGATGCAAAGTCGGCAGGGATGTCTATAAGCAATATAGCAAAAAAACCAGATTAAGCACCAATCCGTTGATGTGTAACTGCTTCTTTTTGTCTGATGGTACGTTGGTGCAGTTGACTGATATGAGTTTTCATTTGAAATATTTAACGGGGATCTTATCTTGGGATAATTTGAAGTTGCTAAAAGTTGCTTCAGAGCTGACTACACCGTTTACACTAAAAATACAAAATGGAGAGGCAGCACTGTTTTATGAGGAACAATTTATTGATAAAGTAACGTTCCCTGCTGAAAACCATTTCTATTATAAAAAAACAACCTCTGGATTGCCATTTATAGGAAACGCAGTTTTACAAGGGACTGACTGGGTGGCATTTCCCTGCCTATGGCCATGTGAGCATGCTGCCAGTGGAAGCGCATGCCAATTTTGTTTTTCTGGTGCGGATTATGAACAGTTGGCAAAAAAGGGGAAACCCATACCCGGTCCGGTTCCGGCAGCAGATGTTGCGGAGATGGTGGATTACGCAATCAACTCATGCAATTGCAACAGTATTCAGCTAACCGGCGGATCCACGTTTGATGAGCACAAGGAATCAGAATTAATCAAAGGATATTTAACAGCAATCAATGAAAAAGTTGGGAGGGAAAACATAAAAGGGGATATATTGCTATATATAACCCCGCCTGAAGATCTGACGATTTTGGACGAATATATGAGGCTTGGCGCAGACCGAATTGCCTGTAGTTTGGAGGTTTGGGATCAAGACCTTGCAAAAGCAGTGACACCTGGAAAAATCAACATCACCACGCGTGAGAGGCATCTTCGGGCACTGGAGTATGTGACTGAAAAATATGGAAAGGGTAAAGCATTCAGCAATTTCATTGTTGGAGTAGAACCGATGGATTCGTTGATTGAAGGGGCTACCTATCTGGCAAAGCGAGGAATAATTCCAACCGCATCGGTTTGGATGCCCATGGGACGCCCGGTACAAGGCAATATGAAGCCTCCAGGGGCTGCATACTATCAAGAGGTGAAACAAAGGTTTGCAGAACTTTACAAGGAATACGATCTGGAACCTTCTAAGTGCTGTGGACTAAATGTATGCATCGAAAGGGATATCTGGAACTACTCAATGAAGTGATACCAATACAATTCTATTTTGCCCATTTGCCGTCATCTAGAAATGGATGGCGGTTTTCAATACTTCATAAATTATTTTGGTATTTGCAAGAGCATTAACAAAACAGCTAGTTAATCAGCATAAAATCTGACTACCGGCTCTTTTTATCCAAAATTTTTCCCACATTTTTCCCCGTTCATAGGTGGGAAACGGTGGGAAAACAGGGCATTTAGGGATAACTTCTCTCGAATCACAGGCAATAAAAAACGGCCAGAACCTTTGGAATTCAGCCGTTTTTTGATGGTATCCCGTAGGGGAGTTACGCATATGCCTTGACAGTTTAATCATGCATCTGCCGCCCTGCGGCGCCTCAATCAGGCGCTTTGGGCCACTCGCTACTCATCAGTCCGCAGGACTGATTCGCATACGCTCGTGCCCTTTTGGGTCCGACTCCCCTCCGTTGCAAACAAAAAATAAATATGACTCCCCATGAAAGGGAGTCATATTTATTTGGTATCCCGTAGGGGAGTCGAACCCCTGAATCCGCCGTGAGAGGGCGACGTCTTGACCACTTGACCAACGGGACATGTTTGGCGGAAGGTCTCCACTGATTCGTGGGAAGGCCTCGCGCAAAACTCATTATAGCGGTTTTTGGTGGGGTTGTCCAGTTGAAGTTTTGTGTCCGGAGAAGCCCGGCTTGCAAAACTCAACGGGCCCAAAGGCCCTCAATCGGACTAGGCCATCCACTTGGAGTCGCCGCTCAGGTTGTCATAGCCGGGATGGTTGTCGAACCGGATAACGCCGACCCAAACTTTTCCAGCCACGGATGGAATGTCTTTGACAGCCTCGGTGACTTTGGCGTGGCCCATGGTGCCAAACCCGCCGCAAAGTTCAATCATGATAACGCCTTCTACCGCCAGCTTGACGGCTTCCTCACAGGCCATTTCATAGCTGCCGACACCGACGACAATCATTTCTCCCTGGCCCAGATCCATGACGTTTCGCATGGGTTTTTCGGCACAAGCAGCACTGATAAACATAAAGCATACTTTTCTTTTCATGATTTATCCTTTCTTTCGTTGAGTTATGGCTCGGTACTTGGTATAATCTATTGTAAATTCAACAAGGAGAAAAGTAAATGATGAAATATCAAAGTACTAGAGGAAGCAACGACCATTTGTCTTCGGCCCAGGCGATTATCCGGGGCATCGCAGAGGACAAAGGACTTTATGTACCCGAAGAGATTCCGGCCCTTCCCTTTGACCTGACCGAGCTGGCAGGCAAGACCTACCGGGAAGTGGCTTTTCATATTATCAAATCGTTCTTTGAAGACTATACCGACGAGGAACTGCACCGCTGCGTGGATGGGGCTTATGACTATAAGTTTGATGCCAAGGATATCGTACCGGTTGTTGCCGCAGGAGATGGTTTTTTCCTGGAGCTTTACCATGGCAGAACCGCCGCCTTCAAGGATATGGCCTTGTCTATTTTGCCGTATCTGATGACGACAGCTCTTCGCAAAGAAAAGGAAGAAAAGAAAATTGTCATCTTGACTGCCACGTCCGGGGATACGGGAAAAGCCGCCTTGGAAGGCTTTGCCGACGTGCCGGGGACGGAAATCATCGTCTTTTACCCCAACCAGGGTGTGAGCCTGGTTCAAGAACGTCAGATGACCACTCAAGAAGGAAAGAATACCCATGTCTATGCCATCGACGGCAATTTCGACGATGCCCAGGCAGGGGTCAAAAAGATTTTCAACGATCCGGAATTCGCCGCAGAACTGGCAGCCATGAACTGCAAGCTTTCTTCGGCCAATTCCATTAATATCGGACGGCTGGTTCCCCAGGTGGCTTATTATGTGTATGGTTATGGCAAACTAGTTGAGCAGGGGACCATCAAAGCAGGCGACCCCATTAATGTGGTGGTGCCCACCGGAAACTTTGGCAACATCCTGGCTGCGTACTATGCAGGCCGGATGGGACTGCCCATCAACCGGTACATCTGTGCCTCCAACGAAAACAACATTCTCACCGATTTCATCAACACCGGAGTGTACGACCTGAATCGGGAGTTTTTCCTGACCAACTCTCCCTCCATGGACATCCTGATTTCCAGCAACCTGGAACGGCTGCTTTTCCACCTAAGTGGGAACGACGGCGAAATGGTGCGAGACTTGATGGACCGCATGGAAAAAGAAAAGTCCTACGAAGTAACACCGGGGATGCGTCTTCTCATGACGTCGTTTTATGGCGGGTTTGCCGATATGGAAGCCACGGGAGAGACCATTGGCAAAATGTATCGGGAACATGGCTATCTGATGGATACTCACACGGCGGTTGCCTACCGGGTGTATGAAGACTACCGAGCTGAAACCGGAGATACCATTCCCGCGCTCATTGCGTCCACTGCCAGCGCCTATAAGTTTGCCGATAGCGTGGCAGATGCCATTGGCATTGGCCGAGGAGACGATGGATTTGCATCGGTCCAGGCGATTCATTTGGCTACCGGTGTACCCATTCCATCCGGCCTTCAGGGGCTGGAGGACAAGCCTGTTTTGCATAATAACGTGGTGAAAGCCATCCATATGGATGATGCGGTTAAGACTGCATTAAGGCGCCGTTAATATTGTGTTAATTCTTTCGGAAACAGCTGACATTCCGCTGTTTTTGCCATATACTGTGGATGAAAGGAGGTGGAAACATGACAATAAAAAAAATCACCATGGGTGCCCAAAAGCGAATTGCGCTGGTTGCCCATGATAACCTGAAAGACGACTTGGTCCGATGGTGCCAGAAAAACGAAGCGGTTCTAAAGACCCATTTTCTATGTGGCACCGGTACCACAGCCCGTTTGATTTCCGAAAAAACCGGACTTCCGGTGGAACGACTCATCAGTGGACCGTTGGGTGGAGACCAGCAAATCGGTGCGCGGATTGCAGAAGGGCATCTTGATATGCTCATCTTTTTTTCCGATCCGTTGGAGATGCAGCCCCATGATCCGGACATCAAAGCATTGCTTCGGATTGCCTGCGTTTATGACGTACCCGTGGCAAATAACCGGGCAACCGCAGACTTTTTGATGACATCCCGTTTCATGAATGCCGAATACAGCCACGAGCTTTTGGACTTCGGGAAGTTAACCAATTCACATTCCGTAACTTTTTACGGAGAATTGACGGAAAAGTAATATTCACACTTGAAAATTACCTGTGGCTATGATATATTGACACGTGGCTGTCGAGAGAAAGACTGCCACATTTAGCCTATGCGGAGGATTGACCGAGTGGCTAAGGAGCCCGCCTGGAAAGCGGGTAAGGTGTAACAGCCTCGTGGGTTCGAGTCCCATGTCCTCCGCCAAATAACTAGTCAGAAATGATACAATAGAACTCATTGAAATTTCAATGGGTTTTCTTGTTTGTTGGGGTAAAAAGTGGGAAGAATCAATGTGAAATGTGGTTAAGAGTCGAGCGCGAGATCCAAAAATGCACACGGTTTTAATTTTAGTCAGGTGTGTGCATACTGTACCGCGTAATTGTAGTAAAATAGAAAAATGGGCTTCAACGGTATCGAGAGGCCGGCAAAAAGTGTTGGCAATTAAGTGGAAAGTCCAGTACACTATTGTACAGGGGAAGAGCCTGGAGGTAAGTGATATGGATAGAGTCTTAAGAATTGGAATCTGTGACGACGAAAATCATTTCAGAAAAACTCTAAACGAGGCAATAACAAAAATATTTTACAGACAAGGAATTGAACATTCCATCATTCATTTTAGTTCCGGAGAAGAACTGCTGGATGATTATGTTGACATAGACGTATTGTTCCTTGACATTCAAATGAATGGAAAAAATGGCATCGAAACAGCAAAAACAATTCGAGAGCAAGATAAAAATGTCTGTATCATATTCATTTCAGCATTTCCGGAGTATGCTGCCGAGGGATACAAAGTAAATGCGTTTCGCTATATCACTAAGCCTTTTGACGAGAGAGAGCTTGAAGCTGAGCTTACCGGTGCGATACGAGAAGTCAAAAGGGCAGATGGGATATCACTAACAATAAAAAATGATAAGGGTGCGTTCCGAATCCTTAGCTCGAATGTATTATACATCGAAGTAAAAGGACGCAGGACCGTAATACACACAACGGATGATGAAATTGAATCAAATGAAGCGCTAAGCAGATTTGAGTCAAAACTTACCAGCCAGTTCTTTTACAGATGCCATCAGGGATATTTAATCAACCTGAGATATATTGATAGTGTGGCTGAAAATAGCGTAGCATTACGAGGGGATGGTGCCATACCATTAAGCAGGCTTAAAAAAAAGGGATTACTACAAATGCTAACAAAGTATTGGGGAGGACTTATGTAATGGAGAATATCTTATGGCTATTATGGCCACCAGTTTGCTCAATTATTGAAATTGCACTTTTGTATTATTTTTTTCATCAATACACCAAAAGATTTGATATAAATGGCATAGAGTATATTGGATATTTTCTAATATTGTTAACTGATCTAGTGCTGAACAGTTTCGGAATCGAATCCAATCCCAAGCTTGTGGTAATTGTATGTTTACTTGTTGCGATGTTATCATTGTTCTACAAAATAAAGCCTCTGACAATGTTCTTTGCAGTTTTGGCATTTGTAACAACACTAATTCTCAGTGACATGTTAACCTTTGTGATCCTTTCCTTTACTAGCAGTAATTTGGATTTTGGATTATTCCAAACGAACATTTACCTGCAAATTGAGGGCACATTAATTTCTAAAGGGATTAACCTTGTGCTGCTTTGGCTGCTTAAGAGATTGTTGTTTAGAAAAGGACCTTCTCTTGGATGGAAAGAAACGATACTATCCATTTTGCCCGTGCTTGTAAACATCGTACTCATTTTTTTCTTGGTGGATGTAACTGCAATATTTACAACCAATCACGAGAATACTGCTAGCATTGTACGTGTTGTAGTTCTAACTGTTTTGATGCTGATCTCATCCATATCAATTGCGTTCTTCCTGCGTGTGTATATGAATTTGAAGGAAAAAGAAAATCAATTCAAGTTGATGCAACAACAAAGTCGGGAAATGCTCATGCATTACCAAGAAAGAGAACTCTCCCAGCAAAACGTCAGGAAGATGTATCATGATATCAAAAATCATTTAGCGGTGCTGAAAGAATTGCCTTTAAATGAACGCAATGCATACCTTCCAAATATCCAGGCAGTCATTTCTGATTATGAAAAATTTCCATCAACGGGGAATCAGGTTTTGGATGTAATTCTATCAGATAAAATGGCACTCATGGATACGCTAGGGATAAGGTTTAGCCATAACCTGAAACTGGATGATACCATGCTGCTTGAGAATATCGATATTGTAACGATATTTGGCAATGCTATCGATAATGCAATTGATGCATGCACTCAAATCCCTATGGGGGAGAGGTTTATTAAAATAAACAGTGCATCGGGGAGGGGAATGCTAATTGTAAAAATAAGCAACCCGACTATCCTAAAGGATACAAAGAATCTAAAAACCAGAAAAGAAGACCAGGATAATCATGGCATTGGTTTGCAAAATATTAAAATGTCGATAGAAAAATATCATGGTGAAATGACCACTGAAATTCAAGACGAGGTCTTTTCGCTATCAATACTACTCCCTGAAAATTAAGTTAATCGATGAGAAAATAATGAATCTTGCCGCACTGGTATCAGCAGTGCGGTATTTTTTTACCAGTTACGCATTGTAGATGACCAGTTACGCATATCATATTGACTCTTACATAAAAAATGGTAAGTTTGGCATGAGGTGACTCATGTACAAAAAAATCGCAGACAACTTATCCAACTCCCTTGTCTCGTCCGGGACCATCGCTGGATCAGATGTAAGAGTATATTCATACGCCGCTGAACTTTTGCTATCATCAATCACGGGACTCGTTATATGTGTGGGTATTGGCATTTTGTTTGGCGCACCATTAGGAAGCGTCGTATTTTTAGTAGTCTATTGTCCATTAAGGCAGTTTTCTGGGGGTTACCATGCAGCAAACCATATTGCTTGCGCTGTGATATTTTGTTCACTGTTTCTGGGGAATACCCTAGTCGCACAAAATATAATCGCAAAGATCACAGATTCCGAATTTACGTCGCTAATATTGTTGATTGCTGCTGGGCTATCAATAGGTGTAATAAACCTATTTAGTCCGGTTGAAGACCGAAATAAGCCACTTGACCGAAGTGAGAAAGTGAAATTCAAGAAAAAAACACGTGTCCTTAGCATCACCGCATTTGCTTTGATTATTATACTAGTAAAGCTTAATTATTTAGAAGTTTCATATTATGCTTGTTCGGCAGTCTTGATACTATCAATTCTGCTTGTTATGGGAGTACTTAAGAACATGAGAGGAAAAAAATATGAAAAAGTTATTTGCAAAACTCGCACCGTTCATGGCAGTGATACTGTTGACGCTTGCTACGGCGTCGGTAAATAGCGCAAGTTGGTGGATGATTCATCAGCCTGAATTGCCGGACGAATTAAAAAAACAAAAATAGGGGGAAAAACCATGCAGTATTACTATGTGAATAAGGATGCAACGCATAATCCTGGGTTGCACCACGAAGTTCATACGCTGAAGCATTTGCTTGAAATGAAGATCATAAATTATATCACTCTCGGAGAATACGAAGACGAACGAGAAGCGGTGGCAGCAGCAAAACTTTATTATGCGGATGCCGACGGGTGCGCAATTTGCTGCCCAAGAGCACATAGGGGATAAAATTATTTATTAGTTCAAAACACCAGTAAACAATAGCAATGCTAAATAGGGGAAAAATATAACTCTGGTGTTAGAAGCTCCAAAAGTCATAATGGGTGACATCGTCACACCGTTATGACTTGTTTGGAGGAGCTAAACTGTAAGGGAGTCAAAATTAAAAAGGGATCTTTACAGAAGCAAATCCCGGTCCAATTAATTCCTGTTCGGTAGGCATCAGCTTATCAATAAAACAATTGCTGCATAATGTGAAAGATGATAATGAGAAGAAAATGCATATACTTTACTACTGTAACTATGCTGCTTTGCCAGATGGGACTTTTATGATGGATATAATAGTGTAACTTGCCTAGCTAAGAATGACATGGCCCCTGGGACGGCAACGGTCAGCTTGTTGGTAGGGCATGATTTAGAATAATCATATTACTCCCTATTATCCAAGTATAATTATAAAAATTCTTTATATCAGGGTGTTAGGATGGAGCCACAGGTAAGGGATAATGATAGAAATTGAGGAGAAGATTATTTAAGAGTTTATTATGAAAATTGGGGAGGAACGAAAATGAATAGCAAACTGAGGAAAATGCTAGTGACAATTATGGTAGTTGCTATGGTGGCAACCCAAATTCCAATGACTGCTTTTGCGGAGGCTGACAATGTCTCAGGCAAAACAGATGAAGAGATAGCACTGGCAGAGCAACTAAATTTGGAGGATCTTTCGGGTGCATCTATTGTTGAAAGCAAAAGTACCGAAAGCTCAACCACATATGATCTGGGCAACAACGAGAAAATGACCATTTTGTATGGTGATGCAGTTCGGTACCATGATGAAAATGGGGACCTAGTTGATTATGATCCCTCCCTGACAGAAATCAAATCGAATGATACTACCTCGCAAGATGAAGACCTGGATGGGTACAAGTATACCAACACATCTGGAGATAAAAAGCACTACCTGCCGGAGACCCTATCAGAGGAAACACCAGCTCTTATGGAATTTGGAGAGTATGGGGTATCCTTTGCTCCCACAGACAGTACTGCAGAAAGAATCCTGGGAGATGATGTGAGCTTAACCCTAGTTAATACTGCCACAGCAACCGCTTATGAAGACGTTGAGATGTTACCCACCAAGGTGGAATATTCCTCAAAAAATTCAGATTCAGCCATTGAACTGGTTTCCCTTCCCAGGGGTCTCAAGGAAAATATTGTATTCGGCGCAAAACCAGCAAGAAATGTGCTGGAATATACAATAAATTTATCTGGGATGATTCCTAAAAAAGACCCCGTTGGAAATGGAATAAGCTTATGTGACAAAAAAACAGAAAAAATCGTAGCGAGCATTGAAGCTCCTTTCATGAATGATGCAACTGGGAACAATTTTTGTTACGATGTTTTTTATGCAATTGAACCTGCGGATACGGATGGCAACTATAAGTTAACCGTTACATTTGATCAAAAGTACTTAAACAGCAAAGATACTACCTATCCGGTGACAGTAGATCCTAGCATTACATGGCGCGGAGATGATAGCCTGCGGGATGTTTATGTTCAAGATGGCGACTATGCGGATACCAACTTTTATTCCAGCGGCATCGGAGTGATGCCGGCCGGAAATGATTCTTTGGGACAGTTCAGAACATTTTTTATGCTTTCTAATTTGACGAATGCCGTGTTAGGGAAATCTGTTTCCAATGCCGAACTGACCGTGTATGAAACAGAAAATTGTAGCGAGAATCAAGTAATGCACTTGAATCGAGTAATTGGAAGTTGGTCCAGTCTCAATCTGACATGGAATAACAAGCCCGATATTGAGACAACCTCAATCTCAGAGTTCACAACAAGTGGGGACGATGAGAATATCAATACCGCGTCTATTACAAGTTTTGTAAGAGATCTTGCCAGCGATACATATTCGAATTATGGACTTTGTATGAACAATGTCTCAGAAAACGCCAGTTATGCCGAATTTTATGGTGGGAGGACCAGCGCGACATATTGCCGCCCCAAATTGGTTGTCACCTATTATGAGAAGCCGACGGCAGCAAATATTATTAAATTAGATAAGATGTATTATAAAGATGAAGTTGGCACAACAAATGACGTAGTGAAAGTTACTTACAATGGAGCCAGATCATCTATATTGGATTCTGTTAACTATAAAATCGAAAATTCAAATGGCGCAAGTGTTAAAACTGGTACTCTTGGAAATGCCACAGGAACATATTCAATTGATTACACTTCAATAGCATCGGACGGACAATACACACTAAAGGTGTGGGGTGAAGACACTAATGGAAACGTCGGAGAAACCGACACAGAAACCTTCTATATAGACCGCACCACCCCTGAATTGGGGAGCATTACAATAATCCCTGCGACAACACCAGAAACCCCCACACTGGACACAAGTCCAACGATAACATGGGGGACCATTACTGAGACCAATTTCAGTAAAATACAATACAACATTAACGGTGGGAATTATAATGATCTAAATACAACATTGGAATCCGACAACTCTGGTAATTATGCGTTGCCTGAAAATTCTGTTACGAGAGAAGGCGAAAACACCATTAAACTCAAGGTCATTGACAAAGCCGGAAACACCACTGTTTCCAACGACCTAGACTACTATCTCGATCACGTCGTTGTGATTGGAGATTACTTGCCGGACGATATGTCTCTCCAAAGTTATTACGGAAAGAACCTGCTACATTGGGACGCACCAGCTACAATCCCTGAAAGCGTGTATTATAAAGTCTACCGCAGCACAACCGATGATTTTACTCCCAGTACTAATAATATGATTGCAGAAGATATTAAGACGCCTTACTTTGTAGATACCACAATTGGCGGCACTGGCACATACTATTATAAAGTGAAAGCCATTGAGAAGGACACCCAGGGGAATGAAATGACCTCAAATGTGGTATCCAGCGAAGTATCCGGTATGCAACAAGGCACTTCTGAGTTCAGCCCTGGAATTGGAAGTATGTATTATCTTGACCATTTTTCATTTGACACTCCGGTGGGTAATGGAACCATCGAAAAGGCTCTTGGAAACTTCAAGTATACCCAAATAGATTTTTCAATTTCAAACAGAAACTTTGATTATGGTCTGGAAAGAACCTATAACAGTCAGTCCGCCAATCTTGGAATGTTGGGAAAAGGCTGGTTAGATTCTTATCATAAAGAAATCTATACAGACTTAGATGGAAAAATATATTTTAGGGTGGGAGATGGAACCACTTATACATTTACTGAGGGAGAAAGTGGATATGTCTGCGACCAGACAAAAGAATATGAGTTGATACTATTAGAGGATTCTGAGATATCAGCTAAGTATAAAATCACAACCAAGGATAACGTTCATTACGAATTCAATTCCTTTGGGCAGTTACTAAAAACCAGCGAACCCAACGGCAGCTACTTGTTTTATGAGTATGACTCCATAGGACGGCTAGCCAATGTTATTTCAAACGCAACTGAAGCGTCGGGGAGCGAAAAATACATTTCGTTTGTTTACTCTACCATCAACCCATACCTGCTTCAAAGTATTACCCTGCCGGATGATACAGTTCTTTCCTACACCTATTCTTCTGGCAACCAACTAGTTACAGCCGCCCATAGCAGTGGCGGCACCCCAGTGCAGAGCCTTGATTATGACTTTGGATACAATACCAGCGGATATCTAACCTCCATTGAGGACGGAGAAGGAAATGAATATGGTATCACCTATCAGGGAACCAAAGCCAACCGGATTGATATGCCAAATGACGAATATTTTAGTCTCGAATATGGTGCTCCCGAGAATGGGATTAAAGAAACAACAACCAGCAAGAAATTAGGAAGCCAAACTTTTTACACGGATACATCCGCATTGGATTCGGATACGGGCAAACTACTTGAAACCATCAATGCCAATGGTATCTCCACCCAATACATTTACACCTTAAGCAGCGGGGATACTTGCGACAATCCTTTTGTGGTAGAAAGGACGATAACTAGCCGTAGTTACGAGACGTTGTCAACTAATGGGCTTGTTGGATTTGCCTTGTACCCTGTAATTGAGACAATAACGACCTCGTATAATTCAAATGAGGACGTTGTAGTTGAGGTTGCCTCATCAGCTGATAAAACAGAAACAACGTCATATACTTATGGGGAATCTGAAGTCACTGAAAATGACCCTATTAGAGTTATAACGCAAATCAACGGGAATATAGAAAGTGAAACTTCTTATGAATATAATGCAAGCGGAAAACTCAACACACTCAGTATGCACGATGGAACTACAGTAAACTACGTATATAAAGATGGTGGCCTAACTGTGGAGCAAACAGTCAACAAGGGGAGTGCCCAAGTGGAATTCAATAGCACCCAATACAATGTTGAAGGTCAGGTACGTCAAACGAGTAGCCTTTCGGGGAACATTTCCGAATCAATTAGCACGGAATATGATGAAATGGGTAGAATTGCAAGAGAAATAGAGGAGGAATCAGGGAAAATAACAGAATATACATATGATTTTCTAGGAAGGGTAGTAGCCATTACCTCCACAATAGACAATGATACTGATGTAGTTACGAAATCGTATGATTTGAATGGCTCTCTTGTCAGTGCCACTTCTAAAGATGGCATTATTACATCCTGTGACTACGATTATATGAATAAAATTGTATCACTTGAGACATCTGGTATTTCACAAGAGTCGGGCGAGGACATGACAGTTGACTACGGCTATGATACCAATCTGTCTTTCCCTGAGGAACTTGACTGCCCAAATATTGAAATCGCATTCACAGAGGAGTATACCGAGAACAATCTTTTGCACTGGGAGATATGGTATGATGGAATAGGACAAAAGGTTAAAGAACAGACCGGCGGAGTTATAGTATATTATCGATATGATGAAACCGGAAACCAGGTCATGACATATGTGGAGGGTGATGCAAGTCACGAACCTAGAGTTGCGATGAATTTATTTGATGAATATGGAAATAATTTTGCAACAATACTTAACCCGGAAATTGATATGTCGTCTAATCCAGTCGTATATAAAGTAAATGATGACCCGTTAGATACTACTACGGACTCAATCCTATCAAAAACCATTTACTATGATGATAGAAACGTGAAGGCTAGGATTGATGGCAAAGGAATCATAACGGGATATCACTATGATTATCAGAATCGGATAAGTGGAGTATATCAAGATGCTACATTGAGCAACGATGGAAATATCACGGGAGATAACTATACTGAAATTTCGTATCCGGATCAATATAGAACAAGGACTGTCGACGCAAATGGAAATTATAGCGAGATGGGGGTTAACGAAGCAGGATATATTGCAAAAACCAAAACTGGAACAGGGTGGAGCGCAATTGAGACAAATTTCTACTATGATAGTCGAGGAAATCTTATTAGAGAAAATTATGCAGATGATTCTTATAAAGAATATACTTATGATGAGAAAAATTTAGTTATAAATATCTGCACATATTATGGAGATAATGACCTTCAGACAAAAGCATCCTACACATATGACGATAATGACCGGCTTGAACAAGAAGTGGATTCCAAGCTGGACGCCAATGGTGATATGACTCCATATCATTATGTGTACTACGAATATGATGGCCTTGGAAGGCTCACCTCATGCAGCGAATTGAATCAGACGACCATACCGGAGACTACAGATATTAACAGCCACAAGCTTACCTATGCCTATGATACAATTGGTAATGTTTCGGAAATCAATTATCCGCTCGCTTCCGGTGATGAGGTGAAAGGTATTAAGTATTCCTACAACAGTGCCGGACAGATATCTACAATATCTGCAAAGATTGGAATTCAGGAAAAGACGATAAGATCATATTCCTATGATTGTTTTGGAGAAGTATCTGATATTGTGGATCACGCTGACTTTACCGGTTCTGGTAACGAGACGGTTGAAAGAATCTATTCCTATGACAACTTTGGTCGAGTTGCGTCCATGGAATATGTAGACGGTGATAACAATGTCTTGGAAAGTTTCGCTTATACTTATGACCCCAACTCCAACATCACCTCTGAACAGGATGGTAATATTT
Source organism: Anaerovoracaceae bacterium (assembly GCA_041859095.1). Classification (GTDB taxonomy): domain Bacteria; phylum Bacillota; class Clostridia; order Peptostreptococcales; family Anaerovoracaceae; genus UBA1422. Next base: position 213,492 of record JBHEKY010000028.1, read on the forward strand.
CAAAGGAGTATGTTTACGACGATTTGGGGAGATTGACGGAGGTTACGACCACTGAGGGGCAAAGCACCAATCAGGTTGAATATGCCTACGATGCTGTTGGAAACCGAACGACAAAGACAACAGATACAACACAGGTTAGCTATTTCTACAACAGCCTGAACCAACTGACATCTTCAACTGAGAACGAAAAGGATGAAAATGGTCAGTACACTCAAGAGATTTCGTCCAGCGAAAACTACTATGATTGCAAAGGGAATCTCACCCAGCATGGCGAGATTGAAGGGAGTACAGAGACCTATGTGTATAACAACTACACAGTGGATAGTATGTTATCTGACACGGAAATTATGGTTGATTATGAGACAACTTCTTTCCAAGAGAATTCGTACAATGGTGATGGACAGCGCGTTGCCAAAGAAGAAAACGGCACTGCTACCAATTATTTTTATCAGAATGGCAGCGTGCTTTATACTACAGATAGCGCAGATGCCAAGACCAGTCAGAACTTCCTGACCACTGAGGGAAGCGTCATCAGCACTGCAAGATATGGAAGCAATGACATTTCCTATTATATCTACAACAAGGACATCCGAAACAGTACCGCAAGCATTTTGGATGAGGCAGGAAATATAGCCACCAAGTATTCCTATGATGAATTCGGGCAGACAACCGTAGACGGAAGTTACACCTTTAGCAATGAAATCTGCTACACCGGTGGCATTTACGACTGGGCAACCGGACAGCAGTACCTCAATGCACGGTTTTACGACCCAGAGACAGGCAGATTTATGTCTGAGGACACCTACCGAGGGACTTCAGAAGAACCAAGTACGTTGAATTATTATGCATACTGTGCCAATAATCCAATTAATTATGTAGATCCAAGTGGACATGACAGCAGATCCTTTTATCAGCAAACAACATTCTATGAATCGAAATACTACAATAAAGCTGAAATGCTGACACTGAAAGCGGAATTGGAGGAGATTATTAAAAAGTTTGAGAATCCTCTTTTGAAGTACGGTATTGCGGGAATAGGAGGGGAAATTGCTATGTTTGCATTGAAACAGGCGATACCATCCCTGACCATGGGAGCAGGAGGTCCGTTTGCGACACCTTTGCTAAGGATTGGGGGTTTTCTTGAGGGGTATGGATTCTTAATACCAATCATAACGTATGGAATATTTGCCTTAGGTACCTCGCATGCTTGGGCTAAATGGGACGAAGCGAAAGACGCTGTTGTAGCAAAAGCCGCCTTAATGAACGATGATGATCGATGTTTTGTCACAAGAGAGTATAAACTTACATACTCTCAAACTTCTGGAGGGATAAGAACGCAGTCAGTGATACCTACTTATAATTTGACAATTGACGCTTTTGCACCGCTATAAAGCTAAGGAGATAATCCATGAAAATATTAGAGACCTTTGAAAAAATACCGCTATACAAAGTCTTATGGTATTCCATAGCTGTATCTGATTGCATATTGGCTTTACTATACATCTGTGCATATGCATTTAACTTATATGATTTGAACACTTTCTGGGTTGGAATCGGATTCACCATACTATTAATGTTATCCTTGATCTTTCTCTTTCTTCTTGCGGCAAGGCATTGGGACGAATCAAAGGGAAAAATCAAAGAATATATTGAGCTTGCCAAATGGATTTTTGTAGTAGTATGGCTATTGGATTGGGTAGTCTACATTGTTACCGTATATTTTGCTTTTAGCGAAATGCCATTGACAGCAATAATGCCTGAGCTTATAGTCCTGTGTGTGTGGATGTCAGAAATTGCATTTCTAGAAGGCGTAATAATCTCTTTTGGTGAAGGGGATAAAAAAGACAGTCAAAATATTGTATTCTGGCTATTTTGCATATTTATCATTGTCATGTTATATAACAACTCTAGTATGCTTAATGGCAGATAATAGTGAACTATTTTCAGATGCTTGACGCTTCATTGATAGGAGAGTAACAAAAAAATGAAAAACATAGAATCAAGGGAAAGACTTAACTTTTATGGTCTTGCAGTGCTAAGCACTCTGCCATTTATTACCTGCTTTTGTTTGCTGAAATTGAATCATTATGATTTGAATTATTTTTGGTCTGCCATTGTGGTTGGTCTATGTTACTTGATTTTGATATTCCGGCCATTTGTATCAATAAGAAAAACCTGGGACGCTCCCACCCTACATACACAATTTCTTATTCTGACGGACTTGGTCGCAATTCTTGCGATTTCCGCCGTTCTTATCTTTAACTTATCTTCGATAGGGTATCAAGTGCTTGCCATAACAACACTGACTATAGCTATTGTAGAATTGACAGCATTAACATGTATAATAATATATAAACATAAGATGTTGAGGGGTATTTTTGATGGCTTACGGGAACTTATTTTTGCCTCTCTTCTGTTCATAATGCTATTATATACAGAGTGGATGCATAAATTACAATGATTGGTACTGGTGCAAATAGTTCTTAACTCAATAGAAAGCTATAAACTCATGCAGATCAAACTTTGATTTTATGCCATACAAAACAGTCAGTTGATTCCAGAGTTGTCTAGCTCTTTCTTTCTCTCCGCCCTCCGTTTTCCGTGTGCAATCTTGCGCATTGTTCATATGGGTGTATGTAATTCGGAATATCACCGTTCAACTAAACCAAACAACTGGAGGGACGACAGAGTTGCAAAAAAATTCCAACATCAACCTCAACTTATAAACCCACACAAACCCCAGCCTAATTCTATGCAACACCAAATAGCCGGTTGATCAGCTTTATTTCGGAAATAACATCTGGTTTCCCGGCTATGTGCATCATCCCGCGATATTCCATACTATCCGCGTAATTCCGAATATCGCCGATTGTATCAAAACATGAGTGATTAGCCAAAAAACCCTTGAAATTTCAACGATTTTGGGGGTTATTTTCTTTTTTGACGACAAAATGACGTAATTAATTTTTTAACAATGTCGCCCGGGGTGGTTTTAGTGGTTGCATTGGGACAGGAAACCAAGTAAACTAACATCAAGAATACTGATATTGGGGGATTTATGGAGATAGGGACTAGAAGATTTAGGAGAATTCTAGAGAGTTAAGAGTGCACTTTTCGTGTGCTTTTTTTGTAGACCCATGTCCCTCGATAATATATAAGAATAGATTTTTCGTTTCAGCTCGCAATAGTGCATGATTTTACAGAGGTGATAAACTTGAGTGGTTTTAAGGGAATGAAATCAGATTTGATGAAAGGGATTTCCATTTCGCTTGTCGATTTGGGTTTTGACAGTAGAATCCACGGGCAGTCATTTTGGAAGTCTATCGAACATGGTAGGGCCATGGTTCATCTAAGTTTTATTAATCATGTAATTGACTTTGATGTAACTGTGGATGTCGGTATCCGTCTTGATGAGCTCGAGGATATGATAAACCAAGGTTACTCGCGTTTAACAGAAAATGAAAAAAAGAATACTGCCACAATTGGAGTAGAACTTGGCAACTTAACACAGGGCAAACAAAAAAGATGGACTATTGCTAGCGAAAGTGACATTGATACTGTGGTTATAGAAATCGTTGACGAAGTTCGAAACGTAGCAATCCCATATATTGAAAAGTTTTCAGATTTGGAAAATGTGCTCGAAATTTGTAGGCGGGATGACCCTGAAGCTTGGGACAATTCACCTATTGATTATAAAAGAGCAATCAACGCTATTGGCTTGGCAAAGCTAATGGGAAAAAATGAGCTGTTGGAGAGTTTAATTAAGGATAAAACGAAATATCTTCAAGAACAGAACGACTACGGCTTACCGATTTTCCTTGAGTTTGTGAAAAAGATTAACGTGGACCCTGCCCCAAGAGTGGACATTATTATCATATAACCCACCCACAAGCACCCCGCCTGGCATCATTGTTATGGTGTGGGGGCCGTGTATGAAAAAGGAGAAATGCTTGAAAAAGAAAATTATAATTCGCTGCCTATCAGTAGCCGGCATTATAGCCCTAATATGGATTGGATCAATAGTCAAATATGAAATCTTAACTTATTCACATGGAGATGAATTCACCAACGGCTATAAAGCCACTAATATGCTTGATTCGGTGAGCGGTTTAAAGGTATTGACGTATTCTAGCTCGGATGCAAATATATTATATTATACATACGATAAAGAGGCTGGTGGAATCGGACTTGTGAACCTTGATTATATTAGCTTCACCAAAGAAGATGGTAAATGGGAGTTTTCGGACTGGTATAATTCACAGAGATGGGATGGTGATACTCAGTGGCCATACATTTACCTTACCTTTGGGGGGCAGGTATTATTGTTTTTCTTTGGGTCTCTAGTGTTTGTATTATTATTAATGCTGTTCGGATGTATTAGAAAAGAGAGAGCCGCAAAAATCACAAGTGAGGATAAAACGAGTAATTCATAAAGGAACTATAACCACAATAAGCAGGCACCCGGCCTGGCATCGCCATTATGGGGTGGGGGCCAGGAGAGATTAAACCAAACATTGGGCATAACTTAACAACAATTGTTAGATCCATTTCCAAAAATGAGGAGTGTGACGGAAAAATGAAACAAAAGAGATTACAAACGATAGCATTCACATCAAGTATCATCTTGACGGTACTTTTCGCTTCTATACTTATTCAATTTATCGCCGCAAGTAATCAGAGTAAGATGATTTCGGCATTGTTTCTTGACATATTCTCCACCAGGTAGTGTTGCAAATAATTTCAACGCCAACCTCAAGGCATAACCGCACCCAAATCACAGCCTAATTTTACGCGACACCAAATAGCCGATTAATCAGCTTGATTTCTGAAATCACATCTGAGGTGCCGGCTTGCCCTTTGTGGATCATGTGCATGACCTCGATTCCAGAAAGGGTGGCGCAAGCGGATTTGTAACTGTGAAATCCCATCATGGGTTTGACGATTTTCTTAATGAACCGGTGATCTTGCTCGACTATGTTGTTAAGGTACTTGGTCATCCGGTGCTGCACGTGGCAGGAGAAGAGGCCGCCAAATAGATGCTCTTGAATCGCAACCTCTGTTGCCGGGTACTTATCGGTGGTAATGACTCTGGGCATGGAGTTGTGGCAAGCACCTAAAGCCTTTTCAAAAAAACGCTTGGCGGAAGCCTTGTCTCTGTGCTTGGAGAGCCAGAAATCAATGGTTGCGCCGTGTGAGTCCACAGCCCGGTAAAGGTAATGGTCAACGCCTCGAATCTTCAGGTACGTCTCGTCCATTCTCCAGGAATCACCGGTAGGGCTGATATGCTTTTTAATTTTCCGGCACATGATTGGTGAGTACTCCTGAACCCAGCGGAGGATAGTGGTGTGGGAGACGGACAGTCCGCGTTCTTTCATCATGTCAGAAAGATTCCGATAGGAAAGCGGGTACTTCAAATACCATCTGACGCAAAGCAAAATGATATCGGATTCGAAGTGTTTCCATTTGAATAAGCTTTCAGCCATTTTTGTATCCTCCCTGGAGCGACAATGGTACAATTATAACAGTCGTGGCGGTTGCGAGAAAGACCAGAGATTTTTTGCAACAGAACCTTTGGTTAGAATTAAGGAGAGATTTCACCAACATTTGCACACAAAAACCTATTATTCAGGGGTAAAGGGGATGATATATGCGGTATCTAATAAATATAAAAGTAAAAATAAAAAATGTGTCTACTATCCTCTCGCAGTAATCAAAACAACCCTAAAAATTGGAAGCTCAATGGTCCCTGGGAATTAGAACAATTCATTGTGAATTGATATGGCAAATTGCATATGTTGGGAGAAGTAAATGCTAAAGTACAAAAAAAGTTCATACAGAACAATTTTTTCACCTGATGAGACTCGACTAATAAATATCGGTGGTGGCGTATCTTTATTTGATATGAACCAAGATGAGCCGACATTGATGTTTACTAACAATGCCTTAACAAATCCTTCCTATGCCGCCTTTTCGCCAGACATGAAAAAAATTGCGGCCTCAAACACATCGGGAAGATTAGAGCTGATTGATAGCGCGACGGGAGAACTTTTACAAAAAAATCGAGGTGTGGGAGCGGAAGGAAATCAAATTCATTTCATTGATGACACTCATGTCCTGACCTGCGGATGGAATGGAAAAGTTGGACTTTGGGATACAGTCAGTAACAAACTGGACATTCGCATGGATATTGACGGGCGATATCGACTTTGGCCGGCGGCGGAACAAGGGGAATTCATTTTGTTCCGAGAAGCCCGTGAAGATTTAGGTATGAAGGTAAAGTATTTGGGCTTTCAAATTTCACTGGTGAATCTGATTACTGGAAAATCTAAGGAGATGTATTGCAATATTGGAGAAAAGGAGCCTGATAGTTTTTTCCCAGTTGCTTCCAATGTCAAAGGTAATAAGTATTACAGTTACCAAGGGGAAAGCCGCTGGAAAAAAGAACTGTATTACGACTGTTTTGAATTGGTAAGCAGAACGATTGTTCAGGAGAAATATTCCTTGAAGAAACCTTTTCCAATTGGCCTTCTGGCTACAGACAGGGAAAGAATCATATGGCATGTGGATGACATGGGGCTTGCAACATTCCTTGATCCAGCGACCAAAGGGGCCATCCAACTGAATCTGGGGATGATATCATGTGATAGCGTCAACTTTTATGGTAAGGATAGACTGGTCATAGGCGATTACGATTATTTATCTTTCACCTCCATTGATGAATTGCCTTCTTTCAGAAGCATCAAGAAGAACACAAAGGCGAAGATGCCACCAAAAGCGAAAAGCACAATCAAAGAGAAACCGGTGACAACAAGCAAAAGCGCCTTTACAAGCCTGCATAAATTCCTCTACAAGGAACTCCGGGACCTGATCGAGACCTGGAGTGTAAATGACATTTTTGCCATTGGCATTTATCTTTATCCTGATGAGTGCATGGAAGATGAAGAGAACACAGACATGGAGGAATTCACGATTCGATGCGGCTGCGAATCGGATTTCAAGGACAATTCTGAAGTGGAGAAATGGAATCCGTCTGAATGGGGAAGGGCCCAGGATATCAAGCTTGGCGAAATGGGACCGGTGAAACTGAAGAAATTATTGAAAGTGCTGACTGAGGTTGCCTTCAAGCTCCAGCAAGAGGATTATCTCAAACAGAAATATCAAAGACCCATCCCGTTCATCTTTTGCGAGTTTGAACCGACAGGAAGAAGCATTGAAGCAACCACTGTTGCAAATCCTCATGGTGAGGCAGATGAGTTCTTGTCGATGGTCTAACATTTTCATAAGTATATAACTAAACCGGCTAATCTAACAAGTTAGCCGGTTTTCATTACCCGAATCAGTAATGTGTACCCCATTTCAAGGACAAAAGTTTTTACCTTATTTAGTGTCCATTATATGGGGTATGATTTACTACTGTGTGCACTATCCCGCGGTATTACCATACTATCCGCGTAATTCGGAATATCGCCGATTGTATTAAAACCTGAGTGATTAGCCAAATAAGTAGTCAGAAATGATACAATAGAACTCATTGAAATTTCAATGGGTTTTGTTGTTTTTGGGGGAAAAGTTGGGAAGAATCTGGGTGGATTTGGGATTAGATGTGAGTGAGAGGTTGAAAAATGCACACGGTTTCAAATTTAGTCAGGTGTGTGCGTACTGTTCGGCGTAATTAGAGCGGAAGTGCAGAAACCAATCTTGCATATGATATCATGGTGAGTATAGAAATTCTCATTTGCAAATGGTATACTCTCAGGTATGAATACAAGTTATGGAGGTAGTATTAGTGTTTCGCATAGCGATTTGTGATGACGAGCGAAGTATTTGCACAGAAATTGAAAACATTATAATCAAGCATTCTTTAGAAAAACACATCCGAACCGAGATTGAGATTTTTGAAAGTGGTGAGTCTCTTTGTGATGCAATTAAGCAAGGAGATTTTTTTCACCTCATATTTTTGGATATTGAGCTAGTAAAAATAAATGGAATTGATGTGTGTGCTAAAATACGTAATGATTACGATAATGAAAGCGTCAAAATTGTATACATCTCATCACACCCAGGATATGCAATGCAACTTTTTGATGGTAGACCATTAAATTTTTTGCAAAAACCACTGGACAGCGAGAAAATTATCGCAAATTTTGATAAGGCGGTTGCACTATGGGAAAAAGATATTATCGTCTTTGAGTTTACATCAGGTCGTACAACAAAGTGGATTAAGATGAAAGACATCTTCTATTTTGAAAGCGAAGATAAAAAAATCATCATACACTCGAGTGAAGGCAATGAAATATTTTATTCAAAATTGTCTGAGGTTGCGAAGAAAGTAAAGGATGCTGGTTTCCTTTGGATTCACAAATCCTTTCTAGTAAACTACAACTATATCAAGGGAATCACCTATGAGAAGATTGAGTTGCTGGACGGTACTATGCTTCCGATTAGCAATACGTTTCGGACAGACGTCCGTGATTACATTATGAAGAAACGAGAGGAAATGTTGTATGAGTAATTTGCTGACAATTGACACGCTTGTTTATTTAGCTACCAATGTATTTCGAATTTATGTCGTTTATCGGTTTGCTCATATCTTTTTTGATACGAACAAGAGAAAGACGAACGCAAGTATTGAATTTCTATGCTTTGCAGCATATTTTATAATTAATAGCGGCACCTATCTATTAATGGATAATGCAATACTAAACATAATCACAAATGTTATTCCATTTTTTCTTATTACGTTTATATTTTCAAGCAAAGTCTCAACAAAGTTATTGGCTACATTTATACTTTACCCAATTCAGATGGTTGCTGAGGTAATCGTGTATTTCCCGTTGGTTGCGATCTCCAACGGAGCATCAATTGACACCTTGACCAGCATTATTTCCACATTGCTCTTTTTCGTACTTTCGCTTGTGGCGGGTAGAATGTCAAGTAAACAGGATAAAGCAGAATTAGCATCCAGCAGGTGGCTTGCATTATTATCCATTCCAATCGGTAGTATCATTATCGCGGTTGTCCTTTTTTTAGAAGGGAATAATTCGATATGGATTTCTTTGGCGGGCATTTTTTTGCTAGCGATTAACTTCACAACGTTCTACCTCTATGAAACGATGATACGATTCTATTTAGAAGAGAGTGAGAAAAAACTATTGCTACAACAGAATTTAGCATACCAAAGACAATTTGACTTAATCGAGAAAAATCAGGACAAAATAAGAACCTTAAGACATGATTTGAAAAATCAACTAAACAGCATGCGTTCTTTGCTTAAAGTCGGCCAGTCAAATGAGGCAATAAAGTATCTAGATGGCATGGATTCATTTATTGAAAGCGGTGATAACTTTGTACATACGGACAATCCACATGTTGACAGTATTTTAAACTACAAAATTGCTGAGGCAAAAAATAACGGTATCACGGTGGAAACAGATATATTAATACCGACAGCATTTCATATAGATCCATTTTCCCTGAATGTGGTAATAGGGAATTTGATGGACAATGCAATAGAAGCTAGCACCTTGGTGGGCAACAAACAAATTCGATTTGTGATGCGGGTTGATGCATCGACACTACTAATTAAAGTTGAAAACACATATGAAGAAGAACCTTTCTTTGGCAATGGGGAATACATAACGCAAAAGCCAAATGCAGAATTTCATGGATTCGGTATGAAAAGTGTGGGATCGATTATCGAGAAATATAATGGTAAGATGGATGTGGCAATCAAGGATAAACACTTTGTTGTAACCGTGTTTATGTACCTTACAAATTAAGTTCAAATATAAATTCTGAAGGCTGCCTTAAAGGTGGCCTTCTTTTTTCGGCATTTAAGCCGTCATTTTCGCCATATCGGCGCACAGATGCGATTTTTCTGCTATAAAGAACCCAATAAATATACGTAGTAGCAAATCATAGAACGAGGTGCACCGTGAAAAAAGAAATTTCGAATCTACTAAAACTTCCCGTTGCTGCAATTGCTTCATTTGCCATTTTTTTCGCATCTGTAGCAGCAAATACTACCTGTGCTTTTATAGTTCATCAATCTGAGCTGCCCAAAGAAGTTGATGCATTGAGAAAGCATCGATAGATAGTAATGAGGAGTGACAGCATCACTATCCAAGAAATGCACAGCGTAGAAAGCAAGATCCTTGTTCGTTTTGGTTTGAAACAAGCAGGTTTGTTGATTGCTTTCTATTTGCTGTGTATTAGCATTGGCGTCGTAACAAATAAAACTCTGGAAATGGCAATTTTTATGTTTTCCACTTATACCATAAGAATATACGTAGGTGGTTTTCATGCGAACTCAAAATTGAATTGTTTGCTTATTTCTGTGGCGTTGGTATTTGTGGGATTTCTTTCGCTTAGCGTTTTCAACCACATACCGACTTTATCCAATGGAGTTGTTTTATTGACCCAGCTTCTGATATTCAAATTTGCACCACTCCAAGACTGCCACAAGCCATTATCAGTAAATGAAAAAATCGTATTTCACAGATATTCCTTGCATATCACATCATTTTGGTTAATCCTTTATGCTGTGGCATTGTGTAATGAGTGGACAATGATAACAAGTGGAGTAGCAGCAAGTTATTTTATCATTTCAATCATACTCCTTGCCGGTATCATAAAAAATCAAATCGTTCGCATAAAAATTTAACATATATAATCTAAAATCGTTGATAATTAGAGTTGTTGTATAGGGAGAGTAAAATGAAAAAGAGTTCGCTAAAAAGAAGTATTTCAATGTTGCTCGTTGTTGCGCTTGTAGTAACAAGCTTCCCAACCTATGTGTTTGGATATGCCAACACAGACGCAAATCAGCCGGTAGCTGGTTCTGAGGATTCGGTTATAAAGTATGATCCGAATTACAAGGGAACAATACAAATAGAAGATGAGCTCTCTACAAAACGGGGCGAGTTCGAAAAGCATTTCGTTCAAAGTGATGGCAGTATGATAGCTGTCAGCTATGCACAAAAAGTCCATTACGAAGAGGATGGCACGTGGAAAGATATAGACAGCCGATTGGAACTCAAAGATAAAGAAAAAGGGCTATATGGTCCTGTCGCCAGCGACCTTTCAGTATCCATGCCTGGCACAGCCACAGCAGATGTTTTGGTTCCCGGCACTGGAGATTCCAAATCTTCAATTATAAAGCTCTCATCTTCTTATTTAACCAAAATAAACGATGGCGAGTATGCTATTTCATGGAATATCCTTGGAAACTTAAAAGACTATACATCGGATTTTCTAAGCAAAGCTACCACGAAAACTCTTGAAAAAGCTCAAATCCCCTCATCAGCACTTGTCAAAGGCGCTCAGCCTGACCTTTCCAAACTTTCTCATGACGAAAAAATGACGGCTCTTCCCAATCTATTTTCAACAGCCACATACAAAGACGTTGTAAAAAATGTGGATGTTGATGTCACCGTAACACCGGACAAATTAAAAGAATGTCTTATCATTAAATCACCAAAAGGATTTACAAGTATCAGTTACCTAATTAATGCCGGAGATCTTAATGGTGCAATTGCAGAAGATAACAGCGTCATCTTTACAAACAATAATGACGAGGCCATCTTTACTATCCCAAAACCATATATGTTTGACAGCAAAACGTTTCCGGATGACAGCTATGAGATTAAACTATCTCTTTCAAAGACATCGGGCGGATATATTCTGACCATGACACCGGATGCCAAATGGATGAATGATCCGTCAAGGGTCTATCCGGTGACCTTAGATCCTACCATTACTACAACACAATCAAGTACCAACGTTAAAGATACATATGTTCACAGTGGAGATGCTGCAGGAAACCATTATCTGTCTTCGTATGTTAAAATCGGTAAAACTGACGGAGCCACCTGCCGAGGGTACATCAACTTTGCCAACCGACCAACTATCGACACCAACCTCAACGACATCACCGGGGGGAACCTGGTAGGCTATCTTGCTTCCGGCACAAGCACCTATTACCCCATGACCATCTATCAGCCCACGTCGGCATGGAATTCTTCCACCATAAGCTGGGCTAACAAGCCAGGCAATAGCGCTGCCATCGCAACAGTAAACGGTCAAACCGGTGGAACATATATTAAGTACACCTTCCCCGTAGACGCATCAGTTATAAACTGGTACACCACCGGGGTGAATAATGGATACATGATTAAATACAACAATGAAGCCATAAACGACTACAACTGGATTTATGCGTCCGATCATCCCACTCTTTCCACAGCATATTATCCGTCCCTTGTGATTTCCTACATACCGGATTCGACACCTCCGGTAATTTCTAACTATACATTAACCCCCAATACTACCAGCGCATCCTATACGACAAACGATAATCCGGTAATTACTTGGGCAATTACTGAAAACCACTTTCAAAAAGTCGAGTATGCAATCGGAACTGGTGCGTATACGACAATTGGAACTTCCAATACCGGAAGCTATACCATCCCAGACGGTATAATCACAGGATCTGGCACCGATACCATCAAACTTCGGGCATTAGATTTGTCCGGTAATCATAGCACAGTTGCAACGGTGAACTATTATTTTGATGTCAATGCACCTACTAAAACTGAAACACCTCCCGATGGAGAAACACAAGTGAAATTTACCCAAAACGGGGGCAATATTATTGTAGACGTTTGGGTGTCTGACGTGCACTCGGGGCTTTTGAATTACAAAGTGGGAGCAACGGGGACCCTCACAGCTATTCCTACTAACCAACACAAGATATCTTATACTGTGCCTGCAACAGATCCAATTCGTACACTATATGTTTACGATAAGGTAGGTAACGTCTACAATGAGACATTTAACCCAGGGGACATCTTTGCACCCAACGCACCATCCGTGATTCAAACCGGATATGATGTGGAAATAGTTGACAATGGAGACGTAACCGATGGCACGGGGTCATATCGCGATGCAGACGGTAATCTTTGTTTATCCGATAAGATGTATTACCAAGTAAATGGTGGCGCGTATACAGAATGTGATCCACTCGATGAAGAGCTGTATATTTCACAGGACAGGTATCGAATCGATTTGGACCGAAACATAGACAATACAGTTGTCGTAAAAGCGGAAGACACCTTCGGCAATGTGTGCGCCGAAACCACCTACACATTGCCAAAAGAAATTGGAAACTATGAGGAAACTGTCACTGATATCAACTATGACCAGTTGGCGGAACCCCTTAGTATAACCAGAACTTATAACTCCAACACAAATAAATGGTTCTTTTCTTTTGACACTAAGATTGAGAGTGGTGTCACAGACAGAATCCTGACCCTAACGCTGCAAAGCGGAGAGAAAGAGTTTTTCATCTTTGACGAGGAAGAAGACAAGTACATTGGCACAGATTCGGGGACAGAGATGACTATATCCGGAGGGTACTATTGCCTTGACATTGGTGATTACTACTTTAAATATAGGGTTAGCGATGGTAAAATTTTTGCCATCTATCTCAGCGCTTTGTCAATCAGCCCAATTGCACAATATTCCTATGATAGCAGTGGAACCCATATTGAAATTGGCGGGCATACTATCAACATCAATGTGGCAAAGACCGCCGTTGAGGTAAAAAAAGGGACAGAAACGCTGGAAACAGTTAGTTATGTCTTCATTTCAAATCAACTAACTTCCACTACAGACCCCATGGGGAAAATCTCGGAGTATAGATATTTAGATGAGAAACTTAGACAAATTTCCCTTGGAGATGGGAGTAATAGCTACCTTATGGACACTATCTCTTATACGACGGGTGGTCAGGTGGATGAATTATTATATAGAAATGGAAGCGCAATAGAATATGAATATTCAACAAGCGAGGAAGAGGGGAGAGAAGGATGGACAAAAGTAGTTGAACATAGGACAGCCGATGACAAGTATTCCACGTATTACATTTCGAAGGATTTGTCAATTGAAGGAGATGATGATATAACGCAAACTGACGAATCATTCCACTTTGTAAATGCGAATGAAACAGATCCAGGATCTTTAGTTTACACGTACGCCGACTACATTGATAGTTACGGTGAGAGCCAACAGCGAATAGGCTGTGAAAGAAGGACATTAGTGTCGCAGACAGGCACAATGCTATATTCATACACATATTACGAATATGACGAAAATGGTAATACGGTTGTTACCGCATCGTTGGTTAGCAACATCTCTAATCTTTCGACAACATATGACTCGCAAAATCAGTCGATATATGACGAAGTTGTCCTAGTAACATATAATGGAGAAGGACAGATAACAGAAGAAGTACACAAAAAGAAAGTGGATGGCACCCTCATTCAGATCAGCCAGGCTGATTATACCTATGACGCATGGGGAAGAAATGGGACACGTACCGAAACAACCCAATCCGGTGTGGTCACGTTGACCGAGTACACCTATAATGGATTTGGTCTGGTAACCCAGGAAGAGACCACAGTAGATTCTGAGGCGACGAAGGTAACCACCTATGTCTATGACCAGAGCGGACAGTTGCTGAGGCAAAACCAAGATGGGAAGATAACCAGAATTCTTTATGACTCTTTTGGTCGGACTTCCAAAGAAATCGCACCAAAGTATTTTGCCATCGGAAACGACAGCCTAACCTTCAATTCCGAAAACATGGCATATTCCTCTGGGACATATTCCGGTACTGACAACACCACCAGATACACTTACAACAATGCAATCTGGAAGCTGGGGGAGATGACGGACCAATATGGTATCACAACGGAATACATTTACGATGTAGTAGGAAACCTGACTAAACAAGAATTTGATCTTTATACCGTGGACCAGAACGCTTCTGGAGGCATTACAAACGTAAAGGTTGGCACCCAAAACATAGTAGGGTATACGTATGATAGTTCGGGAAAATTGTCGACAAAAGCCTTCGGCAATGGTCAAAACATAAACTATACTTATTCAGGAGACAATATTGAAACGATTAGCTATGGGACCACCCTGGCCTTTGAATTTACCTACGCGGAGGGGGTAATGACATCCAAGAAGGATTACCTTAACAATACAACTACAGAGTACTCCGGCCGCGAAGTGAAAGTTTATGATTCTTCTGACAACCTTATCTACTCCTATACAAATGAAAGCGGCTATGAAAGCAACGGGTCTGCCGTAAAAACCTTAACGGAAAAAAGTGGCACAGCTTCCTACATTACCAAAAACTACGACACCTATGATGTCTTTGGAATCAAAGACGGTACGACCTCCCTTTATAAGAGCTACACAAAAACCGATGGACGCATCGATTCCACCAGCGTTAAACTGAATAGCCTTTCCGGGACGAATCTTTTGACGACCAATTTCACCTATACCGGTGATAAAGTGACTCAGGTTGCCAATGCAATTGGATCCGCTTCGAAAAACTTCAGCTACGAGTATGACTCAGAAGACCGGATTTCCAAGGTTTCATGTGTCAGTGGTGATGTAGATTACTTCTATGATGGCAGAGATCAGTTAATTCGAGCCAATGATGAGATTCTAGGTAAAACATTTATTTATACCTATAATTCAAGAGGAAACCTGACATCCAAAGCGACCTATGATTATACAACGGCGGATCCAATCACAGAAACACCAACCAGCACAGATTCTTATAGCTACGGAGATTCCAACTGGCCGGACAAGCTGACCAGCTATAACGGGCAGGTCATCACCTATGATGCCAATGGAAACCCCATAAGCTACAAGGGTTATGCCATGACCTGGACCGCCGGAAGAATGCTGGACAGTATGATTGGGAACAATAAGACACTGTATTTCAAATATGACGATGAAGGCATAAGGACCCAGAAGACAGCCGATGGCACTGTGACTCAATACACCACCATCGATGGTAGAATCACCTCCCAAAAGGATGACACGAACACATTGTATTTCCACTATGACCAAAACAACGAGCTGGCCGGGGTGATGATCAACGGAACCGAGTACCTATATGTGAGAAACCTGCAGGGAGATATCGTCTCCATGGTTGATACCTCTGGCAACGTTGTGGTAAACTACACTTATGATGCATGGGGCAAAGTGCAGAACATCACCGGCAGCTTGGCCAGCACCATTGGAGCCATCAACCCCATGGGGTACCGAGGCTATTATCAGGACGTGGAGACAGGACTATATTACCTCCAGTCCAGATACTATGATCCGGATACCTGTCGTATGATTAGTGGAGATGACATAGGTGCACTAAAAAACTATATCAATAATAATTGTTTTGATGATAATTTATACATATACTGTAACAACAGTCCAATAATGTATTCTGATCCAAGTGGAAACATAGTTGTACCTACGATTACCTTCTTTATGAATTTAAAGGAAGGCATTAATAGTACAGCTGCAGCATTGGGGTTTGCCTATGATAGCAATCAAAAAATCTGGTACTCATTAAGGGAGTGTTGGCAAAAAAAGTGGGGATATTGCCAACTATATAATGACCTTGCACCATTTATGGGTTGTTTTATCATTGATAACCCCTTATCCTTTAATTATGATGACAAGGAGTGGCGCATTTGGCTTTGGAAAGGACAGTATGGACCGTTTACTGGAGGGGAGATGGGCGTATATATATATTCCAAGACGTACGCAATTACTCACAATGGATTCAGGCCAAAGCAAAGATGGTACAGAAGTGCTGAAGAAAGTGAATTTCTCAGAATGCAGTTTTCTCTATTTTGGGGAACCACGGAATTGTTTTCGCGGGAAGCATATACATGGTGGTTAACTGGATTTAAAGCGGGAATTGCGCCTTTGTGGTTTAACCTTACTATGTATGGGAGCGTTACATTTAAGAATCTCGAAATGGCAGAGGCGTTCTGTAGTCAACGAGGTATATCGTTTCCAGAATCTAATCGGATATATTTTGTATGGGGTCGTGACCCAGAAATGGAATATTCGCCATATCTGTAAGCGACTTCACATGCAAAGACACTATTAGAAAAGGAATGCGATAGAAAAGGAGAGGGGCGCGAGGGATGAAAAAGTTATTGATTATACTTATTTGTGGAGGAATTGCTTTGTGTATTTTGATTCCTGTTTCAATCATAGGGATTCTTGGAAATGTATCAATTAGCGTGACGGATCCTCCAAGCCGAGAGGAAAAATTCTCAAGAGCTTATATTCAGGAAAGTTCGGAGGCCTCGAATTTTGGGTCTGATGCGGGCTACACGGATGAGTTTGCTTTAGATTATGCATACAATAACAAGGAACTTCAGGAGAAATACGGAGCAACCTTTACTGCAGATGATATCAACGGAGATATATTGGGAACACTTGTTTTAGGTTTTCACAAAGCAGAAGGAATTAGCATCATTGAAATTCAAGGAGATGAGTGGGCGCTGGAGTTGTCCAAGGGATGGATTGGCACATGGAAAGTAACAAAAATGTATGCCGCAGGTGAAGACACTAGGGACAAGTGGAGGCAAGGGAAGGATATGACGTGGGGAGAATGAAAATATCAAAAGTAAGATTCATTGAACCGGGAAACTTACCGTATCGGCGTACAGGCGCTAATATTTTTATATATGGCCGTTTCCTTCGAAACCCTTCCGTTGGCATGCTGACCTTAGCAACACAGGTCCACAAGCACTATCCGAATACTTTGATGTACAGTGAATCCATTTCTGAAGTGAAATGGGATGACGTCCTAGATGCGGATATTGTCTTTATTGGAATCTTTACCTTTAATGCAGATCGGGGATATGCGCTTGCCGATAAGATTCGAAAGGAATCAGAAGCAATGGTTGTGATGGGCGGCTTACATGCAACGTTAGTAGCGTCTGAAGCCGCACAACATTGCGATTATGTATTGATGGGGGAGGCAGATGACTCCATCCTGAATTTTTTAGAGGCGACAGGTAGAGATGTACTGGAGCAGATGCCTGGCGTTGCATATTACCGGGGGAGCGAGTTCGTTCAAAATCCTCAGCCTGCCCCACCCCAAAATATCGATGTGATTCCTGACAGGACCCTGCTTTATCATTATTCCAAAATGGCAAGTTATAACACCCTTTGGCCCCAAGTACATGCATCCAGAGGATGTCCTCACAGCTGTGACTATTGTGCTGTGGTGAAACACTTTGGACGGGAAGTTCGCACCAGAACGCCACAGAACATTATTGAAGATATCAAGCAATCCATCGCGTTTCATGAGAAAGGATTTTTCCCGAGAATCAGCAAGGTCCTTTGGCTGACTGACGATAATTTCTTCGCTGACAGGGAATGGGCGAAATCGGTTTTGACGGCAATCATTGATAGTGGCATTCAGTACAGCTTTACCATTCAGGCACGACATGAAGTAGGATTTGATGATGAAATATTGACGTTACTTAGGAAGGCTGGTTTTATGGAGCTTGCCATTGGTATCGAATTTGTGGATGACCGGTCTTTTGAAAAGTACCATAAGCGCTGTACGGTCTTGGAGATGGAAGAAGCCATTAAGAATATCCAGTTTCATGGGTTAAGCGTCCGGGGGCTTTTTATTGTAGGCACAGAAGAACATGGGAAAGGCGTTGGCAAACAGATAACGGACTTTGTGATGAAGAATCATATCAAGGGTGTCCTGATTCAATCGATGTATTTTGTACCCGGTACAGTAGCGTATGAGAATCATCGGGACGACTTGATTTTTGACAATTGGGAGAGGTGTACTGGGAGTGTGGTTCACCGGCCAACAAATATGTCACCGGCGGAACTGCAAGAAGAAATCATCGCCGCGATTACAACGCTTTACTCTGTGAAGCGGCTGATTCATGGTATTCTTCATGAACCAAAAATATACAAGGTGTTAATGTTTGGGGAATTTATGTGGCAAAGAAGCGTAAGACGTAGACTTATCAGTGAACTGCCGGAATTAAGACGAATAGAAACTGGACTGCGTTGAAATTTATAAACTTTAAACAGATGCGAGGTTTAATAGTTGGGCTGATGGGGACATCAAGATCCAATGGTGAAGAAAAAGCAAAACTATTGCTACCGTTTTCAAAAAATTATAGGGTCATTTTTAAATGAAAGGAGTGCATTATGGTGTACGCAAAAAAAATTCACATGAAACGTGGATGTGAAAATTCAAATACTCTTCTTGAGATTGAATCAATCTATTTGGATGATGGACAAAACCCAGGTTGGGTTTTAAAAGGAGATGTTTATGATCGCCTGAAGCAATATCCTGGTTCGATTAAGGTATATATTTCACCTTATCCCAATTTGATACCTGAGAAAAGCAGTAGTGGCGAGAAGTACGTTAAATCTACGCCGAATCAATATCTACGTGACAACTTGCTAAGTTTACAAAGAGTTTGATGTATCTAGAGATGCAATATAGAAATTTTTTAAAAACCTAATGCGGGTAAGAATGCGTATTTGACTTTTAAATGTTCTTAAAGGTAACCGGCAATACTATAGTTTTGATGTTTATACCTCGGAAGTGGATGACCACGGTGCTGACTTCGTTGCCAAATCTAGAGATGGAATTTACTATGAAGTCCAAGTGCAGGCCGAACGAAACATGAATATGGTTTACATGTTCAAGGACAAATAGGATATCAGATCCGATAGACTCATTCTTGCGCTACTGCTTTTTACCACTGGAACATTGCCGGAGTTGTATATGATACCGGCAACAGCCCGGCAAAATGAGGCTGAACGCTTAAGAAGAAAAGACTTCATAACTTCAAGAGTAAACCTGAATATGAGATCCTGTTATCAAAAAAATCTGTCACTATTAGAAAAGTATCGAACTAACGGATTATTGAATCTTTAAGCTCGCGTTGAAAGTTGTATTTCATCTAATTGAAAGTTTCGTTAATGACTTACCATTTCAGAATAAAATTTATAGTATTTGTATCTTTATTGAACAAATTTAGTGGGGTAGATATGCTTAACGTAATCGCAGACTTACTCGGCATTATTCCGACCTGGCAGCGCGCAATAGTGTTCGCCTGCACCACTTTTCTTGTTGTGATTCTTATCCGCAGACTCTTTGGGAAACCTTTGAAAAGTATTCCCCGGATTCAATATGTTTCCGGATTTCTTTTGGCTTGCTGGGTGTTCCTCTATCTGGGAGTTTGTGGACTACTCCGACTTGATTATTACTATCAAATAATTACGATCCAATATGGTTTTTCGATCCGGATTTTTCCAATGACCGAATACCTAAGATGGATTCCTTATCTGGTTCCCATTGGCGTTTTGTTGCCTATGACCTTTCCGCAGGGATGCCGTACCCTGGGCCGCGTTCTTGGGTTTGTTTTTGCCGGAAGTCTAATGGTGGTTTTGCTTCAGTACAAAATTGACCCAGCTGATTTTCATATCCTGCTGGTTGTGGCGAACATGATCTGGGCAGCGATAGGATTCAAGTTGTATGAATATGGCAAGACGAAGTCGGATGAGAAGACGATAGATGGATTGCAAGGATAAATAAGCATTCAGCCATTTTTATTTCCGCCCTGGAGAAGTAATGGTACAGTTATAACAGTCGTGGCAGTTGTGAGAGACAGCAAAGGTTTATTGAAACAGAACCGCGCTGCCAGGGGAGCAACAATATGGAAGGATACTTATGGATAAGGAACAGTCAAACCAACAACTACCTTACGTTCAACGAGCTTTAGTATATCTAGAACGTTTTAGGGAAGTTCCCGCCTTAGCAGGGGTTATTTCGACAGGAGTGGTGACCATTGCATCGGCGTTAATACCACATCTAATGCCAGGACTTTACGGCTGGAGAGTAATCTTCATTTATGGATTATTAATGATATTATCATTGCTCATTGCAGGATTATATTCTAGCAAACGACCGACGCTATCTCAGCGAATGCTTGAGGCGAGAAATCACTATAGGCTAGGATGCAGTGCCTTTGATGATACGGATTATATAAATGCATTGCTTGAGTTCAGGCAAGCTTACTTGAAGGACCCTGATGATTACACTTACACGTCGAAGTACGGAAGAACCTTATTGAGGAACGGAGATTATGAAGAAGCGATTTCCGTTTTTACTCAATCACTCAAAGTTGCACCAACAAAGGCTGCGAGACTTGCCTCAACTCGAAATCGCGGTGTTACAGCAATGATTAATACAAACTGGGGGCAGGCATATCGTGATTTCACAGATTACTTAAAGGAAAAGGAAGAAAGTGCAATATATCGACAACTTGCACTAGTTAATCTGGCAATGAGCAGGGATTTAGCTGATGCAAAGACCAATGCAACTAAAGCGGTCGATATTAACCCAAAAAAATCAGCGCCTTATTCTACATTGGCCATAGTGGTATCACATTATAATGTATTGGAGGCACAGGAAATGCTTGATATAGCGCTTACCTTAAAACATGAGAACGGTGATGCGCTTTACGCTTTAGCACAGGCAACCGCGGTAGTTGGAAATATTGAGGAAGCATTTGGTAGATTGAGGAAGGCAGTCAGCGTCGATTCGAAATTTAGTCCGCGTGCTCGTTTGGATCCGTTTTTAAAAAAACTGCAGATACATAAAAGCAAATTTGAAGAAGCA
>JBHEKY010000040.1:0-4387 GCA_041859095.1 Anaerovoracaceae bacterium
TTGGCTCTTTGACTAAATTTCTACATTATGAAGTTTTCAAGGTTCACTGCCCAGTCCAAAAGGCTTTTGGCCTTCTTTTCCGAGCGGTCGGCTTTTGCGAGCCGTATGTTATTCTACTATCCTCGACCTACATTGTCAACATGTATTTTCCGTTTTTTCAATTGTTTTTTTGGAAAGCGGAAATCTGTTGAGCGGTGTCTGTGCGAGGATGGATAACCTTACTCTTTGCCTGTCGGCTCACAGGCTTCGATGGTCCATTTATCGTTCCATCGGTTGGGTCGAACCCGATATTTTTTGCCTTTCCTGTCAGTCAACTGCGTTGCCTGAATTGGGAACTCCGTAGTCATAAGCGGTACATTATGCAAGGAAGCCTCATAGGAGGCTGCTGCCGATATTACGCCGATGTTCTTCAGCGCCTGAACCGCTGCTCCATTATATATGTTAATCCCAGGACCTGCAAACACTTTTTTACCGTTTTGTAAAAATTCTTCAATCCACCCAAGGTTATTGACCAGGACGGATGAAGTCGTCATATTTTCGGCAATCCAAGCATCTTCTTTCCCTTTTGTAATAGAAGGGAGAATCAGGATATCTTCCGGCAGTTTGGTTTCTAACGCATCCAGTAGCACTGGATATTTTGGCATCTTGTAGTTGGGGATTGGTCTCCCATTAGCTTTTAGCTGTGCCAACCTGTCTGTCGCTTCCCGTCGCATTTGGTTCAGGGCTGACAAAGGCATGGAAGTCTCCTCGCTCAACTCAATTTCTATTTTACCCGGAAGGAATGGGGTTCCGCCGGTCTTGGAAAGTTGTCTGCTGATGGTGTCGCGATCTAGGCTACGGTTCAGAGCTGTTTCACACTTCGTTTCACCGGTCACGGTTACATGATGTTCCCCTTCCCATATTTCCAGGGTCGGGTACTCTTCAGGCGCGGCGTAGAACTTCATGCCTACCGGAATGGTTCGCCCTTCTTTCCGCGCTTCTGGGAGATAGCTTCCCTTTGCCTGCTCTAATAATATCTTTGAACTTGTTCGGTATACCAAGTCTCCTGCCTTGATGTCTCCTCGGAAGTCTCCGATTCTGGCTCTTTGCTTGGCACCCTTTTTTATATAGGTAAGGATATTGCTGTTGATTTCTCTGCCATGGATTTCTATGCCGTCTCCCAATGAGAGTTCAGCAGTGTAACTAATGTCTACCATGTCTTTTGCTTTTGGCCTTGCCAACACCTTGCCAACCAAGACCCCCTGATGCTTCGGGATTCGCCCAGAGAGCAGCTTTTGACCTGGTTGCCCAAGAAGATACCCTTGGGTAAATCCGCCACGGTTAAACGCTTGTAGCAGGTCTTCCTTGTCTTTGGCTTCAACGGTATATGCTTTGCCCCGTAGCGCTAAATCCAGGTACTTCCTATATATCCGGGTAACGGTTGCCACGTATTCAGCCGACTTCATTCTTCCTTCTATTTTAAAGGAAGAAACACCTGCCTCCATCAATGCACCTAATTGATCAATGGCACAAAGATCTTTGGGGCTCAAGTGGTAGCCTTCCTTTCCGTTTTCATCCTGATAGGGTAGTCTGCACGGTTGAGCACATTCGCCACGATTAGCGCTCCGACCGCCGATGGCTCTGCTTAAATGGCACTGTCCTGAGTAGCACATGCAAAGTGCTCCATGAACAAACACCTCCAGCTCGCAAAGTTGCTCCTTTGCAATGGTTCTGATTTCTTCAATGGTCAGTTCTCTTGCCAGCACCACCCGCTTGAATCCCAGCATGACTGCTGTCCTGACACCCGAAGTGTTGTAGCTGGTTCCCTGCGTGGAAAAGTGTAACGGCAGGTCCGGAAGGGTTTTTCGCAACGCATCGGCAAGACCGATGTCCTGGAGTATGATTGCATCAATTCCAAGATGATACAGTTCGGCAGCGTATTTCACCGCTTCTTCCAGTTCTTCGTCTTTGATGAGGACATTCATCGTGATATAGATTTTGACGTTTCTAAGGTGGGCATAATCAATACCTTCCTTCAATTCCTCCATGGTGAAGTTTGTAGCGTTGGTTCTCGCATTAAAAAACTTGCCCCCCAGATACACAGCATCAGCGCCGTTTTCAACGGCTGCCAACAGTTGGTTCATACCGCCGGCAGGTGCAAGCAGTTCGACTTTTCTCTTTTTTGGGCCGGGCATCATCCCGGGCGTTTGGTTTGAATTTTTCATTTCTATAGTATATAATACAAACGTGTGAATTGGGAGGTATTTATGAGTAAATTTCAAGATATGTTAAAAGACCGAATGTTTGTGCGATATGGCGCCTTTATTTTGTTTACCGCCACATTGCTATATATCATTTATCTGGTCCTGACAAACATTTCTTTTCTTGCAGGCATCATCATGGCGGCAGTTGCCAGCCTGTCCGCAGCACTTGCGCCACTGATCATTGGTCTTATCATCGCCTATATTATTAACCCTTTGGTGACTCTTGTTGAAACCAAAGTTGCCAAACGAGTGATTCGCATCCCCGACAAGGAGGAGAAGGCCATCAAATCAAGTAGAAGAGTACGTGTGACCAGTGTGATAATCACCTATCTCTTTATTGTGCTTGTTTTAGTCCTTATCCTATATGCTGCCGCATCGTTATTATTAGGAAAACTCATGTTCAACATCAGCATCCCCGATTTATATGATCAGACATTAGTGTCTATCTTAGCCTATCAAGAAGCGATTAATAACTGGGTCGCCAACTTGCCTAGCGGCATGTTTTCGGAGCAGTTGGACGGTGTCGTACAATCTGTCATTCAGTGGATAACGGACAATTTCTCCGCAGAATCCGCCATGGATATCGTTAGTGGTATTGGTGTCAGCATATTTAACTTTGTCATTGGTGTGATGGTCAGCATTTACCTGTCCATTGATAAAGACTTCTTTATTCGCCTTTGGAACAATTCCATGACCCTGCTTCTTCCCGAAAAAGGAAGCATTGCATTGGAAAGAACTCTAAAGGAAATCAACGGTGTCACATCAAAGTTCATGCGAGGTGTCCTGTTGGATGCGTTTATTGTGGCTGTATTATCCTCTGTAGCATTGATGATTGCAGGACTGGAATTTGCAATCTTTGTTGGCATCTTTGCCGGAATCTGCAATATCATTCCTTACTTCGGTCCCATCATAGGTATGGTGCCGGCTTTCATCATCGGCTTTTTAACCGATAATATATGGCAAGGTTTCATTGCCATCGCCGTCTTATTTGTAATTCAACAAATCGATAGTTCTTTGATCTACCCACGTGTGGTAGGCTCGTCAACAGGGCTACATCCACTTTTCGTTTTGATGGCTGTCAGTATCGGTGGGTATTACGCCGGGCTGGTTGGCATGATTTTGGCAGTCCCCATCGCAGGAATTATTCAAATCTTCCTCCGAAGATGGGCAGCGGCAAAAGAAGAATCTAAAAGATTGGGGCATCCCAGCTCCAATGCCGAAAGCAACTAAGTATCCGCAAATTCGAGCCCATGGCTGATCACAAAATGATAGAACTATAAAATGATAAAATAACAAAATGATAAATTAACTAAATGATACAAAGGTAAATATGTCAAATATGCATTTTTTAGCCAAGATGCATATTTTTTTATGAAAATATGCCGAATACTATGTTTTTTTGTCCCATTTTTTATAAAAAACATAGTTTGGAAGAATATACGTTTATTGGCTTTGTAATTTGACGAAACGCTTACTTCGAAAACCTCATTGAGGCAAGGGAATCGTTGAAAAAAAGCGATTTGCAAAATCGCTTCCTCTCGAGCAAAAACCAGGAATATGTTTATTGGTGTTTTTTGATGAAATTGTCATATTCACTTTTTCTCCTCTGACATTAAAATATGTCAGCTGTAAAAAAATGCTGATTCAGACATATTTTCGGCCCTATTTTATGAGTATAGGTGCATAATTATAAAATCTGAAAAAGAGCAGGATGTTCCTGCTCTTTTGAAGTTAATATGTTTCGCATCGCGACACTGATTTCCTGTTGCTTATACGAGCTCCAGGAAAACCATTTCTGCAGCGTCGCCCTGACGGGGACCCAGCTTCAGAATACGAGTATAACCACCGTTTCTTTCAGCATATTTGGGAGCGATTTCGTCAAACAATTTTTTAACTACAGTTTCGTCAAATACGTAAGCCATTACCTGTCTTCTAGCATGAAGATCGCCACGTTTTGCCAATGTAATCATTTTTTCAGCTTCTCGGCCGGCTTCCTTGGCTCTGGTATCGGTAGTGGTAATTCGGCCTTCTCTCAAGAGGTCGGTCACCAGATTCCGAAGCATTGCCTTTCGGTGAGCAGCAGGTCTGCCTAATTTTCTATAGCCTGGCATTGTGTTGCCTCCTTTCTTTCTATTCGTCGGTTG
>JBHEKY010000014.1:0-13248 GCA_041859095.1 Anaerovoracaceae bacterium
GTTGACTATGATATTGCAACAGTTTTTTATTTTAGTTATCTCACTTTTAACGTCCTGATTTTGTATATCGGTTATAAAATGGTCATATGCCCCTTCATCAAAGACTAAATCGTTAGGCGCACAATATTTTTTAAGAATTTCTTTGTCAAATAAATAATTTTCAATCTCCCATCTCCTAAGAAGTCTATGATTTTTGGGATTATTATCTAAATATAATTTTCGAGCCGTCTCGTCAACAAATTTACCTGATGCCATGTCTCGATCTTTTACCAACAAAATCTCAATCCCCTCAATTGCCTTTGTTAATATTGTTATTGCTAATTCGCTTCTTTGATCTAACTCTGTATTGCCGCCACTCGATATAAATATTGTCTCAGGGTACTTCTCGGAGAATATTGTATTATATACATTTGCGTCTAGTCCCATCTCTATATTTCCTGTTCCTGGCTTCGCACGTCCTTCACAATATATAATTCTTCGAGGGCTAATTAGGTTTGACAAATCATCAAGCGCTGTCGAAAATAGTGATCTCCAATTGTGGCGATTGCACTTTATTGGCACTAATGTGAATGCATTTTGTGCCCACTTATTTTCTTCTTTGAACTCGATTATCTGAGAATCATCTTTTAGTTCATCTTGCAGTGCCCTTAAAAATCCGATGCTGTGAGTTGCGACCCACAGTTGGCACGATTCTCCAAGCATTTTGTTTATTTCAACAAGCAACTTTCGCTGAATGGCTGTATTTAGGTGCAGTTCAGGCTCATCAATGATAAAGATCGTATCATTATATTCATCTCTTCTTAAGTATAAATCTAATAGTATGTCTATTACTTCCTTTTCTCCCGAAGATAGCACGTTGAATGAAAACGCCGCGTCAGTGTCTGGTTTGCTAAAAAACAATGTCCCTTTTCCATCCTCAATATTTCCAAGATTTTCGATTTTAATATTCAAACAATTACTTATAGCGATATTCAGTGCTCCCATGATATGGTTTTTCGCATCGCTTGGCCTACAGTCGTTATCATTTAAATAGTTATTATACTTTATTTGCATTCTCCTATAGCTGTCATCCATTCTTTGATCAATCGAAGATGTTGTAGTTGCACCAAAGCTATTCAGCTTTAACTCAGGCACCGCTCTCGCTTCTCGAACATTTAACTCAGAATTAAATCTAAACGGACTTCTAAATGAAAATATCGTATTTGCCTTGCCTTGGCTGTTCTTCGCTTCTCTTATAGTTGAATATACACCCGTCTCAAATTCAATTTGTATATTATGTTGGTTGAACGCGGGATCTGATTTTTGTGAGTGATATGTATAGTCCTTTTGACCTGTATTACCGATAGTACCAAATGCACTCGCATGATATAGCATGGCATCAAATACACTGCTTTTTCCGCAGCCGTTAGGACCAACTAGCGCAATAATACGTCGAGGATTGTCCCCTAAATCTATTGTTAAGTCATGGAACCGTTTGTATCCAGAAAAATGTAATCTCTTAATTCTCATGTAAATCTCCCATTAAGCCGACAAAATTAGAGTTTGAACCGTTTGTATCTGGGGTTACAAATTGTATTTAAAAAATATACTGCATGCTGTTCGTAATTATAAGTAAAGCACTATAATTATTTACTATTAACACATACAAGTATCCGGTTCATTCCCCTTATCGTCATTTGTGCAACCAGTTGACCTTGAGAAAGATTTTACTCAGATACAGACTGGTAATATTATTTATTCTCCCTGTAGGTTACAGTATAGACTGGATGTTATTTCGGAAATAAAGCTGATTAATAACTATTTGGTGTTGCATAAAATGAGACTGCGTTTTTTGAAGATTCATGGGTTGAGTTTGCCGTAGAGGTTTTTTGCAACATTACCGTTTTTTGTAATCCATGTTTTTCTCTTGCTGATTGTTAAACTCGTCATACTGAGATTCGCCTGAATACCACATCTGCACAATCCGATACACAGCATCAATGTAAGAATTATTTTAGCAGGATTCTTCATTTTTCCCCATATCCTATATTCAAGGGGGGGGGAGTCAATCCTAAAAATTTACCGAAACTGTGACTTCCATAGTCCAAAAGCAAAAATCTGCATCTCGTGGTGGCGTAAATACATATTTAGCCACTACTCTGACATTATTGCCTATTTTTATATGGGGCTCTGGATCAGTATTTTCTCCTAAGCCTTTTATTAGAAAAATAACGATGCCCAAGGCGGTTTATCCAAAATCGGTCCAGTGGATTTGTCGTTGGTGGGTTAGGGATTATTTGCAACTCTATCTTTTATTATTTTATTCGACATCATAGCGCTGACTATGAACGAAAGCAATACACCACAAACCATCAGGATAGAAAAAAGTTTCAGGTCGAAACCACCACTCTTTATATACCAATCCAGTAGTTGGCTGCCCAATAAGGTTCCAATAAATATTGTCCCTATCGCAATTTCCCAATTCAGCGGACTATGGACAAACGTCAATGGAATAGTAAGAAACCAAAACATTAGAAACAGACATTGCATCGCAATATATTGGGAATCGATTCCATACCACTCCCATTGATGCGAGACATTGATGGTTGCCCCAATTATCATCCAAATGATGTTACCTCGATATAAATATGCCAACAAGTTTTTATGCTGCTTGCTCAAATAAGACACAAGATATTCATTATTCTGAACCAGCCGGTATGTCAGAATAATTCCCCCGACAAGAGCTACCCCTCTAGATGCGACAAAGCTCATTTTTTCAGTCGCAAGTAATAGGTCAAAAAGCACGAATGCCGCAACTATCCATATACGCCATAAGTTTGCTGTAGTCTTAGGTGGCTTGGGCGTATCGCTGACAACGAACATGGCCTGTTTAATACTTTTATAAATGTTTCTCATGAATCTCCTACCATGCATATACAAATGTGTTACTTCTTGGTTTATATATTCTTGATACTACTATTTTTCTTTGATCTTAAGAGGATTATCAAAATTAAAAATAGTGCGACTAGATCTTTCGTTTATGTCAAGATTTACCAACATCCACAAATACTTTGAGGCTGATACTAGCGGTAATAATAGAAGTTGAAATTGAACATATGATTATAAACGTATTTGGTCCTGTTAATAGTATCAAAATGCCATACAATCCACCCGCCTTTCAGTTCCGATTCCATCACACCTTTTCCACTTGGAAGGATGACCCCATATCCACCAACTTGGAATCCCCGCTGGAATTTGCCGAGTAACCACATTGGATTAGATATAATACCATCAACAATCTCTCCTTTTAGATAACCGAAAAGAGCTTCTGCAACTTTTTTTGCAGCTATTTTAACAGCTGCTGTGGCCATATCTAGTAGAAATAAGTTGGCCTTAATTGCTCTTATTTGCCAGTATAAGGTTTTGCATTGATTACGCGTGTAATATTTTGTAAAAGCATGCCCACTAGGATCTACATAGTTTATCGGATTATTCGCACAATACACATAAAGGTGCCAGCTATTTGGTTCGTTCACCTCGCCTCTGTAGGTATCCTCTGAAAGGAATCTACCAAGCTCTGGGTCGTAGTACCTGGCATTGAGGTAGTACTGTCCTGAATTCCAGTCATAGATGCCGCCCGTGTAGCAAATCTCGTTGGCGAGGGTGTAGCTGCCATCAACCTCGGTTACCCCAAATTCATCATAAGAATATTTGGTGGCAACGCTTCCAGTCTCATCAAGGATGCTAGCTGTGCTGTTCCGGATATCCTTGTTATAAAGGTAATACGAAATATCCGTTGGAGCATACCTAGCGGAATCAATGACGCTGCCAACAGGGTTTAGGAAGTTCTGGCTGGTCTTGACATCGCTTCCATCCGTTGTATAAAGCACACTATTACCCTGGTAGAAGTAGTTGGTTGGGGTGCCGTTTTCATCCTTGGAAATTCGCTGACCACTACCATTATAGGTGTTCTTCTGGTTTAGGGTAGTCTGTGCGCCTGTCAGAATGGTCGTACCTGCCAGTCTACTGTCTACTGTATAGGAATTGTTTACAACCTTCTGGACACTGCCTCTGGTTTCACTGTCCTGAGTCAGATTCCCTTTGAGGTCGTAGGTATATGCGGTTGATGCTGCTTGTTCAAATTGCCCGTTAACCTTGTTCTTTTCCACCATGGCCGTCAATTGATTTAGCCCGTTATAGACATACTCGTTGCGGGTGGTATCGGTTTCCTTGGAAAGCCTGTTCCCGGCATTGTCATAGGTATAATTGGTGGTCCCTGTGGTCTGCCCCTGCGTGGTCTGAACCGTAGTCAGCCGGCCTAAGTCATCATAGCTGTATCCCTTGGTAATGTTTCCATCTACTTCTGATGTAATATTGGAGTTGGAATCGTACGCCAGTGTAAAACTTTCAAGTGTGGTACTGCCCTGCATATACTGCATGGAGACAACACGGCCAAAGCCATCATAGGAGTAATTCCGCTGAATGGTATTGGTCCCAGCTCCTGTGAAATCCGCTTTGTCATAAATTCCAGATACCGCTCCAAAGCAGTCATAAGCGTAAGTCCTAAGGGTCTTATCAATCGTCCCCAAATTGGCTTTCACTTCAGTAATGCGACCATTTCCGTCATAGATATATTTCAACCCTTTGACTTCATCTGTCGAATTGAGAGGGTATGTAATTTCAGTGACCTGCCCAGCTGCATTGTAAGAATAGCTTGTTTTGTGGCCGTCCTTCTGGCTTACAGTGGGGATTGCAGCTTGGTTCAGTGCGGTTGCACCAGTCATTTGGCCCAGGCTGTCATACTCGAAATATTCGTAGTGATAAGCTGTCATTTCTCCTAACGCATTTCTCTGGGAATCTATCTCGCCTATCATCTGGTCCAGACTGTTATACGTGTATTCCACCTTGGTCTGTTCAATTGAGTTAGTGCTATTGTTGGGGTCTAGAATTGACGTGGTTATCGTCGCAACCTGCCCCTTTGTATTATAAAAGTAGGTTTTAAACGAACTATCCTTGTAGGTTTCCTTGACCAATCGTCCCTGAGTGTCATAGGAAAATGCCGTGGTAATGCCGGTGGTCTCCGTACCAGTACGGGTCAGGGTTGTCAGCCCAGCCTTGTCAACGATGCGAGTACTTAGCACGCCTGCCCCATCGGTGGTTGTGGTTGTGAACGGATCAGGATAGGAAATGTTGGTCTGAATGCCACCTGGTAACAGGTTTCCACTTCCATCCAGCGCGGCATCCTCTGTGATGCCAATTACTCTATCCATTGTATCATAGGTGAAGTGGGTGATGATACTTTTTCCATCGATTTGAGCCTTTACTTTCCCATTGTCATAATATAGGGTTTTAGTCAAAATGGAATCCAAAATGGCATCTTGGGTGTTGCTGTTGACTTTGTATGCTACGCCACTTGTCATATCTATTTCTGGATTTGAAATGGCAGCAAACAGGTTTCCTTTTTGATCATAAAGAGTCATTGATGCTCTTGCAGGATTGCTTGCATCCCCGGGTGTGAATTCCAGCACCTGGTTGCCACTTTGATCATACTTGAAGTAACGCGATACGCCCCCGGAGGTTTCCTTCACCAGGTTTCCTTTGCCATCGCTCCACTTTGTTCTAGTCTGTCCGTTTTGTGTGGTTGTTTCCTTGTAGGCAATACTTACAGCTGAAATATTTAGTTCTGCTGGCATGGACATGCTGTATTCGTAGCCATAAGAGGTCGTTGAGCTTCCGCCTGAAAGTCCCCCCCCGGTAGTTGTTTTGCTCAGTTCACGATTTATGGAGTCAAAGGTGTAGGTTGTTGTGATTCCAAGTTCATCTGTGGTACTAGTAAGGCTGCTATTTTTGTTATAGGTGCTTGCTGTGGTTTTAACAAGCCCACCTTCATCGCTGGTGACAGAAATCTCCCTGCCCAGATAATCATATGCATGGGTAGTGGTTTTTCCGCTTAGGTCAACCTCAGACACAACACATCCCATAAGATCGTATTCTATCGCAGCCCCTACCTGCACGGTACCAGCGATGCTTGTGGTTTCAGTTACCTGACCTTCTCCATTCACTTCAGCAGTACCGGTTTGATTCGGGATAGATGCATTGGCGATATATACCTTCTCTTCTGTTACAAGAGAACCATCTGTTGGGTTTGGTGTGTATATATATTCTGTTTCTGTAACACCTTGACTGTTTAGGGGATCTACCGTTTCATTAATCACCCTGCCTTGGCCGTTATATTCGTATGTAGTTTCACTTTCAAGGGTTCCGTTGACTGCTTCCGCAACCACGGTTGGCGCGTTGGCATTGATACCGGTTTGCCCATAGGTATAGCTGGTGATTTCAGTCTGAAGTGGCGCACCGCTAACGGAAAGAACCTCTTTTTCCTGGGTGATGTTTTGGGTTGTGATGTCATAGGAAATGGTTTTAGTCTCGACGATTGGCTGGGACGCAAAGCCAACTGTTCCATCGATTAAGGTTTCAAAAAACCTTTGAGAAATGGTCTGCTCCACAATCAGAAGATTGTTGCAGGTATCTCCGCTGTCCCTGGTATATACGAACTGTGTAGTTATGCCAGATGCGTTGGTGCTTGTCAGACGTTTCCCGGTTTGTTCGTCAAGTACAGCCTGTTCGGTATAAAATTCAGAACTTCCAAATTTTTTCGTAACGGTGTTTATAGTGTTTCCATTGCTGTCCGTCGTATACCCGATCTGGAAATACTCGCTGTTTGGGTAGTTTACTTTGCTGGCTTTACCTCCTGTGTACTCGACAGAATAAGCGTTTTGCTCTCCGTCTTTTATCAGGTTTAATAGTCCAGAAGCGTCATAACTATAGTCAAATACAACAGATTCTGTGGTGCCACCACCAGTGAATCCTCCTCGGCTATAGGTGACAGCATCTAGCTGCCCGGTGGAGGAGATGTCATACACCCGCTCTGTCAAATCAGGAAGAACAATCTTTGAAAGCGTATACGGGTTGGTGGCTGAATATGTCATTTCAATTTGTCGTTCATCTTGGCCTAAGGCATTTAGCGAGGCAACTTTGGCGAGCCGACCGAAACTATCATATTCGTACCTAAGCCCAATTCCTGTGGGTTTGCTGGCTTTCATCACCTGCCCATTGATGTTGAAATCATAGGATGTGTTATCCTTAGTTTTAATCGTATACTTCACACCATTTACGGGTGTCGTATTGACTGTAAGGGAATAATCCATTGTTTGGTCGCATTGGTACAGACCTCCCGTGCCAACGGTAAAGGTATACGTCGTTCCATCTCCCATGCGTAAATAGATTTTACCGTTTTCGTTGTAAAGCTCCATGTGATAAGAATCCGACCAGCCTTTTCCAATCATGCCAGTATTGGTTGACTGGCTATTGTATGTTCTGGCTAGGCCATAGTCAAACTCCATGTTGGTAAGGGAATAGTCCTGCTGGGTATATCCTAGGTTGCCGAATCGTTTTTCCACATATCCATTACCCGAGGGCGTGCCAAAGGTGAAATAGTCCATATAAAAGTTTTGTCCAATGCCTGCACTAAACTCAGCTATCGGTTTTTGTTCGCCGGATAAGGCACTCGAGACCACATCGGATACAATCTCTCCCCCTGAGGTGTTTTTCTTAATAACCTTGACTTTATAGTAATAGGTACCCGTCCCACCAATGCTCATATCAGCAAAGTAGGAGCTCTTCAGATCTGCCGCCAAAAGGGTGCTGCTATCCATGGTGAAATTCGATGTTGTGCCCCGATATACCTTGTAATAAACCTGGGAAGGTATCGTTGTTGGAGGGTTCCAGTGTATTACATTTTTGCCGTAGTAATTGATGAGACTTACATTACCAAGGTAAGTGGCGCTGTCTAGTACAATCGAATCATCTACGTAATAATTGATACCCGCTGATTCCACAAAATTGCCTGCCATGTCCACTGCTTTGATCTTGATGATATGCTGCCCCTGGCTGGTAATAGTATTTAGGGGCATTGTGTAACTGCCAGAGGCTGCGGACCCCATGGTAACATAAGCTCCATTGTCTACTTTGTACTGAACACTGGCCAAATGGGCTTCCGTAATAGCCCACCATGTAATGGTTGGATTGGTGGTAAGCGTCGGCGTGGTAGATGTTGTTGAAGGCGTAACTCCAATGCTCCCCAGTATCGGCGCTGTGGTGTCCGGTATGTAGGAAACTTGAAGGCAAGGATAATATGAAGTTGAAAGGGTGGGATGATCGGACGCATAAATCCAGTTGTAGTCAATGATGGCTTCATTGTCGTATTTTATCATATAGCCATTATTGACTCCGGTGGCATACCAGTTAATAACCGATGCGTTCACAGGGAAGGTGTATTTAATATATGTTCCTCCAGTCTGACCGTTTACCGTTGCGATGGCAGCACTATTTGCAGGTTTGTTGGCCCAGGTTATAGTGGAAGTGCTCCAAGCTGATGTGGGTTGATATATGGTCATTGGGTGATAGGTGTTGGTACCGGAAGCGAGATAGCCAATCAGGTTTCCCCCGACGATATCATTAACATTAGTGTCAATTGTTGGCCGGTTGGCAAAGCCGATGTATCCTCGGCAAGTGGCTCCGTCAGTTTTACCTATTTTAACATAGGGGGTAAGATAATGATTCCCCGCCGCGTCTCCACTATGTACATAGGTATCAAGGACATTCATGACAGTTTGCGCTGTGGTGACCGTGGGGTCGATTATAACAGGATAGACCCTTCCAGGGTCATTTATCCATTTAGAATCCGGGGTCATGGTCAAAATATATCCATCTGTAGTCTTGGAAAGTGCAAGCCCGATGGCCATGCTGTCATCAGGAAACACTTTACTGTCAAACATGTATGGGGCGGGAATGGTAAATATAACATCAGCCTTTTCGTTGGTGAATGTGACGCTGTTATCTTCTTCAATTTTCCCAATCAAATTCCCTGCATCAATAAGGTAACTGATGCTCTCAAACCCTTTGGGGGAGCTAACGATGATATTTTCTTTTACTTTATCCGGGGTAACGATGACTTCAACATCCACGTTCTTGATGACATTTTTGTATGTGGCGGTAGAAAACAGGTTGGGAAGAGCTGTCATTTGCTCATCATGGGATAGCTTTGAAAGGTCAGGCTGCATCCCAGTAGCAAGTGCCGATGTTGGAATTTGGGTTTTCTCCAGAGTTTTGGCAGTGGCTTTGCTTAAAAAATCCGATGTGTAATCTTTTGAGTTCCCTAGGATATTCCAAGAAATGGCATACTCGCCATCGGTTATTTTGGTTAAATAAGAAGAGGAGAGCTTAACAATCGAAGATTTGGAACCCCCAGAGCCGGGAACCAAAATATCTGCTGTTGCTGTAGACGGCAGGGATACCATAAGGTCGCTGGCAACCGGTCCATATAACCCTTTTTCTTTATCTTTGAGCTCTAGACGGCTGTCGATATCTTTCCAAGTGCCATTCACTTCATAATGGACTTTTTGTGCATAGCTGACAGCTATCATACTGCCATCGCTTTGAACGAAATGTTTTTCGAACTCGCCACGTTTTGATAGGAGCTCGTCTTCAATTAGTATTGCACCATTGTAGTTTGGATTATATTTTATTTCGCTATCAACTTCTACTGTATCTACCGGTGTTTCTTCCGTAGTCACAACCGGTTGAGCAGCATCTTCTGGATTGGCATAACCAAACACATAAGACGGAAAGCTCGTAACAATAAGAGCAATAACGAGCAACATTGAAACTCTTCTATTAAGTGATCCTTTTTTCATCTTACTCTCCCTCATAATTTAGCTCCTCCAAACAAGCCATAATGGTGTGACCAAATCACCCATTATGACTTTTGGAGCTTCTAACATCAGCAGAAATATTTTTTCCCCTATTTAGTTTTGCATTTTTTTGCTTTACTGACGTTTTGAACATGTTTATTTTTATCCTTTATGTGCTTTTGGACAGCATATGGCGCATCCATCGGCATCCGAATAATACTTCTTTGCTGATTCCACAGCATCCTTTTCATTATCGTATTCGCCAAGTGTAATATAGTTTAAGATTTTCATTTCAAGTAAATGCTTAAGCGTATGCACTTCATGATGCAAACCCGGATTGTGTGTATCATCCTTGTTGACATAGTAATATTGCTTCATGTTAGTCCTCCAATGCTAGATCTTTTTCTTTAGTTCTTTTGGTATCTCTGGCTGATAGATCATCCACCAGCTGGCACTATTGACCGATGCCGTTGCAAGTGTCATTAGTAATGCAGCCATTAGCGGAGCTGATTTCAAGAATCTCTTTTTCATTTTCTTCTCCTTTCCTGTTTTTTATTTTCCCCATAACAAGCAGCATCGATAAAATCAAGACTGCTGAACAAGCATAATATGAAGCCTCCATTAGCTTCACCCTCACAAGCATAACGATTAGGAAAAAAGCGATAATGCTAAACATCATTGCCTTTTTCTTAAATTTTCCTTTCTCACCTTGGCTAAGGGGTTTATTTCTGTCCTCAACCGGGCTTAAGAAATTAATCGTGACCACTGATATTCCCGCTACGATTATTATCGCCGCTGGTAAAAAATTGAGGGTTGCGATTATATATTGCGCGACAATAGTATTCACTAGGAAAACCAAGCAGAATATCACTGCACAAGAAATATGATTTGCCGCATGGTATCCACCCGATAATTGCCTTAATGGACAGTATACAGTTAAAAAAATGATACTCCCTATAATGTCTCCAAATACCATACCAATGCCAACACAGATTGCTAACCCCGTTATGGAAGACAGCAGTAACTCGGCGGCATAAGAATAGATTTTTGTCTCCGATCTGCAAATAGTTCCGGAGGAAACAAGTGAAGCGGATATCTGGTCTGCGATTTTTTTATACATGTGCCACCTCACGCAAAATTTACCATTTTATATGAAAGAGTCAATATGCTATGCGTAAGTGGTCGTCTACAGTGCGTAAGTGGTATAAAAAAACCGCACTTTTATCTTAAGTGCGGAGATTTATTGTTTTTTATCTTTTAATTACCTTAATTTTGAGGAAGTAAAATGGAGAGAGAAAAGACTTCATCATGGATGTCCGTGACCATTTCACCGTGATATTTATCAATCGACATTTTGATGTTTTGCAGACCAATCCCATGGTCGTCCTGATCTTGTTTCCTAGTCTTTAAATTTTTCGCATCATTGAGTATTGTCGGGTTACTGATTTTCACAATCAACATGCCTCTTCCAGATGCACTGTTAATTTTGATGAACCGTTCCCCCATTGGTATTTGAATGCATGCTTCGATGGCATTGTCGATTGCATTTCCAAATATCGTTACAATGTCGATATTCTCAAGTCGCATGGTGTCATCCAATTGCAAATTATGGCTAAACCTGATTCCCAGAGTGTCCATAAGAGCCATTTTATCTGACAATATTACATCCAGAACCTGACTGCCGGTAGATGGAATTTTTTCATAATCAGAAATGACTTTCTGGATGTTCTGAAGATATGTGCTTTGCTCTCGTTGAGGCAGCTCTTTTAGAACCACCAAATGATTTTTTATATCATGATAAAGCTTCCTGACATTTTGTTGAGAAAGTTCTCTTTCTTGATAATGAAGCAGCATCTCTTTGCTTTGTTGCTGCATCAATTTGGCCTTGTTTTCTTTTTCCTTCAGGTTCATGTATCCTCGCAGAAAAAATGCAATTGATATCGAAGAAATTAGCATCAAAATTGTAAGAATAACAACTCTTACAATTCCTGCCGCGTCCTCCTGGTTTGTCGTAAATATGGCTGTGACATCAACCAGAAAAAAGATTAGCGCGATGTTAACAAGCACCGGCAAAATTGATAAGATAGTCTCACTCCAACCAAGTGTTGGACCCTTTTTAAATAGCATTCGCTTAAGCAGCCAAAGAAGTACCAGATGTATTCCCTTGGAAATTAAGGTGCCCTCAATTTGTAGATAAATATTTGTTTGGAACAATCCAAAATTGAGGTTGCTGCTTGTGAACGAAAGGACGACAAATGTCAGCATATCGCTTAAAATCAACGTCGTTACAAATGCTAGAACCGCAAAAAATATCGTTAGGGGCTTTATTTTATAAAACACGAAGAGCATGATAATCAGCAAGAATACAATTACAGCAAGCTTCGGATTGGATTCAACCCCGTTACTATTTAGGGCTATGTCTGTAAACATGATTATCAGGTATCCAATAAATACCAAGTTATTTGTTTCAAATCTTTTTGGATACTGATGAAAAAAATAGTAAAGCAGTGTTATTTCAATGATCGAGCAGATTGGTGGCCATATTAGCCATAAGACATTTTGCATTACATTAGTCCTCCCCAATAACTTGTCAGCATTTGCATGAGACCCCTTTTTTTATATCTACTTAGCGGAACGGATCCATCGCCTCGAAGTGCAATGCTGTTTTCAGCCACACTATCGATATATCTTAAATTAATCAAATAGCCTTGATGACATCTGTAAAAGAATTGGTCGATCAATTTTGCCTCAAGTTTGTTTAGCGCTTCATTTGATTCAATTTCATCTTCTGTCGTATGTATCACCGTCTTACGGCCTCTTACTTCTATATATATAATATTTGAGGTGAGTATCCGGCATGAGAATTTATCATTTTGGATGAAAAGAGAGACGGCATTTGACCTTTTCGCTTCTTGAATCGCGCCTGTGAGTTCTGCTTCAAGCTCTCTTTCATCAAAGGGTTTGGTGATGTATCGGAAAGCATTTACCTTATAACCTTCTGCTGCATACTCTGGAAACGCTGAAATGAAGATGATGCAAACATTTTCATCACGCTTCCGAATTTCCTTTGCAGTTTCAATGCCATTTTTACCATCCATTTGTATATCTAGAAACAAGAGGTCTATGTCAATATGCCCACCCAGCAATTCTTCACCCGAACTAAAATATATGATGGAATGATCAAGCCCTTGCCTAAATAGTATTTTTGATATTGATTCGTTTAAAGTTTTTCTAAAATGACTTTCATCATCACAGATTCCAATCCTTAGTACCTTATCCATTACACTTTCCTCCAGTTGTTGCTTCTGAACAATAGTGTACTGGACTTTCTGCATAATTGCCAACACTTTTTCATATTTGGAATATTGCGTGCCACACTAACCCTGCACTCTCACTCTATTAACGCCTACTTGTGCATCCGGTTTCACTTTTTCATTCATCTTTCCCCCTTTCGCCATATCAAGCCTAATCTCCAACCACACTTTTCTACGAAAACAATAAAGACCATTGAAATTTC
>JBHEKY010000016.1:0-162133 GCA_041859095.1 Anaerovoracaceae bacterium
ACTTAATGCTCACTCCGGGAAGGGCTTCATTCATTTCTGCAACAATCATCACCGTGTTGTCTGATACATCTTTGGCTACAACGGCTGGCAAATATTGACGATATCCCATTAGCTTCATTTCGTTCCGCACCACCATAATTCGGCGGGCTTGTGCATCGGTTAATGCGGCATTAATTTTCATATCGCTGCGAAGCGAAAGAAACGCTTCTTGTGCAGTTGTCGTTTCTTTTAAATCATACAGCTCCAGGAACTTATCCCTGGCCAGCTGACTGTTATATTTCATTGCGGTAACCGAAATTGGCGGATACTCATTGTAACTGTTTTGCATAATCAGCTGTGCTTCATATCGAGTCAGAGCCGGGTCAATGCCCAGCGTAAGACGTAACGCATTAAATGCTTCTTCTGCAGTGTAGTATGTAGGCAAGTGCTTTTGAGAAAGCCATGTCTGAATTTCACTGTCATACGTGAAGGAATAGTTACCATTTTCGACGCTAATCGGGAAGTTATCTTCAAGCTTGTCACCGGTTTGATCCAGAATACCGATCAATTGACCAACCGCATCGTTTAATTCTTCGTCTTCCATGGTACCGGCACTCATTTTGACGGTAAATATTTGTTTATTCCCAGCTATCAGATTGCCATATCTATCATAGATTTCACCACGGGGTGCCATGATAGGAATATCTCTTGTGCTGATGCCTTCGGAAGCTTCATCCCAGCTATTTCCCTGGATAACGGTAAGCATGAATAACCTGCCCCCCAGTAAGAGGGAAAGTATCGCTAACACCATCAGCGTCCGGCTGTATCGAGTTGTAAAATCGAAGTTCATCGTGAATTCCTTAATTTCATTTTGTTATTACGTTTGTTGCCACTGCTGCGCATATTGACAATCGTATAATTCGTAGGTCGTGCTCTTCTCTTGTTCATACGGGTATACACGAAAAAAACAATTAAAATAACAAGCAAGTTGGCAGGTAGTGCGAAGGCCAGAAATTGTAGCAGCCCTAGCATCGAACTGGAATTGCCAAGAGTTGTAATAATCAGCCAATAGAAAAAATAGTAAACCACTGTACCGCCGGCTGAGACTGTGAGCAATGTCCAAACACTATCCCGGTTCAATCCTCGCCCTAA
Organism: Anaerovoracaceae bacterium; assembly: GCA_041859095.1. GTDB lineage: Bacteria > Bacillota > Clostridia > Peptostreptococcales > Anaerovoracaceae > UBA1422. Next base: position 1,132 of record JBHEKY010000016.1, read on the forward strand.
GTAATTGACTGCGAGTGCCAGGATAAATAGTGACAACGCACCGACCCCGATGTATTGCCCCCCCATTAAATCGCTAAGCAAAGCAAAGGGTATGGCCACCAGCGCAGGTCTAATGCCATCGTCATATTTGTATGTAATGAATAGCATCAAACAAAGAATCAGATTAGGGGTAACGCCTCTGATAGAAAAGATATTCAGCAGTGAAAACTGTATAACCAGCGCTATTCCGTACAACAAGACCGCTTTTTTATAACTCATAGAAACACCGCCACCTTTTGAAGGTTTGTGAACTTCACCGTTGGGGCAACGGTTATGACTTTTAATTGCAGGTCTTTATCAAAAGTTACAGATGATACTTTGCCAATTCGAATGCCCTGAGGATATAATCCTATTCCTGATGTCACCAAAACATCCCCTGCAACAATTTTTGATTCGCTATTTAACAAGTACCCTTCCAGCTTTCCAGTACCGTTTCCGTTCAGGACTCCCTGGATAGAACCATTTCTTAAGACTTGAAAACTAATATTATTATTTTCGTCAACGATGGAAACCACCTTCGACCAAGATTTTCCAACTTCCCGGATTCGCCCGACCAGTCCATTTCCATCAACAACAATATTATTCACTTTAATTCCTTTATCGGATCCGACATCAATTACAAATGTTTTGAATAGGTTGGAATTATCCAGTGAAATAATCTGCCCTGCAACCGCCTGTCCACTGCCGGCATAGGGTGTGAAGGAAAATGCGCCGGATAACGCCTCCAACTGAGTAAACTCTTCCCTCGTGAGGGCAAGCGTCAGATTTTGTTTCTTTAACTCTTCGTTCTCTTTTTGTAACGCTTCATTTTCTTTTAACACTTCTTTGTATTGAAAAATGCCGGAAAAAGTGCTTTTTATACCTGCGGCTGCAGTGGCAAATGGCTTTTCCACTGCAGTAATCACTGTTTGAAGGCCTTTGCCCAAAAGCGTAGAACCGCCACCCAACAGAAAGGAACCTAAAACGAAAAGGCATAATATCAAAACGATGCCCGCTGTTGCCGTAAATATTTTGTGACGTCTAAACCAATTCATATAGCTCTTTATCCTTTCGGATTTCCCAAACAAGGCAGTTCTTATGTTTTGCCGAATTATCTCTTTTTGCTAGACACATATCTGCGTAGTTTATCTATGTTTTCTAGACTCTTCCCTGTCCCAAGCGCAACTGCTTCATAAGGATTCTCAGCCTTTGTTACTTTCATGCCTGTTCTTTGGGCAATCAGCACGTCCAGGTTTTCTATCATGCCACCGCCGCCGGTCAGCGTTAACCCCTTTTCTGCAATATCTGCAGCTATTTCTGGTGGTGCCTTTTCGACGGTAGTTTTGACCGCATCGATAATCATTTCCATGGACTCGTGCAAGGCCGCTTCCATTTCCTTATTGTTAACCACAAATGTCTTGGGTAGTCCGGAAATCAAATCCCGGCCCCGTGCATCCATGTTTCGAATAATTTCTTTTTTGTTTTTATCTAGTTGGATCAAAGCGCTGCCAACATTGATTTTTAGCTGCTCTGCAGTTTTTTCGCCAATCAGCATGCCCTTCTTTTTGCGGATATAGGAGATTACTGCATCGTTAAACTTTTCGCCTGCATATCGGAGTGAAGTGCTGACGACGATGCCTCCCATGGCAAGAATTGCGATATCCGTTGTTCCTCCACCGATGTCTACTACCATACAAGCATCTGAGGTATCGATATCCAGTCCCGCCCCAATGGCCGCTGCTGTAGGTTCGTCAAGAATGTAGACCTCACGCGCGCCCATCTGTCGCACGACCTCTTCCACCGCACGTTTTTCAACTTCGGTAACGCCGCTGGGTACACCGACTACCACCCTAAGACCGGAAGGTTTTTTGTCTCCCAATGCTCTCCTGATGAATCGCTGAAGCATTTCTGCCGTCATATCAAAATCGGAAATGACACCGTCCTGCAATGGCTTGACAACCACAATGCTGGCCGGAGTTTTACCGAACATGTCCTTTGCGCTTTCGCCGACTGCAATGATTTCTCGTAAATTTTTGTCGTAGGCGATGCAAGAAGGTTGATTCAGGATGATTCCCTTATCCTTCATATAAATCAGGGTATTTGCTGTTCCTAAATCGATGCCCATATCTTTTGTTGAAAAACTAAACACTACTATTATCCTCCATGTTCATTGAATGGTTAATTATTGTTCAAATTATCTTTTTTTCTTTCATACTGATATATATTCCGTCCCCGATGATAATGTGATCCAGGACATGTATGCCTAATATTTTGCCGGTTTCGCATAGCCTCTGTGTGACTTCAATGTCTTGAGGGCTTGGTTTTGGGTTGCCACTTGGGTGGTTATGCAGAAAAATAACGGCTGCGGCGCTTCTTCGCACGGCGGCAATGAAGGCTTCTCTCGGATGAACGATGCTGGAAGACAAATCACCAACTGCAACCGTTTCAACTGCCAGAATCCCGCCTTTTGCGTTAAGCAGCAAAACGTTGAAATACTCTTTTTTGTGATAACGCATCTTTTCCATGAAAATGTCTACCACATCGGAAGTTGATTCAATCTTCGTTTTTTCGGGTCGTTGTGTGGTTGCCATCCGCGAACCCAACTCTATGGCAGCCAGAATTTTACTTGCCTTCGCCAACCCCATGCCTTTTATTTCCGACAGTTCCTCAACTGAGCAACTGGCAAGATGTAATAAACCATCTCCATCCATTGCCAGCACTTTTTCTGCAAGACCGATTGCCGACTCCCCCCTGGAACCTGTGCCTAGTAAAAGCGCAATCAGTTCAGCATTGTTTAATTGCTCCTGTCCAAAGCGCAATAGTTTTTCGCGGGGTCTTTCCGCTTTTGGCAGTTCTCTTAAATTCATGACAGGTCTCCCTTCACGCCCCCACGCGCTTCAGAAACCCTTTCTAACAGGGCTGTATGCCCTTCCAAAAAGACGTATTAAATTATACCACTTCACCGACGTGTGTTCAATCCTGTATTACAGTTGGTGAACAAACAAGCCGCTTCCCAATTTGGGTTCAAACCAAGTGGATTTCGGTGGCATGACCATTCCATTATCTGATACATTCAGCAAATCCGAAATGGTAACCGGGAACATGGCAAAAGCCACTTTCATGTCAGTTTCGACTCTTCGTTCCAACTCTGAAAGACCACGAATGCCTCCCACAAAATCGATTCTTTTGTCTGTTCTGGGGTCTTCGATTCCAAGGATGGGTGCTAGGATATGCTTTTGAAGGATTGCCACATCCAGTCCGTCGATTGGATGGTCTGTGACGATTTCCGGCTTCGCGCTGAGCTTGTACCAATTACCATCCATAAACATCCCAAAAGTATGCTTTTGGGTTGGATGATAGATTGACGTGCCTTGGCATTCTACAGAAAACCCAGCAGCTTCAATCGCCTCGATAAATGTCTCAGGCATGAGTCCGTTCAAATCACGGACTACCCTGTTATAGTCAAAAATATTCAAATCTTTGTCTGGAAAGATAACCGCCATGAAAAAGTTGAATTCTTCATCGCCGGTATAATGTGGATTGGCTTCCCGCCGTTTCAAACCGACTTTGCAGGCTGAAGCGCTGCGATGGTGTCCATCTGCGATATAGAGCGCCGGAATAGATTTGAAGGTCTCAACGATTTTGTCCCGGGCACGATCGTCACGGATTACCCAGAACACATGTCCCACGCCGTCATTGGTGGTGATCCGAAACTCAGCATCATGGTTGCTCGTATATTGATCCATTAATTGACCTAACTCTTCATTGGCACGATGAGTCAGGAATACAGGCTCGGTGTTGGCGTTGCATATGTCAAAATGTCTGATTCGATCCTGTTCCTTTTCTTCACGGGTGTACTCATGTTTTTTGATGATATCATTCATATAATCATCAATGGAAACACAACCGACAATGCCGGTCTGTGTATTTTGCCCCATCGTTTGTCGATAAATATAGAAGGTAGGCTCTTGATCCTGCAGAAAAACACTCTCCGCTAAAAATCGCTTGATGTTATCCCGGGCCATAAGATATACCGAATCATCATAAGGATTTTTCTGATCCGGCAAATCAATTTCTGAACGGCAGATGTGAAGAAAACTCATGGGATTGTTTTGCGCCATTTGAGTTGCTTCTTGTCGGTTCATCACGTCATAGGGCAATGAAATCACCTTGTCAGCCAAGGCAGGCGTTGGTCTGATTGCTTTGAATGGTCTTACAATGGTCATAATCTACTCCTGTTTATTTGATGCGAGATAAAATGAATTGGATGCATTCCTCCAGTGGTATGCCCGTGGTGTTGACCAGTAGCGCATCTTCCGCTTGCATAAGAGGATTCAGCGAACGGTTACTGTCCTGGTAATCCCGCTTTTCAATCTCTTCTAAGATGTTTTGATAAACCACATCCTGACCTTTTTGCTGTAATTCCAATGTCCTTCGTCGTGCCCGTTCTTCCGGGGATGCGGTTAAAAAGAATTTGTATTCAGCATGTGGCAATACGTTCGTGCCAATATCGCGCCCATCCATGATGATGCTCTTTGATTCTCCCATCTGACGTTGCAGCAATACCAATTTTTTGCGTACCATTGGTAATGCCGAACAGGCAGAAGCCATAGCGGATATTTCGGGAGTACGAATCTTATCGTTGATGATTTCCCCGTCCAGAATAATATTTCCGTTGGAAAAATCAATGCTGGTATAATCCAGCATCTGTTGCAGTGCATTTTCGTCTTTCAGGTTAATTCCTTCTTTGATAATCTTTAGTGCAACTGCTCTATACATCGCTCCTGTGTCGATGTAGTCAATCTGAAGGGCTTTGGCAACAGCCATTGCAATGGTGCTTTTTCCTGCACCTCCCGGTCCGTCAATGGCAATACGAATGGTTTTGTTCATGTCTATCTGCCCTCTTTTCTCTTTCTGCCTAATAGACCTTCTATTTCTTTTACAAAAGTATTGATATCTGTAAACTGTCTATACACCGATGCAAATCGAACATAAGCCACTTCATCTAAATCCTTCAAGCGATCCATAATCAGCTCGCCGATAAACGTGCTTTTTACTTCTTTTTCCATAAGGTTATTGAGGCCTCGTTCAATGTCTTCCACAATTTTTTCGATTTCTGCAATGGGCACCGGACGCTTTTCGCACGCCTTGATAATTCCATTCATGACCTTGTTTCGGTCAAAGGTCTCTCGGCTGCCATCTTTCTTGATGACCATTAAGATAACCTCTTCCACTTTTTCGTAGGTGGTAAAGCGCTTGTTGCATTTCTCGCATTCACGGCGCCGCCGGATGGCGTGACCCTCATCGGTGTGTCTTGAATCAATCACCTTGGTGTCGTCATTTTCACAAAATGGGCATCTCATTGTGTTTCGTCCCTCCCTACTATACTATAGAATTTATCTATGGCTCATATTTTACTATATATTGTGGTTAGTAACAAGGAGAACTTGGCTTAAGTGGCACAAAAACAAATAAATACAGCGGGGGCATAATGTCCCCGCCGTACAGATTCATAGTGTTCATTTGAGATCTTTGGGACCTCGTTATACGACCGGTTTTACTACTGCTTTGTTCAGGATGAAATCTTGAACTTTATTCAAGTAAAGCTGTCGCTTGATGGTCTCTTTGCCAACCGCATCTTCGTAGGTTTTCCCTTGTGTTTCCTTGAAGGAATCCTCGGTATATCCATAGTCGTTGAGGGTATCTTTGATAAACTGCTTGTATTCGTCATTTGTGGTGCTAAGTTCTTCTTTGCCAGCGATATAGAAGAGAATCATCTCTTCCTTTACCAATACTTTTGCGTACTCGGCAACCTGTGTATTGAAATCAGCTTCATCTTCAACACCAACATACTGTTGTAAGAAATCAACATATTCCATTTCATACTGTTCAGCATATCCTTTGTATTCTTCAATCGTGCTATCAATTACATCCTGAACTTCTTTGTCTGGATATTTGATGACCTCTGAATTGCTGACGATGGTGCCCCAAAGCTTTTGCTTTTGGGCCAAAATAGCAGCGTCGGTCTTTTCCGTGGTAATCTGTTCTTTGATAAATGCCGTATACTCCGCTACGGTATTCACATCGCTGGTATCTTTGACAAACGCGTCATCCAAAGTGGGAACCACCAGGATTTGCCTGGACTTGACGGTTACAGTAAAGACAACGGCTTTTCCTGCCAATGTTGTGGAACTGTAGTCCGTAGGGAACGTCAAGTTCAAATCAACCGTTTTGCCAACTTCAACGCCAATCAAACCAGCTTCAAACCCATCAATGAAGGATCCTGAACCGATGGTCAGACTTTGGTCCTGTGCAGAACCGCCATCGAAGACTTTTCCGTCAACTTTGCCGGCAAAATCGATAATAATGGTTTCCCCATCAGCAACAACTCCCTCTTCCACGGTCTTGGTAGTGCCGGCATCTGTTAGGTTTTCTTGTATTCTGGTATTAATTTCTTCATCGGTAACTGCAATGGTAAATCCATCAACTTCTAAGCCGGTGTATTCGCCTACTGTAATGTATTCGGTTAAGTCATATTTCGCATATGGCTTCCCTCCACCCATCAGCAACAATGTTGCTGTAACAGCGGCGGCGACAGTTATTACAACTGCGCCGATAATGATCCATTTTTTCTTTCCCATTATTTCACAGCTTTCTTTGCCGTTTCACAAAGTTTTGTAAACGCAACGGCATCATAGATGGCCATTTCGGACAGCATCTTACGGTTGATTTCGATTCCTGAAACCTTAAGACCGTGCATCAGTTTGCTATAAGAAAGTTCGTTCATTCTTGCACCGGCATTGATTCTTGCAATCCAAAGTTTTCTGAAATCCCGTTTTTTGTTTTTTCTGCCTACAAATGCAGAGCGCAGTGCTCTCATGACTGCAGGGTTGGCTGCTTTAAAGTTCCTACTTTTGTTACCGTAGAAACCCTTCGCTAATTTTAATATCTTCTTATGTCTTTTGTGGGCATTCAGGCCCTTTTTTACTCTTGCCATGTTTCTTACCTCCTACTCTCTATTTGCAAATTGCAGCTTTAATTCTTCTCAGGTCAGCACTGCTCAACAGGGTTGCCTTACGCAGTCCTCGTTTTCTCTTTGCAGACTTCTTGGTAAGAATGTGGCTTTTGTACGCCTTGTTTCTTTTGACTTTCCCGGTGCCAGTCAGTTTGAATCTTTTCATTGCACCTCTGTGAGACTTCATCTTGTTTTTCGCCATGGTGAAAATTCCTCCTGTATATTAATTGTTTCAGTTACTTTTCCGCTTTTGGAGTCAAATACATAATCAGGCTTCTGCCTTCGAATTTGGCAGCCTTCTCAATGTCGGCCACCTCCGCGACAGCTTCGACAAACTTGTTCATGACCTCCATCCCCCGGGCAGCATAGGTTGCTTCTCTGCCACGGAATCTAAGGTTGACCTTGACTTTGTCGCCGGCTTTCAGGAACTTGTGAGCCGTATTGGCTTTTACCTGAATATCGTGATCTTCAATATAAGTGCTCAGACGAATTTCTTTCATCTGGGTCGTTGTCTGTTTCTTCTTGGCTTCCTTTTCCTTTTTTTGAAGTTCGTAACGATATTTGCCGTAGTCCAGAATTTTGCACACCGGTGGATTGGCAGTTGGAGAAATATTCACCAAGTCCATACCTTTGGCCTCTGCAAGGCTCATGGCCTCTTCGCGGCTCATGACACCTAGTTGCTCGCCATCATTGCTGATGACTCTCAATTCCTTATCACGAATTTCTTCGTTGATCAAGTTTTCCTTACTAATAGTCTTATACCTCCATATAAACATAAAAAAAGCGGATACAACTATCCGCCATCCAATGCCAAATGGCATTTTTGTCTCGTATTTACCCAGTCAGCGTGGCCGAAAAGGTGAGAAGCGGATAACTTCTTCTTTGGTTACTCGGTTACTATATCATTTGAACCAATTCCTGTCAATGATTTTTCACTCTGGAAGCGCGGTTGCATTTTTGCGTTCCTGCCTGCGTTTATATAGCCTTTTGCCCACCTCTAGGAGAAACATTAACACCAGTCCGAAAGCCATATCCTGAAGCAGTCGCGCATATATCCCATACCAACCGTGATTCGCAACATCAGTCAGGATTTCGCCATCCGAAACAACCGTATAATCGCTGAACCCATCGTCCACGGAGATCCAGACATCATCGGTTTCCATGCCTTCAAAGAAGAACGATTCGTCGGTCACTTTCCAGCGATCCAGCAACGGGATTTTCCGAAATGACAGCCCCGACAGGCTTCCGTCTTCATGTCTTATGATTGCGACTTTCGATCGTGCACCAATATCAAATAATTTGACCGAGCCCGGATTGTTGGCATCATACGTTGTTGCATACTCATTCATACCCAAGGTACTGGTCCCCTTGCCACCAAAAAGAATGAATAAAATGATGGCCGTACAAACAAAGAAAAAAACAAAAGATCCTTTTCTTCCAAATTTGAATCGCGGTTGACTCGTTTCGCTCATAACTACCCCCATAACTGATTCTTATTTCATTTCACATTTTAAATAACTTTGTTCCTTTTGTAAAGACTTAACCACCAATTAATCCCCACAGCCAAAAGAATGAACAAACCAATGCTGATGGTCTTGGCATAGGTACCGCTCCAAGATGAATTTCCTTGGATATTGACCCGGTCAAAGCTGACTTCTGCCAGCAAGACAACAAATCCATCGTCGATGCTAATTGCAATGGGTTTTGTATCCGCCCCATCGACATTTACTTTTTCTGTCAAGTTCCACCTGTCAAGAAAAGGTACTTTGAGAAATGTCATTGCTGTTCTGCTGTCCTGGATATCCCTGACAATCACAACCCGGGAATTCGTTCCAACTGTGAAATCGGAATAACGAGCCACATCCACGGCGATTCTATCCCTGACAAAATAATGCAGATTTTCCGAGCTAGTCGAGTTTCCTAAGGTTACGTAAGCAGCAAAAATCAAGAAACCCAGAATAATCCAGCGTAAAACCCGACCGCTTTTCTTTCCAGTAGGAAGATATTTCATTTCTGCCATAGCTCCCTCCTTCTGATTCAGATATGTATCAGAATCTCTTGCTTGTGCCCTATGGTTATTATATAATAATTTTTATATAATGTATGCCAAATGTTTGCAGCATGAAACTCTTATGCAGGGTTTCATCGTTCTTCCTTATGAAAGGAACAGACAATGGACACAAAAAATTCCATCGAAAATCTCTCCAGTTGGGAGTTTCTAGCTATTTTGGACAGCATCGACGATGCGGTTTTTATTGACGACAGTGATGGAATCGCTATTTGGTGCAACGATGCGTGCCAAGAGCTTTACAAGGTCACCCCAAAAGATGTGGTAGGAGTGCATGTACTGGAGCTGGAAAAACGCGGCATCTTTTCTCCCTCCGTTGCCAATCGTGTCCTCAATGAAAAGCGGGAAGTGACAATTATTCATGAAAACAAAGAAGGCAAAAAGCTTCTTTCCACTGGCACCCCGCTGATTGATAAAAATGGCGAAATCATTCGTATTATTACCACTTCGCGAGATATCACCGAACTGACCAACATGCAAAATCAGTTACAGGCTGTACAAGGTACTTTGGAAGGGATCAAGTCTTTGGAAAAAGCCGCCAATCAAGAAATCATCGTGGCCAGCCATGCCATGTTCAATGTGATGCAACTGGCGAAACGGCTTGCGACCGTAGACTCCACCGTTCTCATTACCGGCGAGTCCGGAGTTGGTAAAGGATTGATTGCTCAGCTTCTTCACCAAAATGGCAACCGAAAAGATGCTCCCTTGGTTACGGTCAACTGTGGGGCGATTCCCGAGAATTTGATTGAATCAGAGTTATTTGGTTATGAACGTGGCGCGTTTACCGGTTCCCGGGCTGAGGGGAAAAAAGGACTATTTGAAGTGGCACAGGGCGGAACCATATTCCTAGATGAAATTTCCGAATTGCCTTTGAATTTGCAGGTCAAATTATTGCAGGTCATTCAGGACCGAGAAATTATAAGAGTCGGCGCGATCAAGAAAATACCCATCGACGTCCGAATTATTTCTGCTACCAATCAAGATCTCCACAAGCTTGTTGAAGCAGGCAGATTCAGGGAAGATCTCTATTACCGCCTAAACGTTGTTCCCATTCATGTCCCACCGCTTCGGGAACGTCCGGAAGATATCATTCCTTTGATTCGAAAGTATCTGGCAAAATTCAACAAGCGCCTCAATGACCATAAGCAGATTGATCCGGATGCGATGGCTGTCTTATTGAAATATGACTGGCCTGGCAACATTCGGGAACTCCAGAATATTGTGGAACGTCTCATTCTCACCACCAAAGAAAGTCTAATATCTGTAGAAAATTTACCTGGGTTTATGGCACAGATGAAAAGTTTGACCCCTAAAACTCAGGGTACCGCAATGACATTAAGTGCTATTTTGGATCAAACCGAAAAAGAAACCTTACTCCTTGTTATGGGAAAGTACAAATCTACCCGTTCCATGGCAAAAGTTCTTGGAATTAGTCAACCCTCTGTGGTGAGAAAACTTCATAAACATGGGCTTTCCAACGGAGAATTAAGATAATGAAGAGAGTATAAGAAATCTATCGACAAGTGATTCATAATTGTATCAATGATTTGTTTTTGAATCAGCCTGTATTTGGTTCAAACTTCAACACTTACGATATAATATGACCCACAAATCCACCTTTTTCCAACTAAGTGATACATAATCGTATCACTTTTCTGTTTCTGCAATTCTTGATTCTCAGGAGTTTCAATCGTTTGAGTAAATATTCAAGACGATATCCTTGCCTCAACCACGGTATTATCCGCTAAATTCCAACGTTTCTCATTCTGTTGTTCTAAATAGTTCAAATTTTAATGTTTATTTATGGTTTAGGAGCTATAGTTGGCACAATGGTTGCTCTATATATACCTGCATCAGTATGGGTACCTTCACCTTTGTCTCACTAGTCGCCCACAACAAGATGCTGTTTCCAAAAGGAACCTACCCCTATTTAAGTTTATTGATTTAATTTTAAGGAGGACAAAAAATGTCAGATGCAAAAGCTTATATTGCAGGTCTCGTTGCAAAAGCAAGAGCAGCTCAAGCCGTTGCCGAAAACTTCACTCAGGAAGATGTTGATAAGATCACAGGTGCTGTGGCTTATGTATTGACCAAACCTGAAGTTGCTTTGAAGTTTGGTGAAATGCTTGTTGCTGAATCCGGAATGGGCATACCTGCCAACAAGCAAGCTAAAATGTTTGGTAAAGTAAAAGGATCCTACGCACAGATGAAAGGCCAAAAGTCCGTTGGACTGGTAGACTTTGATCCTGTTATGAACGTAGAAAAATACGCAAGACCCATGGGCGTGATTGGTGCCATCATCCCCGTTACCAACGGCGAAGCAACACCTGTCGTGAAAGCCATGATGGCTTTGAAGACAAGAAACGCAGTTATCCTTGCTCCCCACCCCAGAGCAAAGAACACAAACTTTGCTGTTACTGCTGCAATCAGAGAAGTACTGACCAAGCTGGGCTACCCGGCTGACCTGGTTCAGGCAATCGATCCTGAAATGGTTTCCATCGAAGCTTCCCAGGAATTGATGCTACAGGTTGACTTTATCCTGGCTACCGGCGGAACACCTATGGTTAGACAAGCATATTCCTCCGGCAACCCGGCAATCGGCGTTGGCACCGGAAACGTTGTTACCATCGTTGACGGAACCACCAACATGGATGATGTTGCGGACATGATCGTCCGTTCCAAGACGTTTGACAACGCAACTTCTTGCTCCACCGAAAACAACATCATCGTTTTGGAAGAAACCTATGATGCATTTATTGAAGCCATGGCCAAAAAAGGCGCTGTACTGTTCGCAGACGGATCCGAAGAAAAAGCCAAGTTGCTCAAAACCATTTGGCCTGAATCCCCAGCAAACCACAACCTGAACATCCAGATCGTTGCACAACCTGCTAGCAAGATTGCTGCAATGGCCGGAATTGATGTTCCCGAAGGAACCACTGTTCTGATGGCTGAAGAAAACGGCGGATACGGAAACGAATTCCCGTTCACAGGCGAAAAACTATCCCCTGTTGCCGGCGTACGCAAAGCCAAAGACTTCGAAGACGCACTGGACAAGATGATGAAGATTCTGGACTATCAAGGAAAAGGACACAGCTGCGGAATCCACACATCCATCGAAGAGCGACCTCGAATCATGGGCGAGAAAGTTCCCGTATGCAAAGTATGCGTGAACCTGCCTCAGTCTCTTTCCAACTCCGGTTCATGGACCTGCGGATTCCCAATGTCCATGACACTTGGCTGCGGAACATGGGGACACAACAGCATTTCCCACAACGCTACCTGGAAAGACCTGTTGAACTTCAACTATGTTGCACGACCCATTCCTTCATGGCAACCTACTGACGAAGCATTGTTTGACACTGTTGACAAGTCAGTACTGTAAGCAACTTTTCCAATCAATCAATTTATTAATTTGAAAATTTGAAAAGGAGATTTCAAATGTCAGATATTAAAGAAAAAAGCAAAAAATATAACCTTCACTCCTGGAGCGCACAGGGTGCACTGAATCCTATGGTAGTTACCAAGGCTGAAGGCATCTACTTCTGGGATGAAGACGGCAACAAGTACTATGACATGTCCGCTCAGTTGGTTAACTCCAACCTGGGTCATGGCAACAGAGCACTGATTGATGCCATCAAAGACCAAGCAGAAAAAATGCCGTTCATGGGCCCAGGATATGCAGTTGACGTTCGTTCCGACGCTGCAGAAGCACTGGTCAAATTGTCCGGTATGGAAAATGCAAAAGTATTCTTCACCAATGCAGGTGCAGAAGCCAACGAAAACGCCATCAAAATGGCAAAGGCCTTCACCGGAAGATGGAAGATTCTTTCCATGCAAAGATGCTACCACGGTGCAACCGCCGGCGCTGGCATGCTGACAGGCGAACCCCGTCACTTTTCCAATGAGCCGGGTCCTGCTGGTTTTGTAAAGTTCGAAGGACCTTACCCCTACTATGCAAACAAATCCGTAAAATTTGAAAACGATCAAGACATCGCAGATTACTATCTGGATATCCTCAAGAAGGCCATCAGCACAGAAGGCGCACATCAAATCGCTGCCATCTTCGTTGAGACCATCGTCGGATCCAATGGTATCCTGATTCCGCCTAAACAATACTTGCAGGGCGTTCAAAAGCTTTGTAACGACAATGGCATCATGCTAGTTTGCGACGAAGTCATGGCTGGATTCTACAGAACCGGCAAAGCGTTTGCTTTCCACAACTTTGACATTCAACCTGACATGGTTACCACTGCCAAAGGTGCAACCTGCGGTTACGTTCCTCTAGGCGCTGTCATCGTTAGTGAAAAAATTCAGAAATTCTTTGACACCAACAAAATGTTCTGCGGACTGACCTACAATGCACACCTGATGGGTTGTGCCGTCACTGTTGCAGCCATCAAAGAATATGCTAGACTAGATGTTCCGGGCAATGTTGCCAGAGTTGGAAAAGTTCTGGGAGAACTCCTGGAAGATTTGAAGAAAAAGCACAAGTGTGTTGGCGACGTCCGATACATCGGTCTGTTCTCCGGCGTTGAACTGATTCGTGCACCTCACGTGCCCATCGTTCCGTTCAACAAGGATCCCGAAGGCCTCATGCCCAAAATCGTCGGAATGCTGAAGAAGGAAGGCTTCTCCACTTATTCTCACGAAAGCGTAGTCATTGTTGCTCCTCCCCTTGTCATCACCGAAGAGGAACTACGTGCTGGTATGGCCATTCTTGACAGAGTCCTTGACTCCGTCGACACAATGATTTAAGTAAAGCCAAATTCCTTAAACTTAATCAAATAAATCTTTCACACACCAACGAAGAAACCCGGATGACCTTGCGTCAGCCGGGTTTTTTCGTTTTTGACGAACAAATATTTATGAGAATTGCCATTCAAAATTTGTGAACATGTGTTTACTTTTTGTTCGCACTATGTTACCATACCCATATAAAGGAATGGGTACCACTTGGGAACGATGAGGAGCAAGGAATGGAACGATTAAAAGACCGGGAAATGAAAATCTTGAATTACATGAAAGAAGAAATCCGAAAGAAGGGCTATCCCCCTACTGTTCGTGAGATTTGCAATGCATTAAACATCAAGTCAACCTCTACTGCCCACAAGGATATCGCATCCCTGGAGCAGTCCGGCTATATTGTCAAAGATCCCTCCAAACCACGAGCGCTGATGGTGTTTGATCCCGATACCCAGATGGATCCTGCCACCGGCAAACCCAGCAATAGCCAGGGCAGCAAACACATCATGCAGGACCCGGCACCAACCAGAGCTGATGTCATTGACATTCCAGTCGTTGGCCGTATTGCTGCGGGAACACCCATTCTTGCCCAAGAAAACATCGAAGACACCTTCCCCATCCCTGCCCGTTTTGTAGGCAGAGGCGAAAACTTTATGCTCACCGTCCACGGCGAAAGCATGGTAGAAGTTGGTATCTTTGATGGAGACTATATCCTGGTGGAATCCCAAAACTCCGCCAACAACGGAGACATCGTAGTCGCCATGGTGGATGGATTCGAAAGCGAAGCCACCGTCAAGACCTTCTACAAAGAAAAGGACCACATCAGACTTCAACCCGAGAATTCATCCATGAGCCCCATCTTAGTTCGGGATGTAAAAATACTGGGCAAGGTCAAAGGCGTGTTCCGATACTTCTAGACTGAAACCCCGTCAAACATAATAAAACAAAAGTCGCAATACCCATTGGGTTCTGCGACTTTTTTATTTGCAACTTTTCTCACTTATTTATTCTTCTACCTTGCTACTTCACCAGCAGTTTTTTGATACCTCGTTCCAACCCATCCAACGTTAGCTCAAACATAGGGAAGATATCTTTGATTTCGTGAAGGGTTTCCCGACCGTACAGGTTTTCCCAGTATTTGGCCTCAATGGGGTTGAGCCAGATTTGTTTTTTGTAGCGTTTTTTGAATTTGTTCAGCCAGTCAATTCCAGGCTCTTCGTTGAACAGGCCGATGACATTATTTCCACCTCTTCGAAATAACTCAAAAGGTGCCATGGCTGCGTCTCCAACAAAAATTACCTTGTATTCGCTGTTCAGATTGCCAAGGACCCAATTGGTATCCACCCACTCACCTCGCCGGCACACCGGGGTGGTATAAAGGTAATCGTAAATACAATTATGAAAATAATACACTTTGAGATCTTTGAAATGATTGGATTTGCTGGCCGCTTGAAACAGCCGGTTGCATAGCTGGCTGTAAGGCATCATAGAGCCGTCAGAATCGATTAGAAGCAGTAGCTTGACTGTATTTTTGCGGGGCTTGTCGTAGACGATCTTGAGCATGCCTCCACTGTCGCAGGTTTCATCCACCGTCTTGTCGATATCCAGGATCGTTCGGTCTCCTTCCATTCGAGAAGAATATTGTCGCAGCTTGCGGAAAGCAACCTGAAATTGCCGGATGTCCAAAATGGTATCCTGACGAAAGTCCTTGAAGTGTCGTTCTCCTGCCACTTGCACCGCAGACTTATGCCTGCCTTCCCCACCGGCACGGATGCCTCTTTCGTTGTATCCACTATGACCCATGGTGGAGGTGCCTCCGGTACCAATCCAGTAGTTACCCCCGTCATGTCGTTCCTTTTGCTCTTCCATCCGCTCCTGAAACCGTTTCAACAGTTCGTCCAGCTCCAGCAAGAAATCATCCATGACGGTTTTGTCGTTGATATCCCGCACCCGCACATCTTCGTTAAGCCAGTTCCAAAATTCATCCGGCAAATCTTCAGGGGTTTGAATGCCACGAAAATACTCGGCAAATACCGCATCGAATTTGTCGAACTCTGTTTCGCTTTTGACCAGAATGCTTTTGCACAGGTGATAAAATCCGGTCAGACTGGAGCCGGCCAGTCCCTTGTCCATGGCTTCGATCAGGGTCAGCCACTCATTGAGGGTGACAGAAAGTCCCTTTGCCCGAAGCAGATAAAAAAATTGCAGGAACAAAATTTCTCCTTATTGGTATGCTACCAGCGTTTCAGCGAATAGCCTTTTTCTTTGATTTCACCTATGACTTCAATGTCCTGGTTCTTTTTCAGCAACACGCCGATGTACGGCATCTCTTCCCGTATTTTGTCGATGGATATGCCGCTGATCATCAAGGCTTGCAACCAGTCTAACAGCTCTGAGGTGCTTGGTTTTTTCTGTAGGTCTCTCATTTCCCGAAGCTCATAAAAAGCCTCCATAGCGGCAAATAAGAGCTTCTCATCCATGTCTCCGTAATGGACTTTGATGATTTCCTGCATCTTTTCCATATCCGGGAATTCTATGTAATGGAAGATGCATCTTCGAAGGAAGGCATCGGGCAATTCCTTTTCTGCATTGGATGTGATAATGACAATAGGCCGCTGCTTGGCCGTAATAGTTTCCTTGGTTTCGTTGACGTAAAATTCCATCTTGTCCAGCTCCCAAAGCAAGTCGTTGGGGAATTCCAAATCCGCCTTATCGATTTCATCAATCAATAGCACCACCTGACGTTCCGCCGTGAAGGCTTCCCCCAGTTTGCCCAGCTTGACATAGTGCTTGATGTCCGCCACATTTCCTTCACCAAATTGGCTATCGTAAAGCCGCTGAACCGTGTCATAAAGATACAGCCCATCCTGTGCTTTGGTGGTAGATTTGACACTCCAAATCACCAAAGGCTTGCCCAGGGCTTCCGCAATGGACTCTGCCAGCATGGTTTTGCCTGTGCCCGGTTCTCCTTTGATTAATAATGGCTTTTGCAACGCAATGGATACATTCACCGCATTTTTTAATTCCTCGGTCACCACATAGGTGTCACTACCCCGAAAAAAATCCAACTTGTTCATCTTGATCTCCGATCTATATTTACTTTATTATTATACAATTATTGTCAATTCAATGCCCTGTCAAAGGATTATAGGTTGATGAAAAACGGCACCAACACCGGCACCACCCCAGATAACACCACGCCTGCCACAAAAGAATATACCGCCGCATTGGGACCGGCAACCCGATCCACCACAGCTACGCCCACATCCATGGCCGCGCCGCCCGGCAGTCCAACCGCTTCCACATAACCGATATACTTGGCCACAATGGGAATCAACAGCAGTCCAAACAATTCACGCATCACATTGTGCATAAACGAAATCGCTGCGATTTCTTGGGAGTATTCGCTGAGAAGCACCGGCGCAAAGGTATACCATCCCAGTCCGGATCCAATGGCCATGGCTTCGTTCCCACTGATGGGAAGAAACAACGACGCAAGATAAGTTCCCGCCAACGTGCCCAAAATTACCGCAACGGGAATGACAGCAACCCGCCATCCGACTCTCTTGAAATTCGGTACCACCGTGCCTTCCATCCCCAGATCAATCCCAACAAAAAACATCAGAATCGTCAGTCCACCCACAAGGAAATTACCCGATACCGCAATAAACGCTTCCGGTATAAAGGTATACCCGGCAAACATCCCGCAAATCGCTGAAACAACAATCAGTTTAGTCAACTTTGCGCACCCCCTTATTGTCCAGCTTCATCAGATGTCTGGCGACATACACAAACAGGATGCTTCCTACCAAGGCGAAGACCACCGTAATAAAGGCCGTGAATCCAATGGTACCCATACTCCGCAGCACTTCCTCATTGGCTCCGATTCGGCTGGCCATGACAAAAATAAGCACCGTCACCGCAGCAGCCTGAAACCTGCCAACCCATTTCGACTTCTTCTTTCCTTGCTTCCGAAACGTCGATCCAATAAAATATCCAATCAACGTAATTCCGAAATAATATGCTACATACTCCATGTGTCCTCCATACTCATTGCATCCATTCTTAAGTCACGCACGAGAAATAGTATATCTTTTTTGTCCCACTTTTTCAAGGAAAAGCACCGACTTCCTCCCCTCCTTTCAAAACTTTTCTTCCCATTTCCCCCATCTTCATCTTGCATTCTTCCCCATCTTGTTGTAGAATAAATTCCGTTGACAGTGACGATATTGACACCTTCCGGTGTCTCCCATATATCGGTGCTGTCAAACATGAGGGGCGCTAGCTCAATGGATAGAGTCGCAGACTTCGAATCTGTCGGTTGGGAGTTCGAGTCTCTCGCGCCTCACCAAAAAGTCCCCAATAGGCAAAACCTATTGGGGACTTTTTTATTATGCAAAAGAGAGACGAGAACTCGCAAGAGCGTTGGCGTAAGCGAGGCAGCCCGGTGGGCTGATGAGTAGCCAACGGTCCAAGGCGACTGTACGGGGAGCCGCAGGACGGCAGATGCTCCGGTGCATCGAGTAAACACCGGCCCCACCATTAGTGAAGGAGCAGATGCAAAGTCTCTCGCGCTTTGTACAAGTCTTCTAAATTATATTGCAAAATGTATATAGGGAGAAGCAGCTGGTTTGGAACGATTAAAAAATAAAATGTTATTTTTCAATTGTATATATAATTAATATATATTTTTCTGAAGTAACATTATTATTAATTCAGTGTTTATTATAACTAAAAATAGCTGATCTCATATATTTCTTCTAAAATCAGAACGATATTTTCAATTTGCCGAGGAATGTTTGTTAAACATTATTCTTTTTTCTCTATTTTCACTGGCTTTACCGCAATTGCTTTCATAATCTTCTTCCTATACTCCGGAGCTTTTTCGCATTCTGCAACATCTCTCTTTAAAACTTCATCGGTAATTACCTTAGCGATATCCTCGTTTGAAATCTTTGAATCAGGTGCAATCTTCTTAAGCGTTTTTCTGACAACATCTAGAACTGGTTCTGACAATAGTATTTGCCCTAACATTCCTTTGTTGACAAGTTGCTTTTGCGCGAGAAAAGCATCCAAGTTTGTATTTTTTACTTTGCCAAGGCTTTCTTTTGAGATCATATAAAGCATCTCAATGTCTGCATCCTTTTTTATGTTCAAGTCTAAAAAATTAAACTCATAGACCAATTCATGTTCGATTGGTTTTGTAAAAAGAACCTTGAAAACTTTCCACAGTACACCGTTTGTGAGAACCACCCACTCAATACCTGAGTTTGCGCTATAGTTTACAGCCTGTGTGAGATGATTATCTTTGAGATTTGTGCCTGCTGACTTTGCCTCGATTAATAGTTCAATTTTACCGTTCAGCTTAATTGCCAAATCACAAAAGCTTTTTTTGATAGCCAGCTCTGATGTGATTTCAGTATATTTGTCATATCCTAAAACGTCAGCCAGAATATCAACAAGAATGGTGACGGTATCACTTTCGTTGACGTCTTGGCTTTCTGCTTTGCTTAGAACTGGCCTATATTTTTTGACCCCTTCAATCAAACGCTTTTTAACGGTTACTGGTATACTCATTTCAATTCTCCTTTCATTCGATGCTCCCCGTTATTTCTCCACTAAAATATCATTCAGGCACAGCTCGTTAGATTTATTATAAGTATTATATTTTTTTATGGCTTCAACTAGTCGTTCTTGCCTTATAAATATTTTTTGTGTTATACCTATTTTTTTTGGATTTTTTATACCATACTCTTTCTGACAAAATTTACTTGGCTTAACCTCAGATTTATACTGATTAGTATATTTCTCATAATCACCTTTATGAATAATAATCAGAATTTCGATTTCCGGTTTTGTGATAATATTAAACACTTTATCTTTGTAGCGACTTTCATATGCTTTACCTAACCTAAAGTTCTCTTTAGTCGAATCAAGTATTCTCAGAATAATAACAGGTTTCTCAAAATGCAAAGCAAGAAATTTTTCTTGGATCTTTTCAGCTGAACGTATTCGTGTAACATTTCCGAAAATCAAATCGTCTCGATCGAAAATCAGTAACTGTTCTTCGAGCAACCAGTTTATTATATCTTCTTCTGCATTGCCTTCACATATGCAAAGCACATATGGTTTTTCACTCATTATTTCATGTATCTGCATAACTCTTCCTTAACTGATTGAATGTTTTCATAGCTCGGTGAAGTGCCTTCTATAAAATTAGATAAAAGGATTTCGCTTTTTTTGACATCATTACGGTTTACCATATTTGAATATCTCTCTGCTTTACAAACAAAATATTTATCTCTAAGAAGAACGTATATATTGTCCTTCCTATCAATACTATCAAGAATTTCCGAATAATGAGTACTAAAAATTAAAGTCGCTCCATATTTATTTATATCTTTGTCGGTGAAAAACTCAATAATAATCTGTACGAGTTTCTTATGCAAATGGTTTTCGATCTCATCAATTATCAAGTAACCTCCACACTTCATAATTAAAGCCATCATTGAAAAAATATTTGTACCCTTAATTGTTCCCGATGAAAGGTAATTACCTGTTTCAAATATTGTATTTCGCACGCAAACGGTATCGCCACCTTTGAATGATATATTAAGATCCTCTTTATCTGAATCTAAATGCTCAATGCTGTTGTCGAAAAGATTAACAAAAGGCATCGTTGCACGTCCGAAACTATAATAGAAGTTAATATTTGTATCCATTATCGTATCCATACATATTAAACTGTCTTTCGAATAGTTTGAAACAATACTATCTTCAGGTTTTAAAAAGTTAAGTTCACTTGAAATATCTTTTCTATCAAGTATTGGAGTCGTTGGAAAATCAAAAGCACTGAGTTTGTTTAAGACATCTGATTGTAACTTTGAATATATTTTTTCTCCTTTATAATAATATTTCTTCTCCTTTGCTTCCGAAATAGATACTCCTATAATCGATTCGAGTTTATAAAAGGTATTATTGTTATAGAAGATTACTTGCATTTTTGTTCCATCACAAACTACACCGCTAGGCAGACTCACACTATCTAATCCTTTGTTATTAACGACTATGTTAAATGCAACTCTTAATAGTTTTAGTAATGTCGTTTTCCCAGAAGCGTTAGCGCCCGTAATTGCAATGACATTTTGCGTATAAATTGTATTGTATATTTTGTTAACCGAGCTCGTGTCTACAACCTTATCTGATGCAGTTAAATTTATGCTAAATCCATCACGGAATATTCCAATGTTCTCAAATGATACATTTAATAGTTTCATATGCTCACCTCCTGATTCGATTATATCACAAAGATTTGGAATGTAAACACATTTTGTGTTTATATCTGCTGTTCGAATTTATACTATTACTAATATTGACCAACCTTTGCAAGCATAATTCGCTCGAACCTTGGCATGTTTATTTTAATTTTGCGAACTTCCAAGAACAAATTCATATATCTTTTCAATCTCACTCGGATTTGTATAGAACCATTCAGTTCCCGGAGCAATTTCAATCCATTTGTTTTGTATTTTTAGAATACTATGGATTGCTTGTTCAAGCTGTGATGAATTATCACAACGTATTATTAAAGCTATGTGAGGTGACTCAGGGAAACAAGTCCCTGCTTGCCCAATAATTCTTTGCAGTGGTTCTTGATCAGTTCTTCCAATTTTACACTGCCATACGTCAAGGTTAGATAGTTCAGCAAATTTGTGATACGTTTCATAATAATAGACATAAATCGACTTTGATCCAGATCCAATTTCTTTATCGGCCTTGATTTTAATAGGCTCAGGTATATCAAACGAATCATCAATAATATATTCCTTTTTTTCAAACGTTAAATTCCATACACCATATCCTTTGTTTTGCATTCCATAGTCTCTCAAAGACTGCGATGCCTTTTTAAAAACCTGTGCGCCATTAACATTGTCAATAATGCCTCCATTATCTTGGTGATATTGCATGATTCGATTAATGCACGCATCTCTTTTGAATTGTTTTCCATCATACAGTTCAACAAGTAATTCTTTGAAAATATTTGGTGTTAGTTTTATACCAACAAAATTGTAGTCTCCCATTTTTCTCCACTCTTCCTGTTATTTCAAACCCTCCATTAAGGTTTATTGTGATTACAAAAAAATCAAGGCCATTCGATGTAGTCAAAATCCATTAACCGCCATCAAAAAAAGCCCCACTCAAAGAGGCTCAAAAAATAAAATCCAAATTGAATTGCAACTATTAACCATCCAAGCCCCCAAAGTCAACATAAAATATAACAACCTCATTGTATCGACTTACCGCCCCTACTGCAAGGCATTTCTTCCACATTACCTGTTTCAGCACAATGAAATACCAATTATCTTACAGCTACATTCGCAGCTTAGTCTCGATATTTGAATAGTACACTCTCTAAGTGTGCTTCTTTGGTTTTTTTATCTGCCCTGGCATAATCGTTTAATGCTATTTCCAGTTCGTCAATCTCATCCTTCAAAAATTCTATATTTCTTTGAGTTATGTCTTGTTTTAACTTGGAAATTAGTAAGTCTCTGTTCAGCACTACCGCGCCTTGCAGTGTTTTGATTGACATACTGAGATCGCAATGTTCAGAAAACACGATATATGAAAAAAGGTAGTCGTCATAGTCCCTCCCAAGCGCGTATGAAAGTGCAGTGAGATGTCCCCTATTTTGCCAGATGGGATTATATAGTTTGTTTACCGTCCCCCCGCTTAAGTATTGGGTCCAATACCTTTCCGTTTCGTTCCCGTAAATTTCCCCGCTGTAATTCTTTGATTCAATTACATAAATACCTGTTGGATGAATCATCACAAGGTCGATTTCGGTTGTTTTACCGTCCTTGATTGGTAGATACAAATCAGACAGAATCCTCTTGTCACCTTCCAGTTTTTCGAGTTCCAAAAAAGTAAGGTACTCGCCATAGTTTCCTCGGTTCGCCATAGTCATTTGATAGTTGTTTCCGCTGGCATATGAATATCTTGAACTTTCAAACTGACTCATTAATTGCTTTGCTAACTTCCGCTCTCTAAAATACGTTCGAATAATGATATAGAGAACTGCCGAAAAAATAAAAAACAAACCAAGTGCTAAAATTGTTGATGGTGTAAGGTCAGACATTTCATTCCCTTCTCAATCTGGGTTCAGTTGTAAAAATCTTTACTATAATATTAATTGTTTCATCCATTTGTAATTCCACCTATCAGGCTGTTATCTATTCGTATTCTATTCTATTCCATTGTCCTCATAATCATCTTTTGTCAGCAACACAGCCGGGACATACTCACATTCGGGTACCATGCGTTTTATGATTTTAAAACAATCCTTAAACTCATCCCCGGGCAGAAAGAATGTTTGCTTGAATTTGGTTTTGTCGGAATATGTGAGAATGAATTCTATCCCGCTAACATCTGTGCAGAATTGATCTGTGGCATGATTTACAACTGCCGGTATGGCCGCAACCAAATCGGCATAATGCTTTTCAAATATTGGGCTGGTCGTTTTGTATGACCACTTCCTTGTAGGGTTTATTCTTGACTCAATCAGTGGGAGATATTTATATGATATGCCCTCGCTTGTTACTGTAACCTTGTCATCGTAAGCCTCGTCCGCAACACACCATCCTGACCCACCCTTGATTACTATTTTGGAGATTTCAACCATATGGTTTAACCTTTCTCTTGAATACACAAAAAAGAGCCCCATACAAAGAGAGCTCAAAAAATTAGAATCCAATCCGATTTCATGTTAGTAATCATCCACGCCCCCAAAAACTATATATTTATTCTAATATCATTGTAATGATTTAAAGCATCGAGTGCAAGGAATTTCTGCCATTGTCCCTCCTGCAATATACTACAATACCGATTATCGTACACACGAACCCCCCAGCCAACAGATTCAAACTCTTCAACTCATAAAAAAGGACAGGTTACCCTGTCCTTTCCTTTTTCAATTCCCTCTAGTACCGCATCGGAATCAAATCAATATATTCCTGCAAGCTCGCATCCCGGAGACACGCCTCAATAATCTTCTGACCCAACGGATTCAATTCCGGCGTATTAAACTTCACAATCTCCTGCTTAAAGAAATCCACCAGCATCTTCGCGCCGGCATCATACCCTTCAATCCCAAGCTCCGATTGCGTCTCAGGTTGCAAAAACGCCTTCCGGATATACTGGCCATCTACCTTCATACTTTCAAGCCCGTATCCCAGCAAAGGACACCGCGATGCCACCAAATGCTCCGGCTTAAACTTCGCACTGCCACGCCGCGCAATGTATTCCCTAGAAATCCATTGCGGCATAAAAGACACCTTATATGCCCCAATATGCTGGTTGGGAATCAACACATATCGGGTGCTGGGGGATGACAAAATCTGATCCAGCAGCAAATTGGCTTGATTCACCATCTTGCCTGTTGCAAACGGCCAATAAGAACCAACCCCTTCACTGACCATAGATCCCGTATCAATGATACTGGGATTCTTGTCCCCTCTTGGGGCCACCAATCGCCATAACCAGGCCAATGCGGGCGGAATAATCTGAAGCATGCCTATGACCCCATAATTGGGGATTTCAGCCGTACTAAGAGGTGCTCGTATCCCGAAGCTTCGGACATCCACTTCCACCGGCTCATTGACCACATTGGGTATCATTTTGCGTGGCAAAATAACCCGTGGATTGGGGCAAGGCGTCCCGTCCGAATCCAGCGTATGCTCCCAAATTAAACAAGTCGCCTTGGGAACCGCTTGAATATTCATAAACAACAAAGGCTGCGACGGCTGGGTGCATATCTTCTCGTAAGTCGGCTCAATCCCGTACTCATTGATGGTATCCAGTCTTATGAACCAACCCTCTTCCGCATCCTGAACCACCAGCTTTCTGCTGTCATTTTGGATGTCAGGATGGCATAAGGCCATATCATCTGTTACCGGCTGCAAATCACAGGTTTCGTTCAAGATAAGGTAGAAATTTTCTTTGGTCTGGGTATTTGTTCCGATGACAATTCGCCCATCCGCTTCCCGGTGGATTTGTTCGATCATCTCGCTTTTGCCGGCGCCGGAGGCCCCTTCATGCATAATGACAATTTCATTTTCATAAGGCGTGATCACCTTCACCGTAGAGGCGTGGGCGGTGACCCAACCTTCTTCTTCCCCGATGGTCAGAAGCACCCCATAAATCCCTTTTTTGGCGCTGGGCCCCGGATACAAATTGTACGAAAACAATTCATGGAGTCCTTCCAAACGGTTGTGAACCACGATTTGCTTTTCACTGAAATGGGTATGGCGGAAAGGCGGTGCCAAATAAATGACGGCCCGAGGAGTGAAATCTCCTTTCCAGTCGTCAATATCTACAAAATACTGGAGGTCCGCCAAAGCCGTGGCAAAAAATGCCGCATTGCGAGGTGCAATGAGAATCGACGGGTATCCGTGCTCCCTGCCCCCCGACATAAAGGGCATCAAAATCAAATCCTGCTTTTTGAGCCATTCAAAGGTGTCTTTACGAATCGATTCAAATTTACCTTCAAACATGTCGGCAAAACGTGGCTTATCGGTTTCTTTGTCGTCTCCGATAATCATGCACTCCGGATCCCGGCGGCGCATATAATCATCGATATAATTCACGGCAACTCCGTTTTTGCAGCGCACCACAGTAGCCTCTGTTACCATTTTTCCGTTGATTTCATATCCAACTTCATAGGCATCCATCCCATTGCCACCCAACGCCATGGTCACCAGCTCTTCCCTTGTTTTTGGGATGATGACACTGCGTGCGTTTTCAATGATGTCCAAAGCGGTCGCATCTAAGTTAAAATTTTTCATGACAGGCCTCCTTGATAATTAACTGTCTAATAGCGGATTATTTATAATATTTTATTATAACAAGATTTGTAGGCTGATGCCCATGACAA
Organism: Anaerovoracaceae bacterium; assembly: GCA_041859095.1. Classification (GTDB taxonomy): domain Bacteria; phylum Bacillota; class Clostridia; order Peptostreptococcales; family Anaerovoracaceae; genus UBA1422. The sequence continues at coordinate 26,905 of JBHEKY010000016.1, forward strand.
GCATCCCTGAAAGAAGTCCATAGATGGACAGATGGTGCTCTCCATACTGCCTGGCAGTAGGTAGCAACTCATCAAAAGAAATATAAATCATAATGCCTGCAACACCTGCAAACATCAATCCCAGCAACGTATCCGTCAGATATGGAGCCAAAAACAAAAAGGCAAACACTGCGCCAAGAGGTTCTGCCGCCCCGGACAAAAGAGAATACAAAAATGCTTTGCGCCTGCTTCCGCTTGCGCAGTAGGCAGGGATGGCAACGGCAATTCCCTCGGGGATATTATGGATGGCAACTGCAATGGCAACGGCAACCCCCAGCTTGATTTCGCTGACCGTTGTAATGAAGGTAGCCATTCCTTCCGGGAAATTATGAATGGTAATGGCGATGGCAGTCAGGACGCTGGTCTTCATCAGCTTATGGGCTCCCTGAATGACATCGCATTTTTCGATTTCTTCAATATTGTGAATCTCATGGGGGTTTTCACCTTCCGGCACGAACTTATCGATGGCCGCAATCAAAACAATCCCAATAAAAAATGCAAGGAGCGCAATATATCCGCCCTTATCTATCCCCATGGTCTTGGCAAGGAGATCCTTGGCATCGGGAAGAAGTTCAATAAATGAAATATAGATCATGATTCCGGCAGAAAACCCAAGGGCCACGGACAAAAACTTCTTATTTGTCGACCGAAACATCAAAACAAACAAGCCGCCAAACCCGGTTGATAAGCCAGCCAGCAGTGATAAAACCAAAGCTGGTACCCAGTTGTCAATTCCCAAAGAATCACCTCCAAATCAATGCACATCAACAACAATTGATTCCCATTGATACTTTTACTTTTATTATTTACATTTTACCATAAAACACAAGATTTCTTTCACTTTTTCCTACATGGGTGAACAGATATACCAATTGGCCTGCCGTTTAGACACTCTTCGAATCGAAAATTGTTTATACCCCTATTTGCTGATCAAAACCAACCCAACGCAACAAAGTCCGATTCCCACAAACTGCTGGAAATTGATGGTTTCTTTATAAAACAGCAATCCCACAGCAATCAATGCCAATGCCAGAGCAATATTCGAAACCAAAGATCCCACACTAATGTTCCACCCAGCCTTATACATATAGATGCTGCCAAGCTCCAACCCCACAATTGCCACGCCCATCATCACAGCCGTCCAGTTGAGATGGCTATATTCTGTGGCTAGGTTCTTCACCGGACTGGTGAAGAAATATAACGCCAGCGCAAGCGCTCCGCTGCAAAGGTATGTGACACTCAACGATGCCAGGGGGTTAATGGTTTCGGGGATTGATTTCGCCGTAATATGGTACATCACATTGGATGCCACAATCAACAGTATTGGCCAATAATAACTCACTTTTGATTCCTCCTATTTTGTATTAATTAATTCTGCTAAATCCAAGAGTGACTGCTTTCTTGGGACAGGTCTCCACACACTCACAACAAAGGATGCAATCGGATACAACCACCCCGCCACCTTTGACTTGTTCCCGCACATCAATACTCATGGGACATTTGCGGTTGCACTGCCCACACCGGATACATAATTCATAGTTTCCTTGAATCCGTAGTTGTGGAACCCGCAGCGCCCTGCCCACCTGATAACCGGCTGCCATGAACGGCGCCATCCAGCAAATCGTATGACACGCACCCCGCTTTCCAACGGTGATGGTTAGGACAAATAAAGTAGTAAGTACTATATAATAAATGAAATACTTCATCGGTTCATCCACAGATACAATTCGGTCGGTCAGATGGAAGGGATCAATTCCCTTAATGCCACCTGCCAGCACAAATCCGGTTACCAAAATGCCAAACCAAATAGCAAAGACGCTGTATCGGATGATTCGGAGCACTTTCACCGGCACATTTTTATTATTGATGGAAGCCCCCATCTCGCTGAGACCCGAAACCGGGCACAACCAGCCGCACCAAATCCGCCCAAAGAAAATCCCGGAAAGAAACTGGGCCGCAAAGAGCAACACGCTGCCGGCGATGATTCCCTGAAACGCTCCGTCTAGGGGAACATAAGGCGACATATAGTTAAGAATCAACGGAAATAACAATAGCGAAATGTATACGATGATTCGTCTGGTTTTTTGTCTCATTTGGTGTACCTGCTTTCTAAAAATCAATATGGAACAGATTCAGCATCTGCAAATCTCTTTCATGCGAAGCCTGAAACAGTTTAATCTAACAAATTGTTCCAATGAATGCAAGTGTTTTGTGCAATAAAAAAGGATTGGCCTGCAATCCTTTTTGACTTATTCTCAGACGAAGTAAGGATGAATTTCTTCGTGGTGGTACTTGTGGCTGATTTCCTCTATAAGCTTATTGATTTCATTGTACTGACCCAAGTCAGTGTATAGGATAACAATCTCATAATAGTCCTGTCCACTTAGTGAATCCATGGCCTTTAGAAGAATTTCTCTGCACTTCCCGGCTGATATGGTGCGTCGGTCCACTGTGATGACCGGTCGAAAACTTCGATTTTCAAAAGATCTGAGTTTTTCTGCCAGTACTCCATTTGGCATTTCCAGCGCATCTTCTCCCAGGAACACCCTCATCCCATGCCGCTGAGCAGCCGGGGCGATTTGCTGGGCTTCCATCATCGCCTCAGTCAGAGGTTCTGGCTGGCTGACGTCATAATGTTCTTCTGCCGTTGCGCCAAAGAGTTTTATGGATAGCGGTGTAATCGCCGCTTTGTAACGAGGTGCTTCCAAATCGCAACGGGCAAGTTCCTTGGCATGTTGCATCATTTGGGAAGGGCTCAGTGAATTGAAGATACTTGATTTGTTCATTTCTTGCACAGCCTGCTTGCGATATTCAGAGGGATTACACAAAAACCATTTTTTGAAATTCGAGTTGAAATATTTAATATCCGAAAAGCCGCACTTGTCGGAGATGTCATGGATTGACAGGTCCGAGTTGATTAACATTTCTTCCGAGTGATAAATTCGGATAAATCCAAGCATATCCTTTAAACTACTGGCACCGACATCCTTAAACAGATGAGAGATATATGACTTTGAATAATGTACTTCTTTTGCAATCAACTCCAAAGGGTTCTTGGTATAATAGTTCTCAAATAAATAACCCATGATGGCATAGTACTTCTCTATTTTGCTGTAGGAAGCATCCCACTTCCGGTTATAGTATTTAATCATGTCATCGTCATTGACTAAAATCCAGACAAAATCTTCCGCTGCACGCATTGCTTCGTCAAGGCTCTTTTGGTCGCCACGTATGAGCCGGATCAAAATGGCTAAAATCAGATTTCTGATTTTGGAAGTTTCATTGCGGTATTTTGCCAAGTCAAAAGACTCACATGCAAACAATACATAATGCAGATATGGGAATTTTTCTACATACGCGTCCATATCAAAATATAGCGAAATTACCTCACAGCCGGAGTCCGATGCACTAAACGAATGGGAGTCGCTCTCCCGAATCGCAATAAAATCCCCCTGGTTTAGTTCAAAACGTTCAAAACTCATGGTGACATTGGCTTTGCCTTTTGCCACCATGAGAATTTCAATCACATTTTTGTGAGTATGCAGGTGATAGCTTCCCAGCTGCCATCCTTCATAGGAGATTGGCACACCCGGGGGGAATTCAATCTTTTCAATATACATAGGGGAGCGCGCTCCTTCCAGCTTTCTTTCCCCCATTATATGCCGAAAAGTACCTCGCCGTCAAAAATAACTGCTTCTGTTTTGATGTCTTTTATTTCAAAAGGATCTACCTCAAATGGGTTTTTCGATAACACAATCATGTTGGCCAGTTTTCCAACTTCCAACGAGCCCATCAGATCGTCCCAATGCATTTGTTTTGCGGCACTTAAAGTATATCCTTTTATCAATACATCAAGTGGCAATTCCTGTCCGGCGGGTGTTCGTTTGCCCCCCGGGCAAATCGCGGGATCCAATGGAAATTCCGGGTCCATGCGGGTATGGGAAACCTGGATTCCCAGCAAAGGATCGGCACGCCTTCTTAATTCATAAAAGGTTGTCACATCGCTTGAAAAAGCAACCAAGGCTCCGCTATCGATAAACTCTTTGATTCGATACATGCGGTGCCATCGTTCCGGACCCAACAGGGAAATAGCCTGGGTGCCGAAATATCCGCCGGCCCAATGGCAAGTCCAGTTGATGGTGATTCCAAGTTTCGCAGCCCTTGGTATATCATCTCCGTCCACCAATTCACAATGGGCAAATATCGGTTGAATCTTCCAGGGGATCCCCTTTTCTTTGGCCTCTTTCTGCGCCGCCTCTACGGCATCGCAACCCACTCGGAATGCCCGGTCGCCTACCATATGGATTTGCAGGTCAAGACCTTCTGCGTTGCATAGCAGGAAGCATTCTTTCAATTCCTTGGAATCCATTTTGATTTCGCCATAATTTGTGCCGGTGGGATCATTGACCAGCGGTTCCAGCAAGGCGCTATTGCCCGATTCATTGGTCCCGTCCAAGAAAAGTTTCATCATATCCATTTTGATATGCTTGCTTTGATACTGTTCCCGCAATGTTTTCAGCTCGGCTATTTTTTCAGGCAAATCTTCGATAGACCAAAATCGAACGGCACCATCATAATAAAGATTCAGTTTTCCTTGTCTATCCAGTTCAGCCATGGAAGCCAACTGCGCTTCCCCTTCCAAAATGCCCTCTCCCATCCCTGTGATGCCGTGGGTTTTGGTAAATTCAAAGAACTCTTCCATTAGTTCCGGCGTCATGGTCATGGGGGCTTCCCATTCAATGGCTTCAAAGAGTTTGTCAGCAAAATGAATCCATGCGAATTCTTTGACCCAACCTGTCGGTTCTCCGTTTTCATCCCGGACAAACATCTCCAGACCAGGCACCGGATCCGGGGTGTCTTTGGTTACCCCCATGCATTCCAGCATCTTTGAGTTGACCCAATGCAAGTGTTCACCAAAATCCTGACAAAGACATGGCCTGTGGGACACCGCGGTATCCAGCAATTCCTTGGTTGGACTCCCTTCGCCAAACAATGTAGTTGGGTAGTATTCAAAGTACAAGAAAGGAACTTCTTCTTTGGGATGATCTTTCGCATATTGACGAACAAAATCCAATAGTTCATCCACCTGATCCACCCATGGCAACGTGATGTGCCAGGAGCTTTGGCAAACCATGCCCGGATGATTATGGCTGTCCACAAAACCGGGTAAAATTGTTCTACCGCCGGCATCCATCACTTTGTCACTGATGGGGCACTGGGCATCGGGACCCACATAAATTATTTTGTCCCCTGAGAATGCAATGGATTCTGCCCATGGGTGGTCTTCATTACAGGTATATATTTTTGCGTTTTTAATTTTTGTAATCACAATTGTCTCCTCCAGGCGGTGCGCCTCTTATTCGTCCTCAAGCTTCATTTCTGGTGGCAGTTCCCGGAAACCTTTCGTTTTGATAGCCAGATAGATCAGACCGATCGCGAGCCATGCCATTCCCAGGATCTTCGCTGTGTTATCGATGAAGATAAAAACAACTATCAAGGTGCAAGCACCAATCAACGGAAGGACTAAATACCTGAAGAACTCCGCGCCTTTTCGTCTCTTATTGCGGATGAAATAGTGAGAAATGACTGAAAGGTTCACCATGATGAAACCGGTAATTGCGCCGAAGGAAACCAGCGATGCGGCACCCAGCAAGTTGTCCTGGTAAAACAATGCGGTCATGGCAACAACGGTAGTGATGAAAATGTTAATAACCGGTGTCTGGAATCTAGGTGATAATCTTCCGAATATTTTCTTTGGAAGAATGTTGTCACGGCCCATACTATATAAAATTCTTGAAACAGCGGCTAACGCTGACATCGCACAGATAAAGGTTGCGAAGTTATCAACGATGAAAAAAGTGTTTCCCATCCAGTCTTCTCCGATGTATGGGAACAGTTCAAAGACACCGACAGAAGGATCTTCAATTTCTTTGTAAGCCATTGGCCACGCAAGCTGCATAAAATAGGAAACCGCCATGAAGAGTATCCCTGCGCCGATGACAACTCCCAAGACTGCCGGTTTCATGACTTTATCAGGATTTTTCGTTTCTTCCACCAAGGTGGTCACCGCATCAAACCCAACAAAGGAAACGCACAAAACAGCTGCCGCGCCAAATACTTTTGCAATATCAAAAGTTGCAGGATTGTATATCGCTTCAGGGACCACAAGCTCTCCAGTTCCGCCTCCACCGACCACATACTTTGCAATGACGACAATAACCAACAAAGTGAATCCAATCTGAGCAACAATAATAATGGAGTTAATGACACTGGCTGTTTTCATGCCAATGATATTGATTGCGGCACCCAATGCACCAACCACTACCACAATAAGCCAGACTGGCAATACAGGGAAAAACTCATTGATATAGATTCCCAGCAGTAAGTAACAAATCATCGGAATCAACATATAATCCAGCAGCATAACCCATCCGGTCATGAATCCCAAATGAGGTTGCACCGATTTATTGACATACGTGTAAGCAGAACCCGCGATTGGATAAGCCTTGACCATTTGCACATAGCTGAATGCGGTAAAAAGCATAATCACAGTTGTGATGCCGATTGCCAAGGTATACATTCCCTGCGTGTCAGCAGTAAATATGCCATAATAATTAAATACAACGGTTGGCGCAAGATAGGCCAGTCCAAACATAATCAGCATTGGCAGGTTTAACGTTCTTTTCAGTTTTACGGCCTGATTCAAATCTGTCATGGGGTCCTCCTTCTTCATTCTAACAAAAAAACTGGTTTATACGCTTGGATTATATCCCGCAACCAGTTCTCTCCGTTAGGATGATTTTGTTTAATATATATGACATTGGTGCTATTTTGCCATCTTGGCAATCATGTCCTTTACCATCAGGTCCAGCTCGCAGCCTTCCGTATAATCTGCCCGAGTCAGAAAATCCACCCTCTCGGCCTTTAACAGTTCGCTGACTTTTTCCTTGCCCCCATCCTGATATACCGCAATGGAGTGTCCCCCATTGATCTTCACCAGCTTCATGCAAGGTACATCGGTGAGCCCGTCGCCGATGTAAATCATATTGCGAAACGGTATGGGTCGGTCTTCTTCCCGGGTGAATTTATTCAGGTCATTGTCGTTGGAAATATCCAACACCCCTTTGTTGATGCGAAACAAAAATTGGGTTTTCGTTGTGTAGTTTACGGCATTTTTGGGCCAGCAAGCAATCCCATTGACGTTGTAATAAAATTCGCAGGCAAATACTTCCCGGAACGCACCATAAATCTTGGAGCCTTCGATGATTTCTTTGAGGCCGGATGAAATGATGTAGTGTTCAATATTCGCATCCCCTTGCTTTCCAACTTCATTGATTCTGTCAAACCATTCTTCTACACCGGGAAAAAGCTCCAGATCTTTTCCCAAATCAACAAAATCCTGACGTTTGATGGGCTGCTCCGAAGAATCCGCCTTGCGCAACATCAGATACATGTATGCCAGCACTCCATCCATCTTCTCGGTTTTCGCCAGATTGGTGGCCTCTCGCCAAAAATCCTCCGCACTCATGTTGACTTTGGGAATAAAACTATACTCCTGCATGTCCTTTGTGCAAAGGGTTTTATCAAAATCATAAAGCAATGCAATGGTGGGTCGTTCTGCCATTTTCCTGCTATCTCCTGTCTTGGATCGTACTTTAGTTTTGGGCTTTTTGGTCTTTCATAAACTGTACCCATTCGTCATAGATGGCTTTCAATCTATTGTCCAGATGGCTCAGTGCCTCTTGTTCAATCTCGGCGGGTACGCCGTAGTGCATTTGGGCAATGGATCCGGCAATGGCCGCCAGGGTATCGCTGTCTCCTCCAAGGGAAACGGCATTACGCACGGCGTCTTCAAAATCAGTAGACTCCAGCACTGCCATAATCGCCTGTGGGACAGTATCCTGACAGGTTTCATTAAATTGATATCCCTCACGTATTTCGTCCAACGTGAAGTTCATGGGATAGTAATTCAGGTTGATATACTCCCGAATTTCTGTAAGGCTCTTTCCCTCTTTCGCAAGAAAAATCGCAACAGCTGTGGCCTCTGCGCCTTTCATTCCTTCAGGATGATTGTGGCTTATTTCAGTAACCTTGGCCGATAGCTCTTTGGCCTCTTCCAAGGATTTTGCCACAAGTCCGCATCCGCTGACACGCATCGCTGCACCATTGCCATAACTGTTGTAAGGTAAGGGGTTATCCGTGTACATCCATTGATAAAAATTGCCGCCATAGCCACAATTCAAATAAGGCTGTCCGATCACTTGCATATATTTGGTGGCCTTGCGGCCCAAGTCGGCATAATTCCCTTTGCACTCCATGATCGCTTTCCCTACGGCAAGGGTCATAATGCTATCATCTGTGACAAAACATTCTTCTTTAAAAAAATCAAAGTCTTTGGTTTTGATATTGTCAAACTCAAACCGAGATCCAACGATGTCTCCGACAATCGCTCCAAGCATAATGATTCTCCTTCCAATATGCTGCTAAATTTTGCAGAATAAGAACATATTACCACTTTTTCGCCTAGATTCAAGGCATTTCTCCGACTATTCGTACTGGGAGGTTGCCTCATCCATCAAGCATTTCATCTCATCGATGACCCATGGCGGTGAAATGACCTTGGCTTTGTTGCCAAATCCAATCAGCCAGGACAAAAATGGTGGGCTGATGGCAGCCTTGAAGTGAACCACAAAACGGTCTTCCCCCTGAGGCACCATGATAATATCCTGTCCAAACTTGTCCATCAAAGGGCCTGCCAGCTCATTGCTGAATTCTACGCACATATCTGCTCGCTTGCCACCATACATGCGGAAAACAGGTCGGAGCTCCTTCATCAGATCAAAGGCCGCTTCCGGCAATTCCCGTTCCTCTGGCAATACAGAAACAGCCTGCATGCGATCCACCCGGTAGTAGGCGTATTGCTTCCATTCGCTTTCGTAAACCACCAAATAGTAATTGTCACTGTCAAAGGTCAGCGCAATGGGGGATTTCACATAGAATTTGCCTTCCTTGCGAAGAACCTTTTCTTTGTTTAGGTTTCGGTCAAAATACTGGAAAGTGATTTTACGGTTGGTGGAAATTGCCTCGTGAATGGCATCCACGCTATAATAAATCAGTTCACTGTTGTTTTTGACCCGGTCATATACGTGAACCTGACGCCGAAGCAATGATTCGTTGTGATGGCTGGTCAGGGCTGTGAGTTTTTTGATCAGCTCCATGCTTTTTTTGTGGGTGATAAATCGGGAAGCCTCCACCGTATCCACCAGAAGCTTAATCTCCGGCAGTTCAAATTCCCGGGATGCCACATAGTAATCGTGGGTCTTGCTCTTTCTTTTCTCAATATCCAATCCATAGCAGTCACGTAAAAGTTCCAGGTCATCATAAATGCTACGGCGTTCCGCGGCAATTCCCTGGACTTCTAGCTTCTTGATGATTTCATTGACTGTGATGGTATGGTTCTCGTCGGTCTCCTCCAAAAGGATCCGCATAATATATAAAAGTTTTAGCTTTTGTTTGGCTTGCTTGGGCATGTTGACACCACCTTTCACTGTCACCAGTGTACCATTTTTAGTATACCATAAAATGCACACTATATGCGAGTCCTCTCCCCTTGAATCCCTTTGTTCTCAGGAAAAAAGCTACTTAACATGAATTTACGTGTTCAAACCTGCGTTTAGTTGTGCAAACCTGCGTTTAGTTCTGCAAACCGATTATTTTTGTATAAACATGCAACGCATACCTCGAGTATGCGTGTTTTATGCAACGGACCCGACTTCTCCGGATTGAAAATATGACAAAATCGCTTATTTGTCGAAAAAAACATAGTTTTAGTCCAAAATCAATGGTAGTTGACATAATGTTGACACCCGAATCGCGATTTGCGAATGCGATTCGGCACCTCTCATGCATAAATATGTCAAATCAAAAATTTGCCTCAAATATCCGTAGTATTCGGTGATTTTCTGGAAGAAAATATGTATATGGTCTAAATTTTCGAGATTCGTCATATTTTATCTGAAGATCCCTGGTTCCAAAACGATTATGGGGCCTCTGCAGATTTCAAATGGGGATTATGGGATCTCTGCAGATTTTAAATGGGGATTATGGGGCCTCTGCAGATTTCAAATGGGGATTAAAGGAAATCCCACCGCAGGGGTGCGGTGGGATGGTTGAATTAATATGGGGCAATCACTATATGATTATGTCTCTTTGCGTAACCAATGCGCAGACTTCGCCAATGGCCCGTTTCGCCTCTTCAATAGGCAGAAGGACCCAGTCATGTTGCATTTTCTCATATTCATACCCTGCCACTTGGAAGCTGCCGTTTTGCTTTTCATCACAAAATTCCTGGCAGTCAGGGAAAAAGATTTCTTCTGTGCCGTAAAAGACGGCGATTTTACCAAGTCCGGATAAGTCCCCAAACTTTGGAGAAACCGTGTAATGGTCTGCGGCAACATCTCCCCGATATTTCTCCCCGATTTCTCGCAAACCAGTCACATCAAGAATCACATCCCTCTTTTCATATTCAGGAATTCTTGTGTTTGTCAGCGCGATGTCCAACCAGGGCGAAAACAAAATAATCTGCTCAGGCGAAAAGAGTTCTTTGTCGGTAAGTGCTTCGTCCCGAATCTTCATGGCTAGCGCCAGCGCTAAACCGCCCCCCGCAGAATCACCCATTAGAACAAAGTGGCGATTGGAATCTGCCGCTTGTAGTTTTTTGTATGCTAAAAAACTCATCTCCATTGCATCCGTCGCTGTATTTTCAGGGGCTAGAGGATAATCAACGTACGATACGGCACATCCTGTTTGCTTGACCAATGTTTTCATCAATGCGAAATGCATTCCGGTTGCTTCCATGGAATATCCGCCGCCGTGAAAATATACAATGTGGACATTTGCCCCTGTATTTTGGATATTTGCCCCTGCATTTTGGGCATTGGTCCCTGTATTTTGGAGCTTCGTATCAGCCTGCAAAGGTTGTATGGTGCAAACCGTACGATTATTCACCACCATGGTTGATGTTAAATATTGTTTGTGGGACATGGTTGGCATTTTATGCTTTTCGGATCTTTTGGGCTTCATGAAATTCACCCGGTTTTTAAACCGGATTGCCCCAAGCGTGCCAAAAATGGATTCGCTGATTCTGCTCATAAGCCACCTCTCTGTAGGTAGGGCTTCACCTTACACCCTATTCAAGTCAAGTGTACCATGTTCTATCTGCCCTTGGTACAAAAATAGTAAAACCGCAGCGCTGTCACATTGCACCCCCCCTGTACCCCGTGATATAATTTTTACATGTACCAAAGGAGGTAATCATATGAGTTCATACAAGGAATTGAGAATTGTTGACAACTTTTACCAGACTTCTGCGTTTTTCCCCATGCCAACCGTGATGATCAGCACCATCGCCGACGACGGTAGTACCTCTCTTGGCTCCTACTCTCTTTGCTTCCCCTATTACATTGCAGGTAAAGATTATTACGCCATGTTACTGGAATGCAGGAACTCCTCCAATACGGCGCAGCACCTGTTGCAACGGGGCACTTGCGCCTTGAACTTTATCGAAGACAGCAAGCCGGGATTCAAAGAAGCCGTACGTCTGGGATTTCCAGGGGAAACCAGTGCCGAAAAAATGTCCAACTGCAAATTCAAATTGGAAGAAGGTCAGTGTGATGGAACGCGTCCGTTAATCATGCAGGATGCCTATCAGGTGTTTGAATGCACCTGGGACAGCCAACTGGAAAACGCCTTTGAAGATGCCATCCGGGTGGGTCAGTTAGAAGGTGTGGAACCCCCGTACCGAGACTTTAACGGCATCACCAGCAAGTTCGGCTGTCATTTCATCCTAAGGGTTGATAAAATTCTCATGAAAGAAAAATACCATGCCGCCATCATCAACGGCGTGAAAGCCTCCGACTTTCCCCGAGTTCCGGTGGATTACGGATACCGAGATTCTACAAAATTCTGGTTTACCAGATTCCGAAGGCCTATTGGCATCCCCATCCCGGCAGGCAAAGAGGCGGACTTGCAAAGTGTGTATTATACCGCCAATCGCGTTGATCCTGATGTGAAATTCACCGAGGACGCCTGCAAACAGCTGGTGCGGGTGCCTCGGGTATTTTTGAAGACCGCTTTGAATGGTTGTGTGGACTGGGCCAAAGAAAACAATGTCACCCTAATCGATGAGAGCCACATGGCGCAAATCAACGATAAGCGTTCCAAAGAAAAAAGCAAATAAACGGAACCATGATTTCTTTTTCTATGCAATGGTTTCTTTCACAAAGCGCAAAGCACAAAGCACAAAGCACAAAGCACAAAGCACAAAGCACAAAGCGCAAAGCACAAAGCACAAAGCACAAAGCACAAAGCGCCTTGGTCCAAGTTCATGGACCAAGGCGCTTTGCTTCTACGTATCATCACTATTGGTGGAACTACCTATCTTCTGGCAAAATACCAGAATTTCCATCCTTGATATACCAATACGATAGGTACAAATATCAGAGCGGCATAAAGCATAACGGTCAGTGTGTACTGACTGCTGGCTGCATCGAATAGATTGATGCCGAATTTTGTATCAATGCTGGAGGGCAACATGTAGGGATAGCTGGCCAGATACCCGATGATAACCATCAGCGGTAAGGTCAGCATCCCGAAAACCAAACTGAACCAAGCAGATTTTTTCCAAGTGAATAAAATATTGGTCAGGGCCACCAAAACCAGAAGCACCGGAATCGCCCAAAGGATTGGGGCATCGGCGAACAGCTGGCTTCTTCCAAAGATGCCTTCTCCTGTATTGAATGCCATCATTTCATAAATCACCGCCAGGGCAGCCACGATGGATGCCTTAAAGGAAATGCCAAATGCTTTCTCTTTGAAGGCTTCTTTATTCTTGCCGCCAGTGAGCACTATCCAGGCGGAGCCTGTGATGATGCAGACAGCCACAAAGAGCACGCCCATAATAATGGCATTCATATTAAATATTTCATAGAATTTTCCTTCGTTGCCGTTAGCTCCTAGTTTCAGTCCCCCGAAAAGGTTGGAGAAATATACCCCAAACACCAGAGGAATCAATAAACTGGAAACATTCCATGCCCGGGTCATGATTTTCTGCCAGAGTGGACTTTCATCCTTGTATGCCAGCTCAATGGTGACACCCCGGATCATCAACAAAATCAGAAGCAGGAAGAATGCCACATAAAGACTTTCCAGGGTCTTGGCAAACACAGCGGGAAATGCGGCAAATGTGCCACCGATTGCTGTAATCAGCCAGACTTCTATCCCATCCCAGTGTAGCCCTGCAGGCCTCGAAATGGCTTGCTGCGCGGCCTTATCCTTGGTAATGAAGGGTTGAAGCATGCCGCTGCCTACCACGAAGGATTCAAATGCCAGATAAACGCTCCACGCAGTCAATAAAATTGCAAACCATATGATTGCCAATACATCTTGACTCATCTACAACACCTCCTTTTCTTCCAGGCTGGGACCTTTTCGCGCCTTCTTCATCAGAAGATACAGATCCATGGCGAATAGTATAATATAGAACACAATGAGGGTGAACAAGGAGAACCAAACGGCACTTTCTGCCACCGTTGAAACCCCATCTTCCACTGTCATCAGATTATATACCAGCCAGGGCTGCCTGCCGACTTCTGCCACAATCCACCCCAGGGTGATGGCGATGTACGGCAACGGGATTGCATAGATGGCAATCCGCTGAAACAAACGGTTTTTCTGCAACAGCTTTGGCAAAACCAGTAAGAGCAAGAAGAAGCCAAGGAAAAAATATCCCAGTACTTGCATAATCATAAAGGAATAATATACGAATTTTACAGGGGGTTTTCTATCAAGATTGCTTAGGTTCTCTTCAGCAGCCTTTAAAGTTGCTTCGGATTTTGCATCAATGGCCTCTTCTTTTGAAGATCCCGTCACTTCACCGGAGGTCATCTGACCGTTGGCATCCACCTGGTCTCTTAGAATTGCACCCTTTAATGGTTGGACATCATTTTGTCCAATATACTTTGCATAGATGTTTCCCTCAATGGGAATCAGTATGCTGGCCATCAAACCCACAATCACTGCCACGGTCATGGATTTTTTAAAGAAAGCGGTTCGTTCCGCATTGGGTGCTTTCAAGTCTTTCATGAAATGGAAAGCGCTAACGCAAACCACGAAAAACGCGCCAAGCAAAAATGCTGATAGCAAGGTATGGCTTAACATAAACAAGGAATACGGATTGGCCATCACCTCGCCAAAATTGGTGAGTAGCACTTTAGAATCATCCGCAGCCAGTTCATACCCAACCGGGTGTTGCATAAATCCGTTGGCTGTAATAATCCAAAGCGCAGAAATGGTTGTGCCCAGCGTAATCAGCCAGACCACGACCATTCGAAATTTGTCCGATAGTTTGTGCCGTTTAAAAATCCAGATTCCTGCAAATGTCGACTCCAGGAAAAACGCCAGAAGTGCTTCCAGGGCCAATGGGGAGCCAAACACATCTCCCATAAAAATGGAATAAGCTGACCAATTGGTGCCGAACTGAATCGGCATAATCAGGCCTGTGACGATACCCACTGCAAAGTTGATGACGAAGAGTTCTCCCCAGAAATCAGCGATTCGTCGGTACATCTGATCCTTCTTTACCACTGCTAACGTTTGAAAAATTGCGGTTAGTAAGATGAGTCCTATGGTTAGCGGTACAAAGAGGAAGTGGAAGGATACAGTAAACGCAAACTGTAACCTGCTTAATAAAACAATCATTGTTTCACCACCTTTTCATTTTGGTATAACGAATTATTGTTTACTATACTTAACATGTCAAGTATAGTACTGCACTATTTTGTAGTCAAGCACATTTATCGAAAAACCTTGGATTTTTTTCTCCTTTCCAATAAAAAAAAGCGATCCCGTTCAACGGAATCGCTCCTACCGTTTCTTTATTCCATAATCTCTTTTTCTGCTTTAAGCTGCTTGATTTTTCGATGAAGTGGCAGCGCCAATCCAAACAGCAAAAATAGTCCTAATACCAGCAGTGGCAATCCCATCCACCCATTAAAATTCCACCCTCCACTTATGGCTTGCTCTATTCCCAGCATTGTGTTTGAAAACCCAATCACAAGTTCGGCTATGCCCAACACAAACCAGAGTTGAAATACTCTTTGGTAATGTCTCAATTTGGAATTAATATCCGAATAAAGATTAAACGGTCCGTCTTTTGTCTTTTTGCGAAAGTACACCCATCTCATATAGGAAGCGACCTGCTCCACACCGGTTTCTTCTAGAAACGCAATGTATTTCCGGCTTTCAGGATGAACGGCAACATTATCAAGTAATTCCAATCGATAGGCATATTCTCCCGGCGGAGTTTCTTCAAATACATATCTGCACCAGGAATAATCGGTCATTGCCAGACCTTTTGCGGCCATTTCATTCAGCCATTTTTCTTCTTTTTCGTAATCGATAAAGACTCTCCACATAATATGTTTCATCGGTCTTTCCTTTCTATCTCAAATCGTTATTCTCTACAGTCCTGTTCTCTGCGTTAATCACACGTTTTCCGTTTTGTACCAGCTCCTCCAAGCGGATCAATTCGTCACGGAGTACTTGCTTGCCCTTCTCCGTTATTTGGTATTCTTTTTTTCTGGCATCCAAAGGACCGGTCAATGGAACAATCCAACCCTTCTCTACCAAGGTATTGATAGCGCCGTACAAAGTTCCTGCGCCCAGCGATACCCTTTCTCCGCTCATTTCCCGAACCTGCTGCATAATGCCGTAGCCATGCATTGGGGTTTCCAGTGACAGCAGGATATAATATACCGCCTCAGTTAAGGCCGATTGTTGGTTTTGCTCGCCCATGTTATCTCCTTTTGATCGGTAGCATTCCATTTATTACGCATAACGATATATCGTCTACCGACATATCAAATTATATCGGCAGACGATATAGTTGTCAAGTATTTTTTGATGTTCCCCTCCTCTATGAAAATAAACTTGTTTCGCAGGTCTTTTTTGAGGTAAAATAAATCATAAGCATTTCAAGCATAAGCGAAATGCGTTGAATTCTTTAAGAAACGGAGGAACATAACATGTTAGATAAAGCCATTTCAAAATTATTAAATGAACAAGTGAACAAAGAGTTTTACTCAGCGTATCTTTATTTGGATTTTGCCAACTACTTTACCGACGCAGGCCTTGACGGTTTTGCCAATTGGTTTACGGTACAAGCCCAAGAAGAGCAAGCCCATGCCATGCTGATGAACCAATATCTCCACAACAATGCAGACAAGGTAACCCTGGAAGCTCTGGCCAAGCCGGATGTTCCCCTAAATGACCAGATGGATCCTCTCCCAGGCTCACTGGCGCATGAGAAATTGGTTACCGCTTCCATCCACAACATTTATGGTGTGGCAAGTGAACTAAAGGACTACCGTACCATGCAGTTCCTGGATTGGTTTGTGAAAGAACAAGGCGAGGAAGAAAAAAACGCAGAGGACAACATTAAAAAATATGAACTTTACAGTTCCGATGCCAAAGGCCTTTATGCCCTCAACGGTGAAATGGCAGCACGTGTGTATACCCCGCCATCACTGGTTCTGTAATCCGGACCAACAAAAGAGATCCAAATTCTTACTAAGTACAACTATTGAATAGCCACATTAAAAGGCGAGCCTGCGGGTTCGCCTTTTTTGTTTGTGCTTCTCATAAAAAAAACATTACTGTACCAAATTTCCCCTTGATTTACGAACATATGTTCTTTATAATGGAGTTCCCAAGAGGAGTAACACACATGACCATCATGCACATTGACGCCAATTCGGCCTATTTAAGTTGGACAGCCGTTCATATGTTGGAAAAAGGATATCCCATTGACATCAGGGAGATCCCCTCTTGCATTGCCGGAGATCCCAAAAACCGCCACGGCATTATTCTGGCCAAATCCGGTCCCGCCAAAAAATACAAGATTCAAACCGGGGAGTCTTTGATGGAGGCACGCAAACGGTGCCCGGATCTAGTTGTGTATCCCCCCAACTATGATTTGTTCCTCCTTTGCAGCAACGCCATGTACGAAATCCTGCGGGAATATAGCCCCCTGGTCCAACGATACAGCATCGATGAATGTTTTTTAGATTATCGGGCAGCCGACCGGTTTGCCAAGGATCCGGTGGAATTAGCAACCGAAATCAAAAACCGAATTCACGACGAGTTGGGTTTCACGGTCAATGTTGGGGTTTCTGTCAACAAGCTATTGGCCAAAATGGCTGGAGAACTTCGCAAACCCAATGTGGTGGAAACAATCTGGCCCGATGAAGTGCCGGTCAAACTTTGGCCTCTCCCTGTGGGCGAACTATTTATGGTAGGCCGCGCCACCACCAAGAAACTATTGTCCATGAACATCCGCACCGTGGGAGATTTGGCCAATGCCGATCTGAACCTACTGAAGATTCTTCTCAAGAATGTCCACGGCCAGCTGGTCTGGGAGTATGCCAACGGATTGGACCTGACTCCGGTGACCACCAATAGCGATATTTTCCAAAAGAGTGTGGGTAACAGCATTACTATCCCCTATGACGTTTCCACCGAAAAGGAAGCCAAAGAAGTTTTGTTGGCTCTTTGCGAACGGGTAGGCATGCGGATCCGTAAGCTGGGATGCAAGGCCTCCCTGATTTCCATCCACCTCAAAACCAGCGATTTCACAGGGCGAGGCCATCAAGTGCAGCTCAGCTATTACACCGACTCCACGTCAGATCTTTATCGGATGGGGTGGCAACTGGTAGAAGAAGCCTGGCGCCGTGAGCCCTTGCGCCAGATGGGCATCTCCGCCGGCAATTTTGCACCATCGGACCGGGAACAATTGTCTCTTTTTCACCCCGTCGATATAGAAAAGGATGAACAGATGAATCGGGCGGTAGACCGAATCCGAAGCCGTTACGGAGATCGTTCCATTATCCGTGGAGTGTTTGCCAACACCAATGTCAACGCCATTCAGGGCGGCGTCAACGATGGGGATTTTCTCATGATGGGAGGGTATTCACTATGAAAATCATTGCCAGACCCATTGATGTGGTAGCCTTTTTTCCCCGCAATAAGCCCCCGGTGCCCCGCAAATTTCGTTATGAAGAAGGCGATGGGCAGTCCATGGCAATCAACATCGACCGAGTGGTTTCCGTGGAACAAAAGAAAACCGCCGGCGTGCTTTGCTATGTCTACTGCTGCCAAAGTCTGATGGAAGGCCAGGAGAAGCGGTACGAGTTAAAATACACCCTGGCGGACTGTCGATGGGAACTTTACAAAATTTAAGGGTGGGGTCTTTACAAAATTTAACCTTTGTCTGTTAGCAATTTGACAAAACAGGTATAATAGAATCAGTAGTAAGGAATTCCTTGCCACTTATTTCCCTTATGTCTGTTTCTAACAACGAAAGGAGTCAGTTATGACACTAAAAACCGGCAAAGAATATGTTGAGAGCCTTCGAAAGCTCAACTTAAATGTCTATATGTTTGGAGAAAAGGTTATTTCCCCCGTAGACCATCCCATTATTATCCCTTCAATGAATGCGGTGGCGCTTACTTATGACCTGGCCCTGGACCCTATGTATGAGGATTTGATGACGGTAAAGTCCCATCTCACAGGAGAAAAGATTAACCTATTCACCCATGTGTTCCAAAACACCGGCGACTTGGTCAAAAAGGTCAAGCGACAGAGAATGCTGGGTCAAAAGACCGCCTGCTGTTTCCAGCGTTGTGTTGGGCAGGATGCCATCAATGCGGTGTACAGTACTGCTTTCGAGATTGACGCAAAATATGGAACCCACTACCTGGACAACATCACCAACTTTATTGCATACATCCAAAAGGAAGACTTGGTCACCGACGGTGCTATGACTGACGTCAAAGGCGACAGAAGTCTTTCTCCGAGTGGGCAGGAAGATCCGGACATGTACCTGAGGGTGGTGGAACGCCGTCCCGACGGGATTGTGGTAACCGGATGTAAGGCTCATCAGACCGGTATCGTTAATTCCCATGAAATCCTGGTGATGCCAACCATCTCCATGACACCGGAAGACAAAGATTACGCGGTTTCCTTTGCGGTTCCTTCTGATGCGAAGGGTATTACCCTGATCTATGGACGTCAGTCCAGCGATACTCGCAAAATGGAAGGCACTGAAATTGATGTGGGCAACAGCCAGTTCGGCGGCCACGAAGCCCTGATTATTTTTGACAAGGTTTTTGTTCCCAATGAACGGATTTTCTTAAACGGTGAAACCGAGTTCGTTACCACCCTTGTGGAACGGTTCGGAGGGCACCACAGACCCAGCTATGCCTGCAAAACAGGTGTAGGGGATGTGCTCATCGGTGCCGCAGCTCTGGCCGCCGACTACAATGGGATTGCCAAGGCTTCCCATATCAAGGACAAGCTGATTGAGATGACCCACCTGAACGAAACCATCTACTCTTCTGCCCTGGCCTGCTCTTATGAAGGATATCCCACCCCGTCGGGCGCGTACCTGATTGATCTGATGCTGGCCAACGTATGCAAACAAAATGTAACCCGATTCCCTTATGAAATGACAAGATTGGCTGAAGACATTGCCGGTGGCATCATGGTAACTCAGCCTTCTGAAAAGGATTTGCGAAGCTCAGAAATCGGCCACTACGTTGAGAAATATCTTAGAGGTGTGTCCTCCGTGCCCACGGAACACAGAATGCGCATCATGCGTCTCATCGAAAACCTGACCTTAGGGTCCGGTGCAGTGGGTTATCGTACTGAATCCATGCATGGAGCAGGATCTCCGCAAGCCCAGCGAATCATGATTTCCAGATTAGGTAACATGGAAATGAAAAAAGAACTGGCCAAAAAAATCGCCAAGATTCAGGACGAAAAGATTTCCGGAATCAAAAACGAACCGACTAGTTGCCAATAATACACAAAACAAAAACGGTCGACTCCACCCGGAGCCGGCCGTTTTAATTGGTAGTCACGTAACAAGGTTCTATCAACCTGATGTCAAATTCTTATTGAAACCCCAATCCGTTAAAGCCCTGCCTGTCGAAGCCGAACCAGTTGAACCCGTTGGAATCATACCCATCCCGGTCAAATCCTTTCCGATCGAATCCATTTCGATTATATCCTTCTTTGTCATATTCATCATAGTCGTAACCATCATTGATCATGCGATAAAAAAAACCCATGTCCCTGCTCCTTTCAAAAAATAAAGCCACTCCGAATCATCAGAATGGCTACTAGGCTTGCAAAGGCAATATCGTTACCCGCATCGGCGGGGCAACCGGCTGACATACCCGAAGGCTTAGTCCCTTGGCTTTGCGTCACAACCTTTCGGTTGCTTTGCCATTACTGAATTAATGTGGGTAAAATTTACCACGAAAATGATGTTTTGTCAATTAGATTTCCATTTTTTGTAAGAGCACAATTATTTTTCTTCTCATAAGTCTAAACTTAACACAATCTTAACATAACGTTAACATTTCATGCTATTTTCCCTTTCTAATTATGTGTATTATTATATTGTTATGCAATTTTATCATTTCTGTTTTTATAGGAATTTTTTAAGTGAGAGGAACTTTTATGGAGAATTTTCAAATTGCAATTGCTCTATTCGGTGGATTGGCAATATTTATTTATGGCATGAACCTGATGAGCGATGGCCTGCAAAAGGCCGCTGGAGACAGAATGCGTAGCGTTTTGGCTATGCTAACGTCGAATCCGATCTTTGGGGTGCTTGCCGGTGCTCTGGTTACAGCAGTTCTTCAAAGTAGCAGTGCAACCACTGTAATGACAGTTGGGTTTGTCAGTGCCGGCTTAATGAAACTGCCTCAGGCAATCAGTGTCATAATGGGTGCCAATATTGGAACTACCGTGACCGCACAATTGATCGCCTTTAAGATCGGTGATTATGCCTGGGTGTTTGTCATCATTGGTTTCATCATGTATTTTTTCTTTAAAAACAAAGAAAATATTCGAAATATCGGACAGACGGCCTTTGGCTTTGGTCTTCTATTTGTGGGGATTAACACCATGGGGGCCACTATGAAACCCTTGGCCAGCGCGCCATTTTTCACGGATTTGATGCTTCAAGTACAAGATTGGCCTGTCCTTGGGGTGTTTATCGGAACCATGATGACAGTAGTTGTTCAGAGCAGCTCTGCCACCATAGCGGTGCTGCAAAACCTTGCATCAACAGCAGGTCCCGATGGCATCTCCAGTGTCCTTGGCCTGGGCGGTGCGATTCCCATTCTATTCGGAGACAACATTGGCACCACCATCACCGCACTCCTTGCATGTATTGGAATGTCAGTCAATGCCAAGCGTACCGCTGCATTCCATGTTATTTTCAATTTGACCGGAACATTAATCTTCATATGGTGGATTCCCCAAATCATTGAATTCATCTCCTTCGTTTCTCCAAAAGGGGTGGAAGTGGATATCATTTCAAGACAAATTGCCAACAGTCATCTTTTGTTTAATCTCACCAACACGCTGCTGTTCCTCCCATTTTTACCATTGTTTGTGAAGTTGGTGACAAAGTTGGTTCCGGGTACCGAGACTGCCAAATTACAGTCCGAATCCATGTATCTAGATATGAAGGTCCTCAGTCAACCGACTTTTGCCATTCATCTGGCCATACGGGAACTTTCCCGAATTGGAGAATTTGCCTTGGAAATGATTAACAAATCCAAGAAAGCATTTCTAGAGGATGACATGAAATCGGTAGACGAAGTCATGGAATTGGAAGATGCATTGAACAAAGTCCAGGGCGAAGCCGTTCAATATTTAGCCTCCATCCTTTCTGCTGAAGCCACCACTGAAACCCAGGCGAGACGGGTATCCGGCTTAATGCATGTAGCAGCGGATATTGAGCATGTAGGCGATTACTGTAAGAACCTAGTAGAATTTGCCTCGGAAAAACACAAAAATAAATATATATTTTCTGACCGCGCCATGGCCGAAATCAACGACTTTTTTGATCAAGGGATCTGGATGATGAAAGACTCCCTCCAGGCACTGGACAAAGGCGACATGGTCATCGCCAAAGACGTATTAATCCAGGAGACTCAAATGAACCGTACGGAACTTCGATTGCGGGAACACCACATGAAACGACTCTACGACAATACCTGTTCTCCGGCATTCACGGTTCTTTACAACGATGTAATTCATAATATCGAAAAAATTGGTGACAGCTGCAACAATATAGCAGAAGCTGTATTAGAAGATACCACATTAGGGCAAGTGGTCGGAGTGGACGAGGAATAAATAATCGTCAATGTCGGCTGTATTCCTCTTACAATAACCATCTAGTCAGAATACGAGAAAAGCCTGCCAATGAATTGGCAGGCTTTTCTTTTATGGTTTCGTTATGTGGACTGACAAGCGTTCTCAAACTTGGTGTTTGTGCCCATGCTTATGCGTTTTGCAAAGCGGCATCAGCATACTCCTGTTCAAGTATAGCGATTAGTTTTTTGACCGATACTATTTCCTTTACTTTTGCAACATTGGCTCCGGCAAAGGCAAACCCTTTGCGAAGCGCACCGCGCTGGGCATTCATCAAGGCCAGACATATGCAATATGGCGTCTTTTGATAATCGCAGGTGGAGATACAATGATAAGGGCAGGAAAATGGCTTTTTCATACCGGCTTTTACATCTTCGGTGAATTGATTTTTTATGGCACGCCCCGGCATACCCACCGGACTTTTAATGATTACAACATCTTCTTCTCTCGCATCCACAAAGGCTTGCTTAAACAAATCGGACGCATCGCATTCATCGGTTGCCACGAACCGGGTGCCCATCTGAACACCGTCAGCGCCGAGCTTCATGATATTATAAATATCTTCTCCTGTAAAAATGCCACCACCGGCAATAACCGGTATTTTTTTGGCATAGTCAGCTTCTAGTTTACGGGTTTCTGCCAGTACATCGGTCACCAGGTTTTCAAGACAAAAGTTAGGATCCGTAAGCTGCTCAGCCTTAAATCCCAAATGGCCCCCGGCCATGGGTCCTTCTACCACAAAAGCATCCGGCAAATAATTGTATTTCTCTTTCCAGACCTTGGCAATCAAACGGGCTGCGCGACCGGATGATACGATAGGAACCAGTTTGGTCTTGCATCCTTCGGTAAGGTATTCAGGCAAATCCAGCGGCAATCCGGCGCCAGAAAAAATCACATCAATTTTTTCTTCAATGGAAGTGCGAACCAGGTCCCCAAAATTTGACATAGCCACCATAATATTCACACCCAAAATACCTTTTGTCATGGATTTGGCTTTTTGAATTTCTCTTCGCAGCGCACGCATATTGGCTTCCAGAAAATTGGCGTAAAAATCCGATTCATCCATACCAATGCTGGCCGTGGCGATAACACCGATTCCGCCTTCATTGGCCACAGCCGCAGATAAACGGGACATTGATATGTTTACCCCCATTCCGCCTTGTATAATGGGCACTCTTGCTGTCAAGTCCCCTATCTTTAATTCTTTCATTTTTGTTATGATCAATACAATCCTCCTCATTAACAAGTTTGCCTGCGTATATTTACTTTGTTAGTCAAACAAACTATTTTCACTATACACTATTTCCCCTCGATTTGCAATGGTTTTCTAAAGAAAAAGGCCTGCGCCATCAGGCGCAGGCCCATATTTTGTTTCTCATTCAACTCTAGTCTGCGAACAATAAATTTTTGAATATTTCTACGGTCTCTCTTGGTTCACCATTGACCATCAATGTTGAGTAATCGTTGAGATAAAACCATCCGGTCACACCCCCATCAGCCTTTAGTTTGATCCAGTGAATATTGTCGGTTTCCGTAAAGATGACGTCGCTGCCTTTTGGTGCAATGATCGTGTCACTTGTTTGATCCTTGGCAGAAAGCAGAGGCAAATCTTCAAGTAATACTGATTTGCTCCACTCTTCGTATGGAACATAAGCGGTTTGGCTCTCCTGCTGCAAACGATCTAGCTCATTTAACCGCCACGTAGCCGGTGCCCACCAGGTCTGCAAAACACTGAGCCTCAGTTGCGCAGTGATGGTTCCATCTCCCGTAAAACTACAAGTTTTTGATTCAGGAAAGTCTGGTATATCTCCGATGTATGTCAACTCTCCTTCGCTGTACCTGAAAAAAAATGTAACTTGATCACTACTGGGGCCTTCATCTAGAATGGCAATCTCCAGCAAGTTATCTTTCGTGTCAATATCGACAATATAAAAACCGTCTCCCCATGGAGAATCCATGGTCATTAAAAAATCATCATATAGCAGATCTTTGAATTCCGTACCATTGATGGTAAAGGAGCTGGCTACCGGAGACGATGTGTCATCTGATGAATCCAGGGTGTATTCGATGACATCGTCTTTTCCGTCTCCATCCAAATCCACCACTGCCGGATTTCCAGAGGGAATATGCACCGGCATCTTCGATGTCTGGTCAATCATAACTGCATTATCAGGATATTGCACCTCGTCAGGTTTTTCCGTTTTCTCTTTGCCGCAGCTACTGAAGCTGAAGACCACCGCCAACACCAGTGCAAGTACCAGTCCGCGAGAAACCATTCTTTGTTTATTACGATCCATAGGCTACCTCACCTAAACTGCTCATTTCTATTTGAGAAGAACAACCGTGATTCCCGGGTTCCCATCAATATGTCTGTTGTGTTCCTTCAACGTAGGACAGGTTGCCAGAAAAACGGTCTTTTTGCTTTGCCAGTTTTCTCCGTTTACCCAATCCTTGACGATACCAATCAATACCGGTTGTGATAAGTTTTTGCTGACTGCCGGCTTAATGGTGCCTCCAGTACCAGTGGAACCATATCCATGAATCAATATGACTGCCTTAAACCCGGACATTTTGGCAGTGGACAGTTCGTTTTTCATACGACGTACTGCTTCTTCCACTGTGGGATGCCCCTGCTCCAGATTTATCTGCTTCACTTTGCTCATTTTGCAGTTGCTTTTTTGACATTTTCAGGGCCTTTTACAATAGGCATCTCTTCTTCGTCCACTTCCTTCGCGATAGCCGTCAGAGAGCTTGCCAAACCTGCCAATCCTTGGATTTCGGATGGAATAATGATTTTGGTAGCTCTGCCATTGGCTGCTTTTTCAAACGCTTCCAGGCTTTTTATGACTAGCACTTCCTTGGATGGATAGGACTGAACCATCAGCTTGATTCCTTCAGCAGTGGCCTTTTGAACCAACATAATGGATTCGGCATCGCCTTCTGCTTTGCGGATGGTGGATTGCTTTTGACCTTCCGCCTGTAAAATCACAGCTTCCTTCTGGCCTTCTGCAACAAGTATAGCTGAGCGTTTTTCACCTTCCGCACGAATCATGACTTCTCTACGTTCACGCTCTGCACGCATTTGCTTTTCCATGGCCTGTTGAATTTCTTTTGGTGGATTAATATTTTTGACCTCAACCCGGTTGATTTTGATGCCCCAGGCATCGGTGGCTTCATCCAGAACCAGTCTGATTTTGGTGTTGATCAACTCTCTGCTGGTCAGGGTCTGGTCCAATTCAAGTTCCCCGATGATGTTTCTAAGTGTAGTAGCTGTCAGGTTTTCGATGGCAGCCATGGGGTTTTCAACACCGTACGCATAGAGTTTCGGATCTGTTACTTGAAAATACAAAACCGTGTCGATTTCGATAGTGACATTGTCTTTGGTGATAACTGGTTGGGGCGGGAAGTCGGTGACATGCTCCTTTAAAGAAACCTTGTGAGCAACCCGATCAATGAGTGGAATTTTGAAATGGAGTCCCACCTGCCAAGTGGCCTTGTAAGCCCCAAGTCTTTCTACAACGCAGGCATATGCCTGAGGTACAATCCGGATGTTGGTTACCACCAACCAAACGAATAATGCAATCAGTAGAAATGATATGACTGCACCTCCTATTTCCTGTAATTGAAAATCGAAATACATAAAGATCCTCCTATTCTACTGGTGTGACAATTAACTTCACACCTTCTACAGCGTACACTCTTACAGCTGTCCCTGCAGAAATGGTCGAGTTCTTGTCGGTGGCCAAAGCCACCCAGGTCAGCCCGTTTAATTTGGCCTCTCCCGCGGAAAATGGTTTGATATCCTGTGTCACCATGGCTTCTTTTCCAATAACCGCATCAATATTGGTGCTTTCCAAGGTTTTCTTGAAATGCTTCATAGCCCACGGCCGGGTCAACACCAACAGCAAAATGGATACGACAACAAAAATAACCACCTGAAGCGGAACAGATACGCCTAAAAGTGCGGCAATAACCGCAACAACAGCACCTCCAGCAAACCAGATGGTTGTAAGTCCAAGGGAAAATGCTTCTATCACCGCCAAAACAAAGGCGATAATCAACCAGACCAATGCCATCGGAATGGTGATTCCCAACAAAGTCATAAATACCTCCTTTCCGGGCAACTTGCCCGTCCCTAACATAGTATCACTAAGCCTGATTCAGTGCAAGACTCAGCCGTTATCGACCTTGGTTCTTTTCGAATAGCGCCGCTAAATAGGTACTTTTGACCTGATTGCTGGCCAAGATTTGTTTGGCAGGTGGCAATTTCAGCAAAGCCCCCAGGATGGACGCCATCATTCTATGGCTGGATAATACCTGATGGTCAAAGATCAGATTTTGGAGTTGTCCCCGCTCGATGGCCATCATCACCACTCGATGGGAAGAATTTACCGGGGTAATAACCCTCTTCGCTCTGGGGCTCATGAGAATATATTTTTTGCTGCAAACCCCTGCACAAACACCACATCCTAAGCAAAGTCCTTCATCCACCTTTGCACGCATCGCCGTAGGATGACTAGGGTCATTGGTCGATACCAAGCTCATGGCCTCGACAGGGCAAATCCTCACACACTTTCCACAACCATTGCAGTCGTCATTGACAAGTGGAAGGAAATTGGTGGTGGCAATGGGGTTTTGATATCCGAATTTGCGAGCGCCTACCATCGCTTCACAACAACATCCGCAGCAATTGCAGATATAGCCGGGCGTTTTTTGTATATTTTCTCCAAACTGTACAAGATGATGTTCCTGCGCCAAATCCAGTAGCTCCAGACACTCTGTCGCCTCTATTTTACGTGCATAACCGGCACGGCTTAAGGAGTCTGCCACGTTACCAAAGGTCATGCAAATATCCATCGGCGCATCGCAACTTTCGCCCGTGTGCTGCTTTTTGTGACGACAATAGCACATTCCCACTGCGATATGGGGCGCCTGTTTGATGATTTCACTGGCCCGTTCGTAGTCCAAAATATAGGTATCGGCATTTTCCGGCAGGTATTTTTCGTTGACATAGGTTCTTCCCATCGGGGTGCCTCCCATGCCTATTAAATGCTGCATGAAGTCCTCTTCCTCTGTAACATATTCATAAAACATTTGGCTCAGCAGCTTTTGATCCACATCTTCTCTGACCCTCATCAGGGAGAACTCAAAGAACCCCGCCATGGGTGGCGGCATGACATAGCTGGTCTCCGACTCTCTTTGAATGTCAATCAGCAGGCACTTTGATGTCAGTCGCTCTAGATGATAGGAAGCTTCTTTCGTGGATAGATTCCAGCCTTTTGCTGCCCGTGCCACAGAGAACGGACGGATGGGCAGTTTCGCCAACAGTGCGGCATCTTCTTCTGTAATGAATACTTTTAGCGTTTTATAAAGTAGTTCCGTGGGAGGTGCTCCTTGTGGAAACTGATTTAGTCTTGCAACCAATTGTGCATAGCCGTCTTTTGCTGTGTGGTGTCCCATAATGATCTCCTTATAAGATTTATTCTCTTGTATTTTATCATGAAAATACGTTCTGACCAAGTATGAAATCATAGGCATGCTCTTCTCCACATGTTATAATAATAAGGATCAAACATGAAAGGAAGTGCATTTTTGAGAGGCAGAAAAAAAGCGAGTCTAATGGTAATCTTAACCCTCGTGGTGGCGATTGCATTCATCATCTTTCCGGAAGAGCCCCAGGGGGATTTGGCTGGACCCTACCCTGTTACCCGTGTGGTGGATGGGGATACCATCGTAGTGGCCATTTCCGGGGAAGAAAACAAAGTGCGACTCATCGGTATTGATACCCCCGAATCCGTACATCCGGATGATACCCGAAACATCCCGTACGGCAAAATTTCATCCGAGTTTACACGTAACGCCCTAGAGGGCAAGTTGGTTTATCTGGAATACGATGTGGAACCTACCGATCGATATGGCCGGCTTCTGGCATATGTATGGCTGGATGATGTGATGTTTAACCGTACCCTTCTGACGGAAGGCCATGCGGTCTTGGCAACCTATCCGCCCAATGTCCGCTACGTTGACGAATTTACTGAACTGCAAAAACAGGCACGAGAGGATGGCAAAGGGTTGTGGGCAGACGAAATTTATGAATAAAAAGGATTCCATAGGAATCCTTTTTATTTGAATATCACGATTATGAAGTTTCTTTTTGTCATTTGTTCATTGTGATTTTCTTACTGTTCGACACCTAGTCTTTTGTAAGCGGCATCCAAAATGGTTTCTCCGTTAACCACAAAACGTTCATGCTTGCCTCTGGCAATGACACCTGCCTTATCGCTGGCGACAAAATCCAGTGAAATTCGATTTCCGGTTACCTCTCTTACGGTAACCACCATCCAGACTTTTTCACCCAGCAACGTGGGCTGTTCGTGCCGAAGTTCCACGCTGCCTCCTACGGTGACGCTATCCTCAGAGACCAGCGGATTTAGGAGTTTCGCCGACGCACTGATTAGAATAGCCACAAGGGAAGGTGTGGACAGTAGATAATCCAACGCTTTTGAACCGTAATCTCCGATTGTGTCGCGTTCCAGGATTTCTTTTTCGAAGGTAATGGACATTCCTTCTTTAATTTTGTGTTCAATCATTTTTATACCTCCTTCCTACAATACGAATACTCATAAGATGGATTTATAATTAATTATAACACTTTCCGCGAAGAATGGCACAAGTGGAAGTCTTACTCTTTTTTGATGTCTCCAAAACCCTTACCAAAACCCCAAACAGAATCGACTTGCATCAGGGTGACGAAGGCTTCCGGATCGATTTTGGCGATGCCACGTTTGACGCTGATGCTTTCACGAGGGGAACATAGCAGCCGGAGCTGATCTCTGGTTTGCCTAGTGAAGCCTCCCTCAACTTTGTGGATGGAAAGGCCTCTTCCAATATCGTTCATAATGAAATCCACCAGTTCATCCGTCTTTTGGGTGATAATTTCCATTTGGACGATTTTGGACTCAAATCCATATAGAACAAAGTCGATGGTTTTGGATAGGATTACCTGTGTCACTAGCGCATAAAGCGCAATATTTATGCCGAAGAAAAATGCTGAGGCAATGATGATAATAGCATCAATGGCCATTAATATTTTACTTTGGGAGATGTGTGGGAATGCTTTTTTCCGAAGAATCTTTGATAAGGCATCGGTGCCTGCAAAGGAGTACCCTCTCCAAAAAATCATGCCGGTGCAAATTCCATTGAACACACCACAAAAGATAACAGCTAGGAACATGTCCTTTACAGGAAGAAACGGGAGCTGCAAAAATTCAAAAAGCATCAATGCAGCCGGAAACATAATGGTCAGGAGCAAGATTTTTCGAACTTCACGGAAACCAAGGAAGATGGCTACCAAAATCAAAATGATGCCGGCGCCCCCATAAAACATCAGTGAAAAGCTAAAATCAATCTGGCTTTGAATAATTCGGACTATGCCGGTTAATCCCCCTGAAGTCAAGCCATACGGAATCATTATAGAAACCGTAGAATAGGCTCCAATGGCACTGGCAGCTAATAGGATGAAGAAATCCAGAACTTGTTCTCTGACTTTTTCTTTCGTTATTTTTGGGGTTTTCATTTGTCTTTCTCCTATTTATAGTTGTTACTCATGGTGATGTGCTGTCATATCGAGGACATGAAAATAACTATTTCCAAAAACATCGCATATCCGCAGGCTCACCTTTTCGAATCGGTCATGCATTTTCTCACAAACGGTTTCGATTCGATCCTTCCCTTTGGCAAAGCACATGGTCGGTCGATGGTTCTTCCCGTCATAATCGAAATCTACACTCCAATAATCAATCAATTGCAAAGGATCTGCTTCGAGGATAGAATCGAGAACATTCATACTCTCCTCCTCAAGTGGCAAATCTTCAATATGAAGACGATAGTCCGAAATTGTAAGGCGAAGTAATATTTTATCGGTGAAAGGGGTCTCCGGGAATTCGCCTTGTAATGTGAGCAAGCCACTCCCTTTGACATGAAGGGCTTTTTCGACCAATAAGGCAAAAGCACCCTGTTCCTTGGCCAACCGCTTTTCAGTGGCTGTAACGGCCAATGAGCCCATGTCACAGGCAATCCAGCGTCGGTTCATCTTGTGAGCAGTCGCTGCCAGGGTTCCCGCCCCGCAAAAGAAGTCTGCGCATAAATCTCCTTCTGAAGTGCAACTCTCCAAAATCCTTCGAATCAATGCTTCAGGCTTCTGGGTTGCGTAACCGGTTCGTTCACCTGAGGTCCTTCCAACCATATCAATCTGCCATACATCTTTCATGTTTACCATGGTGTACCAGCCTAAGTCATCCTTATACTCTTTGACTCCCTTGAACCGATAGGGTTTGTATTCTCTATTGTAGGATTTTTCCAATGGTATGGACAGCGCGGGTTTAGGCGTTTTTCCATAAAACAATAATGTGTCATGCTTTCTGGAAAAATGGTTTTTGCTGGTACCGCCGGATTTATATAACCATACGATTTCGTTGATAAAGTTTTTTTCTCCAAAGATGGCATCCATCAGGATTTTAACGTAATGGACAACATGCCAGTCAAGATGCACCCAAATACTCCCGTCTTCTGTCAGCAAGTCCCGCATCATAAAAAGTCTGGCGCATAGCATAGTCAGATAATCTTCGATGCCATGCTCCCACCGATCATCATATACCAGGGGTTTGATAGCGGGGATATCTTTCAGAAGCGGTGATTCAATCTTGATGCTGGCCTGATAGTTGCTTCCAGAATAGAATGGCGGATCCACGTAAATCAGCCGTATGCTGCCAGCCAGATTTTTTTCAGCGGCCAGATATTTCATGAATTGAAGATTTTCACCGTAAGCCAGCACGTTATCTGTATCCTGTCCTAAAATTTCCAGGGTATCATATCCGGCACTTCCGGTGGTTTCGTATTCTTCTCTTGCCTGTTCCAAAATCTCAGGCAAACGCGTCAACAGACTCATAGGGTCCTCCCGGCTTTCTTCAAAGCCTTTTCCACAAGGGTCCGATTCTCTCTTTTATTAAAGTGAAGCAATGCTCGCTGCATCCGTTTATCCTCTGCTTTTTTTGCCACGTAGATGGGTTCTAAGGTAAACGGATCTTTTTCGGTATAATACATGCATGTGGCCAATGTCCCGGGGGTGGGATAAAAATCTTGAGCTTGGTCGGGAACAAATCCAGATTCTTTCAGGTATACTGCCAAATCAATGGCATCGTCCAGGGTGCAACCTGGATGGGATGAAATAAAGTAAGGAATTAAGTATTGATCCATCTGCAGCTCTTGATTGGTTTTTTGATATTTTGATTGAAATGCTTCATAAACACGTTTTCCAGGTTTGCGCATCCGCTTAAGGGTTTGCGGGGCGATGTGTTCCGGTGCTACCTTGAGGGTTCCGCTGACATGGTATTGACACAATTCTTTCAGGAATCGGTCGTTGGGATCCGCCATCAAGTAATCATATCGGATTCCTGAGCGGATGAATACTTTTTTGATTCCCGGCAGTTGTCGCACGGCGGTTAGGACATCCAAGTATTCGCTGTGATCCACTTCCAATTCTTTGCAGGGCTCCGGGAAAAGACACTCTTTATTGGGGCACACTCCTTTGGTCAGTTGTTTTGTACACGAGGGATTATGGAAATTAGCAGTGGGTCCCCCGATGTCATGGATGTATCCCTTAAACTTCTGGCTGGTCGCCAATAGTTTGGCCTCTTTGACGATGGAGTCTTTGCTCCTGCTGCGGACCTGCCTTCCCTGGTGATAAGTCAGCGCACAAAAACTGCAACTTCCAAAGCATCCCCGGTTGGCTGTAATGCTGAATTGCACTTCTTCCAGCGCAGGGACTCCACCTTCTTTGTCATAACTAGGATGCCAGGCACGTTCAAAACTCAAATTGTATAAATCGTCCAGTTCCTCCCGCTCCAACGGAGGCTGGGGTGGATTCTGTATGACGAATAGTCCTGATGGTTGGTCTGTGTTATATCCTTCCACCAACGTTACAGCAGTCAAACTGTCGTTGTTTCGGTATTGAATCGCAAAACTTTTGCAATACTCATCCTTGTTTTGCTGCAAAGATTCATAGTCAGGCAGCCTGCGAATGTCTACGCCGTCCGGCAGAGTCTTTGAGGGATAGCAGGTTCCCTGAACCCAGGATATGTCTTTGCCGGAAATGCCGGCATCGAGGGCTTCCGCCACTTCCAAAATGGCACGTTCTCCCATACCATAGATCAACAGATCCGCTTTGCTGTCCAACAAAATGGACCGTCTTAATCCATCTTCCCAATAGTCATAATGAGCCATCCTACGTAGGCTGGCTTCCAGTCCGCCGAGAATAATAGGCACTTCCTTGTATGCTTCCCGCGCCCGATTGCTGTACACAATTACCGCTCGGTCCGGACGCTTGCCGGCTTCTCCCCCGGGAGCATATTTATCTGTCTTCCTGCGATGCAGGGTAACGCTGAAATGGTTCACCATAGAGTCCACGTTGCCTGAGGTGATTAAAAATCCGAGTCTGGGCTTTCCAAAACGACGAAAATCTGTGACAGATTTCCAGTCGGGTTGGGCAAGGATGGCTACCTTGTATCCATACCGCTCCAGTAAACGTCCAATGATGGCCGCGCCAAAGGAGGGATGGTCCACATAGGCATCCCCTGTAATCAAGACAAAGTCAGGTTGTTGCCAACCCAGCTTATTCATTTCTTCATCTGTCAGTGGTAAAAAGGTCATAATTCACGTATCTCTCTGCGTTTCCCCATTCAACGGATTTGGTTCTCCAAAGGGTTGGTTTATTTGTATAGTTCCGGTCTTCGGTTTTTGAGTATTGGCAATTGGTTCCGCACATCATCCACATAGTCCAGGTCGATTTCTCCGTATACAATGGTCTCGTCGGTGCCTGCGGTGGCCAGAACCCGGCCCCAGGGATCTATGATGCGGGAATAACCATAACAGGTGTAGGGGCTTTCCGGATCCCTGGCAGGCGATGCGGCAGCCAGATAAATCTGGTTGTCCAACGCACGCCCCCGCAGGCTAAACTCCCAGTGGTCTTCTCCGGTTTTTTTGCTGAAGGCCGCGGGCAAGACTACAAATTTTGCACCCATTTCGGTCATTTTGCGGAACAAGTCGGGGAATCGAACATCGAAACAGATTGCTACACCCATTTTACCGTACTCCGTCTCAACAACCGTAACAGAATTTCCGGGCGACAAGGTTTCCGATTCCATGAAACGGATGCCCCCTTTGATGTCCACATCAAACAGATGCGCCTTTCTGTGTTTGCCAATCATTTTGCCGGTCCGATCAAAAACGTAAGCGGTGTTGTATACATGGTCTCCATCGATTTCAGGGATGCTGCCGCCGATGAGTAAAATATTGTTTTCTTTGGCAAGTCGTGATAAAAACCGGAAGGTTTCGCCTCCTTCGGTTTCGCTGTATTCCCTGAAATATTTGCTTACATAGGGGCAATTCCACATTTCAGGAAGAGATACAATCTGTGCTTTAGATGCGGCCTCTGTGACTGCCGCTTCGGCTCTGTCACGACTAATTTGTTTATCAAAAGATCCTTTGATCTGGCATAGCGCCAAGGTGAATTTCATTTGATTTCCTCCTTGATAATCTCAATTAAATTAGCGGTGATGCGAGCTGTCATCCCCCAAATGGCATGGTCCTCGAAAGAATAAATCGGAACTTCGTACTGCCCCATTCTCCATTGGTATCCCTCAGGAGAGTTGATTTTATTATACGGGAAATTATCGTCTATCAGCGGTTTGATTTGCATCATATGGATTTCTGGCGGATTCTCCATGAAATATGACAGGGGTACCAAAAACGTTTCTGCCACCTCGTCTGGATTGGCATTGGCTACCGACAACATCGCGCGATCCAAAACGCCAAGGTAACAATACAACGAAATATTTGGATGGGCGTGCAAGGTGTCCAATCTTGTCAGTATGCGAATCCCTTCCCGGTGGATTCCCAGCTCTTCCATGGTTTCTCTAATGGCACATTGCTCCATGGATTCGCCCGGTTCCAACTGTCCTCCAGGGAAGCAGATTTCTCCAGGCTGCCGGCTCATTTTGGAATCTCTTACTTCATATAGTAGATGAAGTTCTCCTTCTTTTTCTACAAGGGGAACTAGCACCCCATAAAGTTTGTGCTTGCCCACAACACCCGGTTCTCTGTCACAAAATATTCGTTCAATGTCGCTGATGTTAATCTGACTCACGTTGAATCCTCTTTCGTCCTACCAAATACTTTATTGCTTATCTGCTTGCTGTAATTGTTTTTTTGGTTTGTCTGTCATTTGTATATAAGAAGCCACCAAAATCAATCCTATCCCCAGATAGGTATTCCATAAAATTGCCTCGCTTAGGATAATGGCTGCCATAATTGGGGCAATCACCGGCTTTATGAAAAACGCCACAGAGGCGGTGGTAGCATTTGATCTTCTCATAGCCAGGAAAAAGAACAAATATCCCAGTCCGGTGACAAAGAATCCCACATACAAAACCAAAGCCCATTCGTCCATAACTCCGGCAAAGACCGGTTTGCCCATGGTTAAAATGATGACGAGCAAAACCCCGGCGCCTAGAAAAAAACTGAAGCTGGTTTGAACAAAGGGGCCAAGCCGCTGGATTGATTTTTTGCCCATAATGCTATAAACACTGAAGAAAAAGGATGCCATAACAGAATAAGTCATCCCCAATAATGTATTTCCCTCCTGAATGTCCCATGGTTTCATCATAGCCAAAATGCCCATAAGTCCCAGTGTGAATGCAAGTGCTTTTTGTTTACTCATAGGTTCCCCGGCGAAGAAATGTGCCAAAACCATGGTAAATAATGGATTCACACAGAACAATACTGCTGCCGTGGAGGCATTGGAATTCTCGACACCCAGTTGGAAAAGTACCATCGATATGGGGATACAAATGATTCCAAGAATCAACAGATTTTGCCAATCTTTTTGGTTTAGTTGTAGCCCTGTTTTCTTGATATCCATCAATGCCGGTGCAAACAGCAGTGCGCCTCCCAGCATAAAACGGAGAAAAGTAAGTTGAAATGCATCCAATTGATTGCCTGCCATCTTCAGCCCAACTTCCATGGTACCAAAGAGGAAAGCGGTGATAATCACATATAAATATTCCTTTTTCATCATGCCTCACATTCCAATGTCAAAAATCTAAAAGGCAGTGCATTGCACCGCCTGATATTGCTTTGTCGTTAGTTTAGAATCTCACAGTTTGAGAAATCGACACCAATCAATTCTTCCTTTTCGGCACTTAGGCTTACGGTGAAGTTAATCCCAAAGTCGTCTGAAATGATTTTGAGCCGTTCGATAAACTCAGGCAGGTTCCCAAGGGATACATCTGCATATCGCAGAATCCCGTCGATGAACATGGTATCTATGTCATGATCTGAACTGATAATGCCATAAATGAACCCAATGTATTCATCGCTGTTTGTAATATGCGTATACTCGGCCATGCATACATTTCGTATGTCATGTTTGAGCTCGTACATAAGATCCTCATTCTTGTTGATAAATAGAACGTGTCCGTCACAGTTATCCACCAACTCGTTGGCCAATGCCAGCATCTGTTTTGTTTTGCCACTTCCTTTGTGGCCGATCAAAAGTCTCACCATAATAACCGCCTCCCAACTCAATTTATTTAAAAATAATTATACACCATCAACTGATGGTGCACAATACAATAACAGAAATAGCCGTCGGAATTCTCCGATTATTTTACTCGTTTTTACACTTATTTTAGGTTCTGTCGGAGTTGTCCGCAGGCACCGTCGATATCTGCGCCCAGCTCTCTGCGCACGGTTGCTGAAATACCTTTGGTTTCCAGCCTGGCTTGCAGGTCTTTGGCATGTTTCCGCCTGGTTCCCACAAGGCCGGTTTCGGTCACTGGATTCAGCGGAATCAGATTGACATGGCAAAGCATGCCTCTAAGTTTTCTGGCCAATAGGTCTATCATTTCCGTCGTGTCATTGACCCCTTCCACCAGTGCATACTCAAAAGTGATCCTCCGTCCGGTTTGCTCAATGTATCTTTTGCAAGCAGCCAGAAGCGCATCCAGGGGATACTTGTTATTAATGGGCATCATGGAAGAACGAAGCTCATCAGTGGGGGCATGAAGGGAGATGGCCAAATTTACCTGAGGAAAATCTTTGGCAAATCGGTCAATTTGTGAAATCAAACCACATGTGGATACCGTAATATTTCGAAGACCAAGATTAAGCCCTTCCTTTGCATGCACCAGGTGAATGAACTTAGCCAAATTACTATAATTTGCCAAAGGTTCTCCCGTTCCCATGACAACAATATGGTTAATTTTTTCTCCTGTATCCCGTTGCACTTCCAGCAGCTGACCTATCATTTCGCCTGCGGTGAGATTGCGTTCCATGCCGCCGATTCCTGAGGCACAAAAATTACAGCCCATTGCACAGCCGATTTGGGATGAAATGCAAATGCTACTGCCATACGCATACTTCATCAAGACGGTTTCCACGGTTTTGCCATCTAGCATTTGAAACAAGTATTTTCTTGTTCCATCTTTGTCCGAAACCTGAATATTCTTGACCTTCATATTTGTCAAGCGTGCCGTTTGGCTTAATTTTTCACGCAAAGACGCCGATAGATCGCTTATCTCAGCATAATCTGTAGCACCCCTGGCAATCCAACGAAACAACTGCCCTGCCCGAAAAGGTTTTTCTCCCATGGACTCGAATATCGCTTTTAATTCATCTAAGGATTGGTCGCGTAAATCTATCATATTTTTTCCACACCGATGCCAGTTTTGTGGCCGTTCACGTCAAAGACTTCAAGTTCTTTTCCGACAATCACTTCCTCAGCCAGGGTCTCTTTCATAATATAGCCACGATGTTTTTCTAGCGCAGTGTTCACCTCTTCGTCCGCGAAAAGGTGAATACGGATGTGGTCCATCATCTCAAAGTCCATTTGCTTTCGGAGTTGTTGCACCTTTGATACCAGTTCTCTTGCCAAGCCTTCGTCAATCAGATCAGCCGTCAGGGTCGTATCCAAAATCGTGAATACATTCTTTTCCATTGCCACAGCAAACCCTTCTCTTGCACTGATTTTGATGTCTACCATATCGGTAGTAATCATCATCGCCTCCCCGGCAATTACCATAGAAACCGGTTCTCCAGAGAAAAACAGAGAGGGTTCAACCTTTGTCAGCGCTTCTCCGAATGCTTTAATCCTTGAGCCCATCTCAGGACCAGCCACTTTGAAATTTGGCTTAAGACTATAGTCCATCATGGAACCCAGATCTTTTTCGAAGACCACGCTCTTAATGTTCAATTCTTCCATAATCAGTGGTGTCAGGTCACCGATGAGACTTTCGTATTTGCCGTCGATGAGGACGCTATTCAATGGCTGTCTAACCTTGATACGCTCTTTTTCTCTAGCGCCTCTACCTAATCCGACCAGATCCCGGACCAGGTCCATTCTCTCTTCTACTTTGACATCGATCCTGTCGATATCTGCCGTGGGCATGAAAGAAATGTGAACCGATTCTTCCCCTGTCAGATTTGTATAAATTTCATCGGAGAGAAATGGCGCAAAAGGTGCCATCAGTTGAGATACACCCACCAAAACTTCATAGGTTGTCAGATAGACAGATTTTTTGTCTTCTGTCAGCGTCTCTTCCCAGAATCTGCGACGAGCCCGCCTAATGTACCAGTTGGACAAATCTTCATTAACGAATTCCTGAATTTTTCGAACGCTCTTCATATGGTCGTAACGATCCATCTCTTCACGGACTTCCTGAATCAACTTGTTGTATTTGGATAATATCCAGCGATCCAGTTCCGGCCGGTTAGATTCATCCACCGCAAGAGTTTTTGGCTCGATTCCATCCTGATTTGAGTATAATACAAAGAAATTGTATACGTTTCGGATGGTCCCAAAGAACTTACTGACGATTTCAATAAGACCGTCTTCATCAAATTTGGTAGGTGACCAAGCAGGTGAAACGTGAAGCAAATACCATCGAGTGGCATCTGCGCCGTATTTATCGAACAGGTTAAACGGATCCACGGTATTGCCTTTGGTCTTGCTCATTTTTTTGCCATCTTTATCAAGAATCAAATCATTGACCAGGCAATTTCTGTATGGCGAAGTCCCTTTGATAAAAGTGGATATGGCAATTAATGAGTAGAACCATCCTCGGGTTTGGTCAATGCCTTCGCAGATAAAGTCAGCCGGGAATAAATCCTTATCAAAGATCTCTTTGTTTTCAAACGGGTAATGCCATTGGGCGAAGGGCATAGCGCCACTGTCAAACCAACAGTCGATGACCTCCGGAATTCGGGTCATGGTGCCTCCACATTCTGTGCAGGTTAAATGAACCTCATCCACATACGGGCGGTGAAGCTCAATGCCTGCGGAAAGGTCTTCTTTGGCCCGAGTTTTCAGCTCTTCGATGCTGCCGATGCAATCTGTATTTCCGCATTCGCAACGCCAGATGGGAATAGGGGTACCCCAATACCGGTTTCTGGAAATGGCCCAGTCTTTCACGTCTTCCAGCCAATTACCAAAACGCTTTTCACCTACAAAATCCGGATACCAATTGACCGCCTGATTATTGGCTACCAGTTGATCCCGTATTTTTGTCATCTCTATGTACCAGCTTGGTTTTGCATAATATATCAAAGATGTACTGCAACGCCAGCAGTGTGGGTAATTGTGAAGCATCTTTTCTTTGGAAAACAGCTTGCCGTTTTCGGCCAGATATTTCAATATTTCAATGTCTAGCCCTTCTTCCATAACAAAACGACCGGCCCAGGGGGTTTCCGTATAATTTCCTTCTTCATCCACTGGATTTGGGACAGGCAAATCATAACGTCGGCCTGTCTGATAGTCATCCTCACCAAATGCAGGTGCGGTATGAACAATCCCGGTACCGTCTTCAATGGTGACATAGTCCCCACAGGTAACAAAGAATGCCTTTTTGTCCACTTTAACGAAGGGCATCAGCTGATCATATTCCAGATATTCCAAGTCTTTGCCCTTCATCTCTTCCAGGATATCATATCCCCCGGCGCCTAGCACTTTGTCGGCCAGGTTCTTTGCCACATAGAAAACGTTTCCTTCTTCTGCGCCTTGTGTCATTCTTGCTTTGATATAATCAACCTGTGGACCCACAGTCAAGGCAACATTAGAGGCAAGTGTCCAGGGCGTGGTAGTCCATGCAAGAAAAAATGCATCTGCGTCCTTTTGCTTAAACTTTGCCACCAAGGTCAGGGTCTGTACCTCTTTGTAGCCCTGTGCCACTTCGTGAGAAGCCAAGCCGGTTCCGCAACGAGGGCAATAGGGTAGAATTTTATGGCCTTCATAAATCAGGCCCGCATCATAGAATTGCTTCTGGAGCCACCAATTGCTCTCGATATAATCATTTTCCAAAGTGATATAAGGGTGATCCAAATCAATCAGATATCCCATCCGTTTGGTCATTTCTTCCCATTGGCTATAATAGGTAAAAACCGATTCCTTGCACTTTTCATTGAATTCGGCGATTCCGTACTTTTCGATGTCTTGTTTACCGTTCATACCCAATTGCTTTTCAACTTCAATTTCAACCGGCAGGCCGTGAGTGTCCCAACCGGCTTTCCGGTGGACTTCATACCCTTTCATGGTCCAATATCTGCAAACGGAATCCTTCAGGGTTCTAGCCATGACATGGTGAATCCCCGGCTTTCCGTTTGCGGTGGGCGGGCCTTCATAAAACACAAAGGGAGGCATGCCTTCTCTTGTAGAAACACACTTGCCCAACAAATTCTCATCTTCCCAGAGTTTAATCTGGTCCTTTTGGACCTCTGCAATAGGTCTTTCTGATAAGTTTTTAAACATCTCTTCTATTATTTTCCTTTCATGATTGGATTCATATTGGATTTACTTCAAATTCATAAATAAAAACAAAAAATCCCTGATCAAATAAAATGATTAGGGACGATTCTTAAACCGCGGTACCACCCTAGTTGCAGCCGTCGTAAACGGTCTGCCGCTTCTTTGTGATTGAGCTCCAAACTGATCCGCCTCTCCATCTCCCCTACAATCTCTCAGCAATCGATTGTTTCTCTGTAAGGTTCAACCCCGGAAGGCCGGTTTCTTCAACGCTCTTCGCCTATTTAGTTGTTATTTGTACTCGCCTATTGTATAAAGAAAGCCTTGAAATGTCAAGGCTTTCTTAGGTTTGTGTTATTTTGTGTATCGGCCGGTGGGGCGCCTTAAGTACTTGTCCAAAGAGACGTCGTCCTTCTTTTCAAGCCCCCGCTCTCCTGCCAGAGATTCCAGATGATGGGTGAATTCATGGAGCAGGGTTTCCCGCAATTGCTCCTTGAACGCTTCCGGTCGCAAATGGCCATATACCCGTTCAAATGATCCAAAATAGATGTATATCAGCCGTCCCATGACTCCACTGCGAACATATTCGCCCATAATGTACAAATCACTTTTACGGGCATATTCGCTGAATTTCACATCGGGCAGTAGCAGAATTCCCCCGTTTAGTTCTTTGTAGAACTCCTGGGGCAATCCTTCTGCGATTTCATCCAACATCACTTGAGCATCGTCGATGGTAATCATGGTTACAGATCAGCACGGCTCAGGTTGATTCTTCCCTGATTGTCGATCTCGTTTACTTTGACCTCAACCGTGTCACCAATGTTCATGACATCTTCTACCTTTTCGACTCTTTGCTTGGACATCTTGGAGATATGCAGCAAACCGTCTTTGCCAGGCAGGATTTCGATGAAAGCGCCAAAGTTCATAATACGTACGACTTTACCCATATAGGTTTCACCGACTTCAACGTCTTTGACAAGCATATTGATTTCACGAAGTCCGGCTTCTGCCGCTTCCATGTTGGGTGCCGCGATGTAAACCAAACCTGTGTCGTCGATGTCGATTTTAACACCGGTACGATCAATGATGCCATTGATGGTTTTGCCTCCCGGTCCGATGACAGTACGGATCTTGTCCGGATGAATCATCATGGAAATGATTCTTGGTGCATAAGGTGACATTTCTGGTCTCGGTTCTGAAATTTCAGTCATCATTTCGTTTAGGATATGAACTCTACCTTCATAAGCCTGACTCAATGCGTCTTCTAGAACTTGTCTGGAAAGTCCGTGAACTTTGATGTCCATCTGGATTGCTGTGATACCATCCTTTGTACCTGCCACTTTAAAGTCCATGTCACCCAGGAAATCTTCCATCCCCTGTATGTCGGAAAGAATCGCCATTTTGCTGGAGCCATCCGGTTCAACCCGTTCAATCAGGCCCATTGCAATTCCGGCAACCGGCTTTGTGATGGGTACACCGGCATCCATCAGCGCCAAGGTGCTTCCGCAGACCGACGCCTGAGAAGTGGATCCATTGGAGGAAAGGATTTCGGATACTACACGGATTGCATACGGGAATTCTTCCACATCGGGAAGTACAGGAATCAATGCACGTTCTGCCAGCGCGCCGTGTCCGATTTCTCTTCGGCCGGGGCCACGCATGGGTCTTGCTTCACCTACAGAATACGCAGGGAAATTATATTGGTGCATATATCTCTTGTCGGTTTCTTCAGAAATGCCATCCAGGCGCTGGCCTTCGCCAACTGGTCCTAGGGTGACAATAGAAAGCGCTTGCGTCTGACCTCTCTTGAACAAGCCGGTACCATGGCATCTTGGCAAAATTCCGGTTTCAACCCAGATTTGTCTGATTTCGTCATGCTTCCGGTTGTCAGGTCTGATTCCGTCATCCAGAATCATACCGCGGACTTGTTCTTTTGTGATGGCATACAGCACATTACCGATATCTTTTCCGCTCTCAGGATACTTGTCGGCGAAGTATTCTTTGGTTTCAACTTCAACCGCATCCATGTTGTCCAGCCGCTCTTGCTTTTCGACGGTTTGTACTGCCGCACGCATCTTTGCAACAGCAAATTCGCGGACTTCGGCTTCCAAAGCTTCGGGCGCCTTGTATAATGCGATTTCTTTTTTGGGTTTGCCGATTTCTGCAACAATTCCTTCGATGAAAGCCACGATTTTTTTAATTTCTTCATGGGCAAACAAAATGCCTTCCAACACATCTGCTTCAGACACTTCATTAGCGCCGGCCTCCACCATCATGATGGCTTCTTTGGTGCCGGAAACAACCATGTGAAGATCACTGGCTTCTCTCTCAGCGGAGCCCGGATTGGCAATGAATTCGCCGTTGACACGGCCAACCAGTACAGAACCGGTGGGGCCATCCCATGGGATATCAGAAATCGCCAATGCAACGGAAGATCCGATCATTGCTGCAATTTCAGACGGGGCATCTTGGTCCATGCTCATAACTGTAGCGACAACCTGCACATCATTGTAAAAACCCTTTGGGAAAAGGGGGCGCAAAGGCCTGTCCATCAAACGGCAATTCAGGATTGCCTTCTCGCTTGGTCTGGACTCTCTTTTAATAAAGCCGCCCGGGATTTTACCGGCTGCATACATTTTTTCTTCATAATCACAGCTCAGCGGGAAAAAGTCGATGTCAGGTCTGGGTGATTTGTTCATGACAGCTGTCACGTTTACAACCGTGTCCCCATACTTGACCATGACCTGTCCGTTGGCTTGCTCGCATACTTTGCCAATTTCCAGTTGAAGCAATTTGCCTCCAACTGCGGTTCTAAATGTTTTGTACTCTTCATACCTCATAATTAACAACTACCTCCTGTTAATTCTTGTGTTTACCATATCGGTTAAATTTATAAAAGCGGAGCTCAATGGCTCCGCTAGTATTTCGTGAAATTACTTTCTTAATCCCAGACGAGCGATGACGGTACGATATCTTTCGATGTCCGTATCTTTCAGGTAATTAAGAAGATTTCTTCTTTGTCCAACCATCTTGAGAAGGCCTCTTCTAGAATGGTGATCCTTCTTGTGGATTTTTAGATGTTCATTCAAGTCATTGATTCTGAATGTCAGAATCGCTACCTGTACTTCCGAGGAACCTGTGTCCCCTTCTTTTAGCTGAT
This sequence comes from Anaerovoracaceae bacterium, assembly GCA_041859095.1. Taxonomy (GTDB): domain Bacteria; phylum Bacillota; class Clostridia; order Peptostreptococcales; family Anaerovoracaceae; genus UBA1422. The sequence goes on from JBHEKY010000016.1 coordinate 70,242, forward strand.
ACTCTTTAATGATTTCGGCTTTTTTTGTTTGATCAATCATGTGGTTTCTCCTTTTTTTATACGCCCTATCCTGAGTCTTCGTCGGAGTGTCGGCAAACTAAGGAAAGGGTAATTCATAACGATTCATGATAACACAAGGCGCTTTTCAATGCAAGGTGTTTTTCATACTGGTATTTGTTATACAAAATCTTCTATCTTTCGAGGTTCTGACATTCCGGTTGAAAAGTGAAACGCTTTTGCATTGATGCAGTCTTCGGTAATCTGCCGTGAAAGCTGACTAATGCTCCCAAACTTCACTTCTTCACGGGTTCGTTTCAGAAATTCTACCCGTATTTTTTTGCCATAAAGTTCATAATCGAAATTGAATATATGTGTTTCAACGTTTTTTTCATAGTTACCGATGGTGGGTTTTTCACCAACATTAGTAATGCTGGGATAACGCTTTCCACCATAGACACAGTACGTAATATAAACGCCATTGGGTGGTGCAACCATGGATTCATCCATGATTAAATTGGAAGTGGGAAAGCCCAATTGCTTGCCAAGCTTATTGCCGACAACCACTTCGCCGAGAATGCTGTAGTAACGACCCAGGTATTTTTCGCACTGATCCACCTGCCCGGATTCGATGAGTTTGCGGATCATGGTTGAATTTACCGGTTCTCCGTCAATCAAATAAGGCTCCATCACATGAATCCCAAATCCTTTTTTCAACCCTTCCCGGATAAGAATTTCAACATCTCCTTGAGCCTTCTTTCCAAAGCGGAAATTATATCCGCAGTACGCTTCTTTCATATGAAAATGTTCGATCAACAGTTTGTCAATGAATTCCGTTGGGGAAAGCTCTTGGATTGCCTTCGTAAAGGGGATGGAAAACAAATAATCCACTCCTAGTTTTTGGAGAATGTGAATTTTATCTTCTGGGTAAAGAATGTTCTTAACCTCTACTCCTTTTCCCAGTAAATTTCTGGGATGGTTGGAAAAAGTAAAAACCGCACTTTTCATGCCAGCAGCTTCTGCGCTTTTGACGGAGCGCTGAATCAGTTGTCGGTGTCCCAAGTGAATACCATCAAAATTACCAAGTGCAACCACCGTATCTTCCTTAATATTCAAGTGGTCCAGCGAATCATATACCTTCATGTTGTAACCTCGTGTTAAATACTTTGTCTGCAATCAGGGACTGTCCGAAGAGCCGTCCAACGCCAACAAACTCATGAGCATAATATACCCTAACCAAGCGAGCGGAATCATCATAATGCGGATCAGAAACCAAAAAGTCTGGAACGGATTCTATGCTTTCTGTTTCCGATGCCCGCATCAAAATTGTTTTACCATTCGTAAAATCTCTGGCAGCCTGCTGGTCTAAGATGATTGGCGCAAACCGGTTCAACGGGATATCCACCGGCACAAGACTTGCTTCGATTTGCTCTTTAGTCATTGATTTCAATGTTTCCGGGGTAATGGCATCTTCCAATCGGAACATCCCTGTTGCCTGTCGAACCAATCCGGTCATGGTCCCTCCACATCCCAACTTTTCGCCAATATCCTGGCAGAGTGTCCTGATATAGGTCCCTTTGGAACAAGTGGCGGTGAAGGTAATATGGCAACCCTTTATTTCATCCAATCCCATCTTGCTAATAAAGATATGCCTGGGTTGAATCTCCACTTCCTGGCCGCCGCGGGCGTACTCGTAGAGTCGCTTTCCGTTCACCTTTAATGCCGAATATTTTGGTGGGATTTGTACCACATCTCCCTGAAACGAAAAAACCGCCTCCGCAATACGGTCAGGTGAAAGATGGTCCACCGGCCGCTCCCGAAGGATTTGGCCCCATATGTCTTGCGTATCGGTTTCAATGCCAAGTTGCATATTGCAACGATATGTTTTTTCGTCCAAGTCAAGATATTCTGTAATCCGGGTAGCGGTTCCGATACAAATTGGTAATACCCCTGTGGCCATTGGGTCCAGGGTGCCTGTATGTCCTACCCTCTTAATGCCTGTCAACCTTCGAATCAAGGCTACACAATCGTGGGATGTGACGTGTTGTGGTTTGTGAAAATTGATGATGCCGTTCATATCAAGCCCTCAGTTGTTCCGTGACTTCCTCTACAATCATCCTTTTCACGTTTTCAATGCTGTCGCAAATAGTAAAGCCGGCGGCTTTAATATGCCCACCGCCGCCAAACTTAGAAGCGATGACTGCCACATCTCCCGTATGCTTTGCCCGTAGACCCACTTTCATACAACCATCGGGGTATTCTTTTATTAAAACAGAAATCTCCACCCCCCGGATACTTCGAAGTTTGGAAACGATGCCTTCGGCTTCTTCCATGGTACTATCGCATTCCTTCAGCATCTTTTGGGTAACCGTAGCAACCACGCCTAGTCCATCGGCAAAAAGCTCTGCAGAGTCAATGACTTTGCTTTCCATTTTAAACTTGTTCATGCTTTCATTCTGGTAAATTTCCGCACTGATTTTGCTAAAATTCATGCCTTTGTCATATAGTGCGATGACTATTTCATGGCTACGTTGTGAGGTGTTAGAGTACTGAAAGTTGCCAGTGTCCGTAGTGATAGCAACAAAAATTGCCTCTGCAATTTCTTTGTCTAACGGCCAACTCATTTCTGACAGCAAATCATAAACAATTTCTCCGGTAGCGGCCGCTTTACCATCTACATAATTCAAATCAAAAACCCGCCTGGATGTAGTGTGGTGATCCAGGCATATAGTAATCTTACCTTTTTCAAATGCATCGACCCGTTTTTTAAAGCGGGTCCGGTCTCCGCAGTCGATGCACAGACTAACGTCCGGCTCTGGGAGCAGGTCTTGGTCATAGGTACAGTAACCTTTGTCCATAAATTCCAGATAGTCGGGGATTTTGTCTTCCAACAGAATCCATGCTTTTTTGTTTTCTTTGCGCAAAGACTTGCATAAGGCGATGGCAGATCCGAAGGCATCCCCGTCCATGAGTTCATGGGGGATAATCCAAATTGTGCCGGCCTGTTGCAATGCATCGCCGATTTCTCTGATAGTATTATTCGGTTTCATCTTTCTTCACCACTTCGCTGAGGAGTTCCTCTATATGTCTGCCGTACTCGGCAGAAGTGTCGAACTTAAAAATTAAATCTGGAACATGTCGCAGCTTAATTAAACGTCCGATTTCCCTTCTGATATACCCTTTTGCGCTTTGCAAGGCAATCAGTGCTTCTTCTTTGATGTGTGCCTGCTCCTCCTTGTCCTGGTCATTGCCAAAGACGGTGAGAAAAACTGTTGCATAACTGCTGTCCGCAGTAACCTCCACTGCTGTAACAGTCAACATGATCGGCAATCTGGGATCTTTGAGTTCTCTAAGGATTAGCTCACTGACAATCTTGCGGATTTCTTCAGCCAGCCTACCTTGTCTATATCCTTTTCCCATATTATTTCCTTTCAACTTCCTGCATCATGAAGCATTCGATAATATCCCCGACTTTGATATCGTTATATTTTTCGATGCCGATACCGCACTCAAAGCCTGTAAGAACTTCTTTTGCGTCATCTTTGAACCGCTTCAATGAGGAAATTTTGCCTTCATGTATCACGATTCCGTCACGGATTAAGCGGATTTCCGCATTCCGAACAACCTTACCGTTTCGAACGTAAGCACCACCAATCACACCAAGATTGGGCACTTTGAAGGTTTCTCTAATTTCTACTTCACCCAGAACGACTTCTTTGAATTCCGGATCCAACATCCCCTTCATAGCACTTTCGATATCGTTAATGATGTCGTAAATGACACGATAAGTACGGATTTGGATTCCTTCTCGATCTGCAGTCTGTGTGACTGTTGCCGAAGGACGCACATTAAATCCAATGATAATGGCTCCGGAAGTACCGGCCAGCATTACATCAGATTCGGTGATACCGCCGACACCGGTGTGGATGATCTTTACTCTGACATTCTCGTTGGACAGTTTTTCCAAGGAAGAGGTCACAGCGCCAACGGAGCCTTGAACGTCTCCTTTGATAATAAGATTCAAATCCTTTACATTGCCTTCTTGAATCTGGGCAAAAAGTTCTTCCAGTGTGGTGCTGGAGGTTCTAGCCATGACCTCTTCCCGTTGTTTCGCTTTTCGCTTTTCGGCAATGTCTTTGGCCAATTTGTTTTCTGAAACCGCATAGAACGTGTCGCCAGCTGCAGGCACATCGGTAAATCCGATGACTTCAACTGCGGTTGCGGGGTCTGCTTTTCGAATGGTTTCACCCAAATGATTGGTCATCAATCGGATTCTACCTGAACAGGTTCCTGCAACGACACTGTTTCCGGCTTTTAGGGTACCTCTTGTTACAAGCAAGGTTGCGATGGGTCCTTGTGATTTGTCAAGTCGTGCTTCAATCACAGTTCCTATGGCCAACCGATTGGGATTAGCTTTCAGTTCCAGGATTTCTGCCTGTAGCAAAATCATTTCTAACAAACTTACAATGCCGTCTCCAGTCTTAGCGGAAACGGGTACGGAAATCACATCTCCACCCCATTCTTCAACAAGGATGCCGTGTTCGCTTAAATCCTGCTTGACCTTGTCAACATTTGCGCCGGGTTTGTCCATTTTGTTGATTGCAACAATAATGGGAACCTGCGCAGCTTTTGCGTGGCTAATGGATTCTATGGTTTGTGGCTTAACACTGTCATCAGCAGCTACAACAAGTACTGCAATGTCGGTTACATCGGCGCCACGAGCTCTCATTGCGGTAAAGGCTTCATGTCCCGGTGTATCGAGAAATACGATTTTCTTGCCGTTTATTACCACTTCACTTGCACCGATATGCTGCGTAATGCCGCCTGATTCAGATGAAGTAACGTTGGTTTTTCGAATGGCATCTAGTAGAGATGTCTTGCCATGGTCAACGTGACCCATAACCGTAATAATCGGAGGTCTGGGCACCATATCGGCTTCATTGTCCGGTTTGGTGTCAATCCCTTCTTCAAACTTGTCTTCTTCTACTTCCACTTCACCAATGATAACATTGATGCCCATGCTTTCTGCAAGCGTTTCGACCGTAGTCTGATCCAACGTAGCATTGACATTGGTTACGACGCCCAACTTCATCAGGGCCATAATGATTCTTGTGCTCGAAACGCCAGTTTGCTCAGCAAATCCCTTTAATGTAATCGGTACATTGATAATTCTGGTACCTACTGGCAACGCTTCCACTTCAACTTCAACTTCCGGCGTAAATTTTGGTTTTGCATATTTCTTTTTGGTTTTCTTTTCAAGTGATTTATTTTCAAAGACTGCAGTTCTCACTGGTGGCTTCTTGCCCTTATCCAGTTTATTGAATTTATCGTGTTCTTTGTCTTTGGTTTTTGCTTTTGTGGCGGTGCTTCCTGGTTTAACCGCATCAGGAGCACCATCAGTTCGAGGTTTTCGAGCTGTTGCATCGCCGGGAGCCCCTGGTCTGTAGTCCGGTCTTGTTCCGGAAGGTCGTTGATCCGGTCTTCTGTCTCCGGGACGCTGATCCGATCTACCATCATTGCTTCGCTGCACAGGACGGGCATCCGGTCTTGCCTGACCCTCAGGTCTTCTTTCCCACACTTCACCGGTTCTGGGTTTGTCAGCAGTAGGTCTTGGCCTATCGGTTGCTGTTCTTGGTCTATCATCAGTTGTTCTTGGTCGTTCAGAGGTTCTCTGCTCAGGCGTAATCTCTTTCTTTTCTTTGGCATGGGGCCCATCCTGAGATACTACTTCTGTTTTTCCGGCTTCGTTCTTTTTAACAATGATTACCTTTCTGGTGGCTGTATACGGATCAACCCAAGGTTTTTTGGCCTCAGGTACTGGTTTTTCAATGATTTCTGGTTTTGCATCAACCGTAATCGATTTTTCTGTTGCTGGAACATCGGTAGCGGCTTTCGCTGCCGGTTTTGTCACTGCGTCAGACTTTGTCGGCGTAGTTTTTTTAGTGCTTACTATTGGTTTTTCTTCAGTCGCAACAGGTTCAACAAGGGGCTGAGATTGCTCTACTTCAGCTTTTTTGGGTACCGGCTGACCTGCGGGATGGGCACGCCGCTCTACTTCTTTTGGTACCACTGGCATACCCATTGGTGGTCTTCTTGTGATGACCGGTTCTTCTGATTTTGTTTGTGGTTTTGTTTTTTGTGCTCCACTGACACCTTTGTTAAGGTGTGCAGCTTTGACGGTAACCATTGGCTCCTCTTGATCCAGATCGACTCTCTTTGGGGCCACTCTTACGATTTTTGTCTCCGTCTCTTTATTCCTGTTGGCAATAATGGTGTTCTCCACGGTTTTTGCATCAATGTCTGAGAAGGCACTGTTCGCTGAAGTCACCTCAATGCCCATGGATGTGGCTTTTTCCAATAATTCCTTGCTGGTCATTTCCAGTTTTTTTGCTAGTTCGTGTACTTTCATGCGCTATTGCACCTCCTTCTCTGTAGATGATTCTAATAATTCCTGATTTATGGCTCCGGCAATGGTTTTGGCGAATCCCGCATCGGTAATCCCAAAGATTGCTCTTCCTGAACTCCCTGTAACTGGCCCCAACACATCGCTGTGCCCATAAATAATGTATTTCGTTTGATTAGCCCTTGCGAGGCCGGTGATTTTTTCCATGCTGTTCTCCGCTAAGTCTTCACATATAATCAATAATTTGATTTTTCCCTTATTCATGGCGGAAACGCAAGTGTTATACCCCGCCAATAGGTTGCCGGACTTCTTTGCAAAGCCCAAGTAGCTTTCAGTTTGTTTTTTCATATTGTTTCAGTGCCTCATACAGCCGATCCATCTGTTCCCCTGAGATTTCCATGCGAAATCCCCGCTTGAACGAGTTTCGTTTTTGCGCCTTTTTGACACATTCTTCTTTGGGACACACATAAACACCTCTGCCATTGGCCCGTCCTGTTTGGTCTATGGAGATTTCTCCCGCATAGGCGGCAATCCGGATTAACTCGCCTTTTGGTTTGGATTCCATGCATCCCACACATCTTCTCATTGGGACTTCTCTATTCTTCATCAGCTTTTGTTTTCCGCTTTTTCTTAGATGGCTTTGGGGTTTCTTCCGCTACGGTTTCCGTAGCTTCTTCAGATTCAACCTCTGCAACCGCTTCTTCAGATTCAACTTCTGCAACCGGTTCTTCGATGGCAACTTCTTCAACCACTTCTGTTTCCGAAGACAAATCTTCTATTTCATCTTCGTCTTCATCTTCTATGTCCCCGTAATATTGAGTATGACTCTTGATGTCTATCTTCCAACCACATAATTTTGCCGCCAATCTGACGTTTTGGCCGGATTTACCGATGGCAAGAGACAGCTGATAGTCTGGAACTACAACCGTTGCCATTCTTTCGTTTTCTTCAATGAAAACATCTTCAACCTTCGCCGGACTCAACACATTACTGATTAGCGTAACCGGGTCCTCGCTCCAATTGATAATATCAATTTTTTCATTGGATAGAGCATCTACAACATTTTGGACTCTAGATCCCCTTGCACCAACGCATGCACCAACTGGATCTACGTTTTCGTCTTCGGTCCATACTGCTATTTTTGTTCTGGAGCCTGCTTCTCTGGCAATGCTCTTAATCTCAACAATACCGTCTTCGATTTCGGGTACTTCCAGCTCAAACAATCGTTTGACCAAACCCGGATGGGATCGGGACAGGAAAATCTGAGGACCTTTGGTAGATTTCTTGACATCCATGATATAGACTTTGATTCTGTCATTCACTTCAAAGCGTTCATTGGGGACCTGCTCCTTCTGGGACAGGATGCCTTCTGTTCTTCCGATGGTGACAAAAATGGTATCGTTGCTCTTGCGATGAATCACGCCGGTCACAACTTCACCAATCATTTCTACATAATCATCAAAAATCATACCTCTTTCGGCCTCACGGATTCGTTGTACAACGACCTGCTTGGCAGTCTGTGCCGCGATTCTTCCGAAATCTCCGGGGGTTACTTTGAAAAGCATTTCATCACCGACTTCGAAATTCGGGTCTATCTCTCTTGCTTCTTCCAGGGACATCTGGGTGAATTCGTCTTCCACTTCCTCCACAACGTCCATGATTGTATATACGTCAATGTCACCGGTGTCTTTATCAATATCTACCCTGACATTTTGGTTTGCGCCGTAATTCTTTTTGTATGCAGAACTCAAAGCGGATTCGATGGCATCAAATACCACTTCCTTGGGAATCCCTTTTTCATCTTCCAAATCTTCAATTGCTGCAATAAATTCCTTGTTCATTTTCCTTCCTCCCGATTAAAAGTTAATTGCCAGGCGGGTTTGTGCAACCTGATCCCTGGGCAAAACAATTCTGTTTCCATCTTTGTCTTCCAGGGTTAATTGCCCTTCCGACACCTCTTTGAGTACGGCTTCCAAGTTCTTGGTGCCAAGATATGGTTTGTAGAGTTTCACTTCAACCAATGTACCGATGTATCTTTGATAATGGGCCTCGGTAATCAGTTGCCGGTCCATACCCGGTGAAGAAACTTCCAAATAGTAATTTTGTTCTATTGGATCCAGTGTATCCAACTTTTGGCTCAGATACCTGCTGACTTTTTCGCAATCATCGGTGCTGATATACCCCGATTCTTCTGAATCCTGTCGCTTGTCTATGTAGACCCTCAGATACCAGTCTTTTGCAACTTTTACCATTTCTATATGGTATAGCTCATATCCTTCCTCCTCTAGGAATCCGGACAATTCAGCGGTAATGATGTCTGTGATTTTTTGTTTTGCCACTTCTATTATTCCCTCTCACAAATTGAAGAGTGGGCGCAGCCCACTCTTCGTCCATACCATCTAGTTATTTTTACGTTTTAAAGATACCATAGTTCGGCCGAAATTGCAAGTGCATTCAGGTATCTCAGACTTTGTTTCATCAATCGGTTGTGGCTATTTCTTCCTCTCCCGAGACATCTCTTTGACAAAAGAGATATGCTTATTGATATCCCGAAGCTCCTCCGAAGAACAGTCCTTCAGGATTTCTGCGGTTTCGCGAAGCAAAGCAGGTTGAGAATGCTCAGTATACCCACAAAAAAGTTCATCCGGGGTGAGCGCAAGACGGTTCATAATTTTGATAAGAACCATAACACTGGGGATGGTTTTCCCGTTTTCGATATGACTAACATGTGTAATACCAACATCCGCAGACTCTGCCAGTTTTTCCTGACTTAACCCTGCACGGATTCTTGCTTTTTTAATTCGGCTGCCCATATCCTTATAATCGATTTCCATTTGCAAAACACCTCTTTCCGTCTTGCTTGTATTATAAGTGCAGAGTGCATAGAGATTAATAATCCATATATGCAATCTGTACTTACAGTTCTAGTATAGTTGATTTTCCCATCAATTGCACAAAAAAGTTGCCGACAACTACATTTTTTTATCGGCAACTAAATATGCTTCTTCGATTTGGTAAGAGGGCAAGCATCTACCCCACTGCTACCTTGCGGTTTATAAAAGGCTCATTTGATCTGATTCCTGAATACCATCCAATGCGCCACAATTCCGTAAGGCTTCAATGGCAGTTTTGTTGACTCTGGTGCGTTCTCTCAGATCATCCACCGTAGCAAATGGTGTCAGCGAATACGCGTCTTCAATGGCACGACCGGCATTTTCGCCGACTCCGTCCAATGCACAAAGCGGCACCTGAATTTTCCCATCTTTCAAAGTGAATTGAACTGCCTTGGATTCTCCCAATTTTGGACTTTCAAATTGAAATCCTCTGGAGTACATTTCATAAGCGACTTCCAGAACAATGATTTCATCTTCCTCTTTTTTTGTGGCATTGCGGCCTTTGAGCTCAAGAAAATCAACTCTGTCCAAGATATATCTCGAACCCTTTTGAATGACTTCCCAATTGAAATCAGTCACTTTAGTTGTGAAATACACGGCATAGAATTCCAAGGGATAATATACTTTGTAGTAAGCTATCCGGTACGACATCATCACATAAGCTACTGCATGTGCCCTTGGGAACATATATTCAATTCGCTTGCAGGATTCGATGTACCAAGCAGGAACGCCATATTGTCTCATCAAGGATTCCTCCTCATCGGAGACTCCTTTTCCTCTCCGAACCTTTTCCATGATGGTGAAGGATTCCTTGTTGGGCAAACCTTTGAGGATTAAATAATTCATAATATCATCCCGGGTTGATATCGCATCTTTCATCGTAGCTTCTCCACTTCGAATAAAGCCCTGGGCATTATTAATCCACACATTTGTGCCATGTGAAAATCCTGAGATTCTGACCAGATCGGCAAATTTGTCCGGCTTGGTGTCATCCAGCATCTGCCTGACAAAGCGGGTTCCAAATTCAGGTATACCAAAGCTTCCATGGGAAAAGCGATAGTCTGGTTCTTTTATTCCGAGTCCTTCAATTCCAATAAATATTCCATTGACCCTATCATCTTTTAGCGGTACTTTGAGAGGATCCGCACCAGTCATATCCTGAAGTTGGCGAATCATTGACGGATTGTCGTGTCCAAGAATATCTAACTTTAATAGGTTCTCATCGATGGAGTGGTAATCAAAATGTGTGGTAATTGTGCCGGTGGAACCGTCGTTTGCCGGATGCTGCACTGGACAAAACTCGTGTATATCGTGGCCTTGCGGAACAATAATAATACCACCCGGGTGTTGGCCGGTAGTACGCCGCACCCCGGAACAGCATTTCGTCAGACGCTCAACCTCGTATTTATTTACAGGCAAGCCTCGCTCCTCGAAATACTTCTTAACAAAGCCGTAGGCGGTTTTGCTGGCAATGGTGCCAATGGTACCTGCACGAAATACGTTTTCTTTGCCAAATATTTCTTCCACATATTTGTGGGCTCGTGCTTGATATTCTCCTGCGAAGTTAAGGTCAATATCCGGTTCCTTATCTCCTTCAAATCCCAAAAATGTTTCAAATCGGATGGAAAAGCCGTTCTGATCCAGCATCGTTCCACATTGCGGGCATTCTTTGGAGGGCATATCCACCCCGCAATCATATAGGTTCTCATCCCCCCATTCCAAGTATTTGCAGGAAGGACAAATGTAATGTGGTGCGAGAGGGTTTACTTCTGTAATACCGGCCATGGTTGCGGCAAAAGAAGAGCCCACAGAGCCTCTGGAGCCGACCAAATATCCATCTTGCATGGATTTTCGAACCAGCATTTCCGCCGCAACATACATTACCGCATACCCGTTGTTGATAATTGAATTCAATTCCCGATCCAGTCTGGCTTTGATGGGTTCGGGTAAGGGATCTCCGTATATCGCCATAGCTGATTCCTGACATCTGTTCCTCAAGATGATATCCGAATTCTCAATTTTAGGAGGAAATTTGCCGGTTGGAACAGGTCGAATGACTTCCACCATATCAGCAACCCTGTTGGGGGCATCGATAACCACTTCTCTGGCAAGCTCTTCTCCAAGGTATTGAAATTCTGACAACATTTCGTCTGTTGTTCTGAAATATAGCCCCTTATCACCTTCAATATCCTTGTATCCCTGCCCGGCCATGAGAATCTGCCTGTAAAGGGATTCCTCTGGAGATGCGTAATGCGCATCACAAGTAGCAACCACAGGTTTCCCGCAAGCATTACCCAACGCTACTATTTTTTCGTTGTAACTTTGTAACTCATCTTTGCCTGATACCATTCCTTTTTCAATAAGAAAGTTGTTGTTGCACAACGGTTGGATTTCTAAATAGTCGTAGAAATCAACCATCTGCGACAGCGCTTCATCACTATAATTATGGATGACTCCTTTGAAAATCTCTCCCTCCACACAAGCAGAGCCTATGATAAGGCCTTCTCGATATTCGTTGAGGACCGATCGAGGAATTCGAGGTTTTTTGTAAAAATATTTCAGGTGTGACAAGGATACCAACTTGTAAAGATTTTTGAGTCCTTCTTGATTTTTGGCCAACAAAATAATATGACTGGTATCTTTCCCTTTAATATTAATTTCGCCATTAGGCAATAGGCTGTCTTTGTCGTCAAATAAATACCCTTCCATACCGTATAGGATTTTAATCCCTGATTTTTTTGCAGCATGAAAAGCATCCGGAAAAGCCTGGACCACTCCATGATCAGTGATGGCGACTGCTTTATGTCCCCAGTCCGCAGCCATACGCACCATAGCGGTTGGATCATTTAATCCATCCATGGCGCTCATTTTGGTGTGGGCATGAAGCTCCACTCTTTTTGTGTCAGCCAAATCTTCTCGTAATTGGCGTTTGTCTTTTTCAAGATCTTTTGCCATCATGATAATATCATTGCTGAAATTGTCCCACTGCACCTCACCACGGATTTTGATGACATCATTTTCTTCCAGATTCTTTTCGATGTGTGCCCATTTCTCATCGCTGATAAACATCTTGGCACAAAGAGAAGATGTGGTATCCGATAAGAGTAATGTCACTAGTTTCTTATTACTTTTTATGGTTCGCGCGCTGATTTCAAATACACTCCCACGAACAACAATCAGTCCGCTGTTGGCTGACAGTGATGAAATGGGGATTGGTTCTCCATCAATCGCTTTGCCCATCAGACGGTTTGCCGGGAGTTTTCTTTCGTTTTTTTCTTTTGAGGCTGTCGGTTTCGTTATCCTAGGCTGTGCAGGCGCTGGCATTCTGTCGTGTCTCTCCAGTTCCGAAACATTTTTGTCATATTTAACTTGGTGGTTAATAAACTTTACTTTTACATCGATGGAAAAGTGATGTAGTAAAAGCTGGCTGAATTTTAATGCCACCTCTTGGTTAAGTTTTTCTACTGCCGTATCGCCAAGGGCATAGATGTACAGGGAGTCTTCTTCCACCCAGAATTCTTTTGGAAAAATCGTCTTGGTAATGACGGAATACTTGCCGTTGACCATTTCAATCATGTGCTCGATGAAGAGTCCAATAATTCGATCTCTTTCCATGGAGATTTCGTCATAAAAAAAAGAAATTTCAACGCCTGTCAGCCCCGGTATTTCTTCCATCATGGATTTTTTAATCCGCTTGACCTGATCCATCGGTACAATAAAATTAAGCCTAATGTCCAAAGACAGGATTCCCTTATCCCCGGACATTGTGGCTTTTGTGATTTCATAAGTTTCATGCTCTTTTTTAATGCTATCCAGAATATGCTTCATAATCCTCAACCAGTCGTAATATCTCGTCAATTATTTCTTCATCTTTTACTGTTTTGATAATCTTGCCTTTGACAAACAGCGCACCTCTGCCGTCCCCACAAGCTACCCCGACATCTGCGCCGGCGGCTTCACCCGGTCCATTGACCTCGCAACCCATGACCGCCACCGAGATAGAGGGCAACCCACGTAGCCTTCGTAAGGGCGTCACTTCGTTCCTAAGCCTACTTTCAATGGTTTCAGCCATATGGGCCAGGTCCACCTTCGTTCGCCCACAGGTTGGGCAAGAAATGAATTCTATGGCATTTTTTCGTTGTCCGGCAGCAGCAAGAATGTCCAGGGCAACTTCCGGTTCTCGTAAAGAGTCTCCGGTAATGGATACGCGCATGGTATCTCCGATTCCGGCTAGCAAGAGTCCTCCTAGCCCGACTGCCGATTTTAGGATGGCAATGTTGGCCGGTCCGGCTTCCGTTATGCCGATATGCAACGGATACTTCGTCATGTTGGTAATTAGTCGATACGCATCATATGTCATCTTGACATTGGATGCCTTCATCGAAATCACGATTTCTCGAAAATCCATGGATTCAAGAAGCCTGACATTCCGCATGGCACTTTCTACCAGTGCCTCGGCACAAATTCCCATACCATCTAAAATGTCTTTTTCCAACGACCCGGCATTGACGCCGACACGGATTGGAACCCGATGTTCTTTGGCTGTGGCAACCACTGCGCTCACTTGATCCGGATTCCCGATGTTGCCAGGATTGATTCGAATTTTATCTGCGCCTCGGCGGATGGATTCAATCGCCAAGGTATGGTCAAAATGAATGTCTGCAACCAATGGAACCGCTACCTTTTTGCGTATTTCTCCAAATGCTATCGCTGCCTCCAAATTGGGTACGGCAAGCCGTATGATATCGCATCCAGCCAAAACTAGCGCGTTGATTTCTGACACAGCGGATTGTATCTCCGTTGTTTTGCTTGTGATCATGGACTGAACAGAGACAGGTGCACCACCGCCAATCTGAACATTTCCACAAAAAACCGGTTTTGTCATGGCGTCTCCTTTCCAATACTTGAACGTCAAAAATCCCATTCCAACGATGAATAATTATTGAAAAAACGGTACAATAAACCGAGTGATATCATTCCAGGTGACATAAATCATCAGACCAAACAATAACATGATACCGAAAAAGTGAATCTTTCCTTCCATGTCATCGGTGATAGCCTTGCCGGTAATTTTTCTGGCAATAATGAACAAGAGTCGTCCTCCATCCAGCGCCGGAAGAGGCAGCATGTTGATTATTGCCAAGTTCAGACTTAGCAGTGCCATGAAATATACAAAGTTTACAAATCCAGCCTTGACGGTCTCACCAGTCATATATACAATGCCAACCGGTCCGGATAACTCTTTGATGGAGACATCCCCGGTAAACAACTGCCGGATGACATTCAGCATCATCTTTCCCATATTATAGGTCGCAACAAATCCATCTCCTACTGCTGTTGCAGGATTGCGCTCCAACTTCGGAATGATTCCAATGGTCTGTCTTCCATCGGTGGATTGGACAAAAGTGGAACTCAAGCGAAGTTCCGCATCGTTTCTTATCACAGTAACTGTGACGGTCTCTTTTTGGCTAGTTGAGAGATAGTCCGTTACGTCATCCCATTTCTTCACTGGATTTCCGTCAAGTTCGATGATTTCGTCTCCGCTCTGAAGTCCGGCTACCATGGCTGGGCTATCGGGTACGATTTCGTCCAAGGTCGTCGTTGCGCTACCAATATAGAACATGACAATTATCATCAAGATAATCGCTAGGATTAAATTCATGAAAGAGCCGGCACAAACTACAATGGTTTTTTGCCATGCATTTTTGTTGTTAAAGGCTCGGGCATCTTCTGATTCTTCGTCCTCGCCTTCCATTGCGCAGAATCCACCGATGGGAAATAGTCGAAGGGAATACTCTGTTTCGCCTTTCTGTTTCTTCAGCAATACCGGTCCCATTCCCAAAGCAAATTTGTTTACCTTGATGCCAAAGGACTTAGCTGATATGAAATGGCCAAGTTCATGGACAAAAATCAAAACACTGAACATGAGTATGGCATATAATATCGTTGCAACTGTCATCTGATTATCTCCCGTATTGTC
Source organism: Anaerovoracaceae bacterium (assembly GCA_041859095.1). Taxonomy (GTDB): domain Bacteria; phylum Bacillota; class Clostridia; order Peptostreptococcales; family Anaerovoracaceae; genus UBA1422. Next base: position 85,516 of record JBHEKY010000016.1, read on the forward strand.
TGTATATTTGGTTTCGGATTTCCTCATCTGCGGATAGCACACCCTGCACCGTCATGGGATACCCATCAACATATTGATCTAAAATTTCTTCAATGATTTCTGCTATCCTGTGGAATTCAAGTTTTCCCTGTAAAAATAAATCAACCAACACTTCGTTGGCACCGTTCATTATTGCAGGGTAAGTCCCTCCAGCGGCGGCGGCCTCGTAGGCCAGACGAATTGCTGAGAAAGCCTTCAAATCTGGTTTTTCGAAGGTTAAAGACAGATTTGTCAAATCCAGCGGCGTAAGGGAGTTTGGGGTTCTATCGGGATAATGAAGCGCATAAGAGATGGGCAACTTCATATCAGGCAAACCCAATTGCGCCAGCACTGATGTATCGGTGAATTCCACTAACGAATGAACAATGCTTTGGGGATGGACTAAAATATCTATCTGTCCAGCCGGAAGATCAAACAACCACTTGGCTTCGATGACTTCCAGTCCCTTATTCATCATGGTAGCAGAATCGATGGTTATTTTGGGACCCATGGTCCACTTAGGATGGTTAAGGGCTTGTTCCCTGGTTACCGAATTCAACTGCTCCCGGGTATAACCACGAAAAGGTCCACCGGATGCTGTAAGTATAATCCTTTTGATTTCTGAAGTCTTATTCCCTTGCAGGCACTGGAAAATAGCGCTGTGCTCGCTGTCTACAGGCAGAAATCGGACATTTTTTTCTTTGACAGCCCGCATGACTGGTTCTCCACCTGCCACCAACGTTTCTTTGTTAGCAAAGGCAATATCTTTGCCTGCCAGCACTGCTTCATAGGTCGGCATAAGGCCTTTGATGCCCATTAGCCCATTGACCACCATGTCGCAATCCGAGGTTGCTGCTTGAATCAATCCTTCTTCTCCCCAACTTGTTTCCAGCCAGGGAAATCGATGTTTGAGTGTTAGCGCATCACTTTGCGATGCGGTCACTGCCAATTTTGGTCTGAAGTTTTCGATTTGATTGCTCATCTGATCGACACGACACCCACAGCAAAGCGCCGTAACAATAAAATTGTCAGGGTTTTCAGCTATGACAGAAAGTGTCTGGGTCCCGATCGATCCGGTGCTCCCCAGAATGGCAATTTTTTTCATTTTATTTTATCTTCTTTCAATGATTGACATTACGCTGATTCGAGATGATGTTCCCTAAATGATAAACAGGTGAATGTAGTAATAAATTGCGGGTGCGGTAAATAAAACGCTATCGAATCGATCTAAAATACCTCCGTGACCCGGAATGAGATTTCCATAGTCTTTGATACCCATTTTACGTTTAAACACAGAAGCCGTTAAGTCTCCGCACTGCGAAATTATCGCTCCAATGGCACCAATCGCCAAACAATGGATAACGTATTGGTTTGCGAAATAAAAACCAAAAATACCGCAAACAAGAATGCTCCCGACCACTCCGCCGATGGCACCTTCAATGGTTTTTTTGGGGCTGATTTTGGGACAAAGTTTATGACGCCCAATGGTCATACCGGTAAAGTAAGCACTGACATCCGATCCAAATGCGGATAGTACAATCAACCAGACCAATATGGAGGCACCCTCAACATTATCTACCAAGACAACATGGAAAGAAAAATATACAACATAGAAAATTCCTGTGATGGTTGCCATTGCGTCTTCCAGGCTTCTGTTTTCAATATTAAATAGATACAGCAGACTTGCCAATACTGATAGGAATGCCCATCCAAGGAAGCCTTCCGCTTCACCACCCAGCAAAAATATGCTGTACAGTCCAATGGCAGACAAAACCGCAATCGGAAAGGATGGTTTAATTCCCAAAGAGGCAAATCCTTTGAAAAACTCCCTGACGCCTAGAACACCAATAGCAAAACACATGGCCACCAGCCAATATCCCCCGAAGTATATCACTGCCATGAGTGGCAGCATGATGAATGCAGAAAGGACTCTGGTTTTCATTTCGCTCTTCCTCCAAAACGTCTGTCACGTTTTTGATATTCCCAAATGGCGTTTTCGAACACTTCAGGTGTGAAATCCGGCCACAAAACCGGTGTGTACACCAATTCGCTGTATGCGATTTGCCAGAGAAGAAAGTTGGATACCCGTGTTTCTCCACTGGTCCTGATTAGAAGTTCTGGATCCGGGATTCCTGCCAAACCGGTGGAAAGATGCTGCGTTACAGTGGTTTCACAAATGTCTTCCACAGACAATTTACCTGCAACCACCTCTTTCGCAATTTCCGAAATCGCCTCGACTATTTCATGTCTACTGCCATAATTTAATGCGATATTGAATTGCATCCCAGAGTTGTTTTGGGTAACCGCCAGACTTTTTTCTAAACGGGTTACGGCATCAATCGGAAGCTTGGAATAATCTCCTAAGATGTGTACCCGAACATTGTTGGCATGCAGTTCTTTTAGCTCATTGTCAACATATGTAACGATTAATTTAAAAATACCGTTTACTTCTTCCGTCGAACGTTTCCAGTTTTCGGTAGAAAAAGCATAAACGGTTAAGTGTTTGATGCCAAGAGAAGAAGATCGTTTCACGATTTCCTTCATAGCTTTCATTCCTGCATTATGGCCAAAGGCCCGGGGCAGGTTCCGTTGCTCCGCCCATCTTCCGTTGCCATCCATAATGATGGCAACATGATTTGGGATTCGATTCAGGTCTATCATCTTATTCTAGACTTCCATCACTTCTTTTTCTTTGTTGGTTATAATATCATCAATCGATTTGATGGCATCGTCGGTCAACTTTTGAACTTTATCCATTTCGAACTTCACATCATCCTCTGTTAAATCGCCGGCTTTTTCTTCCTTCTTGATTTCGTCATTGGTATGTCTTCGTACATTCCGCACTGCAACTTTTGCCTCTTCACCCATGGCCTTAATTGATTTCGTCAGTTCTTTTCGGCGCTCTTCAGTCACCTGTGGAATGACAAGGCGTATTGCCTTCCCATCATTTGATGGATTGATACCCAGATTTGCCGTATTTAACGCCCGTTCGATTTCTGAAATGCTTTTTGGATCAAAGGGGGCAATCATCAATGTCCTTGGGTCGGGTACAGAAACGTTGGACATTTGCTTCAAGGGTGTAGGCGAACCATAATAATCCACCATGATTTTGTCCAGCAACGAAGCATTCGCCCTTCCTGCTCGGACGGTGTTGAGTTCTTCTTTCAGGGCAGATTTGGTTTTGCTAATCTTCTCCTCAAGATGACTAATTAATTGATCACTCATTTTGTTCCTCCTCTAATGGATAATCGTTCCTATTTTTTCTCCACATACGGCTTTGACCACATTTCCTTCTTCAGCAAGAGCGAAAACGTGAATGCCAATATCGTTATCCCGGCAAAGGGAGGCTGCTGTGGAGTCCATAACTTTTAAATTTTGTTCCAAGACCTGCTGATGGGTCAGTTCATCATATCGGATCGCATTCGGATTAATCGCCGGATCATCGGAGTAGACCGCATCGATTTTTTTGGCTAACAAGATAATGTCCGCATCGATTTCAGCAGCTCTTAGTGCTGCTGTAGTATCTGTTGAAAAAAATGGGTTGCCGGTGCCTCCTCCGAAGATAACAACCTTTTGGGTTTCCAAATGATGGATGGCTTTTCGGCGGATATAGGGTTCTGCAACTTCTTTCATTTCGATGGCGGTTTGGACTCTCGTCTCGATTCCAATGGATTCAAAGGCATCCTGCAACGCCATTGCATTGATAATCGTTGCCAGCATTCCCATATAGTCCGCTGTGGCACGGTCCATGCTTGTGCTTGTTCTGCCCCTCCAAAAGTTGCCGCCACCAACGACGACAGCCACTTCAACACCCATTTCGTGGACGGCTTTTACTTGTCTTGCTACGGCTTGCACCATTTCTTCCTTGATGCCAAAGCTCTGGTCTCCAGCTAGGGCTTCTCCGCTGATTTTAAGAATGACTCTATTGTATTTGGGTTTCATATACCCTCCTCTCCTGTCAGCAGTTATTCTGAACAATTGTCTGCATTATTATATCATATGACCCATAGGTCTATCAAATGAGTTCGGTGTATTTTTCTGTTTTTAACCATAACAAAAGGGCATCGGTCCAATGAACTGTGCCCTTTGTTCGTATATTATTTTTTTTGTGGGACTTTGGCATTGATGTAGTCCACCACATCACGAACCTGTCTTAAATTCCAAATGTCCCGATTGGGGACTTTCGTATTGAAGTGTTTTTCAAAGGCACTGACTAGATTGATGATATCCAGAGAATTCAATCCCAAATCCGATACAAAGTCCGTATCCATGGTCAGTCCCTTTTTCCCAGTCACATTATAGACAATTTTTTCTACAACTTCCAGCATCTCTTGCCTCACTCTCTTTTAGATGGTTCCTCGTTTGATTTTCTTCGTTGATGTTTTTTCGAATTCTTTATCACGAAGTGTCACGCCCTGAATCTGCTGATAACTTGGCAACTTAGTGTTTATTTTTTCTATTTCCCGATTAATTTCACTTAGAATCTCGTAGTTGGTCATTCCTTTTGATAGTTCCGGATCGGGGTAAATCATTACAGCTGGTTTGACATCATCTGCATAGTTTCCGGAGGTCGCGCCATAGGCTACGACATCTTTAACCAATGGTATCTTCACAACAAGCTCTTCAATCTTCTCCGGAGAAATCTTCTTGCCATTTTTTAAGACGATCAGATTCTTCTTGCGACCGGTAAAATACAACAAATCATCTTTCCCAACGTATCCTAAATCGCCAGTTTTGTACCAACCATTTTCAAATACCTCGTCATTTGCCTCTTCATCTTTGTAATATCCCAACATCACATTTTTACCGCGCACCCAGATTTCATCCTGTTCGATGCGAACTTCGCAATGAGGCATAATCGTTCCGACTGATTCAATTACCACACCATTTGTATGAGGTGCCGAAATCATTGGCGAACATTCTGATGTGCCATAGCCTGGCAGAACCTGAATGTCAAAAGCGGCTAAGATGTGTACAATCTCAAGATCCAAGTGAGCACCACCGCATACCACATACTTCATATTGGGGAACACGTGGCTCTTGAGTAGCATCAGCTTGGGTTTGACCTTTTTCATTCCAAAGTGTTTTATGAGCGCATTGGATTCAACCAGCTTCTTTAGTTTATCAACTTTTTCGGCATCATTAATTCCAGCAAAAAGAATTTTGGTCATGGCTTCTGCAATCAAAGGCACGGCCAGTACAGTGGTGGCTCCTGATGCCATCATATCCCTTGCAAGGGTTCGTAAATCCCCATTAATCGTTACTTCATACCCACTGGCTAAGGATGCGATTACTGCAATGCTAAGACCAAAGGTATGATAAAACGGCAGTGATGAGAAAACCTTGGGTCCAACAGCGCATAAAGCATTGGCATCCGAGGCGTTAACCAGCATATTCTGCTGTGACAACATCACTAGTTTTTGCTTGCTCGTGGTTCCGGACGTGCACGCAATGGCTGCCATTTGATCCACTAAAATCGTATCCGGCTTTTGTACTTTCATCGCGTTGCCTTCACGAATCAGCCCATAAATTGAGCTTTCTCCTGTAGCACCCTCTTCATTTCCAAGAATAAACATCTCTTGAATTTTTCTTTTTTTGAGCAATGGCTGGCAAATTGCGGACAAATAATTTGATGAAAAGACATACTCTGCATCAGAACGGACGATAAGTTCTCTAACCGTATCATCGGTTTGCTCGGTATCAATTAAAACAGCTACACCGCCTCCCGATGTAATTGCATAAAATGCTACAATCCATTCATAGTTGTTTTCTCCGAGAATGGCAATATGTTTTCGGGAGATTCCGGATGCAATCAGTTTGTTTCGAAGACCGATGATATCTTGCACAAACTCCTGATAAGTCTTGGTTATTTTGTTTTTGTCTGCATCAAACCAAGACAATGCAATTTTGTCTTCATGCGTCTTGAATTCTTCTACCAATTGGTAGAAAGTATCAAAGTACTTTACCTTAAAAAACTCTGGTTTCATAGTAATACCTCCTAATAAGTATATTCCCCAATTTCCTGTTCCAAATATTCCGGATGGTTTTCAAGCATTCGAGCAAAACAATCAACGATGTAAGCATCAAACTGCTGCCCTTTGCCATCTACCAACTCTTTCAGTGCCTGTTCAACGCTGAGCTCGCTGGCGCGATACCTTCTCTTGGATGTCATCGCATCAAAAGAGTCAACAACGGTGATTATCCTAGATTCCTCTGGGATTTCTTCCCCCTTGATCCCCTGGGGATATCCTTTTCCGTCATAACGCTCATGATGATATTTAACGATTGGTGCAATCTCCATGAAGGCAGAAAATGTAGATAAAATTTCGTATCCCTTTTCGGGATGCTTCTTCATAATTTCATATTGCAAGTCCGTAAACTTGTTCTCTGAAAGTAAAATGTCGTCCGGTACGGCTATCTTGCCAATGTCATGGAATAAGCCGGCTAATCGTATGCGATCACAAAAGCTCTCGGGTTTGGCCATTTCTTTCGCAAGACGATAGCCAAAATAGGCAACTCGCTCTGAATGATCTTTGGTATTTGCATCTTTCGCATCGACCATTTTGCGGATCGCCATGGTCATTTCAATGTAGTTTTTGCGGATTGTCCTAATTTGCCGAATGGATTTGAGGCTGGATTCCACAAGAATTTCCAACTGGTCGAACTTGTCGCTCTTCTCATAATACCCGTGAATATCAAGGTCACGGATTGTACGAATCGGAGGAGCCATGCTTTTGTGCCCGGTTAAGAGGATAATAAAGATGTCTTTGTTGAATTTTCGAACCTCTTTGACCACCGCATCTCCAAACATAGACGGCATAAAAAAGTCCAGAAGTAATATGTCATAATTGCCGTTTCTGATACGTTCAATGGCCACATGCGGATCGTTTTCCGCATCAACCATATACCCGGCATTCTGAAAATAGGTCTGAATGGTAGCCGTCATTATGGGATCGTCATCCAGGGTAAGTAGGCTAAAATCACTATTCTCTGGGTTCCGCATGTTAATTCTCATCAAGTTCCTCCGAAATATCAAATTTTGTGATCTTCACTAATTCTAATGGAATGGATAAACCGAAAATCGCTCCCCCTTCGGGATTGTCTCTCGCCCACATGTTTCCGCCAAACTTGCCACGTACCACTGCGTTTGAAATAAACAGACCGATCCCGGTTCCTTTTACGCCTTTGGTGGTAGTCATTTCGGTAAACAACTTGCGTTTAACATTTGGATTGATTCCAGGTCCGGTATCTTTCACATAAATATCCAGATATTCCTGGTTTTCATCAATGCCAATTTCAATTTTACCGCCTCCAGTCATGCTAGAGGCATCTATGGCATTGCTAATCAAATTATTTAAGACCTGAATCAGGTTATTGATATCACCCGTTAAGGTATATTGGGTGCTGGAATCATATTCTGAGACGATTTCACAACGGTTGTACAGCAGCTCATGGCGCATCAACATGGTTGATCGATTGATTAAATCTTGTATGGTAAATGCCGCCTGTTCGGCGCCCCCTGCATTGGCCGCCTGTCCCTTGATTATCGTGATAATGTCCGACATATAGCCGCAGGATTCTTTTATTTTTGAGAGCCAGTCGTACATTTCAGTACAGATTTGATGGTAATCTTCTACGGTTACCTCAGAATTTTCAACCGATTCTTCGACTTCTCGCACCAACGTATCAATAGCTGTTGAGCAACCTGCGATGCTCATGATTGGTGTTTTTAGGTTATGCGCCAGTCCACCTACCATTTGACCGATGGAAGCAAGACGTTCCTGCTCCATCATGCGGGTTTGGTTTTCCTGCAATTGCTGCATGCTCTTTTTGACGGGTGTAAAGTCTTTAAAAATGATGACATAGCCCAGTAAGTTTTCTTTGCTGAATAAAGGATTTACCTCTACAAAGTAATATAGCTTTTGGCTTTCGCTTTCTTTTTCAACGATGACGTCCTGCTCATAGGTGATTACTGTTTTTGAGTCTTTGCTTGACTGTACCGCATTGATGAGATTATACAACAACGCCACGTTTTTGTCACCCATTTCACTCAGGTATCCATCAAGATTCACCCGTTCTCGAATCCCGTATACTTGCTTCAGATTTGTTGTGAATCGCTCGTTTTCACTAAGTAAAACACCATCGATATTGATCACAAAATAACTGTCAGATATATTGTCCAAAATCATTTGAGTCGCAACCGGCTGCAAATTAATGATTTTAAATTTGCTAATGGCGAAAAAGGTGCAAACACCAGATACCGCAAAAGACAGAGGAGTTGCATAAATCGGAAAATCAAAAACACCAACTGTTGCTAATATGCTAACTATTAAGGGGACGGAATTTCCGGCAATCAATAAAAGACATTGGCTTCTGAAAATATTGTCTTTCTGGCGAATGTAGAATTGAACCAATAGGAAGGTTGCATATATGATACAAATATAGCTAAATATACCGTGAAAAACCAAGTTTGGACCAAAAACTAGGGTTTCGCGAAAAATCGAGAAGACTCTGTAATGCAAATGATGCAATGGGTTGGTCCAGACTAAAATATTTGTTAATACTGGTAGTGCAAATAAAAGATACCATAATTTCGGTATTTCGTTAATGCCCCTTACAAAAGTAATTGCTATTGCTAAAACAAATACTGGCAAGGTAGTTACGCCAAGATACGAAAACGAATCCCAAAAAAATTGCATAGATCGGTCGCCAACTGAAGTGAAATACAGCCCTATCATTGACATGCACCACGCTGCCATCCCCAAGCAAAGGCCCACGTACAGTTGTTGTAACAACACCAACTTTCTACGTGATTCCAACAGGCTCCAAATAATAAAAATCCAACATGATATGAAGATGATTAAGAAAACGATAAACCATGTAAATGGAATGATCAGCGTTTGTTGTTCCATTTTTTCCTCTCAATCAATTCTAATTAAAAAACGACGATAACAAGATCTTTGGATCACTCTCTTTCCAGTCAATTCCACGTGCAATCAATTCATTTTGCGTAATCATTGAAGATACTGCAATCTTTTTTTTCTCATTCTGTCGACCATTAATAAAGTCTAACAGTGGTGTTAATTCAGGACCACCTTGTCGTTTCACCATATCCCGAAGCACTTGCTCATATTTGTGGTCCGCTACTTCCTCAATGCCGCTATCCATCTTTATGATTTCCTGAATCGATATCAGGTGCGATGATGCTAGATGTAAAGTAGTCAAACTTGAATTACCTAGAGCCAAAATTGCTTGCGCACACTCGTCAACAGGTGTAAGTTCAAGTGTTTCTTCCAGCATTGATACGGGGATTGCCTTAGATAATCTAATCGCACGCATCAATAGGAAAAACGCATTGCTTTCTGGGTTCTCCTGGAACTTACCGTCAGCCGCCCGTCCTACCAAACGTCCTACCCGATATACGTGAGCATCCAGCCCTATGTCGATGGCGCGATAAATCGCGTCCTCTGCAAGGAACTTGGTCCTTACATATACATTATCCTTCCAATTCTGTCCAATGTCAAAGTCCATTTCAAAGAACTGCAAATTTAGGTCGGCGTCACCTCTCACATAATCAGCAGCCACTGACGTCGTAGAAATATGATGAAGCGCGGCATTCGCTTTTAAGGCTAATTCAATTACATTTTTTGTCCCCGTTACGTTTATTGACATGGATTCATTTACATCGGCATAATGCCTGACATCTGCCGCACAATGATAAATTTTGTCGACATTCTTTATGAGTTCATCGTATTCCGCTTTTTTAATCCCAAGTTTATTTTTACTGACATCTCCAAGTACCAATCGCAGTTTCTTCTGATTTTGTGCCAGCCAATCATCACCAAAAAAATCGGATAATGCGTTATTAAAATGCGTCTCTCTTCCCTCTCTAACCAAACAATGTATCTTTTCAATTCCTGTATCCAACAATGATTGGATGAGATGAACGCCCAAATAGCCTCCGCCTCCGGTAACAAACACCTGCCCCGTTGCTTTTTGTGTGCGTTTCCTTACAGTGGGCACATATCTTTGCATCTGTTCTTCCGATTCACTCTTTTCGGAGACAGTTTCTTGCATCAAAGGCTTTTTTTCACCATATCTTTCTTCAAGGAGTACTGCCTGTTCCACAGCCGATGGGTGATTATAAAAGTCAGCCATTGTGAGTCGGTATCCCAGATTATAGTATTCACCCAATATTCCCAGTGCTCCTAGTGACGTTCCTCCCTGTTCAAAATAAGTGAGTTCTTTATGAAGGTTGGTTTTTCCAAGGGTTTTTTCCCAAATAGCTAACAACCCTTCTGCCGTAAGCACACCGATGGAATCAGTCGATTGGCTTTCAATGGGTAACAGAATTTCGCTTATCACTTCGGTGTTTGCAGGTTGTTTTGCAGGCAATTCTCGAATGATACCTGGCTCCAATTTCATTTCCAGTTGGTTGCCAGGATTCTTAATATGTAATTCAAGTTTTTTCATATCTGTTTTTCCACTATCATTGTGGGGAATGGTAGGTAGCAAAAATATTTCCGTAGGAATCATATACGCTGGGATTTCTTGTTTCAATTCCATCTTTATGCGTTCTTTATCTAAGGTTTCCGGGCTAACAAACCCATACAGTGTAATCGATCCATCTTTGTTTTTTAGTGGATAAACTGCCGCATGTTCGGCACCGACTTTCACCATCGCATCAACGATTTCTTGTGGTTCAAGACGCATGCCGTTCATCTTAATCTGTGAGTCCACGCGACCAAAGCATTGGAAGACACCATCTAACCCTTGGCTACCGATATCGCCGCTTCGATACATTCTTTCACCTGAAATGACTGAATCTGCAACGAACATTTTATCTGTGAGATCATCACAACCAATATATCCATCTGCCAGGCAAATGCCTGCAATGCATATTTCCCCTCTTGCGGTTGGTGGTAAAACTCTCATATTGGTATCTACAATGTAAAGTCGGCAGTTGTTCAGCGGCCGACCAATGTTTACTTCTTCATTGGCAAACAGTTCACCTTGGGTAACATATACTGCGGCTTCCGTAGGACCATACATGTTGAACAGCTGACCAGTTGTCGCTGCTTTGAATGCATTCACGGTCGATGCAGGCATGTTTTCACCAACGACAATAACACATTCGATTTGTGATAGCGCTTGCACAAACCGCCTGTTCTGCATATTGATATGTAGTCTTGACGGGGTGTACTGCATCACCCGAACTTCATGTTCCTCGATCAGTTCAGCTAATTTGTACGGTAGTACCATGGACTCTTCATCAGCCAATACAACACAAAATCCTTGGGCAAGTGCCAGCAGGCTTTCAGTGATAAATATATCAAATGTAATATTTGTGGTACAAAGAACCCTGCCATTATTCATGACCATGATTTCTTTGATGCATTCAAGCAAATTGGAAATCGCCCGATGTGGCAACTGAACACCTTTTGGCATACCTGTTGAGCCGGATGTATAAAGTACATAAATTGTATCGGTCATTTTGTTGGAATATGGTTGCTTCAAAGGTTCTGCTGGTGTTTTAATGTCCACTGAATTTAGGTTCAAACCGGCAATGGAATGTGCTGTATGTTCATCGCATAGAATAATGTTTACTTCGGCGTTTTCCATCATATATAGAATTCGTTTCTCTGGTTGCGTGTCTAAGAATGGCACATAGGCTGCTCCACACATAAGAATTCCAGCAAGAGCAGGCAATAAATCCAGATTACGGTTTAGTACAACTCCTACTTTATCTCCAGGTTCAACCCCATTTGCATTCAAAAGCCCTGCAATCTCACTGGCACGTTGTAAGAATTGACCAAAACTAAGTGATTGCTCTCCACAAATCACAGCCAAATCGTCGGGGAACATGCTGCAGTGCTCGCAGATAACTTCGTTCAAAGGCATTTCCAAATACGGAGCTACTCTCTTTGCGGGACGTTCAATATATTTCACCCGATCCTGTGGCGAAATGGCGCTAACTTCTTCAACTATCATAGTATTTTTTGAGATGATTTCTCGTGCAGTTGCCTCGAAGCTTCGTGCATATAGCCGAATGGTTTCTTCCTTGAACAGTTCTTGAGAGTATTCAAAGAACAGTTTGTAAGCATCCTCAGATTCTGCCACATCAAGTCCAAGGTCCAGTTTGCTGGTACCGGTTAGGATATTTCGATAGGAAGCTTTATTTCCGTCAAAGTCGAAGGAAGACGCATCAATGGGACGCATAGAAAAGAATACCCGGAACAAGGGGTTCTCAGAAAGCGACCTTGGGATGCCAGCACCTTCAATAATTTCTTCTAATGTAATCTTGGAGTGATCCAAAAGGTTCAGCACCTTTTGGCGCAGGTGTTGGAAAAACTCTTCTATGGTGCCAGACGGTAATAGTCGAAGAGGCAACGTTTCAAGGAATGGCCCACAAATGTCTAGGAGTTCAAGCGCACTCCGATTTGAAACCGGCGAACCTATGACGATGTCCTTTTGCCCAGAATACTTGGATAACATGATTGCAAACACGCCAGCAAAGAACATGTATCCAGTCAACTGTTGTCCTTTGCAATAATCTGTAATCTGGGATGACAGCTCCTTTGATAAGATGTGAGTTACAATACCCCCCTTAAATCCGAACATCTCCGGTCTTGGGTGGTCCACAGGCAAATCAAGGGGGTGTGGCATGGTTTCAAATTCAGAAAGCCAATAGTCCCGATCTTTTTGTTCCACGAGTCTGTCTTTTATGCTCCACAAATAATCTTTGTAAGTATATCTGACACCACTATTTTTGCCACTATACAATGCAGAAAATCTTTTTAATAGAATTGGGGTACTCAAACCATCGCTGATGATATGATGCATATCAAAGAAAAGGACTGGCTTATCCTCCTCCTGTGTCCATAGTCCCACGCGAATCAGCGGGCCTTCGTTTAAGATGAAAGGTCTTAGAAATTGCGAAGCTGCCTGATCAAAGGTTTGGGCTTCTATTTCTTCAACTTTAAGTTCGGGATACTCCCCTGGGATTTGCCACAGGGTTCCCTCTTCAAATACAAAATTCATGCGGAAAATTTCATCCGTCCCAACCAGCGTTCGGAATGCACTATTCAACCGATCAAGATCAACTGCTCCTTCGAGCTCAAAAGCCCCCGGCATATTGTAGGCCAAACCCGTTGGATCCTGATGAGCTTGAACGTAAATGCCACGCTGAATGGAGGATAACGGGTACTTGTCCTGAATCGGAGCCTTTGGCATTGCAACTCTGGATTCCCGTGCAATGATTGGCACGCCTCCCAATTGGTCAGCAATGAGCGCCACCGATCTGCAGGCATACAAGTCCGATATTTTTATTCTTACACCCAGTCGCTCTTCAATCAGTCCAATGGTCTCCATGGCATTCAAAGAATTGCCGCCAGACAGGAAATAGTCACTATCGACGTTCAACTGGTCATTGTTCAACACCTGCGAAAATATTTCTAATAATGACCGCTGCAGTTCGTTGCTAGCCTCTCGGCCGGATATGGCTTCCTCAGGAAATGGCAATTTGTTGTCATCCACTTTCCCGTTGTGCGTCAACGGCATTTCCTCAAGATGCAAGATACGGGATGGCAACATATAATAAGGCAACTGCTCTCCCAAGTACCGAATCAAGTCCGATTCTTTAAAACTTTTTTTGGATGTATAGTATGCCAGTACAATCGGCTGTTCATTCACTTCGAAAACTTTGGCAGCCGCGTCAAGAATACCAGTATATCCGGCAAGGCAGGATGAAATATCTTCAAGTTCAATCCGAAGTCCTCTGATCTTGATTTGTTTGTCAGTTCGACCCGCCAAAATGATTTCGCCCTCTGCGGACCAACACGCAAGATCTCCTGTGAGATACAACAAATCGTCGGTTTCATAAGGGTTGTTTATAAATTTTTGAGCAGTCAACTCCCGATTGTTGCGATATCCTCGTCCGACGCATACTCCACCAATATATAAATCTCCATAAACCCCCACCGGCAGCGGTTGCATCCATTTATCCAATACATACAATCTGCAATTTTCCATAGGTTTTCCAGCTGTGATACGAGACTTCCCGTTCACCTGTGCCACACTGACGGCAACGCATGTTTCAGAAGGTCCGTATTGATTATATATATGAGCAGACGTACAGTTTTCAAGACGACCAATCAAGTCTTCTGAAATGCTTTCGCCCCCGCAAATAATCTTTTCTAGGCGGCCTGCGGCCTTTTGAAAGTCTTTGTCCGCCAAATAAGCACCTAGCCTCGACGGTGTAATGGCAATAAATCCTACTGCATAGCCAAGGATTAGGTTCGCTATGGCTTTTGGGTTTTCCAGTTGATTTTTTTCGGGAATCACGATGGTTTTCCCTAGCAATATGGGCACAATACTCTCCAACATAAACGCATCAAACTCGATGCTGCAGATGGAAAGAACTGCGTCTTTTGAGTAGTAAGGTTTCATGGCCTGCACAAGGTTAACAAGATTGCGACATGTCACTTCAACCCCTTTGGGTTTTCCTGTGCTACCTGATGTGTAGACTACGTATGCCAAATCCTCTTTGGCTGGGGTTGCAACCGTTGAGGTGTAATCCTTTTGTTCTTCCACATTAATGACTGGAACGCCAAATTCCAAGGCAAAGCATACCTTATGATTGTTGGTAATGATTTTATTTGCACCACTGTCATCGATGATTTCACTAATCCGAGCCGCAGGTAGATCCGGAGATATCAACACCCAAGCGCAACCAGACTGGATAATTCCAACCATAGCAGTATAGAGTGCGATGCTCTTTGGCAGAATGACGGCAATTAATTGTCCCGGTGTGTCCAGCGCAGATGCGATTTCACCCGCACGGAAACGAAGCGCGGAGTAGCTTAGGCGCTGACCATTTTCGATGAGGGCAACCCGGTTGGGATGTTTGTTCTCAAGGGCTGTGAAAAGGTCAAATAATTTGTGGGTGTGAATGGGTTTGCTGCTTCTGTTAAATGCATATAAAACCGTTTCTTTTAATTCATCATTGAGCGGTAGCAAGGTATTGGTAGTCCGTTTCGGGTTGTCCAGCGCAGCTTTCAGAATGTGGCATAGATGAGTGTGCACTTCTTCGATTTCTTGATCTGTAAAAAGCTGGGTCAGATAGTCATAGCTGATGGCATACTTCTTGTTCTCTTCAAGATTGGTCATATGAATACACAAATGCTCTTTTTGGTAACCGCTATAGTACCAATTTCCGGAAATGTGAACCGAAGATTCTCCGCTTTGCAACATCGTACCATCTTGATAGGAAAGAACCAGATGGAACAACTCTTCTGAACGATTCTGTAGTTTTAGCATTTCACTGAATGGAAAACGCTGATGGCGCAAGGAGTCCAACCAATGTATGCCAAACTGCTTGAAGCTTTCATCAAACGATAACTCTTCATCTACCGTAAAAACAAGCGGGAGTGTACTAACAAACATCCCACTAGTCTGTTTGAATGCAAAATTAACACGATTGAAAACCGGAACGCCAACTGTCAGGGTTTTTTCACCGGTGATTCGAGCCATATACGTGGCAAGTGCGATATAGAATACTGAGAAAGGCGCAATTCTGTTTTCCATACAAAAAGAATATATGGCATGATTCAACGTCTGCGACAGCTGGAACGTTTTTCTTCTTCCTACTGGACTTAAATTGTTGCCTTTAAATGTCTTGATTGAAGTGGCCGGACCTGCTTTCTCTAGTTGGCCTTGCCAAAACTCCTTGTCAGCTTGGTACGTATCAGAACCGAAATAATCTTTTTCGGCCTCAAGATGGTTGATATAGGGGGGTGCTTCTTCTAACGATGGTTGATTCCCCGCTACAAGCTCAAGATAGGTCTGTCCAATCCGGTTGCAAAACATCAACTGAGTCCAGCCATCAGAAATGATATGATGCATTCTAACCAGAATTCCTGCTGAATTTGCGTCAATCCGATATACAATACAACGATATAAAGGCTCATCATATAGCGGCAACGGATCTTTGCTCATGGTTGTTGCCCAATGGGCGATGCCCTCCTCATCCGTCATGGAAAAATCCAGGAATGGGAAGGTTTCCTTTTGGAAGGGAACGGTATATTGTTTCGGCACACCATCTTCCAGACAAATCCGAGTACGCAAAGAAATGTCCTTTTCAAGGACGATGTTAATCGCCTCCTGAATCAGACTATAGCGTACCCGGTGGTTAAGTCGAATTTCGGTTGTGATGACGTTTATGGGAGTGCCCAAAAACAGGCATTCAAGATTCCAGATATTGGTCTGGTTTGCCGAAAGCGGATAATTTAGAATAGCATTCCCCTTATTTTCCAAAGTCCCTTATACTCCTAATACCATACTATATATGGCAATGTCTGCAACAAATTACAGTCTCTAAAATTATAGAATATTCGGTAACATTTGTCAAATGATACGCACGTTTACCAAAAATCTCCATTTGCTTAAAAATACCTTATTTTTCAACAAAAAAAGACCGTCACGTTGTAACAGAGACGGTCTTAAATGGATGTTTTTTATTATTGTCCGATTACTTTTGCAACCTCAGCAGCAAAGTCCTCTTCTTTCTTTTCGATGCCTTCTCCTACTTCATATCGTATGAAGGAAGCAACGCTCATTTCTTTGCCCAATGCTTTCCCTGCATCCGTAACGTATTGGCAAACAGTAATGTCGCCATTCTTAACGAACTTCTGTTCAATCAGGCATACTTCTTTGATTTCTTTTTTTAGTTTGCCTTCAACGATACGCTCTACCATGTCGGCTTTTTTGCCTTCATTGATAACCAGTTGGGTCATGATTTCTTTTTCTTTGGCAAGGTATTCTGGGTCAACACCGGATTCATCCAGGAATTTCGGGCTCATAGAAGCAACTTGCATCGCAACGTCTTTGCCGATCCCCTGTACATCCGCAACAGCAGCTGTTGTTTTGAGTCCAACAACTACGCCGATTTTTCCGTTGCCATGAATATATCCGGAGTATACTGTGCCAGGTTCTTTGTAAGTTTCAAATCTTCTGATGTTAAGATTTTCGCCGATTTTTGCAATCTTAGCATTGAGGGCATCTTTGACAGTGCCTTCCCCTTCGTAAGTAGCCGCCATCAAAGCTTCTAAATCGTCAGATTTGATATCCAACGCCAGCTCAGCCAGCTGCTGCACGAAATCTACGAATTCTTGGTTTTTTGCAACAAAGTCTGTTTCGGAGTTCACTTCAACAATGGAAGCTACCGATCCGTCTTTGGAATATGCGGCGGCAACCAAACCTTCTGATGCGATTCGTCCAGCCTTCTTAGCGGCTTTGGCCAATCCCTTTTCTCTTAAGATCTCTATCGCTTTATCGATGTTGCCATCGGTTTCAGTTAATGCATTTTTGCAATCCATCATGCCTGCGCCAGTCATTTCACGCAGATCTTTTACCATTTGTGCTGTAACGGCCATTTATTTTTCCTCGCTTTCTTCAAGGGTCTCTTCTTGTGTCTCAGGTGCTTCTGCAACGACTTCAGCAACCTCTTCAACGACTTCTTCCACTGCATCTACCCCAGACATATCTTCCGCTTCGCCTGTGTCATAGCTTTCGCCTTGATTGGCTTCAATGATAGCGTCAGCCATGCTGCCTGCAATCAGTTTGACGGCACGAATGGCGTCGTCATTAGCAGGGATGATGAAATCCACATCATCAGGGTCGCAATTGGTATCAACAATACCGATGACAGGAATACCTAATATTCTGGCTTCCTTCACGGCATTTGCTTCTTTTTTGGGATCCACAACAAAAATTGCTGCGGGCATGCCCTTCATATGTTTGATTCCACCGTAGAATCTTTCAAGCTTTTCTTCTTCATTCTTCAGTGTGAGCTTTTCTTTTTTTGTTAATTTTTCGAATGTGCCGTCTTCCTGCATTCTTTGAATATCAAACAGTCTTTTAATTCTTGATGCGATGGTTTTGTTGTTGGTCAGTGTGCCACCCTTCCAGCTTTGGTTCACAAAGTACATACCGCAGCGAAGTGCTTCATCCTGAATGGCTGCCTGTGCTTGCTTCTTGGTGCCAACAAACAGTACGGGTCTGCCTGTTTCTCCAATGGATCTCATGAAGTCATAGGCGGCATCGATTTTTTTAACGGTCTTTTGGAGATCTATAATATAGATTCCGTTTCTTTCTGTGAAGATATAGGGAGCCATTTTAGGGTTCCATCTTCTTGTTTGGTGTCCAAAATGTACACCGGCTTCGAGCAATTGTTTCATCGAAATAACTGACATTCTATTTCCTCCTGGTTTTACCTCCATCCAAGCGTTGCCCTGAAAAAAACCGCAGTGCGGCACCCTTCTTCAAGTAGCTGGATGTGTGAATTTTGTATCGCCCCTATGGCGACACCGCATGTAAGTATACTATAAAGACATAACGGTTGCAATACTATTTTGTTCTTTTTTGAACACTTTTATCCCTGTATCGCTACTCCCCCAGCAAAAATCGATTGAACTTTTTTCGGGCTTTATAGTAATTTTTCTCTCCCAAATGTGTTGATGTTAGATTGTCAAATAAGATTTCTCCCCTCGTCATTGCCAGCACTCTTGAGAGATTGATAATCAAGTAGGAATGACACTGAAAAAATTGTTCCCCCATCCCTATTGAAATCTTACTGATTCGTCCTGGAATTTGAATGGTATCTGTGTCCTTATAAATATTCAAATTGTCTCCAACCTGCTCAATGTATAATACGTCGTCGTATAGCACCTTAACAGATTCTGTTTTCGCAATTAAGGCAATCCAGTTTTGATCAGCTGTTTTTGTAGCTCCCCCTGTCATTTCTTTTCGTCTCATACACCCTCCCATCTTTATACTATTCATGCGGTATCGCGGGGGACAATACAAAAGTGCACCTCATGGTGCACTTTTTTGACTTATTATTCTTCTCTTTTGTAGGTGATGTAGTCTTCTGCGATTTCTCTGGCTGCAACCGATACCGGTCGCTCCGAATCACAGTCATCCAGTAATGGCGGTTTCCCATCCACGATATCCCTGGCTCTTTTGGCGGCCAGGATAACCAATGTGTAACGGCTATCTGCCTTTTTTCTTATTTCGTTCACTGATGGATAAAGCATTTATTCTTCCTCCTTATATTCTTGAATCAATTCATATATATCTTCTTCCACTCTGGAATGTTCAGCAATGATAATGGCCTTGACTCTGCTGACTGCTTCGTCCAAGTCACCATTGACAACACAATAGTCGTACTTGTCAATGTATGCAATCTCTTTTAAGGCCTCTCCTAGTCTGAGTTCAATGTCGCTTGTGGTCTCTGAGCCTCTTCCTGTAATTCTGGTTCGCAGTTCCGCCATGGACGGTGGCAGAATGAAAATCAACACACCTTTTGGGTAGGACTTCCTGATGTTCATGGCACCTTGAATATCAATTTCAAGGACTACATCCTTGCCTTCTTCCAGATTTTGCATAACCTTGGCTCTTGGGGTTCCATAATACTCCCCGTACACCTTGGCATACTCCAGGAAACCGTTTTCTTTGATGGTCTGTTCAAATTGCTTATGGGTGACAAAATAGTAATTCTTGCCTTCGATTTCGTCAGGTCTGGGTGCTCGTGTCGTCATGGAAATTGAATAAATCAAGTCATCGACTTCTTCAATAATCCGTTTGCTTATGCTTCCCTTCCCTGCTCCGGACGGACCGGATACAACCAACAGGCGTCCTTTCACTCTATGTCTCCTTTCAAGTGTTGTGCGAAAATGTATTATACCATCATACTTTGTCAGAGACAAGAGGCATCACTCAATGTTCTGGATTTGTTCTCGTATTTTTTCAATTTCGCTCTTGATTTCCAACATAACACCTGTGATCTGCATGTCATTGGATTTGGATCCGATGGTGTTGGCTTCCCGATTCATTTCCTGCACCAGGAAATCAAGTTTTTTGCCGTCGGCTTTATCACTTTTGTGAATGATGTTCTCCAGTTGTACCATATGGCTGTCCAGACGAACTAATTCCTCGGTGATATTGGACTTGTCTGCAAAGATTGCTGCTTCCAGCAAGATTCTGTCCTCAGGCACAGTAATGTCCTTTCCAATCAGTTCGGTAATCCGGTCTTTCATTTTGTCGGCATAGACCTTGCTTACCAACGGCGCTCGGACTTCAATTTGTTTCAGCAAGTCACGGATGTTTGTTCCTCGAAGAATCAAATCCCCCATCAGTTGATTTCCTTCTGCACTTCTCATCCTGTCAAATGCGCTGAGTGCTTCTCGGAGGGCCTTTTCGATTGCCTTGGCCATATCTTCTTCGTCTTCCACATCGGGAATCGCACGCATCACATCAGGCAGTGACGAAAGCAATCTCAAATCAATATCGCCTTCCAGTGAAAACTGTTTTTTGAGCTCTGAAAGATTGTCCACATACTGTTTCGCGACCATGGTATTCAACTTGACATTGATATCATCCTCAGTAATGTTTTCGACCATGATGGAAACTTCCATTTTACCTCGGCTTACGGTCTCTTTGACAATCCGCTTAATTTTGTCCTCTGCAAACGAATATCTGCGGGGCATTTTTACATTAATATCACTGTAACGATGGTTGACGGAGCGAATCTCTACGGTGATGTGCCGTTTTTTGTCAGCAAACTCGCCCTTGCCAAATCCGGTCATACTCTTTATCATACAATTTTCTCCTAACTATTTGAATTTATGATAATATGGATATTATAGCATAGCTTTGGCGCGAAAGGAAAGCGAATATGGCATTCGACGGCCTAGTCACCGCAGCAGTGGCGTTTGAATTAAATCGGGCATGTACCCAAGGAAAAATAGAAAAAATCTACCAGCCGGAGAAAGACGAGCTGGTCTTTCACATTCATACACCCCAAGCCAATCTGAAGCTATATTTATCATGCAATCCAAGCCATCCGGGTGTCTATCTGATTCCAGGCAGTCCTATCAATCCCCAGGAACCGGGCAGCTTTTGCATGCTGCTTCGAAAGCACCTTCTGGGTAGTCGCATCTCTTCTATCAAACAGGTTGATTCAGAAAGAATCATCGAGATTTTATTGGAAACTCGAGATGAAATGAATTTCCGGGCTAACAAAAAAATAATTATTGAAATTATGGGAAAACACAGCAATATCATCTTGCTGGACGTGGACAAGGACCGAATGATTGATACCATCAAACGAGTGCCACTGGATATAAGCCGAGACAGGCAACTTCTGCCAGGATTGCCCTATGAATACCCTCAGAACCAAAACAAAACCTCTTTTCGAAAAATCACTCAGTCACTGATGGATGATATTTCCGCAGACCAAGATCCTTCAGAAGGTCTTCTGGCGAGAATACAAGGATTCTCACCTCAAATTGCAGAAGAAGTTGCAAGATTTGAAGGGAGTAGCACCCGGCGGGAGTGGATCGCTGCCTTGGTTCATAAAATAGATGCTGGCGACTTAAGCCCGCAAGTTTTTTTGGACAAAGAAAATGCGCCTCTGGATTTCTATATCATTCCGCTTCAACGTTATAAAACCAATAAAACGGTAATCTTTGAAACGGTCAGTCAGACCATTGATTATTATTATACCAACAAAGCGTCCACAGATCGGCTTCGACAGAAAGCTACCGGTCTTCAAAAAACTGTTTCAACCGCCATCAAAAAAAATCTGCTCAAACAAAAAAGAATACGAGAGGATCTTCTCCAGGCAGAAGAGGCGGATCGATTCCGACTCTTTGGGGAACTGTTGACGGCAAGCCTCCATGAAATTACACCGGGAACCACTTCTGTTTCCGTCGTCAACTACTATGACGGCACACAAGTTGAGATTCCTGTAGACAAGCGTCTGACCCCTGCTCAAAATGCCCAGGCATATTACAAAAAATACAACAAATCAAAGCGGGCTGTCTTGGAAAAATCCAGGATGCTAACGGAAACCCAGGCGGAATACGACTATCTTTGTTCGGTTTTGGTTTTCTTAGACATCACCAGGGATCCTGCGGTCATGGACACCATCCGTGAGGAATTGATGGAAACAGGTTATATGCGTGGTAAGAAAGAGCTTGCCGGAAAAGCAGGCAAGAAAAAAGGAAAGGCATTGCCTTTCCGATATTTGACTGATGATGGGTTCGTAGTTCTGGCCGGCAGAAACAACAATGAAAATGATGATATCACTTTCAAGCAGTCCCAACGGAACGATCTTTGGTTTCACACCAAAGACATTCATGGTGCCCACGTTGTCCTTAAGGTGGAGGGCAAGGAACCAACGGAGAATGCAATCCGTCAGGCTGCAGCCATTGCTGCATTTCATAGTAAAGGGTCTGCCTCTGACAATGTACCCGTGGATTATACCCGTATTCGATATGTAAAAAAACCTCAGGGATCCAAGCCCGGCAAGTGCATTTACACCGAGCAGAAGACGCTTTATGTTACCCCTTCAGTTCCCCAATCCATTGAATCATCCGAAGGATGACTTCTTCTCCGCGGACCGTCTCGTTCCCGTTGTGTATCTCATGGAAGTAACCTTCCCAAGGAATAAAGGTGCAATTCTCTGGTATTCTTTTATAGAGTGCTTTGCTTCCGTTGATATCGCAAATCCGGTCATCGGTTCCATGCATCAATAGCCAGGGTTTTCCTTTGGATCCTCCGTTGTCTTCATGGGTTCCTGCGACAATGGCTTCTCCGATTTCCAGGCCTTCTCTTGCAGTGAGCATGGAAATTTTATCATGGACAAGAGGATTGTCATTGTATGGTTTCACTGAGTCGGGATGACCCAGCACTTTTTCATCGATAGCCGATTTGATGGCAAATGACGGTGCAATTCGGCTAATTAGTGAAACCATCTTGCGCAACATTGGTGCCGGTGCTTCTTTTAGATGCAACCAGGGGGCCGAAATAATAAAGGCAACCGGTACGTCATTATGGTTCCCTCTACTCTTGTAATCCAACGCAATGTTCCCACCCAAACTGTGGCCATACAAAATAATTGGCACGCCGGGGTATTTGGTTTGAGCCGTTTGGATCAAAGCATCCACATCTTGTAAAATGAGTTTGCGTGGAGCGCAGTGTCCTCTGGTTCCACTGGAAAGGCCATGGCCCCGAAGGTCCATTGAAACCGATGCGATGTTGGCTTTCGTCAGATACTCATTCATTCGATTATATCGCCCTGCTAATTCGCCCAAGCCATGAATGATACATAGTACATATTCCGGGTTGTTTAAGTCCCAGGAATATCCGATGGTTTTCACGTTGCTTTCTTTGTTGATTAACTCAAAATTACGAAACATGGCAGTCACTTCCTTTCAGTTTTCTTATGCTTACCGCCTCAAACGGCCTTTCAGCCGTTTTATTTGACGTTTCAGCGGCTTTATTTTTTTTCGTATTGTGCTAATTGATTATTTGGTTATAATTGTATTTAGCCCCCCAAGGCGAAAAAACTGATTTGTACAAATAATTAAAAAGGAGGCATAAGATGAAACACAGATGCACCATATGCAATCACTATTATGAAACATTTTCGTATAGAGAAGGCTATATCTGTGAAGAATGCCTGGATTCAATCAAATCTCTAGGAATCCAGGATTCGGAATTTGATGCCTGGTAACCAGTGCAAATAAGCAAGCTAATCCTTTCACTCCAAAAAGCGCATTCCCAATACAAAATCTAAATAATTATTGAACAAATCAAGTTTCTAGGGTCGCAACAGCGGCCCTAGTTTTTTTATTTTGCAGCTTTCCTACGTTTGGCCGATTCAATACGCTTCTTCGTTTTGGGCTTCATCACCGAATAACCAAAACGTCCCAGCGGTTTGGCTTGGAGCCCATAGTAAAAGCCGTGATTATAACAGATCAAACCCATCTTGCCAAAATCCAGTTTTCCCATAGCATCCAAGTATTTTTCTTCCACATGGACACCCACAATCTCTGCGACAAACATGTCATGGGAAGGATATTCTCTGACTTCACGCACAATGCATTCCAGATTTACAGGGGCCTCCAAAATCATGGGACATGCCACAGAATCCCCTGACACCGGAGTGAGGTGCTGGGTTTGGAATTTATCCACATCTTTTCCGCTTTTGACCCCACAATAATCCATGGCAAACGTCATCTCTTCTGATGGCAGATTAATCACAAATTCACCGCTTTGCTCAATCATTTGATGAGAATAGCGGGATTTCCGGACAGAGACATAGGTCATGGGCGGTTCCGAATTGACGATTCCTGTCCATGCGATTGTAATAATGTTGCGGATACCATCCATGGTGCCACACGAAACCAGCACAGTGGGTACCGGATTCAACATGGTGCCAGGTTTAAATTGCTTTTTCATTTTTCCCTCTTTATTGGTTTCTAAGTTTTGTCAGCACCTTCTGAAATTCTTCCGGAAGCGAGCTTTCAAACTCCATATATTCCTCAGTCCTAGGATGAACAAATCCCAACAGGTAAGCATGCAACAACTGGCCGTCTATAGCGAATGGGTTTTTCTTCGGGCCATAGACATAATCTCCCAGCAAAGGATGTCCCTTAAAAGCCATATGAACGCGAATTTGGTGTGTTCGACCCGTTTCTAATCTCGCTTCGACTAGATTGTATTTTCCCATTCTTTCGATTACTTTATAATTTGTGATGGCTTCCTTTGAGTGCAAATCTGTCACCTTTTGTCTTAGCCGATTGGCAGGATCACGACCAATAGGCGCATCGATTCTGCCTTGATCTTCAGAAAAATTGTTGTACACAATCGCCAGGTAACCTCTTGTTATGGTATGTGCTGCCAGTTGACCTGCCAGTGAATGATGGGACAAATCGTTTTTTGCCACCATCAAAAGTCCGGTGGTATCTTTGTCAATTCGGTGTACAATTCCCGGTCGGATGACACCGTTTATGGTAGAAAGTTGATCCTTGCAGTGGAACAAAATACCATTCACCAAGGTTCCTGACAGATTTCCGGGTGCAGGGTGCACGACCATCCCCTTGGGTTTGTCTATCACCAACAAGTCATCATCCTCATAAACAATTTTTAAATTTAGGTTTTCGGGTAGCACATTTAGTGTTTCCGGTTCTGGCAGATTTACAATCAGGATATCATCTTTTTTTACTAAGTACTTTTTGGAAAAGCAGGTAGCTCCATTGACCGAAACCATACCCATTTCAACTAATTTTTGTAGGTAGGTTCTTGAAGTTTCTGGCAATGTAAAAGAAAGGGCCTTGTCTAATCTGGCCCCCTCGATTTCGTCGTCTATTGTAATCGAAATGATATTAGGATTCTCCATGCTGCTTCCCATCAACAAAAATCAAATAGATAAACAGTAGCCCGCAGCCGACACAGATAAAAATGTCAGCAACATTGAAAACCGGTATGATGTGGATATCTAAATAATCCACAACATAACCTTTTGAGATGCGGTCAATCAGATTACCCAATCCACCACCGATTACCATGGCAATGGCAATCATCAATAGGATGTTGTTTTTTTTGTGCGTCATACCAATATATACCAATCCGGCAAACATGATCAACCCCGGCATAACAATCAATAGGATTGGCATCTGGCTGAACAGATTATATGCTGCACCATTATTGCGAATATGTGTAATGTCAAAAATCTCAGGGATGACCGATATTTTTTTGAAGAGGTCAACCTGGTTTATGATGAAAACTTTGACAATTTGATCCAAACAGGTAATGAGTGCAACAATCAGATAGTATAGTATCAGCTTCATCCCTTATTTCACCTTCATAATGGTCTTTCTGTCAAAGGATTTACCGTGTGCAATGTCCATTTCGAATTCCTCTATGGATATTCCTCGGTTTACTGTTTCTGATTTGTCCATTGTTAATTCAAGAGATGCTTTTGCGGCATATTCCGGGAATAGTCCAGATGTCAAGGATTCAACCCTTGTCAATTCTGTTTCTAATAATTGCTGGTAACGATCCCGGAAGTTATTATAGCTTTTTTTGAGGGTTTTATGTTCCGCATCAATGCGGGCCGCTGCCTCTCTCGCCTCTCGGACAATCAACTCTGCATCCATCTCAGCGTTTTTTAGTAGAATTTCCGCACGCTTTTCAGCGCTGACTGAAATGTCATTCATTAGCACTTTGGCAGCTTGCAGCGTTTCTATCACGGAGCTTTCTGATCCCTTGTTCTTTGACTGCTCCAATTCCAGCGTTGCAACCTCAGCCTTCAGCCGGACGTTCTCTTTAATTAGTTTTTCGAAATCCAAAGTAATTAAGTCTAGGAATTTATCTACTTCCTCTTCCTTATATCCTCGGACACCTTTGGGAAAATCTTTTTCCTGTATTTCTGCTGGCGTAATCATTGCTACCTCCATGAATCCTTACTATTACTATTAAAATCAAACCCTTTGTTTTCGTTGCTTCCAGTAATGTCTACATTCTCAGGTGCGAAAACAAAGATGTTATTGGCTACTTTTTGAACGTTTCCATTCAATGCGTAAGTGGCTCCGCTCAAGAAGTCAAAGATTTTTCTGGCGGATTCTGATTCGATTTTTTCAAGATTGATAATCACAGGGCGTCGTGATTTTAAGGAATCAACTAGTTTGGGGCATTCTTCAAAGCTCTGTGGCTCAATGACTACCAGTTTAAACGGGCTTGTTGTCCTTGCCTGCATTGAGGTGAATTTTTCCTTCGTCTCTCCTCTGGATCTTGAGACTGCATATTTGGAATCCATTCCTTTTCTTTCAGATGTCTCTTCTCCTGAAGAAATATCATCTTCAAATTCTTCTTCTTCGATTTCCTCGATACCCATTAAGTCTTTGAATTTTTTAACAATGCTCATGTTTTCCTCCTTTGGTGCGGTTAATAATTTCGGGTGCCAAATATTGCACTTCCCACCCTGACTAGATTAGCTCCTTCTTCAATGGCCACTTCATAGTCATTGGACATTCCCATCGACAGGACTTGGAAATCCAGCCTTGGGTGATTGATACTTTTCAGTTGGTTGAATTGCCGCCTGACATCCGAAAAATATTCTCTGACATTTTGAGGATCGTCAAACGGTGCGATAAACATTAGCCCCTTGATAATCAATTGGGGACATTGCTCCAATATATCCGTGATAAGCTCTTTGGTATCCCCCGATGGAATGCCGAATTTGCTTTCTTCTTCTGCTGCGTTCACCTGGATTAGGATTTGCATCATAATTTCCGCCTGAGCGGCTCGTTTATTTATTTCGTAAGCTAGATGGAATGAATCCACAGAGTGTATCATGAAAACCTTGTCAATGATTTGTTTCACTTTGTTTGTCTGCAGATGCCCTATCAAATGCCAGCGAACAGGGGACACTCTTTCATATTTTTCTAGAATTTCCTGAACTTTATTCTCACCGATATCAGTCACGCCAAGTTGAATTGCCTCGTTGATTTCATCAACACTTCTTGTTTTTGTTACAGCCACCAGTAATACTCCTTCAGGAATTTTTTTTCTGATGTCTTCTAGATTTTGTTTTATATCACTCATTCTTATTGATCAGCCTCCGGTTTCTTCAATACTTCGTCGTAAACATTAACCGTATCTACAGGCTGCCCCTCCTCATTGTAAAAAACATCTTCAAGAACTAGGGTTTTCTCACCATCGGTTGCAATGGTGCGAATTGGTTTGAAAACAAAATCCCCAATTGTGTTTTTTATGTACACCCCTGCGATACCATCTTTGGTGGTTAAAGAACTATTACTGATTAAGAGTCCTCGTTGATCTACCAGCTGAACTCTTGCCTGGACTTTTCTCTGCCCGGCAAAGCTCTTATAATAGCGGTTCGTAGTTAAGATAACCATAAACTTGTCTTCATCAGGTATCAATTTCATAACCGTAGCACGTACGTCACCGTCCGGTAGAATTACTGATACGGTAGCATCCGTCTGGAATTTCGTCGCTTCTTTTTTGCTAGTCCAAAATACCATATTCCAATTTGAATTGTCGGAAATTTTGTATAAGGGTTCGCCTTTCAAAGTGTATTTGCGCGTTACATCTTGGCTCTTTATCGACATCCCAGACACTTCTTGATACGTCAAATCTTCTATGGTGTTTGTCGTAAAGATTGCTTCGTATCCGTCCAAATTTGTGCTAAAAATACCTCTGGAAGCAGCAGCAAAAGTTGTATCTGCAACCAAATTATCTCCTAGTCTTGATAGTAGCGCTTTGAAGTCGGATTTCTTCATCATGTCTGTTTCTTCTTCGTCAGTGATTGATGAATCCTTGGAAAAAGTTAGGATGGTTGCTCCTTTTTTTACAAGGGCGCCCTCTTCAAAGTTGTATTTGATATCCCCCGAATCCGATGCGCAATAAACGGTTTCGTTTCTAACAATATAGCATACTACCTCTTGCTCTACCTTGATTTCTCCATACTTGAGAATCTCGGTTCTGGTCAATGCCCCCGTCAGAAACGGTACAATCTCAATCACAACATATAGTGTCAGAAGGGCTATGATAAATATATATATAGTTCTTTTTTTGGGTTTTGGCATAATCACCCTCCAAGCCTATTCTACATCATGTCTATGACTTTTTCCATTATTTTTCTTTGATCTCGTGTCAGTTGATCTGCTTTTTTTATGTAGGCTTCAAACAAATCAGGTCGCCGTTCTTTTGTCAGTCGCAGAGATTGTTCAAATTGCCATAGCGCAATCCGTTTATGATCTCCGTTTACAAGGACTTCCGGCACCTCCATTTCCCTGTAAGTTCTGGGTTTTGTATATTGTGGGTATTCCAGAAGACCAGAATAGATTGATTCTTCCTGGTGGGAAGCTTCATTGCCTATTATTCCGGGAATCAAGCGGGCAACCGCATCAATCAAAACCACCGCTGCCGGCTCACCACCGGTTAGGATATAGTCCCCAATAGAAATTTCCTCAATGTCCCAACCTGTTAGTACCCTTTCATCGATTCCTTCATAATGTCCGCATAAAATCACCAGTTCTTCCAGGTTTGATAAGTCTTCAATTTTTGCTTGATTCAAAACTGGTCCTTTGGGAGACATATAAATAATTTTTTTGCCTCTGGCGCCAACCGCTTCCAGGCAAAGAAAAATAGGGTCAGCGGACATGACCATTCCTGCCCCACCACCATAAGGGGTGTCATCAACCCGGTTGTGCTTATCCCGAGTATAATCCCGAATGTCGGTTACATGGATTGTGAGCAGTCCCCGGTCAGCTGCCTTTCCTAAAATACTGCTGTCCACCGTTCCGGAAAACATTTCAGGAAACAAGCTTAATACTTCAATCTTCATACATTCCCTCTATTAAATCTACCAAAACCACCTTGCGTTCCAAGTCCACACCAGCAAAGAATTCCTCCACTGCCGGAACCAATAGTTCACCACCGTTATTTTTTTCGATGATAAACAGGTTTTGCGCCCCATTGTCCCTGACATCCCGCAGGATGCCTATGATTCCACGACTTCGGTCTTCCACTGTAAAGCCTAGAATATCTCTGATGTAGTAAGTTCCTTCAGGAAGTTCCTCAAGGTCTTCGTCATTCATGAAAACCTCTTTCCCCTTGCAGGCTTCTGCACTTGTTCGGTCATCAACCCCTTTAATTTTTAAAATTACAAGGTTATCCTTATACCGAACTTGTTCAATGTTAACTTTTTCATCATTAAAGTATACGTTTTTGAGAGTTTCAAAACGTTCTTTGTTTTCACTGTATGGATAAATCTTGAGTTCACCCCGAAGACCCACCACATTGACTACTTCTCCGATTTTAATCATGTTCATTCTTCTCTATGATTCAGGCACATATATCCGAAAAGACATATGTGCCCGATTACAATGGTTATACAATTTCAACGACTACCTTTTTGTTTGCTTTGGTTGCAGCAGCCTTGACGACCGTCCGCAGCGCTTTTGCGATTCTTCCCTGTTTGCCAATGACTTTGCCCATGTCTTCAGGGGCAACCTTAAGCTGAAGAACCGTTGTCTGGCTATCTGTTGTTTCAGTTACCTCGACAGCCTCTGGATGGTCCACCAGGGATTTGGCAATGACTTCAACTAATTCTATCATTTTTTTGTACCGCTTCCTTTACTGTAAGATGCAGGCTTTTTTGAACAAGCTCCGAACGGTCTCGGTGGGTTGTGCGCCGTTATCCAGCCATTTCTTGGCTTTTTCGCTATCCAGCTTGATATCTGCCGGATCTGTCATAGGATTGTAGTAACCCAATTCTTCAATAAATTTGCCGTCTCTTGAAGAACGAGCATCCGCTACCACCACTCGATAGAAAGGCTTCTTATGTGCGCCCATTCTTCTCAATCTGATCTTTACCATTTTTTGTTTCCTCCTGAAATATATAAAATCTTCTATTAAAAACCTCTGAACATCCTTGGCAACTTTGCACCCGGCTTAGAGAGGGTTTTCATCATTTTTTTTGCATCCTCATACCGCTTGATTAAGCTGTTGATTCTGCTGACCGGTTGTCCGCTTCCTGCTGCTATCCGCTTACGCCTACTTGCATTCAGAACCGAAGGATCACGGCGTTCTGCTTTTGTCATGGACCGGATGATAGCTTCCATCTGAACCACTTCTTTTTCGCTTTTATCGACATCTACACCCTTCATTTGTTGGGATCCGGCACCTGGCATCATTTCTAGCATTTTTGCGATGCCGCCCATGTTCTTAATCTGAGACATTTGTTCCAGAAAATCATCCAGGGTAAATTCGTTCTTACGAAGCTTTTTTTCAAGCTTTTCGGCCTGGTCTTTGTCGAAATTTTCTTCAGCTCTTTCGATGAGAGACATCATGTCGCCCATGCCTAGGATTCTACTTGCCATCCGCTCCGGGTGGAAGGGTTCCAGTGCGTCTATTTTTTCGCCCATCCCCACGAATTTGATCGGTTTGCCGGTAACTCTTCTGACTGATAGTGCAGCACCCCCACGGGCATCACCGTCAAGCTTGGTCATAATAATTCCATCAATACCCAGCTTCTCGTTGAATCCTTCTGCGGTATTCACCGCATCCTGACCCGTCAACGCATCCACCACCAGTAGAATCTCGTGGGGCTTGACCGTTTTTTTGATTTGAGCCAGTTCTT
This sequence comes from Anaerovoracaceae bacterium, assembly GCA_041859095.1. Taxonomy (GTDB): domain Bacteria; phylum Bacillota; class Clostridia; order Peptostreptococcales; family Anaerovoracaceae; genus UBA1422. The sequence continues at coordinate 116,549 of JBHEKY010000016.1, forward strand.
CCATCAAGGGTTCATCAATCTGTAACCGTCCTGCGGTGTCGACAATCAGCGCATCATTGCCTTTGAGTTCCGCTTGTTTCATAGCTTCCAGTGCGATTTTTGCTGGGTCTTTGCTGTCACGCATGGTAAATACCGGGGTATCGACAGATTTGCCCACCACTTCCAGTTGGTCGATGGCTGCAGGGCGATAAATATCGCAAGCGCATAGCATTGGCTTTTTGCCGTTTTTCTTTAGGTATAACGCCAATTTCCCGCAAGTCGTTGTTTTTCCTGTTCCCTGGAGTCCTACCATCAGATAGACAGTAAAGCCTCTGGGGGAGTAGGTCAGTTTGCTGTTGACCCCACCCATTAACTCTGTTAGTTGTGTATTTACTATCTTTATGACCTGTTGAGCCGGGGTCAAACTTTGTAGGACGTCGGCGCCTAAAGATTTCTCTTTGACGGTTGCCACAAAGTCTTTCACGACCTTAAAATTTACATCTGCTTCCAGTAGAGCCAGACGAACCTCCCTCATAGCCGCATCAATATCCGCTTCTGTCAGGGACCCTTTGCCTTTTAAGATTTTAAAGGTTTTTTGAAGTTTTTCGGTTAAGCCTTCAAATGCCATATTTTTCTCCGTTATGCGTTGAGACGGTTGATGATTTCTTTCACTTGTTCCAATTCTTTTATTAAGTCTTTGTTTGAATGGTTCTGTTCCAACATGCGGGCAATCAGTCCATCAATCTTGAATATATCCATTTTTGTTTCTTCCAGTCTGGCAACCAGACCTAGTTTATCCTCATATTCCAGAAGCGCGTGTTCCGCGTTTTTTAACGTATCATGAACCCCTTGCCTGGAGATGCCGAACTCTTCCGCAATCTCCGAAAGGGATAAATTCTCTTCATGGTAAAGCCGCATGACTTCCTGCTGGCGTGTCGTCAACAAGGTTCCATAAAAATCGTTAAGCAGACTGAGTCGGGCAACTGAATCCAACATGTTTTCCTCCGTGTGAAGTGTTCTCACTTGACACCATGAGTACTCTAACACAAGAGGTTATCTCTGTCAAGGCTTTTTACTTGTCATCCCACTATATTGCCCATGTGAAAAAAAATACCCCGCTATCAAAACGGGGTATCTAAAACACTTCTGTGCGTAGATGTTATGATTGCCGACTAGCCACTTTACTTTAAGATATCGCTCATATATGCGATTGGCATTTGGTCATTTTCTGCCATAATTTGCATCAGTAAGGACAAATCACTGGAAGATTGTTGTATGGATTTTACCTGTCCAAACAACTCATCAAGGAAACCAACTGATGGAGGGGATACGTAGAACACATCACAGTCTGTCAAGTCTTTGTCTTTCTGCATAGTTGCAACTGCTTGTTCGAAGGTGCCTATCTCATCCACCAGCCCCAACTCTTGGGCCTGTCGTGCAGTATAGACTCTGCCATCCGCCAGTTTTACAACCTGGGGAATATCCATTCCTCTTCCACTAGCGACTATGGAAACGAATTGGCCATACGCCTCATCCACCAAGGATTGCAATATCGCCAACTGCTCAGGAGTCATTGGATCCGTATAGCTGCCCATTGCTTTATTCTTTCCTGCCGTGATGGTGACGGATTTCACCCCGTATTTCTCTAGCAGGCCGGAAATGTCAAAATATGTGCCCATTGTGACTCCAATGGAGCCAGTCCAGCAATTTCGGTTTGCGATAATTTTGTCGGATGGTGCTGCGATATAATATCCGCCTGATGCCGCCATAGGCCCCATATAAGTGTAAACAGGTCGACCTGTTGTCTCTTGATACTCTCTAATTTTTAGGTATAGCTCATCACTTTCATAAACCCCGCCACCAGGAGAGTTGACATATATCATCAGTCCTTTGTTGTCGTCATTATTGATTGCAAGATTGATACTTTCGAGGATAAACTGATGGTCGTATCCGGATCCTTCAGAGAAGACCCCCGATGAAGTTGCAGAAGAAATAACTCCTTCAACAAAAATAACTGCGATGTGATCTCCGGTTACATCCGCGTAATCCACATAATACTCATCTGAGGAATACGAGGATCCCAACATCTCCTCCATGGTTCCCGACAATTGGTTGGCTATCATCTTGCATCCGCCACCGATGATGATGATGCCAAGGAGAATCCCTCCAATGATTAGCAATGGCTTGCTTATGCCTTTTTTGGGTTTGATTGGAATGATTTCCTCATTCTCTTTGTTGTCAGATAGCATGATGTTCTCATCGTTCATTGTGTTTCCTCCCAAGTCAATCAGTTCTTATTAATTAGGTTAAACAGCTTTCATTTGAATCTCTTCGAGGCATTTACTTAAGAATTCGTCAATCGTCATTTCGCCAAGCTCTCCCTCTTTGGATGAGCGGAGGGTCAAAGTCCCTGCCTCTGTTTCTCTTTCTCCAATGACGCCAATGTAGGAGGCTCTCCCATTTCTAGCTTCTCTAAGTTTATAACCGATTTTCTCATTGCGTAAATCGATTTCAACACGGAGTCCGGCTTCTTTAAGTTTCTGGCCTACCTGACTAGCATAGTCATTAAATTTTTCTGTTACTGTCAGCAATTTCACCTGTACCGGTGCCAGCCATAAGGGGAATTTCCCGGCAAAATGTTCAGTGAGAATACCTATAAATCGTTCTACTGAGCCAAATATAACCCGGTGAATCATGACAGGACGATGTTTTTCACCGTCTGCGCCAATATAGTTGATGTCAAATCTTTGGGGCATTTGAAAGTCAAGTTGTATGGTTCCGCACTGCCACGTTCTACCGATAGAATCTTCCAGATGAAAATCAAGTTTTGGGCCATAGAAGGCGCCATCCCCTTCGTTAATTACGTAAGGTAATCCTTTTTCCTCCATGGCTTCCCGTAAGGAATCAGTCGCGATATCCCACTCTTTTTTGGTGCCCATGGAATCCTCCGGTTGAGTGGATAATTCGATATGATATTTAAATCCAAAAAGATTATACACATAGTCAATCATGTCGATGACACTTTTGATTTCATCTTTAATCTGTTCAGGCATCATGAAAATGTGTGCATCATCCTGTGTAAAGGTACGTACCCTCATCAATCCATGTAGCGCACCTGAGAGTTCGTGGCGGTGAACCTGCCCCAACTCTGCCATGCGGATTGGCAAATCCCGATAGGAATGCATGTTTCTGCCATACACCAACATAGCACCCGGACAATTCATGGGTTTAACCGCAAAGTTTTCTTCATCAATCTTTGTAAAATACATATTGTCCTGATAGTGATCCCAGTGGCCTGAGGTATGCCATAGTTCTTCATTGAGAATCAATGGTGTTTTAATCTCTTCATAGCCATTGTCACGGTGAAGTTTACGCCAAAAATTCTCTAGTTCGTTTCGGATGACCATTCCCTTTGGCAGAAAAAATGGGAATCCGGGGCCTTCATCAAATATAGCAAATAGATCCATCTCTTTACCAATCTTACGATGGTCACGCTTTTTGGCTTCTTCCAGACGTGCTAAATAGGCGTCCAGCTCTTCCTGGGAAGGAAAGGAGGTGCCATAGATTCGTTGTAGCATTTTTTTGGATGAATCGCCACGCCAATAAGCACCGGCAACCCCCGTCAGTTTGATAGCCTTAATTGCACCTGTGTTTTCCATATGCGGGCCCGCACAAAGGTCTACAAAATCTCCCTGCTGATAAAAAGACAGTGCAACATCCTCCGGCAAATCCCGGATTAGTTCTACTTTATAGTCTTCACCCAGGTCTTGCATTTTTTTGATGGCTTCTGCCCGTGGCAGTTCAAAACGTTCCAATGGCAAATTCGCCTGGATGATTCGCTTCATTTCCTTTTGGATTTTCAGCAAGTCTTCCTCTGTAATTTTGTGTTCCATATCAATATCGTAATAAAAACCGTTCTCTATGGATGGCCCGATGGCCAACTTAACATCTGGCCAAATTCTTTTTATTGCCTGCGCCATAATATGAGAGGACGTATGCCGATACGCCTCACGAACTTGTTGGTCACTAAAATCTATTTTTGCCATTGTGTTTCCTCCATCGCTAATTCGATTAATCGATCAATCAGATCGGAATATTCTATACCGCTTGCCTCCCACAGTTTGGGATACATGCTGATTTTTGTAAAACCGGGCATGGTGTTAATTTCGTTGAAAACCACCGTTCCATCAGCCTCTAAAAAGAAATCGACTCTTGACAAACCTCTGCAGCCCATGGCCTCATAAATGGCCACCGCCGTCCGTCGAATTTCATCCAGTTTGCTCTCCGGTAAGTCTGTGACAATCTCGGTTTTAGATAGCTCGTTAATATATTTTGCTTCATAGTCATAAAATTCATTGGAAGCAATGATCTCACCTACTTTTGAAGCCTGCGGCTTGCGGTTGCCCAGCACTGCCACCTCTAGCTCCCTCCCGCAGATTGCCTCTTCGATGATGATTTTGTGATCCTCCTCTGCGGCCTTTCGGATACCGTCAAAAAGTTGAATCGCATCCCATACCTTGCTAATGCCAACGGACGATCCTGCGTTCGCCGGTTTGACAAAGAGTGGAAATTCATTATGGAAAGCTTCTGTCACCATTCGTATGGTTTCTGTGGGTCCGGATGCAAACCGAAATCGGTCCGTTGTTGTGTAATTTGCTTGGCGGATTCCCGATTTTCCAACTATTTTTTCCACAATACTCTTGGTGACAGCTTTATCCATACAGGTGGATGAAGCCAGCACACCAGAGCCCACATAAGGAATCCCCAAAAGATCAAATAGCCCCTGGATGGTTCCGTCTTCTCCATATTTGCCATGCAGTACCGGAAAAACACAGTCGGTAGGGATTTCGTCTCCGAGTAAGGTTCTGATGCCGGAGAAAGAGCGATCTGGCGAAAGAATCCCCCCCCGGTTACCGATCTTGTTTTCCCAACTGCCGTCGGCAATACGTTCCGGTGTCGCCTCAGTCAGAATCCATCGACCTTTTTTTGTGATGCCAAGTGTATGAATCTGGTAAATATCTCGATTGATATGATGTAAAATTGATGCTGCAGACAAACAGGATACTTCGTATTCTGAAGACATCCCCCCGAAAATAATCAACAATTCAAGTTTTTTTTGCATCCTTTATTCCCCCTCAGCCGTCAGGTTTACAAATTCTCGGGTCGCTTGTTCCACGTTACTCCGCTTGAAAATGGAGGATCCGGCGACAATGATATCTGCTCCGGCATCCAATACCTGATGGATATTTGCTGGGGTAATACCCCCGTCTACCTCAATCTCAAAGGACAGCCCTGATTCCTTGCGATGATGACAGAGTGTCTGAATTTTTTCTAACGCAGACGGAATAAATTCCTGACCACCAAATCCCGGAAATACTGACATGACCAATACCATTTCAACACGGTCTAACATGGGAAGCAGCACCTGCACATCTGTGTCTGGATTGATGGAGATTCCTGCTCTAAGACCATATCCATGGATTTGGTCAATGATTCCTTCAATAGATGGGCATGCCTCCCAATGAACCGTAATATAGGCGGTGTTCGAAGTGACAAAATCGTTTAGATATTTCTCGGGTGATTCAATCATCAAATGAACGTCAAACGGCACATTTGTCTTGCCAAGCAGGCTTTTCATCACAGTGGCCCCAAAGCTGATATTAGGGACAAAGTGGCCATCCATCACATCCACATGAATTAGATGCGCGCCTCCCCTTTCAATGGCATTTACTTCTTCCCCCAATTTGGAAAAATCGGCGGATAATATAGACGGTGCGATTTTATGCATGGTCAACCTTTCAATCGTTTTGTTATGAACATTATGGTGTTCGCTATCTTAGAATCTTTTGCTTTCTACTACCTCTTTGAACTGCTCAACATAGGAAGCATACCTCGAAGGATGGATTAGATTCTGCTCTACCGCATCACGTATGCGGCAAGCCGGTTCTGTTACATGGCGGCAATTATCATATTTGCATAATCCACGGAATGGTAACATTTCTGGGTAAAGCAGCTGCAGCTCATCGGGTTCCGCTTCAAGAACATTGAATGAGGTGAATCCGGGTGTATCAAAAATCATTGCGTTAAAGTCTGTTTTGAATATTTCTACATGTCGAGTAGTGTGTTTGCCTCGGCCTGTTTTGCCACTCACTTCACCCATTGGTGCCATAATCATCGGGTTGAGCTGATTAATCAAGGTTGACTTACCCACCCCTGAAGGGCCTGCAAATGCGACTTTTTTGCCTTGAAGCATTTCTTTTAGACGGGGAAGCCCCCGGCCGGTCAAGCCACATACTTCAACCAGAGGATAAATTGAACTGTAGATGTTTTCAAGGTTTTCAACTTGTCTTTTCGTATTTAGGTCAATTTTGTTGATGCATATAATAATTTCTACTCGATTTTTTTCTGCCATAACCAGAAACCGATCAATGATATGGGTGTTCGGGTCAGGGTCTGCGACTGAAATCACTACGGCAACCGCATCAATGTTAGCAATGGGCGGACGAACCAAGTGGTTCTTCCTCGGCAGAAATTCATAGATTGTGCCATCCCCCATGGGATTTTTTTGGACGAGGACTTCATCCCCAACCATTGGCATAAATCCGTCTTTTTTAAAAATGCCCCTTGCCTTGCACCGCAGCACTTCCACCCCATCACTTACGAAGTAAAAACCGCCGATTCCTTTGACGATAATTCCTTGCATTGTATTTACCTCGGTCAAAAGTCTACCGGTACTGTCTTGACTAAGGTGCCATCAAAGAATACTGTAACAGTACCACTTCCCAGCCCTTCAATCGCAACTTCTTCGCTTCCGGCACTCTTATTCCTGGATGCGGAGGAAATAATCGTTCTCGTACCTAGCAGATCTTTTACCTTAACAGTAAGTAAAAATACAGGTTGTTGCGCATCATCGTAAGAAATAGTCAGCAGTATGGTTGCGGATCCGCTGCCTCCTGAAACTTTTATATCAATGGTGGAACCTTTTGCCTGCATTGCTCCGGCCTCGTATTGCTGCTTCGTGACTTGTCCCAGTTCATATTCACTGCTTGCCCCATAAGTAATCTCTCCCACAACAAAACCTGCCGTTGTAATCAACTGTTTTGCTGTATCAAGGTCCTTACCGATCAAATAGGGCACTTCCACTTCTTCTTTTCCGGTGCCATCACTGACAATAATATTGATATATCCGCCAGGTGTGGTTTCGGCACCACCTTTCGGATCTTGTTCGATGACAGTGTCTTTCGGCTCACTTGATACTTTCGTTTCTACGTTGCCCACCTTAAACCCGTATTTTTCAATCAGAGTTTTGGCTTCTTCCAATGTTTTATTGATTAAGTCGGGTACGGTTCCTTCTTCTGCCCCTTTGCAGATATTGACCTCAACCGTAGTGTTCTCTTTTGCCATGCTACCCGGAGCCGGGTCAGTGGACACCACTTCACCTAACTTATATTTGGAGCTATAGACCAAATCCCCTTCAGAAATCTTAAGGCCAACCTGATCCAATTCTGCTTCAGCTTCCTCATAGGTCATTCCTCTGACATCAGGTACTTCAACGCTGGCTCCTCCTAGGATTCCGGTTGCAAACCCTGCGGCGACAAAACCAGCAATAAGCAAAAGCGCAATTCCGGCAATGAGGAAAATTAACTTCTTCCTTTTTTTATCTTTGTGAGAGGGTTCCGTTCCTTTGTTTTCTTTTTCAGTGGAGTTTGTTTTTTCGTTGCTATTTTCCCAACCGTTCATAGTTGTAGCTCCAACGATTCGGGATACAAATTCAATATCATCCAGTTCTTTAATCATTTCATCAGCTGATGAAAACCGTGACGTGGGAAATTTACTGGTAGCTTTCATTACAATCTGTTCTATTCTCGGGGGGATCCCTGGAACCGATTTGGAAGGTGGAATCATCTCTTCATTGATATGCTTGAGAGCAACATTGACAGGATTCTCCCCATCAAAAGGTACATTCCCTGTCAACATTTCATACATAACAATTCCCAGCGAATAAATGTCTGACTTTTCATCCACATACCCGCCACGAGCCTGTTCCGGAGAAAAGTAATGAACGGAACCCATAATCGCTTCCGCAGTTTGATCGACAATCGTGGTAGTTTTCACCGCTTTCGCAATCCCAAAATCCGTAATTTTTGCGACGCCGTCCTCTGTAATTAAAATGTTGTGGGGTTTTACATCTCTGTGGATGATATTGTGCTTATGCGCCACACTTAATCCTGAGGCAATCTGGCGTGTCAGTTCTACCACCCTCTTGTAATCAATCGGAGCTTCTTCTTTAATCAGCTCACTGAGTGGTTGTCCGGACACTAGCTCCATAACAATATAGTTAATATTGCCTTCTTTGCCCACATCATACACATTGACAATATTCGGGTGCGACAAGCTTGCTGCCGCATGGGATTCTTTTCGGAAGTTCTCCAAGAATTTGGCATCGTTGACAAATTCCGGTTTTAGAATTTTTACTGCAACATATCGATTCAATAAGCGGCATTTGGCTTTGTATACCACCGCCATGCCTCCGTCACCTATTTTTTCTAAAAGCTCATACCTGCCTGCGATAATCTTGCTACTCATCAGCTTTTCCTCCTCGTATTTTTATGCAAATCACTGTTATATTGTCATTGCCTCCCGCCCGGTTCGCTTCGCTGATGAGTTTCTCAGCCAAAGAGGTCATTTGGGTTTCAGAAAGCATGATTTCGCTTAATTTTTCTGTACCAACTTCTCCATAAAGGCCGTCGGTGCAGAGTAGCATGATATCCCCTTCTTTAAGATTTGTTTGATAAAAGTCTGCAGCAATGGTCTCTTCTGCTCCCAGTGCACGAGTGATGACATGACTCTTATGATGACCGTGCGCTTCTTCCTCGGTTATTACGCCTAGTTTAACCAGTGAGTTGACATAACTATGATCTTCCGTAATTTGGAAGAGTTCTTCACCTCGAAATACATAAGCCCGACTATCTCCCACGTTGAGAATATATCCTTTATTTCCACGGATATGGCATACAATTAACGTTGTCGCCATCCCTTTGTTCTTTTCGTGTTTCTCACCCAGTTGTAAAACGTCCGCATTGGCCTTTGCTATACAGTTTTCAAAGTACTCTTTAAGGAGTTCCTCTTTCTTCACGATCTCAATTGGATTTTTTTTGATGTAGTCTGCAACTGAAGTCACAGCTGTCCGGCTGGCAAGCTCTCCTGAATTGTTGCCCCCTACCCCATCTGCAACGATATATACTTGCTCTTTGGGCATAACAAAACAAGCATCTTCATTGTTGCTCCGCCTAATTCCTTTGTTGCTTTTAAAGCCAATTAGATTCATTGTTTCTCCACCAGATTGCTGGATTTTTTCATTTTGCATACGAAGAAGCCGTCAGTTCCATGGGTATTGGGTAGGTACTGCATTTTTTCAACGATTTCAAAGGAGGAATTTTGTCTAAGAAACGCTTTCACAACTTTTTCGTTTTCGGCCGGGTTGATGGTGCATGTACTATAAAGCAGTATCCCACCCGGTTTCACATACGAAGAAGAGGCGGATAAAATCGCCTGCTGCTTCAATGGCAGTCCTGTCATCTCCTCGCCGAATTGCTTGTATTTTATTTCCGGTTTTCTGCGGACTACCCCCAAGCCTGAGCAAGGTGCATCCACAAGTACCCGATCTGCTTTTTCAATTAGGGCAGAATCCACTTTAGTGCTGTCCCAGGTTTTGATTTCGACGATGGTTACACCAACCCGGATGGATTCTTTGGTGATAATATCCAGTTTTCTTTTGTAAATGTCAGAAGCAACAATTCTGCCGAGATTGTGCATTTTTTCGGCTATTGCAAGTGTCTTTCCTCCTGGTGCGGCACATACGTCTACAATGGTTTCCCCGGGCTGAGGATCCAGCATTTCAACGACCATCTGGGATGCCTCATCCTGAACAGAAAACTGTCCCTGATTGTAAAATTCAGATTCCAGTAAAAAACTACCTCGCACATGTAATGCCAAAGGGCTATAGTTTCCTTCTTTTACCTTGAAGCCACGCGAAGTCAAGGATTTGATTAAGCTGGGTTTATCGGTTCGCAGCGGATTTAGCCGAATGGTGAGGTCAGGCGTTTCATTGCCGGCCTTAAGCAATTCTTCAACAAAATCTGTATCATACGTATCAAGCCACAAAGAGACAATCCAGGGTTCATAGGAATACTTAACGGCAAGATAATGCACTTCATCTTCACTTCTGTCAGGAAGCTTAATTTCGTATTTTTTGGCGATATAGGATCGAAGCACCCCATTTATGAATCCATCCCGGCCCTTTGCAAACCGTTTCGCGAGTTTGACACTTTCATTTACGGCCGCATATTCCGGAACCGAGTCCATTTTTGCCAACTGGTAAACGCCCATTCTAAGGATTGTAAGATCCGCCGGTTTGAGGGATGAAATTCCTTTGTAAACCAAACCGTCAATTACATAATCCAGTAATAGTTTGTTTTCTAGAACGCCATACACCAATTCGCGGACAAACGGCGTCGATGTTGGTTTTCCGCATAGAATCTGGTGATTCAATGCGATATTGGAATAAGATTTTTTGAGTTCTACATCCATAAGTGTCAGATATGCAATTTTTCTGTTTTGATCCATTAGTTTCGCCCCCTTATGAGCAATAATCGGAGAAGGTTTGCAACAGCTACAGCCAATGCCGCTAAATAAGTCATCGCTGCCGCAGAGAGAACCTTTTTGGCACCTCCCGCTTCTTCAGGATAAATAATACCTTGATCAACCAAAAGGTTGATGGCTCGTTTGCTTGCGTTAAATTCAACCGGCAAGGTGACAGCATGAAAAAGCACCACACCGACAAAGGCAAAAATCCCAATGTTGAAGATTAAATTGCCCTGGGAATAGTATCCCATCTGAATAATAATGATGCCCATAATCAGCAATGGCCATGAAAGCCAGGAAACCAAGCTTACCGGCATAGCAATCAGGTTGCGTATTTTAAGTGGTGCATAACTCTCACCATGTTGAATAGCATGGCCTGATTCATGAGCCGCAATCGCCACTGAAGCAATGGATGGGTCATTGTATACCTGCTGGGAAAGCCGCATCACCCTTTTTTTGGGGTCGTAGTGATCAGACAATTTCCCCGCTGTAATTTCGATGGGCACATCGGCAAGTCCGTTTGCATCCAAAATGGACCGGGCTGCCTGCGCACCGGTAATACCACGACGGTTTCCGACTTTTGCATAGTTGTTATATGCTCTGCTGACTTTCGTCTGAGCATAAAACGCAAAAATCATGGCCGGAATCAGTATGATGATAGTTGGGTCAAATGCGCCAAAATACATTATTTGTCTCCTTTAATGTGTACACAATATTTTACCCTAAAATGCTGTTAATTTCAATCTGATTGCCTCTTATAAAGGCACTGACGGGCATTTTCTTTTTGCCTGGCATTTGAATTTCAGTTATGGTCAGCAATCCAAGACCCGTTGCAACAGTAATTCCTAGTGGCGAAACTGCTGTAATCGTTCCCGGTGCTGCTTGATCAATTCCTGCATCCACCGTAGCCTGCCAAATTTTTATGGATTGCCCTTGATAGGTTGTATGTGCTATAGGCCAAGGATTCATCGCTCTGATTTGTCGTTCAATCTCAATAGCCGGTTTCGCAAAATCAATCAGCCCGTCATGTTTGTATATCATCGGAGCATATGATGCATTATTGTCATCCTGCGATATAGGGGATAATTGATTTGATTCAATAAGCGGCAGAGTTTTAAGCAACAAATTGGCTCCCAGCTCAGAAAGTTCTTCGAAAAGGGCTTCGGAGGTTTTACCATCCGTTGGAGTGGCCACAGAGGCTAAGATGTCTCCAGTGTCCATCCCTTCCGCCATTTGCATCAGTGTCACGCCAGTTTCGATCTCGCCCTCTAGGATTGCCCGTTGTATTGGAGCCGCGCCACGGTATTTGGGCAACAAGGACGCGTGAAGATTGATACAACCTTTAGTTGGGATGGCCAAGATCTCTGCAGGCAGAATTTTTCCATATGCTGCGACTACAATAAGGTCTGGTGCAAGGCTCTTCAGCATCTCAAGAAAATCTTTGTTGTTTCGAATTTTTTCGGGCTGAGATACTGGTATATCCCATGCCAGCGCCACTTCTTTGACAGGCGTGGATTTGACTTTTTCTCCACGATCCCGCTTGGCATCCGGTTGGCTGACTACCAATATTGGTTTGTTGCCCGATTGAATGAGCCGTTCTAGCGCCGGGACTGCAAAATCCGGGGTGCCCATATATACAATTCTCATACCGGAAGCTCCTCCGAACCGTCGAATGTCGTTTCATGGATGTTTTCTGCTTTATCGGTGTATAAAATACCATTTAGGTGATCGTATTCGTGACAAATAACCACTGCTGCAAAGTCAGTAAAGTCATAAATCTTTTCTTTTCCGTCAAGATCTAACGCTTTCATCTTAATGGAAAGGGGTCTTTCCACCGTTCCGACATATCCGGGTACACTTAAGCAGCCTTCTTCTCCAACCTGGCTTCCCTCCTGCTGGAGAATCTCCGGGTTGATGAAAACCATTGGCGTTTCATCCACTTCAGCATCCGGAACAGCAAGAAAAATTCGCTTAAGAATCCCCACTTGTGGGGCTGCAATGCCAACGCCATGGCTGGATACCATGGTCTCTGCCATATCTTCCACCAAGGTTCTGATTCGCTGGTCGATTTCAGTGACTTCTCGCGCTCTTTTTCGAAGAATGTCATCTCCCTCTTCGACGATATTTCTTAGTGCCATTTTAGCTCCTCCAAATACTATACGGGTTCACATCTGTCGATACATTGTAACGACAATTCTTTTCTGAGTTTTTTAATTCTTTCAAACGATCCAGGGCGTCCATAAAATGATTACGCTTTCCCGGCGGTGATTTTAAAATCATATAATACCGATAGTTTTCACGGTCCCTCATTTTACCTGCAGGTTGCGGGGGGTAAATTCGATCTGCCTGGTCATGACCTAACATCCGAATCAATCCCCTGTGCCATTCATTGGCTGCGTTGCACGCATCTTCTTCGGTTTCGGCCTCAAATGTGACTTGAATCAAATCTGAAAAGGGTGGATACTCCATATATTCCCGTAATTTAATTTCTGTATCATAAAATCGTGAATAATCCTGGGCACCGGCAGCTTCGATGGCATAATTTTCTGGGGTGTAGGTCTGAATGATTACTTTGCCTGCCTCTTCTCCTCTGCCTGCTCGTCCCGCTGCCTGAGTAATCAGTTGAAATGCTCGTTCCGGGGAACGAAAATCTGGGATATGCAATGTCACGTCTGCTGAGATGATTCCCACTAGACCCACATTCCTAAAATCCAAGCCCTTTGCAACAAGCTGGGTTCCGGTGAGCACTTGAATTTTGCCCTGTCCAAACTGGTCAAGTATTTTATTAAGGCTACCTTTCTTTTTAATCGTGTCCAAATCTAATCGGGCGGTGGTTGCCTCGGGAAAGTATTCCTTCACTGCCTCTTCCACCTTTTCTGTCCCGGTACCAAAAAACTTTATGTATTTGCTCCCGCATGCAGGACAAATTTTGGGAACCGGCTCGAAGTAGCCACAGTAGTGACAGCTCATCCGGTTGGATTCTTTGTGGTAGGTCAAGGAAATGCCACAGTGGATGCAACGGGATACATAGCCGCATTCCCGACAGGATAAAAAGGTGGCATACCCTCTTCGATTCAGAAATAGTATTATTTGTTGTCCCTTTTCTAAGGTGTCGGACATTTCATCATAAAGGGCTCTGCTGAAAATTGTCTTATTCCCTTCTTTTAATTCCTGACGCATGTCAACCACCTGAACTTCTGGAAGCGGTACCTTATTGTAGCGTTCCTCCAGTTCTATCAGGGTATACATGTTTTCTCGGCTACGATAATAGGATACCACAGAAGGTGTGGCGCTGCCCAGAAGTACAAGACCATCCCATGCTTTTGCTCGTTTGATAGCAATTTCTACGGTGTCGTACTTTGGTGTCATATCTGATTTGTAGGTAGATTCATGCTCCTCATCTAAAATGATGATGCCGATATCTTCTAATGGCGCAAATACTGCTGAACGTGCACCAATGACTATTTTGACTCGTCCTTCACGAATCCGAATCCATTCGTCGTATCGCTCTCCTAAAGAAAGTTTGCTATGGAGCACAGCGATGGTTTCATATCCAAAACGGCCGATAAATCGGTCGATAATTTGCTTCGTTAATGCGATTTCAGGAACCATCATAATGGCCGACTTGCCTTTTTTGAGGCATTCCTCAATCGCTCTCATATAGATTTCCGTCTTGCCGCTTCCGGTAATTCCATGCAGCAAAAATATCTTGTTCCCCGGAGTCTCTGCGCCTTTTTCAATGATGGATAGGGCTTTCATCTGCTCGGGGGTCAGGTGCTCTATGGGCTGCCGTTCCCCTTCATGACCTTGAAACGGTTCTCTTTTTTTGCCTTGTTTTGAGGGCTCACCGGCTGGTGTGAAAAGCCGCACTGCGTCGATATACCTGCAGGCGACTCTTCTTTTTAGCCAGATAATGGTTTTGATGATTTCGGGAGTAAGGCAAATCGCCGGATCTACCGAAGTCACAAATTTTAATCCTTTGATTTCACTATCATAGGTTTCTTTTACATCAAATACATAGGCTTCCTTCAGCTTGTTTCCTCTTGCAAATGGAACCACCACCTTCTGTCCAATACGAATATCCTCATCGGAACATCCATAAGTATATAAGGTGTCGGTTTGATTGCTTTTGTTATCAATAATCAAGTCTACGTATTTCATTAAAACCTACAATTACAATAAGAAAATATCGTTTTTACTGCATGCTTCAATCATGTCGTCGGGCCAGACAGAGACCTGTACTTCGCCGATATGTGCTTTTCGCAGGAAGTACATGCAAAGTCTGCTTTGCCCAATCCCACCACCTACGGTATAAGGCAGTTTCCCTTCAAGAATCGCTTTGTGGAACGGCAAGGCGGAACGATCCGTTGCGTCTTCTGAAGCCAGCTGTGCTGCCATGGCTACTTCGTCAACGCGAATACCCATAGATGAAATCTCATAGGCTATTCCCAACAAATCATTCCACAAAATGATGTCTCCATTCAGTGTCCAATCATCATAATCCGGAGCTCGGCCATCATGCTTTTCGCCGGATTTCAGTTTGCCACCGATTTGTTTAATAAAAACAGCTCTCTTTTCCTCGGCGATGGCGTTCTCTCTTTCTTTGGGAGTCTTGTCTGGATATTTTTCTTCCAGTTCTAGCGTTGTTGTGAAGAAAATCTCGTTGGGCAGAACAGTTTTTAGTTCAGGGTAGAGCCTGTTCACATAATCGCCAAGATTTTTGAGGGCTCTGTATATGGTGTTTACCGTCTCTTCAAGAAAGGCATCGTTTCTATCTTCTTTGAGAATTACTTTTTCCCAATCCCACTGATCCACATAGATGGAATGCAGGTTGTCTAGCTCTTCATCTCTACGTATCGCATTCATGTCCGTATAGATACCATGACCCGGTTTGATTCCGTATTTGCCAAGGGCCATTCTTTTCCATTTGGCTAAAGATTGAACCACTTCAACATTGGCTTCATCCAAGTCTTTTAAGGAAAAACTGACGGTTCTTTCAACGCCGTTTAAGTTGTCATTGAGTCCGCTTTCGGGTCTGACAAACAGTGGTGCGGTGACTCTTCTCAGGTTTAATCCATAAGCCAGTTCGTCCTGGAAGAAATCCTTAATTTTTTTGATTGCTCTTTGACTCTCCATGTAGTCAATGACCGGCGTATACTTTTCTGGAATTGTAAGCTGTGACATGTTTTTTTCCTCTCTATCTTTCATTTATTTATTTGTATCTTTTGGTTTGGAATAATGGCACCCACAATAGTCTTGTCGGTACAGACCGTATTTTTTGGATAAAGCGATGGACGTTTGATATCCGCCGTTTTTTTTGAAGTTTCTGTCCAAAAAACTGATTCCATAAGTCTGTGACAGACGTCTACCAATATGACTGATGCCATCGTTGTCTTTGTGGGGGCTGACGGATAAGGTGGTTCCAAAATAGTCATATCCAAGTTGCAGAGCCATTTCCGCAGTTTTTTCGAGTCGGATGTGAAAGCATACGTTGCAACGTCTGCCACCTTCCGGCTCATTACTATAGTCGGCGGTCGCTTCAACGAAACGTTGCCGATCATAGGGGCCCTCCTTAAATCCAATATTATAGAAACAGTCCGGATCCTGGTTGATTGCGTCAATCAACTGGATTTGACTCGTCTTTCGCAATTCATATTCTTCCGAATCGGTGATGTTGGGATTATAAAAATAAATTGTCACTTGAAAGTCGGATGCCACCTGGAAAATCACAGCAGAACTGCAGGGTCCACAGCAACTATGCAAAAGCAAACTGGGCTTTGCCTGTGTTGTCTGAATTCCATCTACTGAAACATAGGAGGTTTCTCTTGCCTCCAATACATTTTCTTGGTTCCACAAAGGTTTTGTCGTTTTTTGAGCTGACATTTTTGCTTCCTTATTTCAAGAATTACTTCACTTTAATAAGGAATTATTATACCATAGACTCTATGAAAGTGCCACATAGAAAGTGGCATCCTGAAAGGATTTATATATGCCGAGCACTACCCAGAATATGCCCTACTTTTCGATCAGCCAGGATTTAAAAACCCGCTTTGGCGGAAAGATTGTGAAGCTGTCTTTGGACGCAGGTTTTACTTGCCCTAACCGGGATGGTACAAAAGGACTTGGTGGCTGTAGCTTTTGTTCTCCGGATGGATCCGGGGAACTTTCAAGCAATATGATAGATCAAATGGCTATGGTTTCAAACAAATGGCCTGCTGCCACCGGATATTTGGCGTATTTTCAGAGCCATACAAATACCTACGCACCTGTTAACAAATTACGCGCATTATATCAGGAGGCTTTGTCGCACCCAAAAGTAGTTGGGATTGCCATTGCAACTAGACCTGACTGTCTTAACGATGAGGTCTTGGATTTATTGGAAGAACTTAACAGACAGACTTTTCTTTGGATAGAACTAGGGCTACAGACCATCCATGAAGATACCGCAATCCGTATGAACCGGGGGTATCCACTTTCTACCTACAATGAGGCTGTTACCAATCTTACTCATCGCAATATTCGGATTGTTACCCACTTGATTCTCGGCTTACCGGGAGAAAGCAAGCAAGATATGATGGACTCCGTTGTCTACGTCACGCAACCCAATCCGGATCAAAGCAGAATTTATGGCATGAAATTGCATCTACTCAACGTGGTGAAAGGATCTGCGCTAGAAAAAGACTACAAAGGATTTGTACCCTTCTCTTCTCCACAAGAATACATCAATTTGGTCTGTGATTTATTGCCGCTCATCCCCCCCGAGATCACCATTCACCGGCTAACCGGAGATGTGCCCAGAAGCCTTCTAGTCTCCCCGGAATGGAGTTACAAAAAAAGAACCATCCTCAATGGAGTTCTTCACGAGATGAACCGTCGTGGAAAAAAACAAGGCTGTGATTTGTAATCACAGCCCATGCAAACCTTGACAATTATCAGCAGACAGTATCCGTACCGTCGTATTTTCCCTCAAAGTCCGGTCCGAGTCGGCCATCATTGTAATGCTTCCGACATAAGGAAATATACATATCTAAGCCGCCTACGACGATTTGCTGTCCTTCTTTGACAAATTTTCCATCCACCACTCTGGCAACCATGGTCGCTTTTCGCCCACACCAACAGATGGTCTTGATCTCTTCAATTTTGTCTGCATAAATCAACATATAATAGGACCCTTCAAATAATTCATTTCGAAAATCATTTTTAAGCCCGTAGGCAAGCACCGGGACGTCGCAACTGTCGACGATTTCTACTAATTCTTGAATGTGGTGCTTCCGAAGAAATTGACATTCATCAATCAGCACGCAGTCCACCGTTTCCTTGGCATTTTCTTTCATGTAAACTTCCAGTAAATTGGTTTCGTCTGTAATAGGTAATGCATCTCTTTGAATGCCTATCCGCGAAGAGACAATGCCAACACCACTGCGGTCATCGATGGCTGGTGTAAAAACCAGAACTCGTTTGCCCCGTTCTTCATAATTGTAAGAAACTTTAATCAGTTCGATAGACTTGCCGGCATTCATGGTGGAATACCGATAGTAAAGTTGAGCCATGCCCTATCCTCCTTTAGTATAGTTCCATTCTAAAAGATTGCCCGACGAAATGCAATCTCTATTCTTTGGACAGCTTACACCCAAGCACCAGAGGAGATGAAGCCATCAACAACACACCTGAGCCGATTAATATGTACTGGAGGCTGATAACATCTGACAATGGCCCAAAAACCAACATGCCCAAAGGCATGGCGACAGATGCGATAATCTGAACCAGCGAAAACACTCTACCCATCATATGTTCTGAAACATTTTCTTGTATTAAAACCGTATCCGCGGCACCGTATGTCGGCATAAACAATCCCGCAACCACGAGAACGGCCAAGTAGATTGTGAAGTTCGGGGCAACACCCAGTAATCCAAAGGTAACGCCAAAGCCCGCCGTACAGACAAACATGACAAAGAACTTGTTTTTAAAAGAACCTTTGACGGCCACATAGATTCCGCCTAGCAGCATCCCGGCAGTCCAAGTGATTTCATTCATGGTGAGCTTCCACACCTCCGGTCCGAAGGTACGTTCCACATACAATGGTGTTAAAAATGCTGCAGGGGTAATTAAAACATAAACAATAGCATAGATTATCATTAGTCTCAAAAGAAATGGATGGCTTCTTGTATATCGGAAACCGTCCAAAATGTCCCGTAGTGCACCGGTGTTTTCGGAGATTTCCCCGGTTGCACGAGATGGCATTTTGAGAAAAGTCATAAAAGCCACTGCCAAAAGCGCTGTCACAACATCGGTCAATAAGGCAAATTCGATGCCTAAGCCACCAAGCAGTATCCCGGCAACCGCCGGTGAGGCCAGCAGCAAGACAGAAGTCAATGTGGTGTTAATGCCATTGATTCGCACCAGCTTTTCTGAAGGAACCAGCTGTGGGACGATAGCTAACACCGAAGGCATCTGCACCCCACTTCCAAAGGAACGGACGGCGGAAATGACAATCAGCATAGGAATGGATTGAATTCCCATCCAAAACAAGATCACAAGTATCAATGTGCTTGCGGCAATGAACAAATCCGGAACAATAATCAGAAGCTTTCGATTATAGCGATCAGCCCAAACCCCAGCAAAAAGTGAAGTAACGATTTGGGGGAGAAATGCAGCGATGGTCACAGCGGTAATCGCAACACCGGAAGATGTTTCC
Organism: Anaerovoracaceae bacterium; assembly: GCA_041859095.1. Lineage (GTDB taxonomy): Bacteria > Bacillota > Clostridia > Peptostreptococcales > Anaerovoracaceae > UBA1422. The sequence goes on from JBHEKY010000016.1 coordinate 135,867, forward strand.
AGTGTGATATACCAAATAATAGCAAAAGAAGCCACCGATGATCCAAAAATAGAGCATTGTTGGCTGATTAAAAAAAATGATATATTGCGTTTCCATGATTCAGGGGTCTGCTTCAAAGTTGGGTCCATCGGGTCCTCCTTCTGTGCAAAGTAGATTGTGTGATCGTTTATATTTCTTTCCGAATAGGAAAAAACCTCCGGGGTGTTCCCGAAGGTCTTTGGTGCCCAGACTCGGAATTGAACCAAGGACACGTAGATTTTCAGTCTACTGCTCTACCGACTGAGCTATCTGGGCAAATGGTGGGCCATCAGGGACTTGAACCCGGGACCTGCCGGTTATGAGCCGGACGCTCTGACCAACTGAGCTAATGGCCCATCTTAATGAATGGTCGGGGTGACAGGATTCGAACCTGCGACCCACTGGTCCCAAACCAGTTACGCTACCAAACTGCGCTACACCCCGCGGTGTCATTTTATATGGCAGGGGCAGTAGGATTTGAACCCACGGCACGTGGTTTTGGAGACCACTGCTCTACCAACTGAGCTATGCCCCTATGTAGTTATGGCGGAGAAGGTGGGATTCGAACCCACGCGGCCCTTACGAACCCTAACGATTTAGCAAACCGTCCTCTTTGGCCTCTTGAGTACTTCTCCACAGTTCCACTGTCTTGATCTGGCGGAGAGGGTGGGATTCGAACCCACGGCCCCTTGCGGAGTCACTGGTTTTCAAGACCAGCTCCTTAAACCACTCGGACACCTCTCCTCATGTGAGTTCTACTACTCCCTATTTTTTTAATTTGGTGACCCAGTGGAGGGTCGAACTCCGGACACCTTGATTAAAAGTCAAGTGCTCTACCAACTGAGCTACTGGGTCATGGCTGGGGTAGCAGGATTTGAACCTACGAGTGACGGAGTCAAAGTCCGTTGCCTTACCGCTTGGCTATACCCCATCTTTTATAAAAAATATGGTGAGCCCACAGGGATTCGAACCCCGGACACACGGCTTAGAAGGCCGTTGCTCTATCCAGCTGAGCTATGAGCCCACATTTTTTGGCAATGGAGCGGATGATGAGAATCGAACTCACGCCATCAGCTTGGAAGGCTGAGGTTCTGCCATTGAACTACATCCGCGTAGTATGGGTGCGAGTAATCGCACCCACTCTCATGGTCAATTGGAGCGGAAGACGAGATTCGAACTCGCGACCCTCGCCTTGGCAAGGCGATGCTCTACCCCTGAGCCACTTCCGCAGGTATTGGTGGAGGAGAGTGGTTTCGAACCACTGTAGGCTTAGCCAACGGATTTACAGTCCGCCCCCTTTAGCCGCTCGGGCACTCCTCCATGTAAGTAACTGGAGCTGGCGGAGGGAATCGAACCCCCAACCTGCTGATTACAAATCAGCTGCTCTACCGTTGAGCCACGCCAGCCAATGTGGTTTGCCCATGCTCCGAATTATTTGGCGATCCGGATCGGGCTCGAACCGACGACCTCCAGCGTGACAGGCTGGCATTCTAACCAACTGAACTACCGGACCGAATTGGTGGGCGCTATAGGGCTCGAACCTATGACCCTCTGCTTGTAAGGCAGATGCTCTCCCAGCTGAGCTAAGCGCCCATGTATCAGAATAAACCTACTCGACACATTTACTAAATATATAGTATCTCACACCAACTGTCAAGTATTTTTGCACACTTCTGAAAGGATTTTTAATGAACCTGAGGTCAAATCAGATAGCATGGTTTCAATGTCCTGTTTTTTGGATTCTTCAAACAGAATAGTCATGGTTACAGTATCGCTGTAATCGCATTTTTCGATCTTGTACATCCCCTCAACGGCCATACTTTCGAGCTTCTGAAGAAATGGATAAGACACCTGAAATGTCAGTTCAATCATCTCCCGAATCTGTTTCATCTCTGCAGCTTCTATGGCTAATTTAGCCGTTGACGTATAAGCTCTTATCAGGCCGCCTGGTCCGAGCTTGATTCCCCCGAAGTAACGAACCACCAGAATGGCAACATTGGTGATTTCCTCCTTTAAAAGCATATGCACCAAAGGAGCCCCTGCCGTTCCCTGGGGTTCGCCGTCATCCGAAGCCCATTGAACCTGAAACTGGTCACCCAGTACCATCGCGGGCACATGATGTGTGGCATCCTTATATCTGCGTTTTAAGGTGTCATAATAAGCCAAGGCTTCCTCACGGTCCGAAACCGGCGTCACATAGGCGATAAACCTTGATCTCTCGATTATTTGTTCGGCTTTGCCTTCATGTTGTACCGTCTTATAGGACATCATACTCCTTTAGTCTGCTGTAATCGTCCAGAGATAAATTGACATCAACACGGGTGCCTTCTTCCAAGTGTTCCACCGTTCGAATAATTCCTTTTTCAAAGATATAGGATAACGCGCTTCCCTTGTCATAGGGTACCAGCAGTTTGACATCAATCCGGTTTCCAAAAATCTTATTCTTGATCATTTCTACAAGCACGTCTACATTTTCTCCGGTCAAGGCTGATATGCCAAGGCTTTCTTCCTGGCGGGGCGGTTCGCTCTCTCCGCTTAATAAATCAATTTTGTTATAAACATAAATTCTTTCTTTTCCCCCTGCCCCAATGTCCTTTAATACTTGTTCCGTGACTTGGATTTTGAATTCCGCATCCGGGCTGGTGGCATCCACCACATGCAAAAGCAAATCTGCCAACACCACTTCTTCTAGGGTGGCCTTGAATGCCTTCACCAGTGCATGGGGCAACTTACTTACAAACCCGACGGTGTCAATCAGTAAAAACTCCTGATTGGTTTCCAGTTTAATATTACGCTGAGCCGTATCCAAAGTTGCAAATAGAATATCTTTTGAAGAAACGGATTTCTCTTGCTTCTCCACTAACTCTAAAAGTTTGTTCATCAGTGCAGATTTACCTGAATTGGTGTAACCGACGATGGCGACAACAGGCATCCCTGACTTTTCTCTTTTCGCCCGCTGTGTTGAACGGTTTTTTCGGATTTCTTTGAGCTCTGTCTCAATGTCATGGACTCGACTTTTTACGTGTCTACGGTCGGTCTCCAGCTTTTTTTCGCCCGGACCTCTTGTGCCGATTCCGCCTCCCAGACGTGACAAGGATTTTCCAAATCCGAGCAGTCGTGGTAAGCGATATTTCAATTGTGCCAGTTCAACCTGGAGCTTCCCCTCTTTGGAGGTGGCCCGAGAGGCGAAAATATCAAGTATAAGGATGGTTCGGTCCAACACTCGTACATTTAGCCCATCTTCAAGATTTCTAAGCTGCATACCACTTAACTCATCATTGAAAATGACCGTATCTGCTTCCATGTTTTCGCAAAGCTCGGCTAACTCAATGACCTTGCCGCTGCCAATATAAGTAGCCGCATTCACTCTTTCGATTTGTTGGATCATTCTACCCAACACTTCCACCCCAGCGGCTTCAGCTAGATTTTGGAGTTCATCCATAAAATATGTGATATCCTCCTGAATTGAGCCACCTACCAGAATGGCCCTGCGGTCTTCCGTGCTAACCACATGATTGTCTTCCGTCATTCGGAACATAATAACCTCATCAGTCTTTGAGAAAAAAAGCCCCGGAAGTGCTTCCGGGGCGATTAAAGCATTGGCTTTCGAATTAGTTGTTTAGTTTGTCCAATTGTTCGTAGAACTTTTGGTTCAATACGCGGATGTGAGTTCCTTTCATGCCCAGCGACTTTGACTCAATGATTCCGGCACTCTCCAGCTTGCGGAGTGCATTGACAATGACAGAACGTGTAATTCTAGAACGGTCCGCAATTTTGCTGGCCACCAGAATTCCTTCAACGCCGTTGAGCTCTTCGAAAATCTTTTGGATGGCTTCACTTTCAGAATAGGACAAGGTGCTGACCGCCATCTTGACGATTTCGGTATTTCGTTGCTCTTCTTCATTCTGAATATTAATGCGTCGCTGAATTTCAATCCCCACAACGGTTGCACCAAATTCACCCAGAACAAGATCTTCATCGTTGAATTCCGGTGTATATCTGGTTAGGAACAAGGTTCCCAATCTTTCATCGCCACCAATAATGGGAATAAAGGTATGGTATTTGTCCTTCGTGTTGATGTCGTACTTAAATATTTCCAGGACTTCCTCGCCAAACAGATTAGCCCGTGTGTCCTTAATTTTTAGTAGCGCATCATTATATTCTGCGGGAAGCATTTCTGCCCCAGTTTCAGGGTCATAAATCGCCGAGCTGTCGGCTTTGATTTTGTAGAAAACACCCAGGACTTTTCCTTTTGTGTTCAGGATATATACGTTGGCATCCGTCAACTCGCTAAGAATTTCGCATAGCTCAGTAAATGACATGATGCCTTTCGTGCCTTCCTTCAGAACCCAATTTAGTTTCCTGACTTTGGATAGTATTTCTTTTTCCATTTTAGACACTCCTTGTAGGGGCGATGATATTTTTTATTCACCCACGGGATAGATTATATCCTATGGAAAACCAGTGTACAATAATTATTTAGATTTTTTAGAAAATTATTTATTCTACAAACAATTAGAGAATATATCTGTCTAAATCCTCTGGATGAATCTTTTCCATAAACTTCTGTTTCACATAATCCTCATCAATCGTAATCTTCTCTTCTTCCATATCGGGGATGTTGAAAGAGATGTCTTCCAGCAACTTTTCAAGAATTGTGTGGAGTCTTCTGGCACCGATGTTTTCGTTCTGCTCGTTCATCAAAAATGCCATGGATGCGATTTCTTTGATTGCATCATCTGTAAATTCAACAACAATTCCTTCGGTTTCAAGTAAGGCCTTGTGTTGCTTGAGCAAGGCATTCTCTGGAATGGTGAGTATTTTGAGGAATGTCTCTTCCGTCAGGTTTTCAAGTTCAACTCGAATAGGAAATCTTCCCTGGAGTTCTGGAATCAGGTCAGTGGGTTTTGCTGAATGGAACGCACCAGACCCAATGAACAGGACATGGTCCGTTTTAACTGGGCCATGCTTTGTATTGACGACGCTTCCTTCCACAATTGGCAAAATGTCTCTTTGGACTCCTTCTCTAGAAACATCTGCACCAGATCGATACCCTGATCCTGAAGCTATTTTATCGATTTCATCGATGAAAATTATCCCGTTTTGTTCTGCATTTTGCAGTGCTTCTTCTGTAACCTGATCCATATCAATCAAGTTTTGGGCTTCCTCCTCACGAAGAATTTTTCTGGCGTCCTTCACTTTAACCTTCTTTGATTTCTTTTTCGGAGGCACCATGTCGCCAAAAATGTTGCCAATAGCAATTCCCATGCCTTCTTGGCTCATATCCAATTGATTTCCCTTGGGTGCTGCAGAAACCTGGATTTCAATGAATTGCTCTTCCAGTTTACCTTCATGTAGCTGCTGGCGTACTTGTTCTCTGGCCATTTCGATATCGTCATTGCTGACAGTCGTCTCTTCATCTTTTTTGTTTTGCTGCGCTTCGTATTGTTGTTTCTGGCTCTGATATCCGCCACTATTTAGAATAAAATCAAATGGTCCTCTTGCCGTTTCTCCCGGACCTGCTTTTTTTCTACCTGGAATAATAGCCTCCAAAATTTTTTCTTCGGCCAATTCATCGGCAATGACATACTTTTCTTCTAACCGGCTTTGCTTCGTTATCCTGATGGAGGCTTCCACCAGATCACGGACCATAGAATCCACGTCTCTTCCTACATAACCGACTTCAGTAAACTTTGTGGCTTCCACCTTCACAAAGGGGGCATCCATTAATTTTGCCAGTCTTCTTGCGATTTCAGTTTTACCTACACCGGTGGGCCCCATCATTAAAATGTTTTTGGGGGTGATTTCTTCCATCAGTTCTTCCGAAAGCAGGCTTCTTCGATATCGATTTCGGAGTGCGACTGCCACGGATTTTTTGGCCTCATCCTGCCCGATGATATATTTGTCAAGTTCCGCCACAATTTCCTTTGGCGTCATATTGTAAAGTTTGTTTGCCATCATAAACCTCCTAAAGCTTCTCTGTGGAGATGTTGTCGTTTGTATAGACACAGATTGATGCCGCAATTCGAAGAGACTCTCTCACAATTTCTTCTGCCGTCAACGCGGTGTGGTTGAATAAAGCATTGGCTGCCGAATAAGCATAATTGCCACCTGAGCCAATGGCAATAAAGTCCTGGTCGGGTTCTATGACTTCTCCATTGCCAGAAATTAATAGCATCGCTTCTTTGTCCGCTACAATCATCAAGGCTTCTAAATTTCTCATCATTTTGTCCGTGCGCCAAAGCTGAGCAAGGGATACAGCCGCGCGTTTTAGATTGCCACCGTGCTCCTCCAGCTTTTCTTCAAATTTTTCTCTCAGGGAAAATGCATCTGCCACGGAACCGGCAAACCCCACAAGTACTGAATTCTTATATATTTTTTGCACTTTTTTTGCGCCTGCCTTCATGATTGCGCTTTCACCCATGGTAACCTGTCCGTCACCGCCGATGCAAATGTCGTCTTCGCTTCTTCTTACCGCAACAATCGTTGTTGCATGAAATTGTACCATACTACTTCCTCCATCTTTTGCTACGCTGTATTCAAACGTGCTATTCCTTATTCTTTGTAGTCGCACTCGCTGTTCGAGCAGGCATACTCACTTAACTTGGTCTTTTTTTCTACCAAACGAGCTCCACATTTGGGGCATTCTTTTTCAGTTGGCTTATTCCAGTATAACTGATTGCATTCCGGATAACCACTACATCCATAAAACAGCCGACCTTTTTTGCTCTTCCTTTGGATGATTTCTTTGCCGCAAGTTGGGCAAGACACCCCGATGGAATTCACAATCACTTTTGTGTTTTTACAATCCGGATAACCTGAACAAGCCAGAAACTCACCAAATCTTCCATGTCTGTAAACCATGGGTTTACCGCAAAGCTCGCAGATTTCGTCGCTGATTCGCTCTTCCAACTCTACTTTTTCGATTTTTTCGTCTGCGTAGTCTAGATCCTTCTTAAAAGTGATATAAAAATCCCTGATAATAGATTTCCAGTTTAAGTTTTCCACTTCAATCAAATCCAATTTGTCTTCTATGTCGGAAGTAAATCCAACATCTACAACTTCAGGAAAATATTCTACCATCATCTGATTGACCAAGAATCCTAAATCTGTTGGAATCAAAAATCTCTTTTCTTTTGCAATATATTTGCGTTCTGTTAGTGTGCCTATGATAGGTGCATAAGTACTTGGCCGTCCAATATTCTCTTCTTCCAAGTCCTTGACCAAACTGGCTTCAGTAAAACGGGAGGGTGGCTGAGTGAAGCTTTGTTCGCCCTTCAAATCCTCCGCAATGAGCACCTCACCTTGTGTCAGTAACGGCAATTCTTTGTCTTCTTCCTCTTTGGATGGTGCATATACTTTGAGAAAACCATCGAAAAGCAATTTTGACCCATTGGCTTTGAATAGATAATCGTTGTTTTTTATACCCACTGCCATGCCCATATAAACAGCCGGTTTCATCTGGCTTGCCAGGAACCGGGTCCAAATAAGCTTATATAGATTGTACTGATCTTTACTTAAAGAAACCTTAATCTGTTCAGGTGTCAAATCCACATAGCTTGGGCGGATTGCCTCATGCGCATCCTGCACTTCCTTTTTTTTGTTACTAAAAAAATTGTTTCCAATATATTTATCGCCAAAAGTAGTTCCAATGTATGCTTTAGCTGCAGCCTTAGCTTCATCAGAGATACGCACTGAATCGGTTCGGATATACGATACCAAACCCACTGTGCCCTTCCCTTTAATCTCAACACCTTCATAGAGCTGCTGCGCAATCTGCATGGTTTTTTTGGTTGAAAAATTCAATTTGTTGGAAGCATCCTGCTGTAAGCTGCTTGTGGTAAACGGAGGATATGCGCTTCGCGTGCGTTCCTTCGCTTCAACCGTGTCGACGATGAATGTTCCTTTTTTTAATTCATCCAAGATTTTGGCGGCATCTTCTCCGTTGGTGATGGAAATTTTATCTCCTTTATATTGTGCCAGCTTTGCTGTGAATTTTTTGTCTTTGTGGAAAGTGGCCAAAATGTTCCAATACTCTTCCGGCACAAACGCCCGAATTTCATTTTCCCTATCACAAATAATCTTAAGTGCAGCTGACTGAACTCGACCGGCACTCAATCCTCTTCTAATTTTGCGCCACAACAACGGACTGATGGAGTATCCAACCAGTCGATCCAACACTCTTCTTGCTTGTTGTGCGTCCACAAGTTTGACATCTACAGGGCGAGGCTTTTTGACGGCTGCCAACACAGCTTCTTTGGTCATTTCATTAAACACAATCCTGCTAGCTGCATCTTTTTCCAGACCCAACAAATGCTGAAGATGCCAAGAGATGGCCTCGCCTTCTCTGTCAGGGTCAGTTGCAAGAAAGATTTTGTCTGCACCCTTTGCAGCCTTGCGAAGCTCTTTGATTAAGTCCCCTTTGCCGCGGATAGAGATGTACTCCGGCTCAAAATCATTATCGATATTAATGCCCAATTTACTTTTAGGTAAATCTCTCACATGACCGACTGATGCGATTACCTTATATTTGCTCCCTAAAAATTTACCGATGGTTTTTGCTTTTGACGGCGATTCCACGATAACGAGATGTTGTTTCGTTGATGCCACTATGTCCTCCCATTGTACTTCTGCTTACCTTACAGAAAATGATTATATGTATATTCTTTTTACTTTGCAACAAATATTTTACCCATTGATGTTCTGAGAATCCCTTTCATCTCCAATACAGTCACCAGTCCGTTGATGTGGGAAGGCGGCTTTGCAAGGCATTTGCACAGTTGGTCAACGGTTCGCTCCCCCTCCTGATTTATTTGTTCCAGAAGCATTTGCTCCTCCTGAGAAAGACTGACAATTGCCCTCTCCCTCTGGATGGGATGGATTCCCAACTCATCCAGCAAGTCATCCAGAACCACCAAAGGGATGGCTCCGTCCTTGATTAATTTATTGGTACCCAGATGATAGATGTTGTTAATATTACCAGGTAATGCGTACACTGCACGCCCCTGGTCTTCGGCTAGTTCGGCTGTGATTAGTGAACCACTATGGAGGCCCGCAGCGGCAACAATGGTTGCTTCAGAAATACCACTGATAATACGATTCCTCTTTGGAAAGGTATATACTGCCGCCTGTGTTCCCGGCGGATATTCGGATAGCACCAGCCCGGTAAATGCTATTTGTTCTTTTAGATTTCGGTTTGAAGCCGGATAGCATCGGTCGATTCCGCAACCCAAAACAGCAATTGTTTTTCCAGCTGCTTTTAATGCGCCAGCATGTCCACAGGCATCAATTCCTGCGGCTAGACCACTGACCACGACGATGCCGTGCTCGGCCAATCTCTGCGCCAGTGTGAAGGCTGCCCATCTGCCGTACTCTGTAGTCTTTCTGGATCCAACCAGAGAAACACACCGCATTGATGCCAGACTCAAGTCTCCAATGTAATAAAGCTGTTTCGGTGGATCTGCAATGAGTGGCAACAACAAAGGATACCCCGGCTCACCAATGGATACTTTTTCGTAATTCATAAGCGCTCCTCCCCAATAGATGTATCTCCAAGGATTCCGTTCAAGCTTGAATCTAACTGGCGATAGAAGGATTTAAGTTCTCTGTATTGTAGTGCCTCTGCCAGATGCATGGTGGAAATCCTGTCTTCATCTTCTAAGTCTGCTATGGTTCTCGCTAACCTAATAATTTTGTCATAGGTTCGCATATTAAGGGGGTATGTTTCGTACGCCTGCTTCATCAATTGGCGCTGCTCCGGTCCCAATTGACAAAAGGTCTGAATCATTTTGTGAGTCAAACGAGCATTGAATAGAACATCACTATCAGCATATCGCTTAAGTTGCCGCTCTCTTGCACACGCCACTCGTTCACGCAACTCTGCCGAGGAAGTAGATGGCGTCAGACGGTTGATTTCTTGCCAAGGAATGCGGTCCACTTTTACGTGAATATCGATACGATCAAGAATCGGTCCGGTCAGTTTCGACTGATACGCGCTGATTTGGCCTGCACTACATGTGCATTGATGGGCTGTGTCGCCAGCGTAACCGCATTTGCATGGGTTACAGGCAGCCACTAAAATAGTACGTCCGGGAAAGGTTACAGTCCCACCTCTTCGGGTAATGGTAATCTCTCCTTCCTCAAGAGGTTGTCTCAACGCTTCCAGACTTCCACTTTCAAAGTGGATTACTTCATCGAGAAACAGTATTCCAAAATGTGCCAGCGAAAACTCTCCAGGGCCTGGCTTCATGCCGCCACCAAGCAAAGCAGCTCGTGTAATCGTGTGATGAGGCCTTCGAAATGGCCTGTTTTCAATCATCGGCGTTCGATTGTCCAGCAACCCGGCCACGCTATATATCTTTGTGACTTCTAACTTTTCATCATAGGTCATCGCTGGCAAGATGGAAGGCAGGCGACTAGCCAACATGGTCTTGCCGGATCCGGGGGGACCCACCATTAAAAGTCCGTGCGCACCGGCAGCGGAAATCGTCATAGCGCGTTTCACATTCTCATGGCCTTCAACGTCGCTAAAATCAAGCATGCCCTCCGCTTTGTTTGGAACTGTCTGGTCCCTCTTTAGGATAGATTGTTTTACTGAAAACCCCTTAATCCAGTCAACTGCTTGCGTAAGTGTCGCAGCAGAATGTACTATTATTCCCTCTACCATAGATGCTTCTGCATAATTTTGTTCCGATATCACCACATGTCGGATTCCCCCTTCTTTCAGACAAAGAATCAGAGGCAATGCCCCTTTGACTGGATTCAGTCTGCCATCCAAGGATAGCTCCCCTAAAAACGCCCAGCACCCCTCTTCCCTGACGGAAACTTGACCCGTTGCCGTCATAACTCCCATGGCAATCGGCAAATCAAAATGGCTACCATCCTTGCGTGTGCTGGCAGGGGCCAGATTAATCGTGATTCTCTTAGCGGGATATTCAAACTCGGAATTGATAATTGCGGAACGAATTCTCTCCAAGGACTCTCGTATTGTGGTATCTGGAAGTCCCACGAGATTACAAGCTGGCAACCCCCGTGAGATGTCTGTTTCAACCCGGATAATTTCACCGGAAAGACCTGATAACGTGGCGGTCCAAATGGTTGATAGCATCCGTCACCTCAAATATTCTCAAGATGACTGAGCTGGATTTCAATCACATCAAAACGCAAATCAATATTCTGAAATCCAAATCTCTGAATGAAATAATTTGCAGCGTATTTCATATGTCGTCGCTTTCGGACATCTACCGCTTCAGCCGGGGTTCCGAAATATTCTTGAGTCCGGGTTTTGACTTCTACGAAAATCAACAGATTATTATTTTTGGCCACAATATCGAGTTCACCATATTTCGAGTAAAAATTGCGAAAAATAATCTGATATCCCTTATTCCTCAAATATTCTGCTGCTAGTTCTTCTCCCAACTTCCCTTTGCAGACGTTACCACTATGTCCTATGTTATCTTTGCTGGAATTGGTCATGAATCCCCCTTCTGCCCCCACCTATTAATCTCTATTATACGCAGACGTACATCGCGGGTCAACCTTTATTTTCCATTATTTACATTATTTGTATTTATATTTTCTTATCTTTTGTCGCCCATAAAAAAACCCTTCCGATTGGAAGGGTTTTGCCTGTTTTTGCTTTATTCCTCGGCACCCAATATGCCCAGAATATCCGTCAATGCGGTTCTGGCCAGGGAAAGATGCCCCGATTGGGATAATGCCTGGTTTTGTTCAAACTCCGCATCCAGTGGCACAATCGCATATTTTATCACTCCATCAACTGTATACTTGTCAACCCAGTAAGGCATCGTGGTGGTAGCAATGGACTGAATTTGTTTTTTATCAGGATCATAGGTTATTTTGGTCTGTGCCAGATACCCCTCTTCCACATAACGACCGCCTGAAGGGATTAACTCCCTACGTTGGTTTGAAAGAAAATTTCCCAATGCATAAAATACCGGGACTTTCTTCTCAATCACCGTGCCATCTGCCGCTTCTTTGGATACAGTGATGGTCGAAGCTGTCTGTGGCACATGTGGATGTGATGCAAAAATGATATCAACTCCCGTCTGTTCTGCAACCAGCTGCGCAAGGTTCTTTTGATGCTCGTTTGGGGTTAATTGATATTCTTCCCCCCAGTGAAAATACATTAGAACAATCTCTGCACCTGCAGTTCGTGCATCATCAGCAATGCTCTTCATTTCAGCAACATCCTCCTGCATCCTTCCATAATTGAAAGAGTTCACTAAGGCTGCTGCCTCAGTGGTTAGGGGATTGGCATTCAAATATGTTGTGCTATCGCTTTCGCTACCTGTTTCATAGGTGTATGCAATCATTGCAATCTTGATACCCTTCACTTTTGCCATGGCATAGCGAGGCTCATCAGAAGATAATCTGGTACCCGCGGCAATCAAATCGTTGGCTCTTAATGCTTCAACCGTCTTGGTAATGCCTGTTATACCAGAATCGTACGCATGGTTGCTGCTAGTCATAATCATATCAAAGCCTGCTGTCTTAAGGGATGTGGCAAGCGTTTCAGGGCCTCTGAAAGTTGGGTATCCAGTGTAAGGTTTTCCAGGGAAAGTGGTTTCTATGGTGCACAATGCCAAATCAGCGGACTCTATATATGGTTTGATATATACAAATGGTTCGTCAAAATTATAAGTGTCTGTTGCACTATCGTAGGCAGATTTGATATTGGGGTCATGTAGCACAATATCCCCTGCACAGGTAATTGAAATCTCTATGGGTTCCGGTTTTTCTTGTGCCGTAGGTAGGCCCCCTTCTCCCATTATTTTGACAATTAGAAAAGCGCTGATAGCAATAAGAATCACAAGACTTGTGATAATCAAATAAAAACGTCTCTTTAATCTAATTTTTTTCATCATGATCCCTTCCTTATTCACTGTTAATCATTATATGCCAGACTCCCGTTAGATGCAAACAAAAAGGCAGCATCCGTTGTTGCAAATGCTGCCCTCGTATTAGTTTTTAGTTCTGCTCTCGTGCCGAAGGTTTCGAATTATTCGATGATTTCGGTTACAACGCCGGATCCAACGGTTCTGCCGCCTTCTCGGATAGCAAATCTGAGTCCCTGTTCGATTGCAATCGGGGTAATCAGGTTGATTTCCATGACGATGTTATCGCCAGGCATACACATTTCAACGCCATCAGGAAGCTTCAGGTCGCCGGTTACGTCGGTGGTTCGGAAGTAGAACTGAGGTCTGTAACCGTTAAAGAACGGTGTATGTCTTCCGCCTTCTTCCTTCTTCAGGACGTATACTTGGCCCTTAAACTTGGTGTGGGGGTTGATGGAACCCGGCTTTGCAAGTACTTGACCTCTTTCGATGTCTGTTCTTTGCACGCCTCGAAGTAGCAAGCCTACATTGTCGCCGGTCTGTGCAAAGTCCAGAAGCTTTCTGAACATTTCGATGCCGGTGACTACGACTTTTCTTCTCTCTTCGGTCATTCCGACGATTTCAACTTCGTCTCCAACTTTCAGGGTTCCCTTTTCAACTCTTCCTGTTGCAACAGTTCCTCTTCCTGTGATGGAAAAGACGTCTTCTACAGGCATGCTGAAGGGTTTGTCATCATCTCTTGCAGGTTCTGGAATGTAGCTGTCTACTGCTTCCATCAGCTCAAGAATCTTGTCGCCCCAAGGACCTGCGGTGTCTTCCAACGCTCTTAGCGCGGAGCCTCTGATGATTGGGGTGTCGTCGCCGGGGAAATCATATGCGTCTAGCAGTTCTCTGATTTCCATTTCAACCAGTTCCAACAGTTCTTCGTCATCTACCATGTCGCATTTGTTCAGGAAGATGATGATGTAAGGTACGCCTACCTGTCCGGCAAGCAGGATATGTTCTCTGGTCTGTGGCATGGGGCCATCGGTTGCTGCTACAACCAGGATTGCGCCATCCATCTGGGCTGCGCCTGTGATCATGTTCTTGACATAGTCAGCATGTCCCGGGCAGTCTACGTGTGCATAATGTCGGTTGGGAGTCTCATACTCAACGTGAGCCGTTGCGATGGTGATTCCTCTTTCTCGCTCTTCCGGTGCTTTGTCGATTTCGTCAAATGCTACCGAGCTACCAAGTCCAAATCTGTCATGCAGAGTCTTGGTAATGGCCGCTGTCAATGTGGTCTTGCCATGGTCTACGTGGCCGATGGTGCCGATGTTGATATGCGGCTTATTTCTTTCGAATTTTTGCTTTGCCATTTCTAAATTTCCTCCTATAAAAATGAACATTGTTTATTTTGGAGCTGTTGAGCAGGCTTGAACTGCCGAACCTCTTCCTTACCAAGGAAGTGCTCTACCTACTGAGCTACAACAGCGCATTAACAAACGTTATGATACTATATTTCAATAGCGCTGTCAACGATTCTTCTTGACGAAAGTCAGCTTTTTCGAGACTTTTTTGCATTCCATAAGGTGAAATCAAAGCACGCTGACATAGCGTTTCAGTCTAATCAGCCAAGGATGCCAGAATTTTTTTCTTTGCCCTTTCCATGGCATTATAGATTGCCTTGGAAGACTTTCCAAGTTCTAGTGCAATACTAGCATAAGATTTTCCTTGCATATAAAGTCTCCAGACTTTGAGTTCCAGTGAACTGAACAGTTTATCTTCATTTCGATTAATGTGATCAATCAGTTCCTCTAGAATAACCAGTGCTTCAGGGTCAATGATATCCCCTGAAGAAATGATGTCTTCTAATGCTTGGTTTGATTCCTTCTCTAGCGGTTGATGGAGTGAAACCGAAGTGTTCAAGGGTGCATGCTTCTTCCGGTTTGCAGCCTTAATGGCAGATAAGATCTGACGGTTGATACACAGTTCTGCAAAACTGGCAAATGAGGCCTCACGATTGAAATGATAACCACGGATTGCCTTTAAGAGTCCAATGGTTCCTTCTTGAACGACATCATCATCTTCAGCCCCCATGATAAAATAGGAGTGTTTTTTGCCTTTTACCACACCCATGTACTTTCGTATTAAGTATTCCAGCGCTTCCTGATCATCGGCTTGCGCTAGTCGCACCAGTTGTTCATCAGAAAGCAAATCCAGATTATTTGCCATCCCGTTGCCTTCTTACTTCGTAAAGCACCACCGCGGCTGCATTGGATGCATTCAAAGAGCTAATTCGACCTTTCATCGGGATTGAAATCGCAAAATCACATTTCTCTTTTACAAGCTTACCGATTCCATTCCCCTCTCCACCAATCACAATGGCAATGGCTCCCTTGAGGTTGGCTTCATAAAGCGTTTCGCCATACATATCGCAAGCAGCAACCCATATGCCATGAGATTTCAATTTATCAATCGTTTGAGCAATGTTTGCGACCCGTGAGCAACGCATATATTCGATGGCTCCCGCTGATGTTTTTGAAACTATTTCCGTAATGCCTGCGGCCCGCCTTTTGGGAATCACAACACCATGCGCCCCTGCACATTCAGCAGTTCTTATGATTGCTCCCAGATTATGCGGATCCTCGATGCCGTCAAGTATTATAATAAAGGGATCTTCGTCACGACTTTTTGCATAGTCCAGAATGTCTTCAAGTTCTACATTAGGAGCCGCTGACACGCTGGCAACAACTCCCTGATGATTTTCACCGTCAGCGACGCGGTCCAGCGTAACTTTATCACTGAAATGTAATGGGATTTTTTTGTCGGATGCCATGGCGATAATCTTTTTAATTGAACCTTCTCCAGTGCCGGATACCAGAATTTTTTCAATTTCTCTGTCGGCTTTCAAGGCTTCAATTACAGCGTTCCGCCCAATGATAATTCCGACATTCTCCGATTTTGGTTCTTCTTTATGTTCTGGTTTGAACTCGGACTTGCGATCTGGTTTGAACTCGGACTTGCGATCTGGTTTGAACTCGGACTTGCGATCTGGTTTGCCCTTGGGTTTGAACTCAGATTTACGCTTAGACTTATTTTCTACTGTATTTTTCAAAACGGTATTGTACTCCTTTTTCTTCTATCATGTCGCTCTGCCAAGTTTTAACAAAGCTTTCGGATTGGTCCAAATTTGGGAAGTGCTTGTCCGCATCATAAGTTCCTTGTATACGTGTAACGAAGACATCATCACAATACGGTAAAAATATTTCATAGATGCAAGCACCTCCAACAACGAAGATATCCTCCCCGTTAAGATTGGCGATTTGATCAAACAGTTGATCTAAGTCAAAGCAAATAGAACAGTTATCCTTCTCAAATTCTTGGTTTTCTGTAAGGACTATATTCTTTCTGTCTGGTAAAGGTTTCCCCCCTGGGAATGATTCCAAAGTTTTTCTGCCCACTAGAATGGTCTTGCCAAGTGTTTTTTCTTTGAAATACTTTAAATCTCCGGGCAAGTGGACCAAGAGTTGGCCGTCTTTTCCGATGCCCCATTCTTTGTCAACGACCACGATAGCTTTCATTTGCTTGTCCTCCCCGGATTACACTGCGATTGGAATATTACAAATCTGTGGATTCTTTTGGTAATCCTCGATGATCATGTCAGCAACCGTAAAATCATAAAAATTCTTAATTTCAGGATTTAGATGGAATTTTGGAGCCGGGAAAGTAGGTCTTGCAATCAGTTCCTCAACAATAGGTACATGCCTGTCATAAATGTGAGCATCCGCAATGACGTGTATGAGTTCACCGGGAACCAGATTTGAAACTTGGGCAAACATATGGACCAGCACCGCGTACTGCACCACATTCCAGTTGTTTGCTGCCAAAATATCCTGGGATCGTTGGTTTAGAATGGCATTGAGCTGATTGCCTGTGACGTTGAAAGTCATACTGTAAGCACAAGGTTCCAGACCCATTTCCATGATATCGTCAAACTTATATATATTGGTAAGAATTCTTCTTGAATATGGGGTATTCAATAGTTGCCAAAGCACATTGTCCACCTGGTCCATCTTTCCGTGCGGGAATTGATACTTGATTCCCAACTGGTATCCATAAGCCTTCCCGATGGATCCGTTTTGGTCTGCCCACTGATCCCATATTCTGCTATTCAACTGGTTGGTATTATTGGACTTTTTTTGCCAAATCCAAAGAAGCTCATCCACCGCAGAGCGAATGGCTGTTGGTCTCAGCGTTAAAGCGGGAAATTCCTCCTGCAAGTCGTACCGATTCACGATGCCGAATTTTTTGATGGTATGGGCAGGTGTTCCGTCTTCCCATTTTGCGCGTACGGTTTGTCCTGCTGAAGACTCGCCTTCATCCAGTATACTTTTGCACATTGTGATAAACTTTTGATCTGCTTTTGACATTACTTTTACCCCAATACAACATATTTGATGATAAGTCCAACAAGGCCAAGCAGAATCAATCCAAGCAAAACTTTTTCACTTGTAGTCCATTCTTTTTGGGCTTGTTGTCGCTCACTATTTTCTTTTTCAACCTGCCGATTGGATAGATAATAATCTCCTATCATATCACGGGCACGATTTCTGGTATTTTTTTGTTTTTTGGTCATGATGATACCTTTCCGTCGATTGCTTCAACAGCCCCTGTCATGATTTCTTCGATTCGATTGATTTGGTCTGTAAGAAACAAATACCCAATCAAAGCTTCCATTGCCGTGGCCATTTTGTAGGCAACCGGATCGGCATTTCTTGGCTTTGTGACACTCTTCCGATTACGAGCTCTGCGGATCAAGTCCTGTTCTTCCGGCGTGAGCATATCCATTATTTGTTTTATGGCATAAGCCTGGCTCTCTGCCCTGACATATTTGACGGTTTCTCGATGCAAATGATCTGCTGCTGCCCAACCTCTTGTAACCATAAGTTTACGAACGAAAATTTCATAAACACCGTCACCGATATATGCCAATGCTGTTGTATTGATTGATTCTGTTTTCATTCTTTTACGATTTGCACACCCTGTGGTGTGTCTTTCAGGGTAATGCCCCGTTCCTTCAACAAATCTCTGATTTCATCAGACCTGGCGAAATCTTTATTTTTTCTGGCTGCCTGCCGTTCATCAATTAATTTCTGAACCTCGTCATCCACAGACTCATCCGCCGAATGCTGCAACAAACCAAGGATATTGCAAAGTTCCATTAACCGAGTTAACGCCTTTTCAGCAAACCCCCCTCCGGCACCTTCCTTGATAGCGGTATTAATCGCCGTAATCATCTCAAAAATAGCAGACAGTCCATCTGCGGTGTTCAAATCATCTTCCATAGCCTGGATGAATTGGTCTTTGAACTGAAAAAGAGATTCTAATTTTTTGCTTTCATCAGCGCATAGCTCAGACGGTTTTGTCCGAATGATATGCTCTAAAGTATCTTTGGAGGTCTGTATTCTGGCTAGTCCACTTTTGGCTTGTTCCATCAGCTCATCGTTAAAGTTGATGGGGCTTCTGTAATGTCCGGATAACAGAAAAAATCGGATGACTTCTCCGCTGTATGATTGCAAAATATCCCGAACCGTAAAGAAGTTACCCTTTGATTTGGACATTTTTTCGTTATTTATGGTGATGTAGCCATTATGCATCCAATAGTTGGCAAAGGGCTTCCCATTGTGAGCTTCTGACTGAGCAATTTCGTTTTCGTGATGTGGGAACGTCAAATCCTGGCCACCTGCATGGATATCAATGGTATCTCCCAGATATCTTCTGGCCATGGTGGAGCACTCAATATGCCAACCTGGTCTGCCCATGCCCCAAGGGGATTCCCAGGCAATTTCACTTTCTTCTTTTCTGGCTTTCCATAATGCAAAATCCAAAGGGTCCGTCTTTTTTTCTTCTACCATGACACGTGCGCCACATTCCAACTCTTCAATGTTCTGCCTTGATAGTTTCCCATAACTTGAAAAAGCCCTGGCGCTGAAGTAAACATCTCCATCCGCTTCATAGGCAAACCCTTTTTCGATGAGCTCTGCAACAAATCGGATGATATCTTCCATGTTTTCAGTTACTTTGGGATGAATATCTGCCGGTCTCACATTTAAAGCTGCAGCATCTTTGAAGTATTCGCTGATATATTTTTCACTGACTTCCCCTGCCGGGAGACCTTCTTCTTTTGCCTTATTGATAATCTTATCATCAACATCAGTGAAATTTTGTACGAAGGTTACATGAATGCCTCGATATTCCAGATATCGCCTTAAGGTATCGAATACAACAAAGGGTCTGGCGTTGCCGATATGAAAAAAATTGTACACAGTAGGTCCGCAGACATAAATCTTCATCTCGCCTTTATTGATAGGCACCAATTCTTCTTTTTTTCTAGTCAGGGTATTATATACTTTCATTGGATTCTTCCTCTATTTCTATGTCTTTTACTCTGTTTTCAAGCATAACAATACGTCTTCTGAGACATTCTAGTTCGACGGCAATGGGGTCTGGCATGTCCACTTGGCTTGATTGGTCGGTCCGTTGTCCGGCCCGTTTTACTATGGTTCCCGGAATGCCTACAACGGTACATCCGTCCGGAACTTCTTTGAGGACTACCGAGCCTGCACCAATTTTGACATCATTGCCAACCCGAAATGGTCCTAATACTTTTGCACCGGAGCTGATGACCACTCGATCGCCGATGGTGGGATGTCGCTTACCAACGTCTTTACCTGTCCCTCCCAAGGTAACACCCTGAAAAATCGTAACATCATCACCGATTTCACTGGTTTCCCCAATGACAACCGCCATACCGTGGTCAATGAAAAAGCGATGACCGATGGTAGCGCCAGGATGAATTTCGATGCCCGTTAAAAAACGACAGGTCTGGGACATTAACCTGGCCAGTAACTTCCAATTATGCCGATAAAAAAAATGCGCGGGAATATGCCAGATTCTTGCCCATATCCCAGGATAGCAAAGCAGCACTTCCAAACCATTCCGCGCAGCAGGATCTTTGTCTAATACTGCATCGATATCTTCTTTAATTGTCCTGAAGAATCCCATATCTATCTCCTTCAATTAAGATGAGATGGGAAAACCCGTCTCAATATTATACCCTATTAGGTTCGGTTAATCAACATAACCCGGTTCAAATTCAGGGCCATGGTAATCCGAGCCACCGGTGACTTTCAAGCCATGATGATGGGCCATGATGGTAAACTCAATGGTCTGCGCATCCGTATGTTCCGGGTAAACACATTCTAGCCCCCCCAACCCCAATCGTTTGAGCTCAGCAAGCATGTTATCAAGCTTGCTATAGAACTCCGGCGTGCCTGGTTCTCCAATATGGCTGATCTTTGCGGGGTGAGCCAGCACTGCCATGCCGCCTGCTTCTCGAATCATTTGAATCGCCTCTGCATCCGATACTTTTTCTTTTCGAATTTTGCGGATTTCTTTTGATCCAAACGCCCCTTTCGCCCCAAAGGCATCCTTCGGTGTTTTGAAGTATCCTTTTTTGACCATCGCCATTGCAAACTGTGGTTTGCCTAAATAGTCCTGTTCGGGTCGCAAATCCAAGTCCTTCCATTCTAATTTGTATCCCTGGCGATTTAAGGCTTTCATCAGTAGTTCATTCCGAATTTTTCGCTTTTGGCGCATGGTTTCACACGCTTTAATCAGTTGCTGGTTTTTGGGGTCTATATCGTAACCCAATATATGCAAACCAATGTGTTCGTCTGTCTGTGCGGAAATTTCGATGCCAGGTATGACTTTGATGTCGAATTCCTTAGCAGCGACTATTGCTTCCTCTATTCCGTCGATCCCATCATGATCCGTGATGCTTATGATGGTAAGGCCCTGTTCATGAGCCCAACGGACAACCTGCGTTGGCGATTGGGTTCCATCAGAGAAATATGTGTGAAGATGAAGATCGGTATTCGCGCTCATTTTAGTACCAAGCCGCCTTTCAGTTTTTCTTGCATTTCTGTTCCTTTGATCATACCCACCAATGCCAATGCAAATTCCATGGCTGTTCCGGGTCCTTTGGAGGTAATAATATTTCCATCAATTACGACCCTGTCTGGTGAAAACACTGCTCCAGTCAAGTTTTCTTCCATACCGTGAAATATGGTTGCCCGTTTCCCTGCAAGCAGTCCGGTTTGCCCAAAAAGCATGGGTGCTGCACAAATGGCGGCAATCGGTTTTCCGGAAAATGCATGGCGAACCATGGTTTCCATTAATTCGCGATGATTCAGTAGGTTGGTGGCACCTGGCATACCCCCTGGGAAAACCATCATCTCGCAAGAGCCATAATCGGCTTCTTCAAAGACCAAATCCGCTTTTATCGTAATCCCATGGGATCCTGTCACTTCAAGCTTGGTTTCCATACTGACCGTTTCGATTGAAACACCACCACGACGCAAAATGTCTACAACTGTAATGGCTTCAATTTCTTCAAATCCATCGGCTAAATGTAAGTATACCATAATTACCTCCGAAACGTCGTTTTACGCCCTGCAATGGTTAATATTATATAGTAAACAACACCCAGAAGGACAAGGGATAGTATGAATTCTGCAATCGCTAAAGATCGAAAGAATGAGCTATCCAGTAATGCCGGGATTAAATCCTCTACGCCGGCATTCTCAACTGTCGGAATACCAAATACCCGGTTTCGCAGGGGGCTAAACACCATCATTGCAACTTCAATGATTTTCATCATGATGAAAAACGGCAAAGAGAAATAAAAAGTTTTAAGCAATAAATCCTTTTCCTTCTTACGGAGAAGGAAAAGGATCATAAGAACAGTAATCAGCAACATGAATACCCCGACGATTGCTTGGGTGTCCAGAAGCGAACGAAGTCCACGAATCATCACGCCGTCGGCATTCGTAAACAAGTCTGCCGGCATATATTCAAGGTCTTCTTTCATTTGAAATTGATCCGTTTTGTGAAGGAGAAAATCAGACATCAGTTGAGAGACGTCATCCTCATCTGCCGCTACCATTCTTTCGTTGAGAATTTCACTTGAAAGAAAATGGTATTCATAAACATCTGGCAAACGCAACAGTGTATTATCCACAGCCATAATGACAAATAGCGGAATCGTGAATAGCAAAATAGGCGCAAGAATCCGTGCCCATGGAACGCTTTTTTTGGTCAAGCTAACCTTCCATGGATCAGTGCCTCGATGCGTAAAAAAATCCTTCATGCGCCTGAAAAAAACGTGAATCAATGGTGGTCGGCTTTTCGTCAGCCTTGGGTCATTTTTTGTTCGCCTATACATGTTGGACATTGGGTTATCTTTCCTCCCGGAAATATGGATTGCCAAGATCTGCCGGTGGCAAATCTTCTTTGCGGTTTTTGTGTGTGCTAATAATAACAATCAGAATCGTTGCAATATATGGAATCATGTCTACCAGATATTGTGATACGCTGATTCCCATTGCTTGAAGACGGTAACCCAAAATGCTCAATGCGCCGAAAACCAATGCACCGAGCAACGCTTTTATGGGCCGCCATGATGCGAAGATGACTAGGGCTACAGCTATCCATCCTCTTCCGGCTACCACATTCTCCTGCCAGACAGGGATTGTAACCAGCGTCATATACGCCCCACCCAAGCCGCACAAAGCGCCTCCGACAAT
This sequence comes from Anaerovoracaceae bacterium, assembly GCA_041859095.1. Classification (GTDB taxonomy): domain Bacteria; phylum Bacillota; class Clostridia; order Peptostreptococcales; family Anaerovoracaceae; genus UBA1422. Next base: position 158,371 of record JBHEKY010000016.1, read on the forward strand.
AATATTTGCATATTTGTACAAAGTCACATTGATACCCGATGCATCGGCAGCAGCAGCGTTTTCACCTACTGCTCTTGTGTTAAGGCCTGCACGGGTTTTCTTGAAGTAGAAGATTAGCAGAATCACGCATAGGAATCCCCCGTATACCAGTATATCCTGATCAAATATTGGCTTACCAATCAGTGGAATATCGGATAAAACAGGAATCGGAATGGTATTAAAGGAGTCACGAATGCCAATAGCCAACGGCACGCCAACAACGTCTCTACCCACTAGTCCGGCAAAACCACCGCCGAAGATTGTTAACGTCAGCCCTGTGACAACCTGGTTAGCCCTCAAAGATACTGTAAGGAAAGCAAACATAGCTGCTCCGACCGCGCCAGCCAGTAATGCGGCGATTACCGCCAACACCGGGTTATTTGTAGCAAGGCCTACCCGAAATCCCATAACAGCACCCATCAGCATCATGCCTTCGACCCCTAGGTTTAGGTTTCCAACTTTTTCACAAAGCAGTTCGCCCAAAGTGGCATAGACAAGCGGCATAGCAGCAATCACAACAGCGATTAAAAAGTTCTCCATTATGCCACCTCCTTTTCGGTTTTTTGGTCTCGAATGGTTACTTTGTACTGTAGGAAGAAATCACTCCCCAATACAAAGAATAATATCACCCCTTGAATGACATCAGCTACAGAGGCCGGAATAGCCATAGAAGCTTGAATGTACGAGCTCCCCTGGAGCAACATAGCAAACAGGAAACATACTACACCAACCACCGGTGCTGACAATCTCCCCAGCCAGGCGGTGATAATTGCTGTAAATCCGTACCCTGCTGAAATAGTATACGTCAATGTTTTTTCGATTGCAGATGCCTGAATCATCCCGGCCAGGCCACAAAGTCCTCCGGAAATCAGCATCGCTGTTATGATAATCGCTTTGATATTCATGCCGGCATACCTTGCGGTGTCCAGACTTTCTCCTACTACTGAGATTTCATAGCCTCTCTTGGTGTGGCGGATAAACACATAAACAGCCCCAATGGCCAACAGTGCAATCATCCAACCGATATGCACGCCGAATAGACTGGGTAACACGGCATTTTCGGAAAAATTTGCCACCTTAGGAAATCCACCAAACTCGGGATCCTTCCAGGGCCCAAACTGCAGATAGGTGACAAATTTGATTGCTATGTAATTCATCATCAAGGTGAAGATAGTCTCATTGGTTCCGAATTTTGCCTTGAAAAATGCAGGGATAAAAGCCCAGACAGCACCACATAGAATCGCAACTATCGCCATGGAGAATAGCATCAAAGGAAGTGGCAATGTTTCAGGCAGATTCAGAGCCACCAGCGTTGCGCCAAATGCCCCCATCATAATCTGCCCTTCTCCACCGATATTCCAGAATTTCATTTTGAAGGCAACCAAGATGCCCATAGACACAATAATCAGCGGGATTGCTTTGGTGATGGTTTGTTGAATGCGCATGAGGGTACCTAGAGAACCTTCCACGATTCGAATATAAACTTCGAAAGGATTGTATCCTAACGCCAAAATGACAAGGCCTGCAAACACCAAAGAAAGCAGAACTGCCAACGCCTGAATCATCATTTCTTTGCGTTTGGGAAGAGAGGCTCGCTTATTGATTTTAATCACGAGAATCCTCCTTTTCCATAACCGTTCCGGTCATCATTAGTCCGATATCCTCCTTGGTAACATGTGCAGGATTCACAATCCCGGTTATTTTTCCATTGCATAATACAAGCATTCGGTCGCATAAATCCATTAAAACATCCAGGTCTTCCCCGATGAATAGTACGGCAACGCCTGCTTGCTTTTGCTCGTTAAGCAACTCATATATTTTGTAGGATGCGCCAACATCAAGTCCACGTACCGGATACGCAGTAATGAGCACTTTCGGGCTGGAATCAATTTCTCTCCCCAAAAGAACTTTCTGAATGTTGCCTCCCGAAAGTTTTTTAACCGGTGTGTAAACATTTGGGGTCATGATGTCCAAAGATTCTACTATACGGTTAGCCTTCTCCACACACGGCCCACGTTTCAGGAAGATGCCTGGTTGATTTTGATAATCCTTAAGGACAATATTATGGACGATATCCATGCTACCCACAAGACCCATACCGAGCCTATCTTCCGGAATAAACCCCATACGGATTCCCAGGCGTATTATATCTCTCGGGGTTTTCCCAAGGATGTTGTCGCCATGAAAGAAAATACGTCCTTTTGCGGCTGGGACCAACCCGGCAATCGCCTCGCATAGTTCCTTTTGTCCGCTTTTCGCTACGCCTGCGACGCCGAGGATTTCGCCTCCATTTAGGCTGAAGCTTATATTGTCTAGTGCCCTCTTCCCTTCTTGGTCAATGACGGTCAACTCGTCAACCACCAAACGTTCTCCCAGATTAGGACCGGGAAGCCGTTCGATTTCAAGATCGACTTTTTTGCCGACCATCATTTCGATTAGGTTGGGCACTTCAATTTCATTGGTTATGACTGTCGCCACCGATTTTCCCTTACGGAGTACGGTGATTCTGTCGCTGATTTCCATGACTTCATTCAGTTTGTGGGTGATGATGACTATCGCGCACCCCTGTTCTTTCATGTTCCTCATGATTCGGAATAATTTATTGATTTCTTGAGGTGTTAAAACCGCAGTGGGCTCATCTAGCACCAATATTCTGGCGCCCCGGTAAAGCACTTTAATAATCTCCAGGGTTTGCTTTTCGCCAACTGACATTTGATAGACTTTTTTGTTTGGATCGATATCCAAACCATATTTGTCGGAAAGATCTTTGATTTCTTTGGCAAGTTCTTTGTCGTTTTGACCGGCTTTTTTCTTTTGTCCCAGTAGGATATTCTCTTTGGCCGTTAGAATGTCAACCAACTTAAAATGCTGGTGAATCATTCCGATTCCCAGCCCGATTGAATCCTTAGGAGATGTAAAATGGACATTTTTGCCTTCAACAGAGATAAAACCGCTGTCGGGAGTATAAATTCCCGACAGCATGTTCATCAGTGTAGATTTTCCGGCACCATTCTCCCCTAGAAGAGCATGGATTTCGCCGGCATAAACGCTTAAGTTTACATCTTCATTGGCCTTAAGTGCTCCAAAAGATTTTGTGATATTTTCCATTTGAATTGAAATTGTCTGCACTATAAGCCTCCATTTAATAATTATTCAGAAGCGCTTACACCCTTTACCAGTTTTAATTCGCTGGGCCAGATTTCTGCTCTGGTCAGGGTTTGTCCTTCTTTGCACCAATAGGTACCGTCATTGAATTCGATTTCTCCGGAAATCGGAGCGAAGTCGCCTGCGATAATGGATGCTTTTACTTCTGCTACTTTGTCTTGTACTGCTTGTGGAACGATAGCTGTGAACGGTGCGAGATCAACGTATCCGTCTGCCATTGTACCATAATAGCTGCTAGGAGCGAAAGTTCCATCAAGGATAGATTGGATGGCATCGATATAAAATGCTTCGTGATGCCAAATCGGAGCTGTGATAAAGGTGTCTGCAAAATCAGCACCCTTGTCTGAGTTGTATCCGACTGACAGCGCACCAGCTTCCTGGGCTGCTAAAATCGGGCCGGTTGTGTCGCAATGCTGAGCAATGATGTCGCATCCCTGTGCCAACAAAGCTTTTGCTGCTTCGTTTTCTTTTGCTGGGTCATACCATGTATTGATATATACTACCTTAACTTCTACATCGGGATTTACAGATTGAGCACCCAGTGTAAAGGCATTGATGC
>JBHEKY010000019.1:0-44604 GCA_041859095.1 Anaerovoracaceae bacterium
TGAACCGCAACGGAAGAGCGGGTAATCCCAAGAATCTCGGCTAATTCGTTTTGGGATATTGCCGGGTTCCTGCTGATGAGCATTAGCAGCTCTGCTTCTCTATTCGTCATTTCATCTCCTAAACAATAGTTTAAACGGTAAATAAATGCTTATTTATTTTACCATAATCCCTGTAAAGGCACAAGGGTGAGAGAAGTAGAAAAACTTGTATATATGCAAATATATTTATATTTATGCAATAAGTTCGTAGTAACCCCTTGCGTCAGATGGCAACCCTATGCTATAATTGGGCAATTTAGCAAGGAGGTCATGAATGCAAAAAGGATATTTATTGTTGGAAGACGAGACCAAATTCGAGGGTACCATCTTTGGTACAGAAGGCGCTCCCGTTGGGGAAGTGGTGTTTAATACCGGCATGACCGGTTATCAAGAGACCCTGACGGATCCGTCCTATTACGGACAAATTGTGGTGATGACCTATCCACTCATTGGAAACTACGGTTTCAATGAACATGATGGGCAGTCTACCTCCCCCATGGTTAAGGGGTTTATCATCCGGGAAGGATGCGATAGTTTTTCAAACTGGCGTGGAAACGAAAGTTTGGAGGACTATTTTTTTAGGCAGGGGTTGACTGGATTAATGGATGTGGATACAAGGGCTTTGACTCGGCACCTTAGAAAACACGGAACCTTGAAAGGAAAAATCATGGTGGACACGCCGTGTGCCGATGCCCTGGAAGAAATTAAGAAGTTTTCAAATCGGGACGCAGTTCTACAAGTGACAGCGCTTTCGCCATATAGAATTAATCCCCACCTGTATAACGTGGCAGTACTGGATTTTGGGATCAAGAAACATATTCTGGAATCTATGACAGAAAGAAATATGGTACTCCACGTATTCCCGGCGACTGCTTCCTCAGAAGAAATTATGGAAATCAACCCAGACGGATTGTTCCTTTCCAATGGTCCGGGTGATCCGGATGATTTGGGTGACATTGTAGCACAAGTCAGAATGATGTTGGGAAAAGTTCCTATCTTCGGCATATGTTTGGGACACCAAATCCTAGCCCATGCATTAGGAGGCAAGACTAGAAAAATGAAGTTCGGGCATCGGGGGTCCAACCATCCGGTGAAAGATTTAGAAAACAACAGGGTACGGATTACATCCCAAAACCATGGTTACGAAGTGATGGAGGACAGCCTGGACAAAGAAAAAATCCTGGTGACCCATATCAACGTCAATGACGGCACGGTCGAAGGAATCCGTCACACGCAGCTTCCTATATTTTCGGTACAGTACCATCCCGAAGCATCGCCGGGACCGGGGGATTCCGCATACCTGTTTGACCGTTTCTATACCATGATGAAAGATTTCAAGGAGAAAAAATGAAAAATCAACGATACAAAAAAGTAATGGTGATAGGATCTGGACCCATTGTCATCGGACAAGCCGCAGAGTTTGACTACTCCGGTACCCAGGCTTGTAGGGTGCTGCGGGAAGAAGGGATTCATAGCATACTGGTCAACCCCAACCCAGCGACTATTATGACGGACACCAGCATGGCAGATGCCGTATATATCGAACCACTGACGCTACCTTTTCTTGAGAAAATCATCGCAAAGGAAAGACCTCAGGGGCTAATTGCCGGAATGGGTGGACAGACCGCACTAAACCTTGCGCTAGAACTTGCAGATGCAGGGATACTCCAACAATATGGAGTAGAGCTTATGGGGACTAGTCCTGAAGCAATTCGAACCGCCGAGGATCGGGAACTTTTCAAAGAACTGATGAAGAAAATCGATGAGCCTGTGATCGACAGTAAAGTGGTCTCTACCATTAAAGATGCGGTGAAATGGGCAGAGGCAAACGGTTATCCGGTTGTAGTTCGACCTGCTTTTACCTTGGGAGGCACGGGTGGTGGAATTGCAACCAATAAAAGTGAACTTGAGACCATTGCGGGAAAAGGCATTGGATTTAGCATGGTAGATCAAATCCTCGTGGAGAAATACATTAAAGGTTGGAAGGAAATAGAGTACGAGATGATCCGTGATGGCGCCTGCAATGTGATTGCTGTATGCAATATGGAGAATTTGGATCCGGTTGGCATACACACCGGTGACAGCATCGTGGTTGCTCCTTCACAAACCCTCAGCGACAAGGAATATCAAATGCTTCGGAACGCTTCCATCCATATTGTCAATAGCCTGAATATTGTTGGTGGGTGTAATGTCCAGTATGCTTTAAACCCGTCCAGCTTTGAATATAAAATCATTGAGGTTAATCCTCGTGTCAGCCGATCTTCTGCACTGGCTTCGAAAGCCACCGGTTATCCCATCGCCAAAGTGGCAACCAAAATTGCCCTGGGATACCATTTGGATGAAATCAGAAACGACGTCACCGGAAAAACCATGTCAAGTTATGAGCCGGCGTTGGATTATTGCGCAGTCAAAATTCCCAAGTGGCCCTTTGACAAGCTTCAATCCAACACTAGGCAGTTGGGTACCATGATGATGGCAACCGGTGAGGTCATGGCCATCGGCAACCGATTTGAAAGCGCTTTGTTGAAAGGACTTCGCTCTTTGGAAAATGGTATTGACGGCTTTTCGCTTCCAAAAGCAACCGTCATGGAAATTGCTATGTTGGAAGAGAAAGTCAAAGAAGGGTGCGATGAGAGAATTTTCTACCTAGCCGAACTGCTAAGACGAGGCGGGAACATACAACGTTGTGCTGACCTTTCCATGATAGATCCATGGTTTGTCCATAAAATACAGAATATAATCATGTGGGAGAAAGATCTGGCTGGGCGAACATTGGATCAGATGTCTGCAGATGAACTACGATTTTTGAAACAACGTGGTTTTTCGGATCTGACCTTAGCTAAACATATGAGCGAAACGGAATCGAAAGTTCGAAGCAGGCGTAAGAACCTAGGCGTCCTACCCGTTTACAAAATGGTAGATACCTGCGCAGGAGAATTTGATGCGGTGAGCAATTACTTCTACTCCACGTACGATAAGGAGGATGAAGCCACACCATCTGAAAGAGAGAAGGTGATCGTCATCGGATCCGGTCCCATCCGAATTGGGCAAGGGGTCGAATTCGATTATTGCTCCGTCCATGGAGTCTTGGCTCTTCGGGAAATGGGTTATGAAGCGATTCTCATCAACAACAATCCGGAAACGGTTTCCACGGACTTTGATATCTCCGACCGTCTGTATTTTGAACCCATCACCGATGAAGAGGTGATGAATATCATTGAAAAAGAGAACCCCCTTGGTGTGATTCTTCAATTCGGGGGGCAAACAGCCATAAAACTGGCGGACATATTACAGAAGAACGGTATCCGAATCTTAGGGACGAGTCTTGAAGGCATCGATGCCGCCGAAAATCGAGAAACCTTCGATGCCATTTTGGCAAAATGTGGTATCAGACGGCCGGAAGGCACAACAGTGTTGGAAGTGGAAGAGGGAATCCTGGCGGCTGAAACGTTAGGCTATCCGGTATTGGTTCGTCCTAGTTATGTGATTGGTGGTCTGGGTATGGAAATCGCATGGAACCGTGGCGAACTTGAGAACTGGCTCCGTGTGGCCCTAACCAAAAATCCAGAAAAGCCAGTGCTAATTGACAAGTATCTGAATGGGACAGAGTTTGAGGTGGACGGAATCTGTGACGGGACTCAAGTATTAATACCGGGGATTATGGAGCATCTGGAGCGCGCCGGCGTCCATTCCGGAGATAGTATTTCTGTTTATCCGCCATTATCTCTCACCCAAAGACAGAAAGAAAAAATCCAACTGATTACGGAACAACTGGCCACGGCGTTGGACGTCATTGGCTTAATCAATATCCAGTTTGTACTTTCAGAGGGCAAAATATTTGTCATCGAAGTCAATCCCAGGGCATCTCGAACGGTGCCATATATCAGCAAGGTGACGGGCATTCCCATGATTGAGGCAGCCACCAAGGTTTTGCTAGGACAACCCTTATTATCCTTGGGATATGGTACCGGTATCTTTCCTGAACGAAATATTTATGCCATAAAAGTACCGGTATTCTCCATGGATAAAATCCCAGGGGCTGAAGTGGCGATGAGCCCTGAAATGAAATCCACCGGGGAAGTCCTGGGGATTGAATATGGCTTGTCCCGAGCCATGCTTAAAGCGTTTCTGGCCGCTGGGATGTCACTGCCAAAGGGTGGTAGGATTCTTGCCAGCATCGCAGATCAGGAAAAAGCCGAATTCGTTAAACTCGCAATTGAAATGCAAGAGTTGGGATACGAGTTCTGCGCAACCGGGGGGACCAGGGAGGTGCTTCATCAGGTAGGCGTCAACGCCTTGCCCGTCGGGAAGATTCGGGAAGGAGAAGACAACATCTTGGACAGCATCCAAAACAAACAGGTTTCCATGGTCGTTAACATCCCAAACAAAGGCAAGGATAGCAAGACGGATGGATTTCGGATTCGTCGAGCCGCAGTGGAAAACAGGGTCCCTTGTTATACCTCACTAGACACGTTGTGGGCACTTTGCCATGCCACCAATTCCGCCATCTCACCGGATGAATTGACTATCTTTGACATACACGAGCTGAGCCTATAATAGAAAGTAGATGATTTTGTGTGCGCAAAAAGCAATAGGCTCCAGTAGTCTATGCCGCGTTTTTCGGACATATATTTCTCTTTTTTGCATAGTTTAGGCAATTTGGGGTAAAAATATTTCAAATTAAATGTTTGGAGGTAAATATAGTGAAATATAATAAAACGCTGGGACAGGAACCAAACGAAAACAATACAAAAGTTGATGGATTTATTAAAAACTCAAAAAAATGGCAGGATGAATTCACAAAACTACGAAAAATTATTCTTGAGACACCTCTTTCAGAGGATTTCAAATGGAAGGTCCCCTGCTACACCTATGAAGGTAGTAATGTGGTGATGATTCATGGGTTTAAGGAGTATTGTGCCATACTGTTTGTAAAGGGTTCCTTGCTGAAAGATCCCAATAGTATTTTGATACAACAAACAGAAAATGTGCAGGCTGCACGTCAGGTGAGATTCACAAATATCAACGAAATTGAGTCATTGGCACCTATCTTGAGAGAATACATTTTACAAGCCATTGAAATCGAAAAATCCGGGGCAGCAGTTGATTTTAAGAAGAATACTGATTTCGTCATTCCGGAAGAATTACAAGCAAAATTTCTGGAAGTGCCGTTACTGAAGCCAGCATTTTCCGCGTTGACACCAGGTCGCCAAAGAGGTTATATTCTTCATTTTTCCCAACCCAAACAATCAAAAACTAGAGTCGCTCGAATCGAAAATAGTTTGCAAAAAATCCTGGAGGGTAAGGGGTTAAATGATCAAAAGTAGAAGCATATCATACAATACGAAGTAGGAGGTGTGACATGTCAGATTTATATGATGAATTAGTAGATTTTGAAATTCTGGGTGGGTTTGAGTATTCGGAAGCGGAAAAAGAAAAATTGGTGGACCAAGCCTATGAGCTAGGGTTGGATTTAAACGATTTTGAGACGTGGGAAGAAATACAACGGGCCGTCGATGGCTTACGGGATGTGTTTGCGAAATAGCCCATATTCTTATAGTTCAGGAATTATGATTGATTTTCTTACTTCATCGCAAACGCAGCATGAGGGCACACTTTTATACACTGACCACAACCAATGCATTTCTCCGCTTGATAGTCAATGTCAATTTTCAAGAAACCTTGCTTGATTCTGGTAACTGCACCAGTAGGGCAGACTTTAGTCACCGGGCAAAACGGTGACTTATCGCATTTCGCCACTTTGAAAACAGCTTTTCCAGAGTTCTTGTAATTGTTGTTCTTCATAATTTCTCCAATCATTATTTCTCAATAGTTGATTTCGTTATTTGCGATTTTATCAGATAACAACCAAATGATTAGTGAGCAACTCACATACATTCAGCGAGCGTCTCGGAATCCCGCAACACTAGTGACAGGTAGCATGCAAAAAACCCCGGCTGAGTCTTCACTCATACCGGGGATTATTGTTGATACTATTCCTCTGAACGTTTGCATCCATCTCTGCAACAAGGTTTTGGGTTCTCTCCGCACAATTGATAGTCGCCTCCTTCAATATGAAGGGTTTTGCCATGTACAAGAGCTTCAGCAAGTTTGTTTCTGGCATCATTATATATCATTTGAACCGTTGTACGTGCGACGTTCATTTGAACAGCACAGGCTTCTTGATTTAGTCCCTCCAAATCAATGAGACGGATGGTCTCATATTCGTCAATTGTCATAGTGACATAAGGATGCTTGTTGGGATCCATGTTGAGTGGCCCAAAGCGGTTACACTCTGGCATGCAGCATACATGTCGGCATTTTCTTGGACGTGGCATCGTGGACCTCCTTGCAAATAATTATTGACATATGTCAACTATGTATTATAATAAAGCCATATACGACATATGTCAATAATACAAGCTATATACACATTATACTACATACTTTAGGAGGAACAAATGAAAATTGCATTACCATCCAGACAAAACATGATTGATGACCACTTTGGTCATTGCGAATACTTTACTGTCTTCACCATTGACGATGCCGGTAAAGGAATTCTGAATCAAGAAGTGATTGCATCTCCCGCTGGTTGCGGCTGTAAATCCAATATCGCCCAAGTGCTGGCAGAAATGGGGGTTTCAGTTATGCTTGCAGGAAATATGGGAGAGGGCGCTGTGCAGGTTCTTAATGCGTCAGGGATTGAAGTATTACGAGGCTGCACGGGGGATGTCAAAGAAGTCGCTCTGCTCTATATTGACAAAAAATTGGTTGACTCCGGAGATGCCTGCCATGCACATGGTCATGATTGCCAGCATTAGAATATGGACAAAAAGCAAGACCATTTCTGAAGCGTATCATCCACATAAGCTTTCAAAAAACGCCTTAAACTTGAGGCGTTTTTTTTGCAGAGGGACACTGGATTGGAATTGCAGGAGTAAACACGAGACCTCTGCCTTTATAGTACCGCAGAAGCGAAATTAGTGTTACAATTAGGGTACGTTAAGGAATATACCCGGCAAACGAGACTATCAAATTGATTTCGAAGAAGGGATTTGTACCATGAATTATATCATTGGAGTCGATGGGGGTGGAACCAAAACTGTTGCCACCGCATACAATATGAATGATGAGAAAATAGCCGGTAGTTTAGCCGGCCCGGGAAATCCGGCAGTAGACTTTGAGCTGGCTGAAACTAGTATTAAAATGGCGGTGTCTCAATGTCTTCATAGCGTTAAGGTGCAGGGGATTGCAGGGGAATGCCAAGGGATATACATGGGAATTGCCGGGATAGAAGTAGGAGCGAATAGAACCCTTCTAGAAACGCGGATTGGCAGGGAATTTCACTGTCGTGCTGTAGGTGTTCATGACTCTGAGTTGGTGCATGCCGCAGTCTTTGAAGGGAGAGATGGCATCATTACGATCTCAGGAACCGGGTCGGTGAGTTATGGCCGTTTCAAAGGGATGGTTGATAAAACCGGAGGATGGGGTCACGTTTTGGGAGATGAAGGGAGTGGCTACTGGATCGCACTGGAAGCATTGAAACAGATGACCATGTCCCATGATTTAGGGCTTGGTGTCAGTACGTTAAGCCAGCAGATTATAACGCATCTTGGAGTTACCACGATTGCTGGCATGAAAGATTTTATCCATACATCAGGCAAATATGAAATAGCAGCCATCGCAACCATTGTGGTTCAATTGGCACAGCGAGGGAATCCGTATGCACTGGATATTTTGGATCGGGCAGGAAGGGAGTTAGCCATCATGACCGAAAGACTCTATAGCAAACTCGCAATTTCCGAGCCTGTTGAAATTGGTTATAGTGGTGGCATTCTGCTTCATGTTATGCAGGTAAGGGAATCATTTCAAGCACATCTTGAATCAAAATTGGACTCAATCATGGTTCTCGACAAATCGGTTTGCCCAACCAAAGGAGCCTGCCACCTTCACAGAATGTCGACTACTTGAAAACAAAAGTGAAATATCGTAAAATCAATACAATTATTGTACGTGTTACTTGAAGATGAGGGAGAACATGGAACCGAAAAGCACCAAAAAACACAATCATACGGAAGTGTCAACAAAGCCGGAAAAAGTAAGTTTTGAGCAAGCGCTTCAATTGGTGATTGATAATCTTCCGTTTGATGTCTGGATGAAAGATGTTGACGGAAAATATTTAGCAGTGAATAAATCGTTTGTTGCGTATGCAGGCATCCCGCATAACAAAATCATTGGTGCGAAGGATCATGATTTGTACCCCAGCGATGAAGCCGAAATTTATTTAGCCAGCGACCGAGCGGTTCTTACGGGTGAAAGCCAGGGATATTTCGAATCTGTCGTTGATGGGAAATGGAAAGAAGAATATAAGGACCTTGCTATTGATCTTCATGGAAACGTGGTGGGAACAACTGGATTCTCCAGAGACATCACAAGCAGAAAACAGATGGAACGAGCCTTGGAAGAAAGCGAACGAAGCAAGGCTGTCTTGATTTCAAATCTGCCTGGCGTAGCCTTTCGATGCAAAAATGATGATAACTGGACCATGACTTTTTTATCGGATGGATGCTATGAGTTAACCGGTTATTACCCTGAGGAACTCCTGAACAACAATGCAATATCGTATAATCAGCTGATTAGTCCAAAATTTAGAGATGTGGTATTTGCGCAATGGACTTCAGATATTGAGGAAAACAAAAAATCTAATGATGAATACATCATCATCACCAAATCCGGCGAAGAAAAATGGGTTTGGGAACAATCCATTCCAGTGGCAGATAAAGACGGGAACTTGACAGAGAGTGAAGGATTCATTCTTGACATCACTTCCAACAAAAAAGGGTTGGCAGCCCTAGACGCCAGTGAAGATCGATTCCGGACGGTATTTGAAAAAGCCCCTATCGGCATTGGTATTTTCAATACGAATACAGGCGTTGCCTATCAGCTAAACCCCAAATTCGCTGAGATTCTTGGGCGAACCACAGAAGAATTAAACTCCATCGATTGGAAATCCTATTCCAACCCTGCTGAGATTCAAGAGAATATTAACAAGTTGGAGCAACTAAAAAAGAAAAAAATCCCCAATTTTAGCATGAACAAACGATACATCAGACCTGATGGCTCTTTGGTATGGGTTAACATGATGATTGTGCCATTCAAAGCCGAGACCATCAGTGATATGCATCTTTGTATGATAGAAGACATAACAGAGAAAAAGCAAAAGGAAGAAGAAATCATCTACCTCAGCTATCATGATAGTTTAACCGGACTTTATAACCGAACTTTCTTCGAGGAAGAAAAAAGACGGTTTGATGCCAGCAGAAGATTGCCCATGTCGGTTGTCATGGGAGACGTGAATGGCTTGAAGCTTATCAACGATTCTTTCGGACATAATGCCGGAGATACACTACTTCGGGAAATAGGCGGGGTGCTAAAAGAAACCTGTAGGGCAGAAGACGTCATTGCGCGAATAGGGGGTGACGAGTTTGTCATTCTATTGTACAACACTGGAGAAGCCGGGGCAGAACGATTGTGCCAGCGAATTTATAAAGCTTGCAAGGCCTACGAAAAGAAACCTGACAAGCAAACATTTTATCTCAGTATTTCATTGGGCCATGCTACAAAGACCACCAACGACCTAAGTGCCGATGATCTACTTCGTGAAGCGGAACATATGCTGTACCGAAAGAAAAATTCGGACAGCAAAAAGGTACGAACCACAATTCTTAACGCAGCAAAAAAACAGTTGATTACAAAGAATTTTCAAAGCCAAGAACAATACAACAAGCTGATGAAAATTCTTGTGCAACTGGGGGAAAGGCTCAACTTGGAACCCGAAACCATAAAACAACTTCAGCAATTGCTGGAGACTCAGGACATGGGAGAACTATCCCTTAATGAAAAACTACAAAGCAAAGAGTTGTCAAACTATAACCCGGATGAGTTGGATGAGTACAAAAAGCATGCAGAAACCGGATACCGGGTCGCCCTAGCAGTGCCAGAGATGAACGACATCGCAGTGGACATATTGTCGCACCATGAGTATTGGGATGGCTCCGGCTACCCGAGAGGCTTGAAGGGTCATGATATCCCCTTGCTTGCCAGAATAATTTGTATTTTGGATGCATACCATGAAATGACACTGACCAATGGTGAAAATAAGTTGGAAGATGAAAAACAGATTGCGGATCATCTGTTGGCTGGCTCAGGAACGAAGTACGACCCAATGGTGGTACAGGAATTTTTAAAATTAATCCGCAGAACGAATTAATAACCATGGCAAAAGTGGATAATCTGAAACAGTGAGGAGGAGTAAGAATGAAAAATGCAAGAGTCATTGTAGCGATTGCTATAGTTGCCGTCATCGTCGGCGGGGTAGTGATTCTCAATGACTATTTCAACAAAAATCCCAAACCGGATATTATTTCACAGGCCACCATGGATCGGTTTCGGGTAAACGAAATAAAAGAATATCAGGGAGCAAACTTTGATCCGGCCATTGGCCCAAGGGACAACTCCATCAAAGGCGTGCAGGAGGTAGATATCGACTCCTACCGATTGAAAATATCCGGATTGGTCAAGACACCAAAGGAAATTACCTACAGCGAAGTAAGGCAGTTAGAGGTTTATGAAAGAAAAATAACATTGTATTGTGTGGAAGGGTGGGAAGCAACCATTCTTTGGAAAGGTGCACTCCTGAGCGATATCATGAACCTGGCAGGAGTTAAGTCGTCAGCCAACACGGTGATTTTCCACTCGGTGGATGGATATACCACGTCACTTCCCCTTGATACCATCCAGTCCAATCAACTGATTATGGCTTATGGTGCCAATGGACTGGATTTGCCACCAGAAATGGGGTTCCCGTTCATTGTTGTTGCCGAGGATAAATTGGGATACAAATGGGCCAGATGGGTGTCGGAGATCGAACTTTCTGATGATCCCTCTTACCTGGGTTATTGGGAAAAGCGGGGCTACAATAATGATGCAACCGTTACCCCAAAGACCAACCCTTAATTAAAACAGTCGATAAGCTTAATTTCGAGAGGGATGATATGAAAAATTATACCATAGAAACAAGCCGGCTCAATATTGCAGAAGCGATCCCTGAGGATGTGAACACAATAATCGAAATTGAATCCCATAAGGACAATCGGGACTTCATATGGATTGGGACTGCCGAGCAGCACTTGGAGGAAATCGAAGATCCAAACCACTTACTGTTGTTATTCCGAACCAAGGAAGATGGAAGAATCGTCGGTTATGCATTGGCTCGGATTGACTGGAAGTCTGAGGTATTTGAACTTAGAAGAATTGCCATTACAGAAAAAGGCATGGGCTTTGGAAGGGAAGTTATGGAGGCCATCATGAAATTTGCCTTTACAGAGCTAAGTACCAACCGGTTCTGGCTTGATGTGTATCCTGATAATCTGATTGGGATACGATTATACGAAAGCCTGGGCATGCATCTGGATGGAGTTCTCCGACAGAATTATAAAGCTTCCCGAGGTTACTTAGATCAAATTATTTATTCAATGCTGAAGTCGGAGTATTTTGATTCTTAACTTGTCACGGTTTCAATTTGTATGAATTTACGGTTGACAAAAGGGATAAACCAATCTAAAATAAACTGAACGGTCAGTTTGTAATCGGAGAGAAAAATGCCAAGTACTACAGATAAAGCTGAAAACACCAAAAAACTCATTGCAGAAAAAGCAAAACAAGTCTTTAGTCAGAAGGGCTATTTTCTTGCATCCATGGAAATGATTCGAGCCAATTCAGGTATGAGCAAAGGAAGTATCTATTATCATTTCAAAAGTAAAAGCGACTTGTTTATGTATTTGCTTGATCTTTACATATTGGAATGGGTAGAAAAATGGGATGAAAAGGCTGCAGAGCTTAAGACTGCCAAAGAAAAATTATATGCTTTGGCGGAGCATTTTGCATTGGACTTTGAAAGCCCGTTGATGCAGGCAGCGATGGAGTTTTCTGGTAGCGAAGCGTCAGACCCGAAAATCATAGAACAACTGTATGAATTGAACAACCGATATTTCCCCGTCGTTCAAAAAGTCATTGAAGAGGGGATAGCCAATGGGGAATTCAAGCGGACCAATGTTGAAGAAATTACCATCATCACCTATGGATACTTGGCAAGCGTGGGATCAATCTGTAAAATTGTCGATTATAAGGACATGAACAAGATTTACAAGATGGCGGTTGATGTATTTTTAGATGGCCTAAAGAATTAGATGGGAGCAACAGGCATATTTTTTTCACCAATAAAAAACCGAACAGTCAGTTTATTAATAGGAGGCACAGCGGATGAAAGAGTTGATACGAAACAGAGTTTTTCAAATCATTATGGCCACAGATACCATACAGCAAATGAGCATCTGGATTCGGAATATGGCGGTCCTGTTTTTCGTCATTGAGCAAACCAATGCGGATCCTGTAGCAATCTCGTTAATCACAATTTTTGAATATTTGCCGATTTTTGTTTTTCGGCGGTGCCATGGCAGACAAATGGAATCCCAAGAAAACCATGATTATCGGAGACAGTTTAAGTGCGATATCCGTGTTGGTGATACTTTTCTTAGTCATCCAAGGATATTGGCAGGCCGTTTTTGTAGCGACGTTGGTTTCATCTATTGTGACGCAATTCTCTGCCCCGTCGTCTGTAATCATGTTTAAAAGGAATATTGAGGATCATCTGATTACGCCGGCGATTTCAATTTCCCAAAGTATGCTTTCCTTGTATCTGATTGTAGGCCCGATTATCGGCACCATGCTCTATGAAACATTGGGTATTCAGATTTCTCTGACCATCATTTCAGCCATGTTTTTTCTTTCTTCTATGGTTCAGTTCTTATTGCCCAACAGCCCCAGGAATACCGAAGTAGCAAATGCGACCGTCGTACACCAACTGAAAGAGGGACTGGTTTATATTTATCATAATAGTGGCCTGCGGGTGCTTTTCACTGCTTTGGCAATCTTCGGCTTCGCAACCGGATTGATTCAACCCCTCACGGTTTTTATTCTGACGGAACGTTTGGGGATTGATGCCCAAAACTTACAATGGTTCTACGCGCTTTCAGGGGTAGGACTTCTGGTGGGTGCCATTCTATCCATTACCATAGTAAACAAACTAAAAACCGGTACTGTACTTTTTGTATGCATGGTGATATTCGCTGCCCTCACGGCGACCGAAGCATTTTCAACCTTGGTCTATATTACCGCGCCCTTGTACTTTTTGTCTGGTGTAACCACAGCATTTGTCCAGGTAGCTATCAGCGCACCCCTGATTAAAACTGTTCCTGAAGAATATATTGGCAGAGTAAATGGCATGGTCTCTCCACTACTAATTGGAGGATTACTGATTGGTGCCGCCTTATCGGGAGTTCTGATGAAAGAATTATCTTTAATACCTGTTTACATGATTTCCGTCTTCTCTATTTTGGCTTGTGGAATCATCTGTAAAAGGTATCCGGAGACAAATAGGAATGACGATTAACAACGCCTTACTTTCGTTTAACAAAAAGTTGACTTGTAGACCGGGATATATCATAATTGCCATTATAAAGCAGTTTAATTAAGGGGCGTATATGAAAAAGAATAATGATGCAATGATGCCTGTTCGCAACGTCTTAAATGGGGGACGCAGTACCCGAAAACCAAGATTGTACTGGCGTTTTTTGGCGGTAATGCCCGCATTGATTTTGTATTTTGAAATCTGTCTGCGGTTGACCACCAAAATCCCGTTTTTTGAAATAGGTCTTTTGTATATTACAATGTTTTCTGTGGTGGCTGGTAGCCTGATCACACTTCTTCTTAGCTTCTTTGGAAGCAAAGGGCGTGGTGTAATTTCGTGGGCTGTTACCAGCTTCTTTGTTATATTCTATGGCTCTCAGTTTTTTTACTATACAATCTTTGGTACTTTTTATACGTTCTATTCCATGCTCAATGGTGGTGCGGCATTTCAATTTTTCGATACAATCCTTGAGAACTTAGCAAAGGTTTGGATTCCGTTACTAGCTTATTTGATACCGGTTGTCGCTATGATTTTGTTCCGTGAAGCCAGAAAGAAGCAACAAGGAATTTCCGGACGACAAAAAATTGCAATTTTGTTGGCAATTGTATTGCTGCAAGGGATTGCCGTGTTTGCGGTCTGGATTGACAAAGGCGAAGGACTCAACTCCAACATGCTATATTTCGGATCGGCAGATACCGCATCGTGTGTATCCCGGTTTGGCGCTTTGACAGCATTGCGTTTGGATATCCAAAAAACCATACTTCCCCCAGATAATGGTCCAGCCGATAGCGGTACCGGACCCGGCGCAAAAAATAATATTCCCGATTCATTATACGCGAAGCAAATATACAATTTGGATTTTGACACACTAATTGCCAATGCGCCAGACAGTACCGTTGAAGCTTTGCACAAATACTTTTCCACCGCCACTCCAACCAATATGAACTCCTATTCCGGGAAATTCGCCGGTTATAATTTAATTCTCATTACTGCTGAGGGATTTAGTCCTTATGTTTTAGACAAAAAATTGACACCAACATTATACAGAATGGCAACAGAAGGCTACCAATTTATCAACTATTACAATCCTATCTGGGGAGTCAGCACCTCTGATGGTGAGTACACCTTATGTACCGGCTTGATTCCAAAGCCAGGGGTATGGAGCTTCAAAGAATCCGCAAAAAACGACATGCCTTTCACCATGGGCAATCAGTATCGGTTCCAGGGGTTAACTCCTCGAGGTTACCACAATCACACGTTCAGTTACTATGACAGGGACTTGTCCCATCCCAACGCAGGATACCGATATATGGGACGTGGCAACGGTTTGGATATGAAAAATCAATGGCCGGAATCCGATTTAGAGATGATGGAAAAAACAGTGGATGCTTATATTAATGAACCCTGGTTCCACACGTACTATATGACAGTAAGCGGTCACCTGAACTATACATTCACAGGTAATATGATGGCTGCAAAACATAAGAGTGAAGTTGCAAACCTTGATTTGTCGGAACATTGTAGGGCGTATATTGCATGCAACATGGAATTTGACCGTGCTATGGAGTATCTAATTCAGAGGCTAGAAGATGCTGGCATAGCCGATAAGACCTTGATTGTTTTTTCCAATGACCATTATCCTTACGGTTTGACAGAAGCCGAATATTTGGAAATTGCCGGGGTAGACAAATTTGATCCAATGTACGAAATGTACAAGAGCAGACTGGTAATCTGGAGTGGTGATATGAAAGGGGATTCTGGCAAAGTAATTGATAAAATTTGTTATCAGCCGGATATTATCCCTACAATCTCTAATTTGTTGGGGTTACCTTATGATTCGCGTATGCTTTCAGGCACGGATATTTTCTCTGACAGTGAGGGACTAGTCATTTACAAAGATTATTCCTGGCAGACTGAAAAAGGGATTTATATTACTTCAGAGAAAAAATTCTATCCTGAGAAAGGGATAACTGTGGATGACAACTATGTGGATCGGACGACGAAGCATGTGCGCAACACCTTCTGGGCTGCATCAAAAATTTTGGAAACCAACTATTTCAGATACATTATTTCCGATGACCAGAAAAAAATTCTGGACAATCCAATCCCACTCCCTTGAACAGATAGGATGGTGAAATTATGAATATAGAAATCATCGTTGCGTTGGTGCAAAACATAGCAATTTTGCTGGCAATGGTTTTCATCTATTCTTTAATGCTTAGAAACCGGCAAACCGATAAACTCTTTTACAAAATAGCCATAGGAATCTTAAATGGTTTGATTGGCATTGTGCTTATGTGGACAGCACTACGGCTGGATAACGGGGTCATTTTTGATACCAGATCCATCCTCATCGGCGTTTTCGGGATTTTTTTCGGCGCTATACCTACAGCGATTGCGGCAGTCATTATGATTCTGTATAGAATTTTTTTGGGCGGCCCGGGTATGATTGTTGGGATTTCTGTTGTAATTACAACTTCCATTCTTGGTATCTTAGCACATAAGTATTACTTTCTACACATTCTTGAAAACATAAAAAACAGAGGTTGGAAATTCTATCTTTTCGGTGTGATTATTCATGTTGACATGTTACTATGTATGCTGATTTTGCCGAAAGAGCTACGTATGGAGACCCTTGGCTCAATCTTTCTGCCTGTCATTATTCTGTACCCCTTGGGGACCTATTTGTTATGCAAAATTCTATTGGACCAAATGGATCAACATAACCTATTAAATAAGATTGCAGAAAGTGAAGAAAAATACAGAAATCTGGCAGAGAATACGTCTGATCTCATCTGGACTATGGATCCGGAGTTGAATTTTACCTATTTGAGCCCTGCTTCTTTACGTATCTTTGGAGAGCCTCCTGAAGCATTTACATTGGAGCGCATTATTGAAAGAATCATTCCTGAAGACCTAGAGAGATTAATGGATTTTCGTAGCCATATGATGGCGTTGAGCAAAAAGTTCTATAGTGGAAAAGTGGATCCCGAGATTTTGGAATGCCGCTACCTGAAACCCAATGGCGCGACTACGTGGATTTCTGTCAGTGCCAACGGCCTTTGGAATCAAGAAGGGAGGTTCATGGGACTCACAGGGACTGTTCGTGATATTGACCATTTGAAGAGGATTGAAATTGAGAACAATCGCCAGACGGCGCTGATTGTATCCATTATTGACGTTATCCCGGATTTGATTTTTTACAAAGATGTTGACGGAAAATATCAGGGGGGAAATCGAGCATTTCTCGATTTTTGCGGGAAACCGAGAGATGAAGTTTTTGGTAAAACGGATTATGACCTTTTTTCTTTAAAACAGGCTGAAGGATTTCGGCGTCTGGACACTCAACTATTGTCTGAGAAGGTGTTAAGACGGGATGAAGAAATACTAACTTATGTGGATGGCTCGATTCGAACTATGGATACCCTTAAAACACCGTATTGGTTACAGGATGGAAGTCTAGGCGGAATCATCGGAATTAGTCGGGATATCACGGAGCGCAAACAAAGGGAAGAGGAAGTGCAGTATGTAGCCTTCCATGACTATCTAACAGGATTATATAACAGGAGATTTTATGAAGAATAACTCCATCGACTGGATGTGCCAAGAAACCTTCCACTTACAGTCGTTTTGGGAGATGTGAATGGCTTGAAACTAATCAACGATTCATTCGGTCATGACAATGGTGATTTGCTGCTACAAAGAACAGCAGAATTAATAAAAGCAAGTTGTAGAAACGATGATATTGTGGCCAGATTCGGCGGGGACGAGTTTGTCATGCTATTGCCAAACACCACTGCCGCGGATGCTGAAATCATCTTGGATCGAATCAACGATAGTCTCGGAAAGGAGAATATCAACGGGATAGACCTTTCTGTGTCTTTTGGTAAGTATACCAAAACGTATGAAGAAGAATCTATTGAAGTCGTATCCAAAGGCGCGGAAGACAACATGTATCGCAACAAATTGCTGGTTGGTGCAAGCGTAAGGAGCAAGACAATTGACATCATCATGAACACACTTTACGAAAAGAATAACCGGGAAATGTTGCATTCTAAAAGAGTTAGCAATTTATGTGAGAAAATTGCCACTCAAATGAATCTTGAGAAGAGCACCATTGAGCAACTGAAAGCAGCGGGTTTGGTTCATGACATTGGAAAAATTGGTATTGACGAGAACATTCTGAATAGCCCGGATAAGTTGACAAAGGCACAATGGATTGAAATGAAGAAACATTCAGAGATTGGGTATCGGATTCTTAATGGTTCGGAAGAATTTTCGGAAATTGCACGATTTGTACTGGAGCATCAGGAAAAATGGGATGGAACAGGTTATCCAAGAGGGATTGCCGGTGACAGTATTTCTTTGGAGGCTCGGATTATTGCCCTAGCTGATGCATTTGATGCCATGACGCGCCCCAGAACATATGGCAAAGTGTTTTCCATTGAAGAATCTCTTGAGGAAATCAAACGCTGCGCAGGAACCCACTTTGACCCACAGATAGCAGAAATGTTTGCTAAAAATTACAAAGAAATGTTTGGATAGGAGAGGACAATATGCAGAAGACAAAAATGGTATTTACCATTGGACCGGCCAGTGATACCGAAGAGGTTCTAACCGCACTGATAGAGGCAGGGATGAGTGCTTCCAGGCATAATTTTTCCCATGGCACCCATGAGCAGAATTTTGAAAAAATCATGTTGGTTAAACGGCTTCGGGAAGTATACAAGCGCCATATTGCGATTATCCTGGATACCAAAGGGCCGGAAATAAGAACCGGTAAGTTTGAATCCGATCAAATCAATCTGGTGGAAGGACAACCTTTCAACATCAACTGTGATGGTGACACACCAGGTACGACCGACCAATGCGCCATCAGCTATTCCTCACTTTACAAGGACGTTAAGCCTGGGGATACCATTCTCATCGATGATGGGTTGGTTGGATTAGAAGTTCGGCAAGTGGCAGGCAAAGTCATAAAAACTGAAGTAAAAAACGGCGGCATCATATCCAACAACAAAGGAGTAAATGTGCCTGGTGTATCAGTGAATCTGCCATCTTTGACTGAGCAGGATAAATTGGACTTGAGGTTCGGCTGTCAAGCAGGTGTTGATATTGTGGCAGCTTCTTTTATACGAACTGCATCGGATACCCTTGCCATCCGAGAAGTCCTTGATGAGTGTGGTGGCAGAGATATTTTAGTCTACTCCAAAATTGAAAACCAGCAAGGTGTTGAAAATATAGATGAAATCATAAACGTTTCTGATGGTATCATGGTGGCTCGGGGCGACATGGGAGTCGAAATTCCCATCGAAGAAGTACCGCAAGTTCAAAAGATGATTATCAGGAAATGTAATCGAGCCGGGATCCCAGTCATCACCGCAACCCAAATGCTAGATTCGATGATGCGAAACCCCAGGCCTACAAGGGCAGAGGTTTCGGATGTAGCCAATGCCATTTATGACGGAACGGATGCGATTATGCTCAGCGGTGAGTCTGCCAGCGGGAAATACCCCATCGAAGCAGCCATTACCATGGCGCGAATCGCAGGCGCGGCAGAAGAGGAATTGAATTGGGATGCGGTGCAGGAGACGAAAAAAGGTACTCCAAAGTGGGACGTTCCCAATGCAATCAGTTGGGCTGCTTGTACAGCTGCATCAGAACTGAATGCCAAAGCCATTATCGCTTCAACCCAAAGTGGTCATACTGCACGAAGAATTTCCAAGTTCCGCCCTTCCTGTGATATTATCGCGGTGACACCTAGTGACCGGGTAGCCAGAACCCTGGCTTTACATTGGGGAATCATCCCCACAACCGCACCACATATGGCAACAACAGATGAACTAATGGAAAAGTCCGTGGCCATTGCCCTAGAAGAGGGATACATTGAAAAAGGGGATTTGGTTGTGATTGCTGCGGGCGTGCCCATGGGCATTCCTGGATCAACAAATCTGATGAAAGTACATTTGGTAGGCGGTGCATAGGAGGCACAACCAATGAATCAAAACATCAACAAAATACGATTGGTTTACTATTCAGGCACAGGTGGTACACGACTTGTTGCAGAGTGCTTCGCAAAGCAGCTCCGTGAACTAGGGGCAGAGGTTACAATACAAAGACTAAAAGCCGGAGAGCCGGAAGCAGTAGGTGATTATGACCTATTGTTACTCCTTTATGCGGTCTATGCGTTAAATGCACCGGAACCGGTCTATGAATGGATGAAGAGCCTGCCCAACCAACAGGAAAAACCTGCAGCCGTGATTTCTGTCTCGGGAGGTGGGGAAATGAGCCCAAACACCGCTTGCAGAAGCAAAGCAATCAGAATGCTTGAAAAAAAGGGGTACCGAGTCGACTACGAAAATATGTTGGTGATGCCATCAAATATTGCTTTCGCCACCAAAGCGCCCTTGGATAAAATGCTTTTGGATATTCTACCCCAAAAGGTCAGCGGCATCATTGGAGAAATAAACAGCGGCGTAGTGCGTCGAAAAAGCGCCTTTGTTCTTGATCGGGCGCTGGCCACCATGGGTGGGTTGGAGCGGCTTGGTGGGCGCGCGTTTGGAAAGCGGATACGGGTTTCGGATGCCTGCAACGGCTGTGGATTCTGCGCAAAAAACTGTCCCTCCGGCAATATTACCATGATTGCAGGAAGACCTTCTTTCAATTCGAAATGTTA
Source organism: Anaerovoracaceae bacterium (assembly GCA_041859095.1). GTDB lineage: Bacteria > Bacillota > Clostridia > Peptostreptococcales > Anaerovoracaceae > UBA1422. The sequence goes on from JBHEKY010000019.1 coordinate 20,247, forward strand.
CTTTTGCATGAATTGTCTTTATAGTTGCCCTCAATCCGCACTTAGGCCGGGGATTGGCAAAATAGCAGTCATCAAAGAGGGTCTTGATTTAGAAAAACTAGTAGCAGCTCCTGCCGCCGAGATCGTGTCGGCTGAAATACTTAAGACACTGGCACCTGGGCTTGCCTGGAGTGCCGTTCGAAAATACATCACAGAGGAAGGAACAAAAGCATGATAGATGCGTTTACATCGTTATCGCCAATCGTCCAAGCATTGCTTGCCACCTTATTCACCTGGTTTGTGACAGCCCTCGGTGCCGGGCTGGTCTTCTTTTTCAAAAGTATTAATCGAACCGTACTGGACACGATGTTGGGATTTGCTGCGGGCGTGATGATTGCCGCTAGCTTTTGGTCCCTCTTAGCACCAGCCATCGAAATGTCCGAAACAGCAGGAAAACTACCATGGCTAGCCCCTTTGATTGGATTTCTGGCAGGTGGCGCGTTTTTGAAACTCTCGGACTCACTGATTCCCCATGTGCATATTGGTATGCCTACAGAAAGCGCAGAAGGGGTGAAGACCCATTGGAAAAGAAGCATCCTGCTTGTTACCGCGATTACCTTACACAATATTCCTGAAGGTCTGGCTGTGGGGGTTGCGTTTGGAGCAGTTGCTGCCGGTTTGCCCTCTGCCACTTTGGCAGGTGCCGTAGCCTTGGCGATTGGCATTGGAATTCAAAACTTCCCGGAAGGCGCTGCGGTTTCAATTCCCCTTAGACGAGAAGGGTTATCCAGAAGTAAGAGCTTTTATTATGGTCAACTTTCCGGCGTTGTGGAACCGGTTGCCGGTGTGATTGGTGCGGTTGCTGTGCTAACGATGCAACCTCTCTTGCCGTATGCATTATCCTTTGCCGCAGGTGCCATGATTTATGTAGTGGTAGAAGAACTAATCCCGGAAGCACAAACAAGCGGAAATTCAGATGTGGCGACCATCGGTACCATGGTGGGATTTGCGGTGATGATGGTCTTAGATGTTGCCTTGGGTTGAAGATAAACCCGTAAATGATAAAAATCAGAAATTAGGAGAAGAAGAAATGAACAAAGTACGCATAAGATCAGGAGATTATGAGTTTATTGGACAGCTGCTTACTGATCAAGCCCCGGAGACCTGTCGGGTTTTTTTATCAATGCTTCCAATGAAGAGCAAATTCATCCATGTCCGATGGAGTGGAGAAGGAATCTGGATTCCATTTGGGGAACTTAGAACCGGATTGCAACTGGAAAATCACATTTCCCACCCTGCGGTCGGGGAGATGCTGTTTTACCCTGGTGGCGTCAGTGAAATGGAATTGATTCTTTCCTATGGCCGTTGTTGCTTTGCATCACAGTATGGTCAATTGCCGGGTAATCACTTCTTGACGATAGTTGAGGGGCTTGAGAGACTATCTGCATTTGGAAAGAAGGTATTATGGGAGGGTGCTCAGGAAATTGAAATCACATTAGAGGATGTACCAAAGTGAAAACGATTTCCGCCAACCCTGGTGATGTTGCAAAGCTAGGAAAACTAGATCCGGCATTGGGTAAGTTGATGGCGCGATGTGGTCCCATTGAAATAGCGCTTCAAGAGGACCTTTTTTTGTCTATTGCTTCAGCAATTGTTGGTCAGCAGTTATCTAATCGCGTTGCGGAGGTTTTGTGGAGTCGCCTTGTTGAACTTGTGGGTGAGACCGTCTCTCCGGAACGTATATTGCAACTGGGGGATGAGGCGCTTCGACAAATCGGCATTTCTTATTCAAAAATCAAGTATTTGAAGGCACTGGCCATGGCGGTGAACAATCACACACTTGAGTTAGATCGGTTGCACCAATTAGACGATGAAGAAATCATCAGGCAATTAACCCAGGTGAAGGGCATCGGCCCCTGGACAGCGGAGATGTTTCTAATATTTTCTATGGGGCGACCGGATGTGTTCTCTGTAGGCGATGGCGGGTTGCAAAGAGCTATCAAATGGTTATATGGTATGGAGCGGATTCCCGGCAAAGAAGAACTGCTTCGAATCAGCAACCAATGGAAACCATACCGAACCATAGCAGCATTGTATTTGTGGAAGGCGATAGATGAAAAGCTTATCTAACTCTACGGAACGTTGATTGCGCCAAAAAATCAAGTGAGATATGATGGTATCGAATATTATGGTGCACGGAAGATCACATTGAGAGGTTATTATGGAATATAGAAAAGTTGGCGGACTGCTTCACCAACTTCGTAAGGAAAAAGGCTGGACCCAGAAGGAGATGGCCCAAAAAATGAATATCAGCGATAAAACCGTATCCAAATGGGAAAATGGAAATGGATGCCCTGATGTTTCGCTTTTGATAAAGCTCTCTGAAATTTTTTCCGTTGATATCAGTAAACTGCTCGAGGGAGACCTGATGAAGCAGATTCCGGACGGAGGGAATATGAAGAGAATTAAATTTTTTGTATGCAGTGAATGTGGCAGCATGGTTACTAGCACTGGCAGTGCTGAGATTCATTGCTGCGGTCGAAGGTTAGAGCCACTCAAAGCAATGTTAGAGGATGAGGCCCACGCTGCAAATACAGTCCAAGTGGAGGACGAATACTACGTTACATTTGGCCATGATATGACAAAGGGACATTATTTATCCTTTGCTGCTTACGTGACCTTTGACAGGGTGCTTGTGATGAAATTATATCCAGAGCAAAACGCTGAAGTGCGTTTTCCCATCATGCATCAGGGAAAATTGTATACTTATTGTAATATTCATGGCCTGATGGAAAGAAAATTGTGATTTTATACATAAGTAACAAAAAAAACTTGTTGACAGACAAACAATTTGTATGTTATGCTCAAAAAAACAAAAAGGAGAAATCAATGTTAAGAATCAGTGCAAACAATTTTGCTTGGTGGTGGTGCAGCTTTATGGATCGAATACATAAGGTTTCTTCATTATGCAGCACCGATTGCACAATCTAAACGAATCTCCAAAGAGTAAGTTAATTGAGCGCCTGTGGTTCTGAGAAGAACTACAGGTGTTTTGGTTTTTGTTAAAACTGAAAGAGAGGAAAAGAAATGGAAAAGAATTTAGAAAAAGTACCTTACAAAATTTATCTTCACGAAGATGAGATGCCCAAAGAATGGCACAATGTTCGGGCAGCCATGAAGGAAAAGCCCGAAGGTTTCATGAATCCTGCCAACGGGGAACCCCTTCCCGGTGAAGCTTTGGCCCCTCTATTTTGTCAGGAACTCATTGACCAGGAAATGAACAATACCGATGAATTCATCCCCATCCCAGAGGAAATCCGGGACTTCTACAAAATGTATCGACCCTCGCCGCTGGTCCGGGCATATTGTCTGGAGCAAGCATTGGATACCCCGGCAAAGATATACTATAAGTTCGAAGGGAACAATACCTCCGGCAGCCATAAACTAAACTCAGCGGCAGCGCAGGCGTATTATGCCAAGAAGCAGGGCATTACCCACTTGACCACCGAAACCGGAGCGGGACAATGGGGTAGCGCACTTTCCATGGCCTGTGCCTTCTATGGATTAGACTTGAATGTATTTATGGTCAAAGTGTCCAGCGAACAGAAGCCGTACAGAAAAATCCTGATGGAAACCTATGGTGCAAATGTTATCCCTTCTCCATCAACCCAGACGGAAGTCGGAAAAAGAATCCTTGCTGAAAATCCCGGAACCGGTGGTAGTCTTGGGTGCGCCATTTCCGAAGCCATTGAGACGGCCATGAAGACCGAAAACTGCCGTTATGTGCTGGGAAGCGTTTTAAACCATGTGCTTCTTCACCAGTCCATCATTGGACAGGAAACGAAAGCGGCACTGGACAAATATGGGATTACGCCGGACGTCATCATCGGCTGCGCCGGAGGCGGATCCAATTTAGGCGGACTGATTTCTCCGTTTATGGCGGACAAAATCAGAGGTCTCAACGATATTGAGTTTATCGCGGTAGAACCCGCCAGTTGCCCCAGCATGACCAGAGGCAAATATGCCTTGGACTTCGGTGACACCGGACAGACCACACCCCTGTTAAGGATGTATACGCTTGGCGCTGGCTTTATGCCTTCCCCTAACCATGCTGGCGGACTACGATATCATGGTATGAGTCCCATCATTTCCAAGCTATATCATGATGGATATTTGACGGCAAAATCATATATCCAAAGCGAAGTGTTTGAGGCAGCGACCATGTTTGCCCGTTGCGAAGGAACGCTGCCGGCACCGGAAAGCGCTCACGCCATCAAGGCAGCCATCGATGAAGCTATGAAATGCAAAGAAACCGGAGAAGAAAAAGTTATCGTCTTCGGATTGACGGGAACAGGATACTTTGATATGGCTGCGTACCAGAACTACAACAGCGGTGAAATGCACGACTATGTTCCCACCGACGAGGATTTGCAAAAAGGGTTTGCATCCTTGCCAAACGTAGGTTAAACGCAATCAGAAGCGTTAATGAATCAAACATTTTGAGCACGAAGAAAAGAAGTGACCTGATCAGATACTGTTGACAGATTTTTGGATGAAAGAGTATTTACTGTGAGTAAGGCTCGGAGTTCCCGATTGAAAGATTGGGCATCCCGGGCCTTATCTAGTTCTTTCATGATTCCGATACAGGGTGTGGAACCTTTCAGCACACCATTCAAACACTCATGAAATACGGGGCTCAACAGATCCACACCACCGATTTCATCCATAAGAATGATTTTATTGGCGGTAGCCTGGAGGCAATCCATACCAACTGTCTCAAATACGGTACCGTCAAATCGTCGGGGTGATGTCCAAAGGAAGATGCCGTTTTGCTTGTCGAGATGAGCGGGGGTGTAGGGAGCATCAACAGCAAGGAATAGGGATTCTCCTTTTACACCCAGTCTCCGGATGTCATCCAGGCTGACTAGTCGGTATGCGACAGCGCTCCCGGTGGGATCTATAAGTCTTTGAACAACAAACCCACCCAAATCTGAAAGATATGGAAGTAATGCACGTCGCAAAACAGTGGATTTACCGATGCGTGCCGGTCCTTCAAAAAATAAATTTGATTTCATGGAAATATTGTATCATAAAGATGCATAAAAATCATTTTTCGGTGCAACTATGGCTTGTTTAAATAACTAAAATGAGATAAAATATGACAGAAAACTAAATATCTTCCGAGTCAAAAAGCCTAAACCATAGTGCATGGCTTTCGACCGTGGGTTTATTAAGAAATTAGTGAGCCTCCCGTAGTTGGAAAGGAAAACCCGTATTCGTTTTTTTTGCCTTTCCGTTTTATCCGGGAAGGCACTTTATATTTGGGGGACCAATGACTAACCTCACAGAAAAATCAATGAAACGACCAAGCGGAACCGTAGTAACCTGGGGCCTTGTTGTTTTGTTGATGCTTTTTATGCTGGCTTGTCTTTGTATTGGAAAATACAGCATTTCACCTGAAGATTGTCTTGGCATGTTCTGGCAGGCCCTGACCGGTGGAAGTGATGGAAGCTGGTCTGAAATGGACAAGAACATTTTGTTTGGCGTCCGGTTGCCTCGCGTGCTGGCAACAGTAGTCGTAGGCGGTGCACTGGCGCTATCCGGAAGTGTCTATCAAAGCATTTTCAAAAACCCTCTGGTGTCACCGGATTTGTTAGGCGTTTCAGCAGGTGCATGCATTGGCGCCGCCACTGCCATCCTATTTGCGCTACCAACTTTCGGCATTCAAACCGCCGCATTCGTCGGGGGACTCGTTGCAGTTACGTTGACAATGCTGATTCCAAGATTGATAAAAAGCCAATCCAATATCATGTTGGTACTTTCAGGAATCATTGTAGGCGGAGCAATGTCTTCCATCCTTGGCTTCATCAAGTATATAGCGGATCCGGAAACCCAGCTTGCCGCCATCACCTACTGGCAGCTTGGGAGTTTTGCCTATGTAGATATGGGCACCTTGCTTGGAATATTACCCTTAACGATTTTGGCAGCCGGTTTACTTCTGGCCATGTCCTTTTGGATTGGAATCCTTTCCTTGGGAGAACGTGAGGCGCAAACCCTTGGGGCAAATATAAAAGTACTACGGGGGACCTGTATCGGCTGTGCCACTATTTTAACTGCAAGTGCGGTTTGTATTTCTGGCACCATTGGCTGGGTTGGTTTGGTGATTCCACACTTCTCCAGAATGCTGATTGGAACCGACAACCGAAAATTGCTACCCGCATCCTTATTCATTGGCGGGATATTCATGCTATTGGTGGACACCGTGACACGTATCATCGGGCCGACCGAAATGCCGATTAGTATCTTGACTGGTTTTGTGGGGGCACCGTTCTTTGCATGGCTCTTGTACAAACAACGAAGCCGTTTGCGGTAGGAGGAAGTATGGGTTATCAGGTAGAAAATATTACCTTTGCCTATCCATCCGGGAAGCGGCCTGTGCTACTGGATGTGTCTCTTTCGGTGGAACAGGGAGAGGTGGTTGTGCTTTTAGGACCCAATGGTGCAGGCAAGACCACGCTTTTACTTTGCATGATGAATTTGCTAAAAACATCAGCAGGTCGAATTTCCATTGGTGGGCAGAATATTAATGAACTTTCTCCCAGAGAACTAGCGGGTAAAGTCGCCTATGTTCCCCAGTCCCACGAACCTGCATTTGACTATACTGTGTTGGAATTTGTCTTGATGGGCCGTGCGCCTAAATATGGTGTATTTGGACGACCGGATAAAAGGGATGAAACACGTTGCCTGGAAATTCTTGAAGAGCTAGGCATGTTATCTTTGGCAAACCAATCGTATATTGAAATTAGCGGAGGAGAGCGGCAACAAGTTTTGATTGCCCGAGCCTTGGCTCAAGAGCCTGATATTTTACTATTTGATGAGCCGACTGCTCATTTGGATTTTGGAAACCAACAACGCGCGCTGACGTTGATTAGCAGTATGGCAAAACGCGGCCATGGTGTACTAATGACCACCCATCACCCGGACCATGCGTTGATGATGGGAGATAGGACAGCCCTTCTATATAAAGGGGGCAACCTGGTGGAAGGATTGACCCGAGATATCGTGACGGAAGAACGGCTGATCTCTGTATATGATACAGAACTATGCTTAATTGAAATTGAAAAACTGGGCAGGCAGGCTTGCCTATTGCCGGGGAATCGGACGGAATGAAAAAAATAATGAGACAAGTGAATAACGATCAAATGAATCGGAAACCAAACAGATCTGGAGTGAATTCCTGGATTCTGATTTTCCTTATTATTTGTCTGATGTTGTCTCTTGCCAGCTGCAATAATGAACCAAAGAAGGACTATGCCCCGGGTACGGTACTATCCGAAACAGATGCAACCATTGAACTCGTAGATATGGCGGGACGGGTTGTTGCAGTTCCAAAAAACGCCGAGTCGTACGCCTTTGTATATCGTGTAATTGCCCGGTTCTTGATTAGTTTGGACCGGGGTGGGCAGATTGTTGGTGCCGGCAAACCTGAAGATTTTCTCAATCTGCTGGATCCTGCAATGGCAGACGTCCCCAGCATTGGACAGGGTGTTGTAGATATGGAAGCATTGGCGGAGGTCAATCCGGACGTGTTCTTTCATAAAGCAGGTGATGTAAAGACCATGGAGGCGGTTGAAAAATTAGGGATTCCGTCGGTAGGTCTCCTTTTTGAAACACCCGAAGACATGCTGACCTCCTTGAAAATCATGGGCATCGTCTGTAATGCCGAAGAGAAGGCGGATGCGTTGATTGATTATTATCATCAAAAGATCCAGGACCAACAAAAAAAGGTGGCCAAGCTACCCGAAGGCGAGAAAAAGACAGCAATCATGATGGGTACCTCCATCGGCAAAGTTGCGGATAAAACCATGCTGCAAAGCAATATGATAGAATCAGCTGGGGCAATCAATCCCGCAGCTGATGTGAAGGCCTCTGAACTTTGGCCGACAGTGGGGGTCGAAGAGATTTTTGGATGGAATCCGGACTACATCTTCATTACAAATAGCCAAAGTGCAACCTATTCGGTGGCAGATCTTTTATCAGATCCGGCTTGGTCGGCAATGAAAGCCATCAAAAACAAGCATGTCTATGTGATGCCTGCTGAGGCAGATTCCTGGGAATTCCCTGGGGTTGTCAGTGTTTTGGGCACAGATTTTATGATGAAAACCATGTATCCAGATTTGATGACGGATACGGAATTGGTGGACACTGTCAACGATTTTTATATGTTATCCTATGGTATCCGGTTATCCAGAGAAGAGTTGGGCTATTAATTATGAAGCGCAGAACTTTCAACATTTCTGAAAAAAAACAAGGGCAGCGATTCCACCACCTGAAAAGGCTTAGTGTGATGCTGCTGTTGGTGCTATTCTGCATTTCTTTTGTGGCGCCTGTAGTACCGGCGTATGCGTCGACCGGGAATTTGGAAATACGGGTTGGATACTTTGGAGATGTCCATGATTACCGGGTGAAAGCCAGCTTCACTTATGCCAAAATGAACCAACTATGTGATAATATTTATTACTATCATAATGTCACCAACGTCGGCACAGTCATGGGCACAGTCGCCCAGGGGGTTTCTATTAAGGAACTGCTGGAGCAGGCAGGCATAGACCCGGATTCAGTGCAGACGGTAAATTTTCGAACCACCGATGGAACCCAAGTGAATAACTGGTTTGTTTCATTGAGTATGCAAAAGTGGGTGAACCAGTCAAGATATTACTATCCGGCGCTGCGTTCGCTTTATGATAACAGTACCGGTAGTGTTGTCCCGCTGTCTGGTGCATTAACAGGAAAAACCGCGGTTCCATCTATTTTGGCGATTCGAAGCTATACCACCAAGAGCCCAACAGCCCCATTAAACTCTTCACTAATGACGGAGGATGAAAGCTACCGATTTTGCGTTGGTCAGGGGGAACTATCGATTGGACAACCAGTCCCGGCCTCAGAAGTTACATCAATGAATTCCGCCAAATGGATTACGGGAATGGATGTAACCCTATATGGGTCCCCATCCGATGCAGCTTCGCTAGGTGTTTCCATCAGCAATCCCAACGTCAAAGTTGGATCCACCACCAAGGTAGCCGCCACAGTGAAAGGCCAGGATTTGTTTGAAGACCAATTGGATAAGAACATTACTTGGACAAGTAGCGATAAGTCGATTGCGACGGTTGATAAAAATGGTTTGGTGACCATCCATAAAGCCGGAAAGGTGACCATCACCGCTACCACGGCGAACGGACTTAGCAAATCGGTTGTCATAAATGGGGTACCATCCAATCAGGCAGTAAGTGGCAACAATGGAACAGAAACCCCTGGAAACGGCACAATTGACCCGGGAACCAGTAAGCCTTCTGATGTCACTGGCTCGGGAGCCCTAATGAGAGAAATAACACTAGTACCCATTGCCGTTGATGGGAATGGAGAAACGGTGACTCCATTGCCCGAAGAACAAAGAAACCCGAAAGCTTTGGGTGCTGCTACTGGCTTTGGCGCGCTTTGCCTGGCAATCGGCATGGCCTATCGAATCACCGGATACCGCAAGGAGGTATAACTTGTTTTCTGATTTTATAAAAGAAATGCTGCGCGCTATCGCCAGCTCCATGCAGGTTCCCACAATTATGATCTTGCTTTTGCTTTTGGCGGTTTCCGTCGTTGCTTTAGGTAGTTTATTTGCAGAGTGGTTTACAGAGCATAGGAGAATGAAGGCTAAAATCCCACAACTTATTGACAGCTTTCATGAAGTACCATTACCACAAGTTGATGAGGCGATTGATGCCAGTGGACTGTTAAAAAGACAGAAAGCTGCCTTGAAGGCCTTGACTTCAAGGTGGAATCTTCCGGAACATACTAGAGAAGCCTTGGCAAGGCAATTAATATTTGAAGAACAAAGCCGTTACGACAAAATAGTTAAATGGACCGATATCATCACTCGGATTGCGCCTATGTTTGGCCTGTTAGGGACGCTTATCCCTTTGGGACCGGGATTAATAGCACTCGGACAGGGTGACACCAAAACACTATCTGCATCATTGCTGATTGCATTTGACACTACCATCGCCGGTTTGATCAGTGGTGCTGTGGCATTTGTTATATCCTCCATTCGGAAGCGCTGGTATGACAGTTACCTGGTAAGCATGGAAACCTTGATGGAAGCAATATTAGACAAACAAAGCCAAACCCAGCGAAATGGCAATATAGATAAAGTAGATCACCTAAAAGGAGAGGAATGATGAGAAGCCTAAGACAGAGTCGACTCAGACGGGCAAGACATTCCGAAGAAGCAAATCCTATGGATGGCCTGTTCAATCTGGCAGATGTTATGCTGGTATTTTGTTGTGGATTGATTATTGCGTTGATTGCTGCATGGAATTTAGACGTCAGTGACCGTCTGAATTTGCCGTCAGAAGTTCAAAACCTTGGGGAGGACAGCCAGGAGATAGTACAAAATCCGGATGCGCTTCAGGAGATGGGCACGGTATATATGGATACTGAGACAGGGAAATATTATATTTTAAATGATGGGAATAATTAAGGGGAGAGATGTCATGACGGGACAGTTCACGAATAAAACCCATCAAAATAGATTGACGCCAATCGCTACGTTGTTATTTTTGTTCATGATGATAACAGTGAGCTTTGGATGTGGCAATCCGGAGATTGATCTGACAGGGTATGGTTCTGATACAATCACACTAATCGGTCTTCAAGACAGCGAAAACGGAAACAAGTCTGTTACCTTAACCATTAATGATCTACAAGGCTTTGATTGTGTCACAATAAAAACCAATAGCACCAGCGACAAAATCGGAAATGTGAAAGCTACAGGCCCACTACTAAAGACCGTTGTAGCAAAATATGGTGCAAGTATGGATGATTTTAAAAAAATAATCATCACGGCCGTCGACGGATATGAAATCGTGTTGACGCAACCGTTTATCAGCGAAAATCAGTTGATTCTTGCATTTGGTGTTGACGGTAAATCCTTAGGGGACGATGAAGCTCCGTTGCGACTCATCGTGCCTGATTCAGACTCCGCCTATTGGATTCGCATGATTGAATCCATTGAATTTATCCGTTGAATAAATTCGGGAATACAAGTGATAGCAGCAGTTAAATAAACAATGAATACCGAGTCCGAAGCCTAAGGGGCAACCTATGGCGAAGGATTGATGGGTCCAGGCGGAAACGCCCCGGCCTTCCACCTTTGAAAAGGCATTCGAATATCTGGGAGTACCCAAATGTTTTGATGCGGCCTTTTCGGCCGCTTTTTATATATGAATTAACACGTTGTGATTTATTAAAAAAAGAAAAAGGAGAGTACCATGCATACCACGATAAGAAAAGGGCAAAAGCGCGCACTTGCAATAATGCTAGCTTTTGTTATGGTTGTTACCGGTTGCTTTGGAACCATGGGTCACGCAGTCGCCCAAGCAGCCAGTACCCTGATAACGGAAACCCCAACAGTGGTGGTTACAGGACAAGGTGTCATCGCAGGAGGAGTTTACAGTGCTTTGAATGCAGGCTTGGAAAAGTCCTACACGCTTAATGAACTGAAGACCATTGCTGCGACGGACATAAACCGCTTTGCCAATGATCAATATAAATTTTCTGCAAGAAATACCTCTGAAACAGAAAAGCTCTATCTTGGAGAAGGAATTAGACTCGATACCTTGCTGGCATTGTCAAGTGTCAGTGGTACTGCGTTATCGGAAAAAATGATTAGCGTGGCAGATAATGCTGCAACACCGTACAACGTAAGTTTTGATCCGATGAGGACCACATTTGGAACAGCAAATGATAAATATACACCCAGGACTACTCAGGTATTCTCAGCAAGCCGATACTACTATCCAAATGGGTTGCCCATTTCCCCCGCCATTGTTGGAAGTGAAGAGGGGGCAACTGTAGCACCAACGATATTAGCCTGGGCAAGTGCTAGCTCCACTTCATCGCAGCCAACAACAGTAACCAGTAATACTGCTTTGCTGCTTATGACCGGACAACTTGGATTATCCGACTATAATAATCCTTTGTATAACAGTGCTGCAAAAATTATTCGAGTTGGTAATGCGATTACAGAAATCGCGTTGACCGTTGGGGGCACGCAATACACCCGAGCCCAGATATTGATGATGAACCGCGCCACAAGCTCATACACATATACCAATTCTTCCAACACAGCAGTCACTGAGACCGCGCGTGGTGTTCCTATTTCAGTACTATTAGAGGGGTACGAGGACGATGACATTGTGACATTTGATACAGCTGACGGATCCGACGTAGACGCGACAGGGAAGACCAAGGCAGAGTTGGTTGCCAATGATTACTTGCTGGCCTACGAAAAAGGATCATCCGCCAGCACGCTGGCAGGTATTTATTCTACGGCAAAAAACAATGCCAGCATCTACGGCCTATTTACACTTTATGGATCAGATGCTGAGGGAAAACCTTCAAAGATGGTTACCGGCATTTCGGTCACGCCTGCAACAGGGCCAGATTTCACAAACAGCCCTTACAAGCATATTACCAATGGAGGAATTACTGAGCAGTCCGGTCCTTATAATGTGGATGCTATCACAAGTGCCACGCTGACAGTAGAAGGTCCGGGAGTTGAGACCAGCATTCCTCTTTCCGTGCGAACGGTTGAAGAACAAAACGCTGGCGCATATCGTGGAATTTACACTGATCAAATCGTCGCAACAGAAAATACGAAAAGTTACGAAGGAATCAAGCTTTCGTACATTTTAAACGACATGCCTGATGCCAGCAAAGTGAACCTCACCGATGCAGCGGACCGTGTATTGATTAAGAACCGCGCAAGGCAGACCATCGCAACATTCACCATGGCACAAATCGCAGAGGCGGATACGGCAGGCAAGCCGATTATCGTCGCTTATGGCGTGGGAACAACGACTGGTACACAAGTTGCTCCCTTTGTCTATGACGGACAGGCAGGGAGCATTGCAGGCCTTTACAACGAAGATGGTTGTCTGAAACTGGTATATGATAAAGACAGCATCACAGGTGACACCAATACCGCATACAACACCTTTGGAAATATGGCATACATCTATGTGGAGGAAGGAGACTCGCCGGGATACAAACATGCAACCACGCCATATAATGATACGAACAATACACAATTTTTGTTTAGCTTGACAGGGACAGGAATGGGCAGGGAAGTCAACCTGACGGTTGCACAGTTGGAGGCGATGGTGACGGATGATTCAGATGGAGCCAACTCATTGGGAGATTATACCAGTACCAATATCGGACTAAGAAAATCTTACAGTCTGACCAATACCTCCTATTGGTCTGTCAATGAATATGAAGGATTGAAGTTATACAACTTATTGAGTTATTTCAATTCTAATATCAAATCGGATTCAGCGACACCTTTGGCAGATAGCACGACAATCCGGTTCAATGCATGGGACGGTTATTTGTCCAACGAAGCATTTACCCTTGGTGATTTAAGGAATCCGGACACCTTCGGCTATTACGAAAAAAATGCCCTGGATTTGGGCGATGGTACCTATACACCGGTTTCGGGAGATTTAAAATCCATGGGATATCCGGTTATGCTGGCTTATGGTGTCAATGAGTACCCGTATGTAAAAACACCTTCGGACTCGGGATATGCCAACGGTTTGAACAATTCCGGCGGTCCGCTTAGGGTTATTTTCGGCAAAAGAGAATATTCTTCTAGCAATGGTTCTAATCAGGTTCAAAAGGTGGAAGAAGTAGTGGTTGGAGAGGACACGTACGACTATAGCACACATAAATACCATTCCAATACGACCTATACAGGCATGGCAACCGATACTGCCAACAACCTTCAAGTTGTTGTGAAAGATGCTGACGGAAATCAGCTAAAACAACAGACCTATTCACTAGGTGAATTGGAGGATATCATCTATGGTGCTGATGTGCCTAAAATTGAAATAGGGTTAGCAAAATCCAAAGCATATTTTGAAATGGACAAGGATGGCACAAAGTATAATGATTTATATGAAGGGGTAAACCTGAATTACCTTATTAAGAACCTGTTGGAGGTTCCTGGTGTAAAAGGAACTGTCACATTCTCCGATGGCGTCAATACTGTGCAAGTCAGTCTGGAACGGGTATTGGCTCTGGGATCCAACCGACAAACTGGTGTTAGCAACTTATCGGCGACTTTGGCCTTTGCGAAAAATGGAGCACCGATGGTTCAAACGAAAACCAGCCCTGGATATCAAAGTACTTTTCCTTTGGGGGACAGCACTTCATTTACCGTTAAAAACGATGGAGGTCCCTTAGCGCTTCTGATTCCCAGCACAAACGGAGTCGGTGGCACCAGCGATGCGGTTTCACTGAAAAACGTGAAGAGCATCACCATCGATATGCAGGCAGATAGTTATAGTCACACATCATCTCCCTACAGTGCATTGTCGGACAATGTGGTCACCGTTTCCGGTGCCGGCACTTTCCTCAACACTGCTAAGGATTTCACGGTATCAGAGCTAGAAGGCAAACAGACTCTGGCAGTCACAGCGGACTATAACATAAAAAATGCAATAGGCCAAAGCCAGGTTCGCTATCGAGGTCTGGACCTTTATGATTTCCTGAAATCAAGCGCAGTGGGATTGCGGCTCAATGCCGATCAAGTGACAATCACCGGTGTTGATGGCACCGTGGTCGTATTGTCTATTGCGGACATTATGAAATCGGATCTTATAAACGGGCAAAATGATACCATCAATAACTTGGGCACTATTTTAGCATTTGGCTCATCCTCCGTTATGAATCCTGACTCGGAAGATGGATTACCCCTGGTTGTGAGTGCGACCTCGTTAGGATATGATTCTATTTACCACAACGCAGGTGGCCCCATTATGCTTGTTACCGGTCAGACCGATGTTGCAGATCAAAATGCCAATCGGACTGTGATGAACGTGAAAAGCATTGAGATATCAGCCGCGCCAACGGTAACTCAAAACCACAGTGTCAATGATGTCTTTAAGACATATTTGAATGATACCTTTACAGTACGAATTCAGAATTCAGACAATACAAGTTCCTTTACGAAGGTTTACACCGTTGCTGAATTAGAAGCCATGTCGGATCTTATGGTGAATGATGAGTTTACTTGGGTTGGAATTCAGCAGCATGAAGGGCTTGACCTTTGGGACTTAATCAAGCTTACTGACCCCGCCATTACCGATGATACAGCACTAAGTTCAGTCAATGTTTATGATGGCACTTTTACCAAAGATATTCTCTCAATATTTGGTAAAACACAACTGATAAACGGGATTGTCGATAGCACGAATTCGGATATTCTCAAACCAATCATCGTGGCCTATTCACAAAATGGATTGCCGTTGGTGGCAACTACCACTTCTGACGGGTACTCTGAAGCAGCAGGGAATACAGGCGGACCACTCCGATTGATTACTCATCAGAATCAAGGTGCCTGCGTGCGTAATGCGGATGGTGTTACGATTGTATTAAGTGGAACCGGGACGATAGATGATCCCACGGAAGATTTGACTTTGACTGTGGATGGGCAAAAAATGACTTTTGCTGTAAGCGAACTGAAGGCTATGACGCCGACTACTTTAAACTATGCCGATACCAGTGCGGTGGCAAACAGAACGGCAAAAGGTGTTCTGCTTTATGATCTGTTAAAAGCCCAAGGTGTTACAAATCCAGATGCGTTAGTTTCCTTCAGCACACCTGATAATTTCCAAAACAGTACGAAGGCTGTTGGATATAAGGATGTTACTTTAAGGGATATTCAGGCACAGCAATATCTGGTTGCTTATAGTGGCGCAGATGTAGCGAATGCATCGGATGATTCCCTGGTGGATTTCAACGATACAGTAAAAAATACCACAATTAAAACGAAACTCCGCGTGTATCGGAACTTTACAACAGATTCTACCAAGTGGCTGAACGAGATGAACAATATTACCGGAATTAGCGGGGTGGATTACGCCGTTGCCATCAAAACTGATTCCACTACACTACGGCTGACAATGGATGATTTGAAGGCCATGAAGGCTACAACCAAAACCTACCAGGTGAAGGGTGTCAACAAAACAGTTACAGGTGCCTTACTCTCTGACATTCTTACAGTGATGGGTGTCAGGAAGCCACAGACCACCATTAGCCTTGTAACCTATGATAATTTTAACAATGCAACCTATTCAAATATCAATTTGTCCGAGATTGCTGCGCAAGACTATCTGGTGGCATACATGGAAGGGGATACGCCTATTTCGGACTTGGTAAAAAATGATACTGCTAGAATTGAGGTACGGATGTATCGGAACTATACTGCTGACACATCCAAGTGGTATAACGAAGTCACCTCACTGGTTACCATTTCAGTTGCGAATAGCCAGTACGATTTCACCCAATGGACCGACCTGCCAGTTTCGGGCATTCGATCCATTCTGTCGGATAACAACGGCGGATACTGGGTTGGAACCTATGGTGGCGGCTTAGTGAGAAGACTGGCAAGTGGAACTACAACGACCTATAATTTAGCCAGTACCCCGGCATTGGACACTGCATTTGTTTCGGCCATTGCACCGGATCAGTCGGGAGGTATTTGGTTTAGCCAGAATGCTAGTTACGCTGACCCAGGTCAAAACAAAGGACTGGTTTACATGAATGCAGATGGCGAACTAACTAAGTATACTGTTGAAACAACGCCGGGAACCATTACAGATAATTACGTACAAGCATTGTATCTTGATTCAGGGACGCTCAGTGCAACCACGGATGACATCCTTTGGGTTGGAACCTTTGGCGGACTGACAAAATACGAAATGGGAACTGGCACATGGACCACCTATGCCAAGACAACCGCTAATACAGCAGGATTTCCTGCTACTTCAGTGACAACTATCACGCCTTCAGGAGATGGTGACCTTTGGGTGGGATTCTATCCAGAAGGAACCGGAACCGGAATGGATGGCACATATACTGGTGGTTGCATTAAATTCGATGTATCGGCAGGAGCAGCGAATCCAACATTTACGCAAAATTATTCTGTAGGATATGATGCATTGATTGGTCAAGCCAGACTGGCGGATGCTTGGGTACGAAGCATTGCCGTTGACAGCAAAGGTGGTGCGTACATTGTCCGAGCGGGATCCACAGTAGGATTGCTTGGAACAGTAGGCGGACATTTGGATTACGTTGCTGCAGATGGTACCACTACTACTTACACTGGGACTGAGCTGTTGGGTAGCAGATTGACAGGAAGCAGCGAAATCAGAAGCATCAGCATCGATAGCGATGGCAATTTATGGTTAGGCACCTCAGCCAATGGTGTTGTGTATTGTGAACCACCAGTATCCGGTGTCGCCGGTTCTATACTTAGAACTTACAACAGCCAGAACCAAGCGTGGGTGCAAACCAATCCGATTACCGGAATGAGTACCTATGACAATGTGTATGTCACCACCATCATTGGAGAGACTCTACTGGTTGGATCTGCAGGAGGCATCACGACAATCCCCATGACAGCGGCAACCGCCATTCCCGATGCCGTTGCATTAACCATCTATGATCATACAACCATTAAGGGTGAGTTCACATTGGATTTGCTAAATGCTATGGCGGCAGTGGCAGGTGGTAAAACCTATCATTATGCCGGATACAATACTACACCCAGCTGGAAAACTTCACTCAATGCAAAGGGACCAACCATTGTAAGCCTCTTTGAAGAAGCTGGAGTCAACCTGGAATCCCTAGATGGAAACACCTTGATTTCCTTTGTGGCCAGCGATGGCTATACTGTCAAATTAACCAAAGACCAATTGTTGGCAGCAAGGTATTATTATCCAAGCGGAAATACCGGTACTGCCAATGGGTCGCTGGGCAGTGCCACCGCACAAGCAAATAAAGTTCTCGTCCCAGCCATCATTAACTTAGCATCAAATAATGGTACCCTGAGCATTGGACAAATGCTTCCAAATGAGCAGACCTGGGATGGCTTTAACCAAATGATGGCATCCGGCGGGAAAATTATAATAGGTGATGCCGCTACCCAATGGAATCCAGTCACGACCGCTGGAACCCGAAGCAGTGGTGTGGTCAGCGGAATTGCCAACGGTAGCAACGTAAAGGTTGGGACAACCATCGATTTCACCAGACCAAATGGTGCTTCCAACAAAACCGCAAAAATATACTACACGCTGGATGGCTCAACACCCACAAGCGGCAGTACATTTTATAACTACAACGAATACGCTGGCGCGTTAGGGACAACCAATAGCATCCTGTTGAATCAGGTTGGCGATGTGACTATCAAAACAATTGTCATTGGCCGTGGAGGACAAGACAGCACCGTTTCAACATTCACATATCATGTTGTTGCAAACACTTCGGACAATACAGGGAATCAGAACAAAGATACTGTTGGAGGGAATAACACTGTTACCAAAACCACTACTTCAGTATCACACAAGCAGAATCAACCGTTTAAGAAACCAATACCCAAACGCATAATATTTTTGCTTAACAATGTGGATGGCTCTGGTTTTTACCAGATCTACCGAAAAGCCGGTGCCAGAGAGAGTTGGTATTTAATCGGCAGAGTTAGAAATTCACATTACAGGGATTGGACGAATCTATCTCTGACGCCTGATAGAACTTATGTTTTCCAAGTCAGAGAATACCCAATGTAAGATGAACAAGTCATTTGATTCATGAATTCGGGAAGGCATTGTAAACCAAAATAAAATAGTGGTTGACAATGCCTTCCTTCTTCTTTTATACTCATTTTATAACTACCACCAATTGATCACTTGATTACGAGAGGAAACAATAACAATCATGAGAAATACAAAAACAGTCAATTTAACGGTAATCGGATTAATGACAGCCGTACTATGCATCATGGGACCCATGTCTTTGGTGATTCCAATTTCACCGGTGCCCATTTCGCTGACGAATCTTGCCATTTACTTGGCAGTCATCCTACTTGGTATGAAAAGGGGAACGGTGGTGACATTGGTGTATTTGTTCATCGGATTAATCGGAATCCCAGTTTTCTCGGCATTTACAGGTGGACCTGGTAAACTAATCGGACCAACCGGTGGATACTTGGTTGGGTTTATCTTTCTTGCTTTAATTGCAGGATATGCAGTGGATCGATTTCCGGGCAAAATCAGCTGGACGGCTCTTGGAATGGTGGCTGGAACCATTGTCCTTTATGGTCTGGGCACCGCTTGGCTGGCGTATTCCGCCGGAATGACCTTTTCACAGGCACTTTTTGCAGGTGTTGTGCCGTTTATTCCCGGAGATGCAGTTAAGATTGCCATTGCTATCATGATTGGTTTTCCTGTAAAAAAGAGGCTGATAAAGGCTGGAATCTTATCGTAGAACAAAATGAAATGATACAAATCCAAAAGCGACCACAGATGTTGGTCGCTTTTTGGATTTTTCATCAGTGGGAATAACCAGGGTTTTGAATTGTATTTGACTTACTCACTTTTACTCCGTTATACTGATGGCAGTAGCAAGCCGCAAAAACCAAGGTATGGAAGGATAAACAAGCATGCCAAAGAGATTATTTCGATTGTTTCGACTGATGATTTGGGTTTCATTGTTCTGCATACTACAGATGCAGAGCAGTATTGTGCATGGAGAAACGAAGACGTTAGACGTTGTTCTGGATGAAAGCTATCCGCCCTATATATTCTATGATGAAACGGGACAGCCTCAAGGGATATTAGTCGATCAATGGATGCTTTTTGAGGAAAAGACTGGGATTGAGGTTCGGCTTCATCCAATGCTGTGGCAAGATGCTCAGCTAGCGATGCAACGGGGAGAGTATGACGTCATAGATACTATTTTTTATTCAGAGTCTCGTGACAAGGAATACGATTTTGCGGGTGTTTACGAAACCATTGAAACATCCATTTTCTTTCATAAAAGTATTAGCGGAATAACAGAGATTTCTTCATTAAAAGGATTTAGTGTTGGCGTCAAAGCTGGGGATTACGCCTATGAGAAGCTATTAGAAGCTGGTGTAGAGGATATTAAGGTTTATAACTCATATGAAGAAATTGTCAAAGCCGCGTCGTTAGGTTCCTTGAAAATATTTATTATTGACCTCCCTCCCGGCTTATATTATTTGAACAAATATAACATTTATCAAGATTTTCACTACACTGAACCGGTATACCAGGAAGGGTTTCATCGAGCTGTCCTGGAAGGAAATCAAGCAACCTTGGATTTGATACAAGAGGGGTTTGCCCAATTACCGCAAACACAATTAGATGCCATACATACCAAATGGTTTGGAAATCATATTGTTGGTAGCGAAAGATTAAAAGATTTTTTTCTTGTAATGGGGATTTTAGCCTTAGTCATTATCATTGTTTTTGGATGGAACTCTGTACTAAGGCGAAGAGTCAAGATGCATACGGCATCTTTGTCCGAAACGCTACAAACCCTAAAGGCAGAGCAAGCTAAATTGGAAGCCCTCATTACTTCAATGCCTGATTTAATATTCATACTTGATAAGGATGGTAAAGTACAGGAATCCTTATCTCAAAAGACAAGAGACGATGACCAATTAGACCCGAACCGGATTGTATATAAAAATATATCGGAAGTGTTTGAACCTGAAGCAGCGTTGCAATTAAAACAGGGAATAGAGACTGCGTTGCTGGAAGGTCAATCTGAGGATATAGAAGTGCAGATAGACACAGAACATAATGGGAAGCAATATTTTGAGGCTCGCTTTGCCAGGCTGTCCGATAACAAAATATTAGGCATTGTTAGAAACACAACGGAAAAAGTATTATCCATTCAAAAGATCATGAATTTGAGCATTATCGATAAGTTGACGAATGTATATAACCGAAATTTCTTTGAGAAAGCCGTCAAAGAATGGAAGAATCCGGAAAAAGACGGGATTGGATTATTCATGGTTGACATTGATGGATTGAAACTGGTCAATGACACATTGGGGCATGATGTGGGAGATCAATATCTTCGCATAATTGCAAAAACAATCAATCGGGTTTTTACAGAACCGGAATTCGTGGCTCGAATCGGCGGGGATGAGTTTGCTGTCGCTGTGAGGGGATGGGATGAAGACAGAATGCTTCTTGCCAAAAATCAATTGATTGACGAAGTGCGTGCATTGAATGAGAAGGGATACCCCATACCGTTTAGCATCTCCATTGGTTTTGCCTTAGCCACTCCCTCCTGTAACACGGCTTTGGCCATGATGAAGTGTGCGGATGATTATATGTATCGCCAGAAACTTTTTCATAGACAGAGCGAAAGAAGTAAAACCATAGATACCTTGTCTGCCATGTTGTCAGAGCGCGACTTTTTAACCCAAGGCCATAGCAGAAGAATGTCAAGCCTTATCAAGAAAATTGCGTGCAAAGTGAACTTCCCTGATAGCCAAATGCCGGCGATAGAATTGTTTGCGGATTTCCATGACATCGGAAAAATCGGAATCAGCGACGTGATTCTGTTCAAGCAGGACAAATTAACGGACGAAGAATTTGTTGATATGAAGAGGCATTCAGAAATTGGCTTCCGTATTGCTGAATCCTCTCCTGACCTAAACGGAATTTCCGAATGGGTTTATAAGCACCACGAAAACTGGGATGGAACCGGATATCCATTTGGGGCAAAGGGAGAAGAAATTCCTTTGGCATGTCGGATTTTGACAATTGTGGACGCTTACGATGCCATGACGAATGATCGGCCTTATCGAAAAGCCATGAGTCGACAAGCGGCGATTGTGGAGCTGAAGCGATGCGCAGGCACCCAATTTGATCCAACATTGGTAGAGATATTCTTGGATATTCTACTGAACGAAGAAGAAGCTTAAAGAACTACCAATAGTATGAAGGAGAATCACATGTTATTATCAAGAGAAGTAAAAAGAATAATCACCGGTGCCGCTGCAACCGATGGAGCCGGTGTCAAACTGGTTCGTGTTCTTGGCTATGCGGACACAACAGAATTTGACCCGTTTTTGCTGTTGGATGCGTTTGATTCAACAAACCCGGATGACTACACCAAAGGTTTCCCATGGCACCCACACCGGGGGATCGAAACAATCACTTATCTGATTGAAGGAGATATTGAGCATCAGGATAGCCTGGGGAACAAAGGTCAAATAAAAAGTGGTGACTGTCAATGGATGACAGCGGGGTCTGGCATCATACATCAGGAAATGCCTCAGAAGACAGAAAGAATGCTTGGTGCACAACTTTGGTTGAACTTGCCTGCCACTGAAAAGATGAGTGCGCCATCCTATGGGGATATTAAAAGCAAAGATGTTCCGTTGATTTCAAAAGATGGAGCAAACGTTCGGATTATTGCAGGAGAATATCAGGGAACCAAAGGAGCATTTGCGGGAAAACATGTGCCAGCCACCTATCTGGATGTTCAATTAGAACCAGGGGCATCATGGTTCGTCGAATCAAAGGAAGATGAAAATCTGGTTATTTATATTTTCATCGGGCAGGGTTTTTTTGGCTCGACAGGGCGAAAATTCGTTCAAGAGAAAAGAGCAATTCTGTTTACTCCCGGAAACCACTTGCAGGTAGTAGCCGGTGAAGAGGGAATCCGCTTTATTTTACTCAAGGCAAAACCGTTGAAGGAACCTATTGCCTGGGGCGGACCCATTGTTATGAATACCAAAGAAGAACTCAACTTGGCATTTGCCGAGCTAGATGAAAATACTTTTATTAAAAAATAAGCACTGTAATTGGGAGAGCCGTATGAAGTCAAACAAAATCAAACGCCCATCGCCTTGGATATATTTGCCTCTGGCAGGGATGGCAAATATTTATACGAGATTGGTTAAGAAGCATCAAGTTCATGGCAGAGAGGTTCTCAAAGAACTGGTGAAAGAACCGCTGCTAGTCATTGGAAACCACACAAGTTTCTACGATTTTCTATATATGGCTAGAATCCTCTACCCACATCGCATCAGCTTTGTTGTGGCGGCGAAATATTTCCGTTTCCCCGGTCTATCTCTGGTTTTTCGTTTGGCGCGATCGATCCCTAAGAATCTTTATTCTGCGGACATTCGAACCGTGGCGAGGACCATATCCATCATCAAACAGGGTGGCATCGTGGGGATTTATCCAGAAGGCCAGATTAGTTTGGGGGGCATCACATTGCCTCTGCCTGATGGTATCGGAAAACTGGTCAAACGTCTTGGGGTGCCGGTGGTTATGGTGAAAACTTACGGAGGAGGATTTGTAGATCCCCCCTGGTCCAATCGCCACAGACGAGGCATCGTCGAATCCCATGTAAGCATTGTATTAACCAAAGAACAGGTTCAGATGTATTCTCTGGAAGCAATTGATGAAGCCTTGAAGGACGCTCTTGCAGCCAATCAGTACCACTGGCAAGCTCAAAATGGATACGAGTACAGAGGAAAAGAGTTGACAGACGGGTTGACAAATCTTCTATATATCTGTCCCAACTGCCACAAAGAATTCACGTTGGCCACCTCGGGAGACAAAGTCTCTTGCACAAGTTGTGGAATGAATATAACCTTGTATGGAAGCGGACATTTCAAGTGGGAGAATACGAAGGCTTACTTCGAGCATATCGGTGATTGGTATGAATGGGAGCATCAAGAAGAAAAAAAGGCGGTACTAGCGGATGAGAACTTTTCCTACGATGTACCGGTGGAACTGGCCATGTACCGAAGAGAAGGAGATGGGATTGAAGCCGTGGGAAACGGAATCATGACCATTACAAGGGAATTATATGAGTATCGTGGTTCTTTCCGGGGCGAAGTGACACAAATGGAATTTCGAACACGTACAACACGCTATGTACCCTTTGACGGTGGACGCAACTTCCAGATCTATGCAGATAATGAACTTCATGAGTTTCGGCCTGTCCCAGGGGTGAAGTCTGTGAAAGCAGCATTGATTGGGGAAACCATGTACCATCTTCAGACAAAAAATAAGGAAAAATAAAAATTTATTGATGAAACTAACATGCAAATGTGGTACAATGCATTTTAGTCGGATTGGTTTGCGGGGGCATAGCTCAGCTGGGAGAGCGCTTGCTCGACAAGCAAGAGGTCACTGGTTCGAAACCAGTTGTCCCCACCAAATCATTCATACCCAATCCGACATCAAAAAGATACTCAATCGCTTGAGTATCTTTTTCCTTTACTGTAGATTAATTAAAATCATTGTTCACATACTATTTAAACTTAATATTACTCTTCAATTGGCCAATCTGAAGCATCGATTTTTTTATAAGTGTCTTTCTCATATCCATCATCCATATTTATGCCATTATTGTATTCCAACAACACTAAATTATTATCGCTAAATGAAATGATGAAAACGCCCCCATACAAGCTCTCGGCAATTTC
>JBHEKY010000034.1:0-3190 GCA_041859095.1 Anaerovoracaceae bacterium
AGTATATTAAAAACCTGGGGGGGAACTGTGGACCACTGCTTCGGGGGTAACAGGCAAGCCATAGCGTTATGTGTCGACACGATGGCTTGACGCCGCTAGGGGGCAGCGCCCCATGCGGGACACGCAGAAGCTTGTCGGGAAGGCGGTTCGATCCCCCTATTCTCCACCATAAGAAAAGACAGCCCTTGTGGCTGTCTTTTCTTATGCCCGGATAAGATAGGGGGATCGAACCCGAAAGGGCGTCGAGTGTTCGCGAAGGGCACCTATGATGACTTTCGCAACGAGACGGCCCAAGCCTGCTGAACGGGTAGGCGTAGGGCGGCAGATGAGCAAAGCGAAGCTGCGGAATCCCCCTATTCTCCATAACAAGGAGGTTGAAACCAATTGCAGCTGCTTGCCAAACTTAACTACGTGTTATAAAATCAACATTGAATAAGCCGATGAAATGAAGATAAGGAGAAAATTGGTTGGGTGTCATCTTCGCAAAATTTAAAGAAGTTCTCTTTTCGGTGCTTCCGGTTTTTTTAATCGTGTTGA
Source organism: Anaerovoracaceae bacterium (assembly GCA_041859095.1). Classification (GTDB taxonomy): domain Bacteria; phylum Bacillota; class Clostridia; order Peptostreptococcales; family Anaerovoracaceae; genus UBA1422. Next base: position 538 of record JBHEKY010000034.1, read on the forward strand.
TGCTTCACATTTTTGCGTTTCCACTTCCGGAACCTGTATTTCTAAGATTCCTGATTGGAACAGTACTTATCGTTGTTGGTTTGACGGTATTTCTACTTGGCGTGGATTTGGGGATCGCACCAATAGGAAGCAGTCTGGGTGGCACAATCATCAAGAGAAATCATATTTTATACGTCATCGGCGCAGGATTGGTACTGGGGTTTTTTATCTCAATCGCAGAACCGGATCTTCACATCCTGGCGGAACAAGTAGATGGGGTTACAAGCAGCGCCATTCCAAAGATTGGCCTTGTCATTGTTGTTTCGGTTGGCATTGCGGTGATGGTTGCCATCGGACTTGCCAGAATCGTTTACAATTTTCCACTATACAAGTTGCTTATGATTCTATACCCGGGAGTATTTATTCTGGCAGTTTTTACGTCCAGAGAGTTTCTGTCCATATCATTTGATGCTTCCGGAGCGACCACAGGCGCACTGACGGTTCCTTTCATCCTTGCCATTGCAATCGGTGTTTCCAGACTTAAGAAAAACAGTAAGTCTTCAGAAAAAGACAGTTTCGGACTTGTAGCCATTGCCTCGGTGGGACCTATTTTGGCAATTATGGCCATGAGCCTTATCACGGGAACGGATCAAGTGACAGGTACACTGCCGGCCTCGTCCAAATCCCTTGAGGTCATTTCTCCCTTCCTCCATGAATTCCCAATCGTGGCAGGGGAAATCCTACTGGCATTGGCTCCCATCCTGATTATTTTTTTAATTGCCAACAAAAAATCATCCCTAGTCTCCAAGCGATCCTTTAGAAGAATTCTCTTTGGGTTACTTTTCACCTTCGTAGGTCTTGTTGTTTTTCTTGTCGGGGTGTTTGCAGGGTTTATGGATATGGGAAGTGAAATCGGTTTGCGCATCGCGGCCCTAGAAGACAAAAGATACGTTGTTTTGTTGGGTTTTGTGCTCGGCTTCGTAACAATTCTGGCTGAGCCAGCGGTTCACGTATTGACTCGCCAGATCGAAGACGTAACCAGCGGGTATGTCCGAAGAAGAATGGTATTGTTGTTTTTGGCAATCGGTGTTGGAACAGCAGTGGCATTGTCTATGGTTCGAATTATTACACCGGACTTGGAATTGTGGCAATATCTGCTTCCCGGATATGTGATATCTTTGGGATTGATGTTCATTGCGCCAAAAATGTTTGTTGGTATCGCCTTTGACTCGGGAGGTGTCGCCTCCGGGCCCATGACAGCCACATTTATCTTAGCTTATTCCCAGGGTGCTGCTGAGTCCATCGAAAGCGCTGATGTGCTGATTGATGGGTTTGGAATCATTGCCATGGTGGCTATGACACCAATCATATCGCTACAAATTCTTGGATTAATATACAAAATAAAATCAAAAAAAGGAGGCCTCGAAAGATATGACGCCTGATACGAATAAAAAAGAATATGTCATGCTGTGGGTGGTGGCGTGCTGTGGAAAGGGAAGCGGAATCCTAAAGCATGCCAAAAATACCGGGATTACCGGCGGGACCATTTTGTACGGTAAAAGCTTTGGAACCAGCGATTTACTTGATTTTTTTGGGCTTGATGAGTACAGAGAAGAAATTGTCTTGATGGCAACAGACATTGGAAAGGCGCAAAAAATCATCAAAATTCTTGAAGAAGACTTTGATTTGGGAGAAGATGATGGAGTATATGCATTCACCATCCCGATTTGGGGATTGCTTGGATCCCACTCGATGATGGATTGTGATTTAAACATGGAAAGGGGTGAAACAGAAGTGAAATATCATTTGATCACGGTAATTGTAGATAAGGGTAAAGGAGAGGATGCCATCGATGCGGCGATTCGCGTCGGGTCGAAAGGCGGTACAATTCTCAACGCAAGGGGATCAGGAATTCATGAGACCAGCAAGGTGTTTGCTATGGAAATCGAACCGGAAAAAGAAATAGCCATTATCTTGTCAGCGGAAAACGAAACCATGAAGATTTTAAGTGCCATTCGTGAAGATTTGAAGATTGACGAACCCGGGAATGGGATTGTTTATGTTCACGACGTCAACGGTGTATATGGCTCTGTTTGAGGATAATCAACGAAGAATATTAATTAACAAAGTAGTTGGTGAAACGAGAAAACATTAGATGGACAAACCACTAAAAATCCCCAAAGCTCTACATGAACTGTTTGGAGAAAAACAAATAAAATCAGAGCTAATCATCACAAGCGGGTTTGCGATTGCCTCTTTTCTTGCTTTATTCATCGGAACCCAAGAAGAATGGGTTGGATTAGAGTGATATAAAATAGGGTTGTTGTTTATTCTTTTACTAGATATTTCGGGAGGTGTCGCCGCCAACTTGTCCACCGGCACAAATCAGTATTATCTTAATCATCCAAAAAAACGATGGGTTTTCATTGCCATTCATATCCAGCCATCATCAATCTGCTTCAGGGCAAGGAATACCAACGAATTCTGGCGGGATCCCTACTGGGATTTGGAATTTTAACCTGTGTACTTCTTAACTATGAGCTACCAAAAGTGCTTACAATCATCTATATGCTATATATGTTCAAACTGATTTATGGCTTTTCAGTAGACCATCGTAATTCATAGGCAAAGCATGGAAGAATATAAAGACCTGCAGGACAACAATCCTGCAGGT
>JBHEKY010000013.1:0-69412 GCA_041859095.1 Anaerovoracaceae bacterium
CTTTACTAGACTATCCCATTAAAGAACAAGGGACTCAAGAGAATGGGCATCCAAAAATTGGAGGGACAATATGACATTATCTTATAATATCGTTATCAATGGGTTTTCCATTGCCATACTTCTGTTAGTGATTATCTATTACGAAAGAAACGGAGACAAAGCATCCAGACATACCAGACTGTTTCTAGCAATGTTAAAGATAGGGGTTGCTTTGATGGTCGTCGATAGCATGGGAAGATTTGACGGGCATCCCGATACAATCTACCCAATGATTAACGGCGTAGGCAATTTTTTGCTTTTTGTCCTGGCACCTGTGCTGCCCTCCCTTTGGTTGTATTATGTGTACTACTATATTTCTCCGGACGGCAAAGTAACGAAACATATCAATTTGTCGGTCATCATGATTAACGCTTCTAATTTTGTTTTAGTCATCGCATCCCAGTTCAATGGATGGTATTATTCCATTGATGCTATGAACCTGTATCAAAGAGGGCCGCTCTACGTAATCGGACCGATGCTCACCTTCTATTTGCTCCTAACCGCCACTGCCTATGTGCTGCTAAATAAAAGTAAAATACAGCATACGCATTTTTTCCCGTTTTTAGTATTTCCTGTAGCACCGTTCATCGGAACCATATTGCAGACCATGATTTATGGGTATCCGTTCGCTCTAATGGGATTAATTTTCTCCGTACTGATGATTGCATTCTTTGCACAGAGTATTGAGACCAACGTAGACTATCTATCGGGGGTATATAACAGGAAACGGTTGGAGGGTTATTTACACCGAAAAATCGCCACTAGTTCAAGCAGCAACACGTTCTCTGCCATTATGGCGGATGTGAACGGATTGAAGAAAATAAATGACACATTTGGGCACACCGTCGGAGATGAAGCATTGGTTACCATATCTAGTTTGTTGCGCAGCATTCTTCGCTCCAATGACTTTGTGGCCAGATATGGCGGGGACGAGTTCTGCATCATTTTGGACACTTCCAACGAGCAGACACTGATCAGAGTGGTCAACAAAATAAAACGGCAGTTGGCGGCCTACAACGAGATGAGCCTGAAGCCATATACAATTGGGTTAAGCATGGGATATGCTGTTTATGACCCTAACTCAGGCATGAACGAAAAGGAATTTTATAACACCATTGATGCGCTTATGTATGAAGACAAAAAGAAACACCACACTACCGAATTAAACTTTAGGTAATGGGGCGTTTCGATTCAAGGTTTCGTCTACTGTTAACCTATTGATTTGGTTTGTTGATGATATCTTTGAAATGAAAGGCTTGCCTACCACTGGCATAATCTGCCACGATTTGGCCGCTTCCGTGAAGCTTATATTTATAGGTCACCAGACCTTCCAAGCCTACCGGACCTCTGGCGTGGAGTTTGCCGGTACTGATACCGACTTCTGCGCCGAATCCGTAACGGTATCCATCTGCAAACCGGGTGGAGCAGTTGTGATAAACCCCTGCAGAATCTACAAGATTCATAAAGGTTTCTGCAGAGCTAGTGTCTTCAGTGACAATACAATCCGTATGATGTGAGCCGTAGCGGTTGATATGGGCAATAGCCTCTTCCAACGAGTCTACGGTTTTTATTGTGAGGATATAATCCAAATACTCCTTATAATCTGCGTCTGATTCCGCAGGACGGCATTCGATTGGAATGCTGGATAGTAATTGGATCTTCTCCAGCAAACCCTTTGGTGCATCTTTATGTATTAGCAGAGTTTCAACAGTGTTGCACGCGGCTACATACTGGGTTTTGGAGTCAACAATAATGGCGGCGGCTTTTTCTAAATCAGCTGATTGGTCCACATAAATATGGCATATACCGTCGGCATGGCCCATAACCGGAATCTTGGAGTTGGTCATGATATACTGGACAAATTCATTTGAGCCTCGTGGGATGATTAAGTCGATGGATTCATGACACTTGAGCATCTCCTGAATTTCACCTCGGCTTTCCACCAATGTGACAAAGCCTCCAGGTAGCCCGACCTTCTTGCCGGCTTCAAAGATAATCTCAAACAGAACCCGGTTGGTTTCAGCCGCCTCGCTACCACCCTTGAGAATCGCACAGTTGCCACTCTTGACACACAGGGTAGAAATTTGAATCAAGGCATCGGGTCTGGATTCAAAGATAACGCCTATGACACCAATGGGGCACGTGATTTTTTCCAACAAGAGACCATCGTCCAGCTCTCTTTTGAGCAGAGTGTGAAACAGCGGGTCGGAAAGCCCAATCAAATCCCGTATGCCGCTAAGGGTGTCGGCCAGTTTGGCTTCGTTGAATTTAAGTCGCGCAACAATGGGTCCGGGCAGGTTGTCTTTGGACGCCCGTTCCAGATCTTTGGCATTGGCAGCAAAAATCAAATCCTTGTTTTGTTCCAGAGAGCGTGCAACAGTTGCTAACGTCTGGTTTCGCAGGGATTCTGTGGTATTTGCCATCCGGTAGCTATCTTCTTTTACGCTTCTTGCAATGACTGAGAAATCCATATTTCTGTTATCCTTTCCAAAAGCCGGGAGACCAACAAATTGGTTTCGGCGTAGTTGATTTCTTGTTCTTTCCTAAGAATCAGATAACCGCTTTGGCAGTGAGGAGTGAAGGCAAATTCTTCTTCCAATAACCCTAACTCCCGTAAATCGATTAAGGCAAGATGCTGCTCCATCATGGGGGTCAATATCATTTGAAATTCGCGCTTGGAAGAGGAAAAATCCCAAGAGCAGGTGCCGCCGGGACCGCAGCTTTCCATCAAACTGTCAAAGCAGGTGTGGCTGATAGGCTGATGCCGTTGCAAGCCTGAAATGGTCAATCGATTGTCCCCAAACACCATGTTCTGTACAAGAAATGAGTGCCGCGCTGTCCGAACAGGGTACCCTAGGTTGTACATGGCTCGGTGCACTTCTATTTTGTCCAAGACTCGAAGAAGCCGATGAAGTTGTATCACATCATCACGGTTGTGCAGTAAGATTTTTTCTTCAGTTTCGGGTTCGCGGTTGATGAGGTAATCCATATACAAAGAAGCGCTTTCAGCTCCGGAAATTTCATCCATTCTGTTTTCCCAGAGTCCCATAAAATCCTCCACTGTCTTTTGTTTCAGATTGGGCAGGTATTGGCGGAGCGGGGAAAACTTCCGAACCACGGTATAAAGGTCAAGATTATATGGGTATGGAAGCCGATCAGACATAGCCCCAAGAGGACCAGAATCTAAAATCCGTTTTGCTCGTGCATCCACAAAGGGGATGTCAAAGCTCTTGCCATTATAGGTGACCACTACGTCCAGGGAATCCAGAACATCGAGCGTGGCCCGCAGAACTTCTTCTTCGTCAAACAGCGACTCGGCAAAATATTGGGTCAAGACTAGGCCATCCTCTCCCGGAATCAGGAATCCTGATAAAATAAGGTGACTGTTTCCCGGGGATAGCCCTGTGGTTTCAATATCAAAAACGCCCACCCGCAAATCTTTGAAATACTGGTTAAAAGGCGCAGTGGAGTACTGTGTCAGTGTAATACTTTCCGTGATAGTTTTCATGGGCATATTGTATCACATGACATACTTGGATGCAAAAAACAAAATAGACTGCAAAGCAGTCTATTTTGTTCAAAAGGGGTATTGGGATTAGAGATTAATGAGGTTATCAGGGGGATAACCACAACGTAAGTCTATCAGATGTGTAGAAAAAATCAAGGGGAATTTTGTATAAACACAGAAAATACAAGGAAATTTTTCGTATAAATTTAGTCTTGGAGGTGTTATAATTGCCCTATGCAAAAAAACGAATTGAATTACCAATATAACCTAGGAGAGGACTCCCATGAGCGCAGTACAACAACTATTAAATAAGAGTCGTAAAATCGTCATTAAGATAGGCAGCAACGTGTTGTCAGCGGACGATGGAACCGTAAATAAAGTGGCACTCCGCCAGCTGGTGGAACAGGTTAAAGAGCTGATGAATCAAGGGAAGCAAGTCATTATTGTTTCATCCGGTGCAGGGATCTGCGGTGTTGGTGCCATGGATAAGTGGAGTCGCAGAAACGATATTAACTATAAACAAGCATTGTGTGCTATCGGTCAGGTTGAACTGATGATGGCATATAAGGAATTCTTTGCAGAGTACGGAATATTGGTTGGTCAAATGCTGCTTACCGGCCAGGATTTTAGCGATGACCAACGTACTTTGCACATTCGAAATACGTTGTTTACGCTGGTGGATGAAGGTGTGGTGCCGGTTATCAACGAAAACGATTCAGTAAGTGTCGAAGAAATCAAAATAGGCGACAATGATACCTTGGCAGCGTTGACGACCAATCTATGGAATGCAGACGTCATGATCCTTCTTAGCGATATCGATGGCGTCTATGACAAGGACCCCAAAAAAAGCAAAAACGCCATGTTGTTGGAGGAAATCCATGACATCGATATCTTGACAGAACAGATTGATACCTCTGGACGTAGCGCCTTTGGAACCGGTGGCATTGTAACGAAAATTTCAGCGGCAAAGATGGTTGCCAAACATGGCATTCCTACCATCCTATTAAACGGCAAAAAGCCGGATATCCTTAGGAACGCCATTGCGGGAATCGGAACCGGTACCGTTTTTTTTCCAAGATAATCAGACGGAGGATCGTTATGAACATCGGGTTTTTGGGCACCGGCAATATGGGCGGAGCCATCATCAATGGATATGCCAATCAAGCCAAACAAAATGGGGATACCCTTTTGGCTTTTGATTTAAATACGGATAAGCTGTTGGGCCTTGTGAAAACGACAGGAATTGTTCCCTGTGAAAGTCAGGAAGAGCTAGTCAGCCGTTCCGATGCAGTGGTGCTGGGTTTAAAGCCAAACATTTTTGACATTGTTTTACCGGAGCTGGCTCCGTTCTTCAACGGGGAGAAGGTTGTTGTAACCATGGCAGCCGGCATCAGTATAGGGTTCATCGAATCATTCCTTGGACCGCAGACGCCTATCATTCGGATTATGCCCAACACACCTGCCATGGTCAATCAAGGAATGACGGCTGTAAGTCGGAATGCGAACGTCGATAATGTGACGTTTCAACATATTTTTGGGATGTTCACCGCCATTGGTAGAGCAGAGGAAGTGCCGGAAGAATTGATTCACTGTGTGATTGGTGTCAGCGGTAGTAGCCCAGCATATACCTATATGTATATTGATGCCCTTGCCAACGAAGCCGTTAAGAACGGTATGAGTTATGACCAGGGGGTAACCTTTGCAGCCCAGTCGGTTCTCGGCGCAGCCATGATGGTTCTGCAAACCGGTGAAAGTCCGGAGCAACTTCGGATTAATGTTTGTTCTCCGGGTGGGACCACTATCGAGGCGGTACACGTACTGCAAGCCAATGGATTTGAAGAAAACATTGCGCAGGCTTTCCGGGCAGCAGTGGCTAAATCCAAAGAAATGTCCAAATAAGCAATATTCAAATGAGGGGGACCTTTATGTTTTTCGAAGAAAAAACCATTAGCACAGAAAGAATCTACGAAGGAGCTATTCTGAATCTTCGAAGGGACGAAGTCACCACGCATAGCGGAGGAACATCTTTTCGGGAAATCATCGAGCACAATGGGGGTGCTGTGGCAGTACCGATTACTTCTGACGGTAAAATTGTCATGGTTCGTCAATATCGTAAGGCATTTGAGCAACCAGTGCTAGAGTTGCCCGCTGGCAAAATCGAAAAAGGTGAAGAACCACTGGAAACCATTGCCCGAGAACTTCAGGAAGAAACCGGATATACCGCAGGAAAAATTGAATTCCTTACGGCGTTTTATCCATCCGTCGGCTATACCAACGAAGTGCTGTATCTGTATATGGCAACTGAGTTGGTTCCGGGAGCGACACATTATGACGAGCACGAGGCCATGGATATCTTGGAGATGGATTTTGATGAGGCACATAATATGGTGGTTCATGGAGAAATTCGGGATGCCAAAACCATGTTGGGGATTCTTTTGGCAAAAAACCATTTTGAAACATTGTAATTTTTATTGTAAACCAAATTCCCTTCAGATATACTGATGTCACGGTAGTGAACATAAGGGGAAATAGAACATGCACCAGGATGAATTTGTAAGGTATCTTGAAAAAGAGAAAAAAATGGCCCAGAACACGCTAGAAGCATATAAGCGCGATGTGATGGACTTTTTTGCTTTTACAAAAGAAACCGGGGCGGAAGAAATAACCGCCGTTTCCAATACAGATGTGGTGACGTACCTATTAAAGATGAAGGCAGATAACAAGTCTGCAGCCACGGTGAATCGAAAGCTGGCATCCATCCGCGCCTACTACAATTTTCTCCAAGAAAAAGGCAAAATCACGGGAAACCCGACCACGGGCATCAAGTCCCCCAAAATAGAGCGGAAAGAACTTGAATATCTTACGCTGGAAGAAGTGGATTTACTCCTGAAAATGCCTGACAAAAGCATTCGAGGTATGCGGGACAGCGCCATCTTAGAACTGCTGTATGCTACCGGAATCCGGGTCAATGAAATCATTTCTGCCAACGTGGAAGATGTGAACTTGCGTATCGGTTTTTTTACATGTCCCGGAGAACACGGCAAAGCCAGAATTATCCCCATGGGAAGACCAGCCCGTAAAGCTGTGGAAGAATATATTTTTGATGCCAGGGATATGCTCTTAAAAGACAAAAAATCTGAAAATGCATTGTTCGTCAACTACTATGGAGAGAGAATAACAAGACAAGGACTTTGGAAAATCCTGAAAGAATACGCAACGAAAGCGGAGATTAGCAACAAACTGACACCACATATCCTTCGAAATTCATTTGCTGTTCATATGATCCAAAACGGAGCGGACCTGAAGTCCTTACAGGACTTACTGGGACATGAAGACATTTCCGCCACACAGGTATATCTGACCGTAACAAAAAACCGAATCAAAGACGTCTATGACAAAACTCATCCCCGGGCATAGAGCCAATTTCATTTGGTTTTTTTCCGTTGAACCGTAACTATATAACATCATAGAATATATCGCATAGAGCCCTGACTAAGAAAAGGGCTTTCTTTGTGCGTATTATATGGTATAATATCATTTGCGACTGCGTTAAAGGCCGCAAATTATTTATAAGAAAAACCATAAAAGAAAGAATAGAAGAAAGAAATGAAAGAGAAGAACGAACCTATTTTAGGGAGGGCATCCAATGCGAAGCGATAACCATATAAATAAAAAAACAAGGGGATCAAAGAGAAATTCGAAGAAAAGGATGATGATTATCATCATCACGATTCTTGCGCTGATGGGCCTGATAACAGTTGGGGCTATCGTGGGATATAACATCATAAATGACAAAATTGATAAAATTGACTATGTTGAGACGCCAAAAGGGAATAAAGAGTTTGGAATTGATGACCAAGTCGCTAAGGACTTGAAAGATTATGAAAACATCGCGATTCTAGGAGTGGATGACACTGAGTCCGATAAAAACAAATTTGATGGAGCACGAAGTGATGCCATTATCATTGCATCCATTAACAAAACCACCGGAGATGTGCTATTAACATCTGTTATGAGGGATACCTATCTGGAGATGCAAGATTCTGATGGTGACTATCTTTTGGACAAAGTTACTCATGCGCATCATTATGGTGGTGGGTTAAATACATGTAGAACGCTGAACCGCAATTTAGACTTAAATATCACTAAGTTCGTTATATTCAACTGGAAATCCGTGGCAGATTTGGTTGATGCCATGGGTGGCATAGAACTCACTGTTAAAGAGGATGAATTACTTGATTTGAATACTTATGGGCAGGAAACTGCTACCATTGTCGGTGGGACTTACGAAATGATTACTCAAGCAGGCTTACAACAACTAGATGGAGTTCAAGCTGCAACATATTGCAGAATTAGAAAGACTTCCGGTGGAGATGAAGGACGTACGGAAAGGGCTAGAGCAACACTTGCAGCCTTATTTGTAAAGGCGAAGCAGCTTAGCTTATCGGAACTCAATCGAGTCGCAGATGATTCATTACCAGGCATTCGTGTAAATATGACCAACAAAGAAATCTTCGGATTCATACTAGATATCAATAAATACAATCTTGGCGCCAATAGGTTATTCCCATATGAGTATTATGGAGGAATGGTAAGTGATGTTTGGTATGCCGTTCCTTTGGAATTGGCAAACAACGTATCAAAACTTCATTTAGAGTTATTTCAACAAGTAGATTATATCCCAACAGAAACTGTTATGGAGATTAATGACAAAATAATTAATAAAACAGGGCAGCAACTACCGGATGAGATTCCAGAGTCAAATTAGACTTCTTCAACAAAATAATCCTTGCAATGACAACGTTACCATGCTAAACTATACAAGTTATTACGGGCGGTCCTCTGCGTATATAGATACCATGAACGTCTTGGAGGGAAGGAGGAAAACCAAATGGACATTTTACAAGCAATTACCAAAGAGTACGAAAAAAATGACATCCCTGCGTTTAATGTGGGAGATACCGTTAAGGTACACATTAAAATTAAAGAAGGCACAAGAGAAAGAATTCAAATTTTCGAAGGCTTTGTACTAAAAAGACAAAACGGCGGAATTACTGAAACTTTCACAGTCAGAAGAATCGCTTCCGGCGTAGGCGTTGAAAAAACGTTCCCGCTCCATTCACCAAAAATCGACAAAATCGAGATCGTGAAGAAGGGCCGTGTCAGAAGAGCCAAGCTAAATTATATGCGTGAGCGTACAGGCAAGGCAGCGAAAATTAAGACAAGTGCAAACAGCGAGCAGATTTTAGCCGCTGAGAAGGCAGCAATTACTGCAAAAGCCGCAGAGGCAGCAGCAATCATCGCAGCAGAAGCCGCAGCAATCGCCGCCGCCGAAGCAGCAGCAATCGCCGCCGCCGAAGCAAAGGCAGCCGCAGAAGCAGCCGCTGAAGAAGCCGCCGCTGAAGCAGCGAAAGCGGAAGCAGAAGTCGCAGTTGAACCTGCAACCGAAGCCGAAGTGCCAGCTGAAGATAAAAAAGACGAGTAAGAGGAAGGGGCCGCAAAGGCCCCTTTTTGATATGACATAACGAAAGGAATTCCCATGCTAGACAATATCAACTGGTATCCGGGACATATGAAGAAAACCCGTGAACTGATTCAGGAAAACCTGAAGCTGGTTGACGTTGTCATTGAAGTGGTAGATGCAAGAATTCCGATCTCCAGCCGAAACCCAATCATCGATGACTTGATTAAAGGGAAAGATCGAATTGTTGTTTTAAACAAGAGCGATTTGGCTGACAAGGAAGCTACCAGCCGCTGGTTGACATCTTTTCGCAAGAAAGGGTATCATGCTCTGGCATTGAATTCCATGCGTGGTGATGGGATTCGCGAACTCTTTCACTTATTAGAAAAAATCAGAGCCGGCAAGAATGCGATTTCTTTGCGCAACAAGCCCTTTCGAATTATGATTGTTGGCGTACCAAACTCCGGCAAGTCTTCCCTGATTAACCGACTCACCGGCAAAAAAAGTACACAGACTGGCGATAGACCGGGCGTGACCAAGGGAAAACAATGGCTGACTGTCAAGGCAGAAGGCGTCATGGGCACGTTCCAGTTATTAGATACCCCTGGAATCCTGTGGCCAAAGTTTGAAGATCCCAACGTGGGTATGAACCTGGCTTTTTGCGGTTCCATCAAAGATGAAATCATGGATCAGCCCAGCCTGGCGCTGGAACTCACCGCTGTTCTTTCGAATCGGTACCCTGCCCAGCTAAAGGAACGTTACAAGTTGGACGAAAGTCAAAATCTTGAAGAAATGACACCATTAGAAATCATGGAGTCCATCGCATCCAAGCGTGGGTTTATTATGCCAGGCAAACAATACGATTATGAGCGTGCCGCACGGACACTTTTGGATGAATTCCGTGGAGGCTTGATTGGAAAAATCACGCTAGAATCCGCAGAAACTACACATCAGGAGCAGTCAGAAGAATGAAAAAAGATGAACGGGAAGCTTTGTTAAGGCAGAAACTAATAGAAATGAAACGCTATGAGATGGCGCTTTACGACAAAGGCGCGATCTTTGTTGCCGGTGTGGACGAGGTTGGTCGAGGCCCTTTGGCAGGACCCGTTGTAGCGGCTTCGGTCATTTTGCCACCCGACTTTGATATCATTGGAATCGATGATTCAAAAAAACTTTCCGAGAAGAAGCGGAATGAAATAGCGGTGTTGATTCGGGAATCCGCCATTGCATACGGCATTGGTATGTGCAACGAACGGGTCATAGACGAAATCAATATCCTTGAGGCCACCAAACTAGCCATGAAAGAAGCCATCCACGAATCAGAAAAGATGCTGGGCTCTCATATTGACCACATTTTGCTGGACGCAGTGACACTTAGAGATTTGGAGCGACCCCAAACCGCCATCATCCACGGAGATTGCCTCAGCGTTTCCATCGCGGCGGCTTCCATCATTGCCAAAGTCACCCGGGATGCCATGATGGCTGAGTACAGCTTGATGTACCCCCATTACTGTTTCGAGCAAAACAAAGGCTACGGCACCGAAGCCCACTATCGCGGTATCGATGAGCATGGCTTCTGCCAGATTCACCGTCGGTCCTTCCTCAAAAAATACCTATAAAACCATTGACAACAACAAAAGATAGCCATAAATGGGTGTTCCTTAATATAACTCTTTCCCAACGCAAAAAAATATTATAAAATAGCATAAACAATCAACGAAACGAGGTGCTGATCATGAAAGATTTTAGAGAAACATGTTTATCCGGCGCGCCGGTTTTTTTGGATGGGGCCATGGGCACCTATATTCAACAAATGGGCGGAGATCTCTTTGGAGCCAAAAATAATCTGGACCATCCGGATTTGGTTCGGCGGGTTCACGAGGATTATATCGCGGCGGGTAGTCAGGTGATTACCACCAACACATTTTCCCTCAACGAAATATATATGGCTAAGAAGGCCTTTGAAGTGGCTAAAATGGAAATCTCGTTAAATCGTGCAATGGAAATCGCCTGCGACGCAGCAGTAACCAAGAGTACGGTAGACAAAATCCATGTGCTGGGGGGCTTTGGTCCATGTGGCGAATTGTTCATGCGGGGTCGTTGCAAGAATTACGAAAATGAGCAGGTGGTAGCATCCTATATTGCGCAGGCCGAGACCATGTGCAACTACCCGATATCCGGATTTTTGTTGGAGACCTTTTTTGACCTGACCGAGTCTGGATTGGTGATAGAAGCCTGCAAAAAAGTGAATCCCAATTTGCCAATTATCATGAGCCTGACTTTCGCAACAGCCAACAAAGGTGGGGCAACCCTTATGGGCAACCGCTCAGCTCAGATTGCAGAGTGGGCCAATGAAAACGACATCTTCGCAGTAGGTGCCAATTGCGGCGACTTGACACCGTTCCAATATGCAGAGATTATCAGAGAATACAAAGGAGCCACAACCAAACCGCTTTTCATTGAGCCCAATGCAGGAATGCCGGTATTAGATTCTGATGGAGAGGCCCATTACCCCATGAAAGCACAGGAGTTTGCGGACCAAATGCTGGAGTGTTATCGGGCAGGCGCTACGATATTAGGCGGTTGCTGCGGCACCGACCCCAGTCACATCAAGGCGTTGATTGAGAAGATTGGCAAAGAGGCTTAAGGAAACGAAATATTGATACAAAAACGAAGCACTATAATCAGTTGTTCATATCGGAGGAAAAGCAATATGACATTCAAATCAGACATCGAAATCGCACAGGCCACCAAACTGGAAGACATCCGGGTCATCGCGCAGCGGGCAGCCATTGATGAGAAGTATCTGGAACTTTATGGGAACCACAAAGCAAAGATTGATTTTAACATCCTTAGTGAAAAGAAGGACACGCCCGACGGGAAACTGATTTTGGTGACGGCCATTACGCCGACTCCTGCGGGGGAAGGTAAGACAACAACAACAGTGGGGCTTTCCGATGGCTTGAACAAAATTGGCAAAAAAGTCTTTGTTGCGTTGCGGGAACCTTCGTTGGGACCGGTGTTTGGTGTCAAAGGCGGTGCTGCGGGTGGCGGATATGCTCAAGTAGTGCCGATGGAAGACATAAACCTTCACTTTACAGGAGATTTTCATGCCATCGGTGCAGCGAACAACCTGTTGGCTGCCATGCTGGACAACCACATTCATCAGGGAAATGTCCTGGGCATTGACAACCGCAAGATTAGCTGGCGTCGTGCTATGGATATGAATGATAGACAGCTTCGGAATATTGTTGACGGTTTGGGTGGAAAGGCTCATGGCGTGGTGCGGGAAGATGGATTTGACATTACCGTTGCCAGCGAAGTCATGGCAATTTTGTGCCTTTCCAAGGACATTGACGATATGAAAGAACGAATCGCCAAAATCATCGTTGGATACACCTATGACAATAAACCGGTGACAGCAGCTGATTTGAAAGCACAGGGGGCAATGGCCGCGCTTTTAAAAGATGCCTTGAAACCCAACCTGGTTCAGACATTGGAACAAACCCCGGCATTTATACACGGGGGACCTTTCGCAAATATCGCTCACGGATGCAACTCCATAATGGCAACACGCACCGCACTGAAGTTGGCGGACTACGTTGTCACGGAAGCTGGATTTGGCGCTGATCTTGGTGCCGAAAAGTTCCTAGACATTAAATGTAGAATGGCGGACCTAAAACCTTCTGCTGTGGTCATCGTTGCATCTGTCCGTGCACTGAAACATCACGGAGGGGTTGCGAAAGCTGACTTGCAAACCGAAAACCTGACAGCGCTGGAGCTGGGTTTACCCAATCTATTGCGCCATGTTGAAAATATTACACGTGAATTCAAGCTGCCAGCGGTAGTAGCCATCAACGCATTCCCCACCGATACTCAGGCGGAACTGGATTTGGTGGAAGCCAGATGCAAGGAACTGGGCGTAAATGTTGCCCTCAGTGAAGTTTGGGCAAAAGGTGGAGAAGGCGGCAAAGCACTGGCTGAAGAAGTGGTCAGACTTTGCGAAAAGCCAAACGAATTTACGCAGATTTATTCTCTGGATTTGTCCATTGAAGACAAAATCCGCGCGATTGCTACAAAGATTTATCGAGCCGGGGATGTGAACTTTCTACCAGCCGCGGCCACTCAACTTAAGCAGTTGGAAGATTTAGGTTTCGGCCACCTTCCCATCTGTATGGCCAAAACCCAATACAGTTTTTCAGATGATGCGGCTCTGCGAGGCGCTCCGTCCGGATTCATCCTGACTGTACGCAACCTCAAGGTATCTGCTGGCGCTGGGTTCATCGTTGCCCTTACAGGAGACATTATGACCATGCCCGGTTTGCCAAAAGTTCCATCCGCAGAACACATTGACGTTGACAGCACTGGAAAAATTTCAGGACTGTTTTAAGGAGAATATCATGAGCACTACTCGAATGACTCAGTTGCCTTGCGAGGAATTCGTAGAAATTCTGGCTGGCAAAAATCCGGTTCCCGGCGGCGGAGGCGCTTCCGCGCTAGCCGGTGCAATTGGTACTGCATTAGGACACATGGTCGGATCCTTGACCTTAGGCAAAAAGAAATATGCGGATGTGGAGTCGGATATCCAGGCACTCAACGATGGCGCTAAGGCCATTGAAGCCCTTCTTTTGGACTTGGTGGAGCGAGATGCAGAAGCGTTTGCACCGCTAGCAGAGGCATATCAACATCCGGACGACATAGAAACTATGGAAAAGTGCCTTCTGGACGCCACAATGGTACCCATGGAAATTATGAATCAGTGTTGTCGGGCCATTGAGCTTTTGCAGGCATACAGTAGGAAAGGTAGCCGGATGGCCATCAGCGATGCCGGTGCGGGCGCGGCGATTTTGAGTGGTGCGGTGAAAGCCGCTAGTCTGAATGTGTTCATCAATACCTCTTCCATGAGGGATAAGACCAAGGCTGCTGTACTAAATGCCGAGTCCGAGGCTATGCTCAAAGAGTATAGCGCTCTGGCGGACGAAATTTTCTTGACTGTCAAAACCACCCTGGGTGGGCTTTCCAAATAAAGGAGATGAAATGGCACGGATATTAAAAGGCAAAGAGGTTGCAGATAGATTGAATCAAGATAGCGCTGCCGCCATCTTAGCCCTCAAAGACCAAAAGACAAATCCCACACTGGCATTGGTACGAGTTGGTAACAACTCGGATGATTTGGCATATGAAGCCAGTATCATCAAGAAAGCACAGAGTATGGGTATTCAAATACTTGGATGCGACTTGGCGCAGGATGTGGAACAGAAGGAATTGGAATCCCATATCAAGGGCTTCAATCAAGACCCATATGTTCATGGCATCCTACTATTTCGACCCCTACCAGCACACATGGACGAGCAAGCTGTCCTCAATATAATTGATTCCGACAAAGACGTCGATGGGGTGTCGGATGTTTCCATGGGCAAAGTGTATGCGGGGAGTCGGGATGGCTTTGGCCCTTGCACTGCAGAAGCGGTGATGGCAATCCTGAAGCATTATGGAATTCCATTACAAGGAAAAAGAGCCGTAGTTCTGGGCAGAAGCCTGGTAATCGGCAAACCAGTCGCCATGATGATGTTGACTCAAAACGCGACCGTGACCTTGTGCCATAGTAAAACCGAGGACTTGGCAACGGAGTGCAAGCGAGGGGACATCCTCGTCGCAGCCGTAGGTAAAACAAACATGGTGGACGCCTCATTTGTCCATCAAAAACAGGTAGTAATCGACGTTGGCATCAATGTGGATAATTCCGGGAAACTTACCGGAGATGTAAATTATGACGTCGTGGAACCTTTGGTTTCTGTAATCACACCGGTACCCGGAGGGGTGGGAACTGTAACAACTGCTATTCTGATGCATCATGTGATTCGAAGCGCCCAAAGACAGGCAGAAATGATAAGATAGGCTAAGGAAGCAATAAGATAGGAAAACAATTATGGAGTATAACAAAGGTGAACGTCCGACCCATGAGGAAATGGGATTTGCTAATCTGGACAAATACAGACCTGTGAGAACCGGTGCGCCGGAAGCGGTTTTTTGCCCTGGTAAGACGCCCCTTCAAGTGGGTGAAATTCTGGCGGAATTGAGCCTGATGCATCCTGATGAAAACATCATGGCAACCCGCGCCACCCCCGAAGATTTTCGTGTGGCATCGGGACTGGTTCCGGAAGCGGTTTATGATCCGGTTGCCAAAATCATTGCGGTGGTTCGCAGAATAAGCCCGGCCGTAGCTGATGCCCAAAATTGGGCACAAGCCATAGACCAGGATCGAACAAAAAAATATCGCGGGATTATTGCCGTTGTATCAGCCGGAACCGCTGATATTCCAGTTGCAGAAGAAGCCGCAGTGACTGCGGAACTGTTGGGCAATCCTGTGGACCGGATTTATGATGTAGGTGTTGCGGGAATTCATCGGCTCTTTGATAAACTGGATCGGATTCGCGATGCCAATGTTATCATCGTAGTTGCGGGCATGGAAGCCGCCATCGCAAGTGTTGTGGGAGGACTCGTCAGCAGACCTGTCATTGCAGTTCCTACCCATATCGGTTATGGCTCAAGCTTTGAAGGGTTGACCGCACTCCTATCCATGCTCAACAGCTGTGCCAATGGAATCGGGGTTGTAAACATTGACAACGGCTACGGCGCCGCATGCCTGGCTTCCAAAATCAACAAAACCGAGTAAACTCTTGAAACTAAATAAAAAAGAGCGAAACCATTGAACAAGTAGCGGACCCACAACAAGAAAACAGAAGCTATCCAGATCGAAAAAAATCGATTTTGGATAGCTTTTTCATATTGACATACATCTATATGTGTGGTAATCTGAACATGTCAGATAGATACACGTCTATCTATAAACACCGCCTCAATCGGGCGAAAGGAGTTATTATGAATCATCAGCTATTCGCACGAATCAGTAAGGCTTTGTCGGATCCCAACCGTCTGCAAATCATACAAATGATTACAGACCAGGAACGCTGTGCCTGCAAACTGTTGGAGCATTTTAATATTACCCAACCTACCTTATCACATCATATCCGTATTCTGTCAGATTGCAGCTTAATCAAAACGCGCAAGGACGGGAAATGGTCCCATTATTCAATGAATATGGAAACCATGGAGGAATATATGAACTATGTTAACACACTGTATATCGCAGCGTTGGCATCCGCAGAGAGCAAAGGAGACTGCAATTGCTTATCTTAGAATTTCTCAACAACCAATTGCTCAAAATGAATTGGTTATATGATTTGGTAAAGAACCTGGTAGAAAACGTCTTTGGACTAAGCATGGACGAACGCTTGGGTGGAAGCCTGCATTTTTTCATTTACGATGTGATTAAGATTTTCATCCTGCTGTCAGTACTGATCTTCATCATTTCTTACATTCAAAGCTTTTTCCCACCGGAGCGAACCCGAAAGATCTTGGGAGGACATGAAGGCATCACAACCAACATACTTGGTGCGCTTCTGGGGACTATTACCCCGTTTTGTTCCTGCTCTTCGATTCCTTTATTTATCGGGTTCACCAGTGCAGGACTGCCCCTGGGTGTCACTTTTTCCTTTCTGATTTCTTCTCCACTTGTGGATCTGGCATCGGTTCTTCTTTTAGCCAGCATTTTCAACTGGAAAATCGCCATGGCTTATGTGGTGGTTGGGTTGGTGCTTGCGGTCATCGGCGGAACAATCATCGGCAAAGCCAAGATGGAAAAATATGTGGAGCCCTTTGTCTATGGCAATCAAGCAATGGAGCTGGAGCAGGAATCCTTGACTGTAAAAGACCGACTGGCAATTTCCAAAGACCAAGTCGAGGAGATTGTTAAAAGGGTTTGGCTGTACATTCTAATTGGTGTAGGCATTGGCGCATTGATACATAACTGGATTCCCCAGGAAATGATCAGTGCACTGTTGGGACAGGACAAATGGTATTCGGTATTGATTGCCACCATCGTTGGCGCCCCCATGTATGCTGACATCTTTGGTACCTTGCCAATTGCGGAAGCTTTGGTGACAAAAGGCGTAGGCATCGGCACAGCCCTTGCCTTTATGATGGCGGTCACGGCCCTTTCGTTGCCGTCCCTAATAATGCTTAAGAAAGTAGTCAAAACCAAGCTGTTGGCCATGTTTTTCCTGATTGTTATCTTTGGAATCCTTATCATTGGATATACCTTTAATGCCCTTGGATTCCTGTTTATTTAATAGAGACAGAAACCAACATTACTGATTCGTCATTCAAACAGTATAACTGAAAGAGAGAAATCAAATGGAAATAAAAGTTTTAGGAACGGGCTGCACCAGTTGCAAGAACCTGGAGAAAAACACCATCACCGCAATTGAAGAAATGGGAATTTCTGCTTCCATCGAAAAAGTGGAAAACCTAATGGACATCATGGCTTTCAATGTGATGCGTACACCTGCGTTAGTGGTGGATGGAAAAGTCAAGATAATGGGCAGAGTGCCCAATGTTGAAGAAATAAAGAAGTATTTGAGGTAGTTAGAAGTTTAAAAAGGAATCGAGGAGTATCAATATGGAAAGCATCAAAAGAGATAAGTTGTCGTTTCTAGATGGATTTTTGACCTTATGGATTTTCATTGCCATGGCCATCGGCGTCTTTGGTGGATTTTTATTCCCGGAGGTTGCCAAGTCGCTAAGCAGCTTTTCAACCGGAACCATATCATGGCCAATTGCACTTGGGCTGATTGTCATGATGTATCCCCCGCTGGCCAAGGTCAAGTATGAAGAAATCGGAAAAGTTTCAGAGAACCGAGGGGTATTTACCTTCTCCCTGCTTCAAAACTGGGTGGTAGGTCCAACTTTGATGTTTGTACTGGCCGCCATCTTTCTGCCGGACAAACCGGAGTTCGCCGTTGGTCTTGTCATTATAGGACTGGCGCGCTGCATCGCCATGGTCATCGTATGGAATTCTCTGGCCAAAGGGGATAGTGAATATGCAGCTGCACTGGTTGCGCTGAATTCCATCTTCCAGATTCTGCTTTATGCAGTTTACATTTATGTATTTATCACTGTATTACCCAAATGGCTAGGATTATCCTGGGGCGGCCAGACTGTGGATGTATCCATGTGGGATGTGGCCAAAAGCGTTCTGATTTACCTTGGTATCCCATTTGCGGCAGGATTCATCACCCGTTTTTCATTGATTCGAATCAAGTCCAAAGACTGGTATGACAAGGTATTCATTCCTAAGATTTCCCCATTAGCGCTGATTGCGTTGCTATACACAATTGTCATCATGTTTGTTACAAAAGGTGAGCAGATTGTGAATAACCCGCTGGACGTATTACGAATCGCCATCCCCTTGTTGATCTACTTTGCCTTGATGTTTTTCGTTAGTTTTTATGTTTCATATCGACAAGGATTTAAGTATGATCAAACGGTAACCTTGGCATTCACAGCGGCAAGCAATAATTTTGAACTGGCCATCGCTGTGGCGGTTGCAGTCTTTGGCATCACATCGGACGTAGCATTCACAGCGGTCATCGGACCGCTGGTGGAAGTTCCTGTGATGATTGCGCTGGTCAACTCTGCCCTTTATTTCAAAGACAAATTCTTTGATGCAAAAGGGGTTTCAAAAAGGTTAAGCAGATAGAAGACTTGAAGAGAGCCACATGTGACAGATGATGCAAATAAAAAATAGGAGATTTATCATGGGGAAAAAAGTAAAAGTCGCTTTCGTCTGTGTCCATAATTCCTGCCGATCCCAAATGGCAGAGGCCATTTCCAAGCATTTGGCAGCAGATGCCTATGAGGCGTTTTCTGCGGGAACCGAAACAAAGCCACAAATCAATCAAGAAGCAGTGAGAGTCATTCATGATTTATATGGGATGGACATGAACCAAAGGCAACGGTCCAAACTCATTGAAGAAATCCCACCGGTCGATATCGTCGTTTCCATGGGATGCTATGTAAATTGCCCCTACTTGCCATGCAAACACCGAGAAGACTGGGGACTTGATGATCCTACAGGAAAAGGCATGGATGAATTCATCAAGACTGCCCAAATCATAGAAGCAAAAGTGCTAGACTTAAAAGCAAGGATTTTGAACAATGAAATAGTGATATAATCAAACCTGAGGTGATGGGAAATGCCAAATCATTCAGAACCAATCCGCAAAATTTATATAGAACCCACTTCGGAGTGCAACCTGCTGTGCAAAATGTGTTCGAGAAACGCCTGGTTTGGCGAGCAAACTGGACACATGTCATGGCAAACCTTTGAACGGGTTCTTTTTGCTGCAACAGAAAACCCGACCGTGGAGACCTTATTTTTCGGAGGGGTTGCAGAACCGTTTTCCCATCCTGATTTATTTAAGATGCTTCGAGCGGCCAAGGCGACGGGTAAGCGGGTGGAATTGATAACCAATGGGGCTTTTCTGAATCGAGAAGTCATTCACGACTTGTTCGAATTAAAACTGAATATGCTATGGGTGTCTCTTGATGGAGCCGATACGGAAATCTACGAGGGCATCCGACCTGCGTCGGATTATAAAAAGGTTACTGACCAACTGCTGCAATTTAGCCTGACCAGAATCCGGGGTGGATATCAAACCAAGTTGGGGTTAGCCTTTGTGGCAATGAAAAGCAATATCCATCAGTTGCCCCAAGTCATCGAACTGGCCAATTTTCTTCACGCCTCCGAATTAAAGGTAACCAACGTTTTGCCTTACAGCAAAGAGATGGGCGATGAAATTTTGTATCGTAAACGCCTTTATGATATGTGTTATAATGAGAAGCTGATGGACTCTGAAACAGAGCAATGCCCGTTGGTGCAGTTGCCTATTATGGATTTTGACCAGCCGGAAGTCAGCGGCACCATTGCCGAGATTCTAAAGCAAGCAAGGCTTTTGCAAATCGGTGAAAACGCTGTTGCCAGACGAGGGGATCATTGCAAATTTGTGGAAGCTCAGGCACTCTTTGTCCGTTGGGACGGAGAAGTGAGTCCATGCCTTTCTCTGCTTCATAACCACATAGAATACCTGCCGGAAACAGAGCGTAAAATTAGCCATTGCAGCTTTGGTAATATCAACGAAAGGGAACTTGCGGAGATTTGGGATAGCCAACCATACGTGGAATTTCGAGATAGACTACGAGAATTTTCGTTCCCGCATTGTACCATCTGCGGCAACTGTGCCTATATGGAGGAAAACAAAGAAGACTGTTTAGGCAATCCTTTTCCAACCTGCGGCGGATGCCTCTGGGCGGAGGGGCTGATTCAGTGCCCATAGAATACTGAGACTTAGATTAATCAGAACTTTTCAACGAGCGCAACGAAGAAAGGAATTTAGGTATGTCAAAGGTGAACTTATATATCGATTGTACAAATGGTGTCAGCGGAGATATGCTTTGCCAATGTCTGACCAATCTTTGCGACAAGGATTTTTTCGTGAAGCAACAACAACAACTGGTCAGTGACGAACTGCACCACGAGGAGCTGCATCAGGCCGGACACGAGCATGGGCATACCCATGAGCATTATCTCGGACACGCGCATGCTCCTTTAGAGCCCTATACAAATCGCAGCTTTCAAAGTATCCTCACATTGCTTTCTGATAGCCAATTAGACCACGATGTGAAAGACATGACACTCAAGATATATTCCATCCTTGCAGCAGCTGAGGCCAAAGTTCATGGCGAAACTCTGGAAACAGTCCATTTTCATGAGGTGGGTAGACCACAAGCCATTCTCAATATGGTTGGGATAGCGGCAGCTTATACGACAATCAATCCGGGTCAGGTCTATTGCTCCAAGGTCATAGACGGTATTGGCAAAGTGCATTGCGCCCACGGAGAAATTTCCGTCCCAGTTCCTGCCGTTCGCGCATTGATGAATACCAGCGACCTTATCTTTGGGACAAAAGAGATAGAGATGGAAATGGTCACACCAACAGGTTTGGCGGCACTATTGGCCATGGAGCCAAAGCGCTTGGACTTGGCGCCTTCACACATAGCGAACAATCTGGTTGGCGATATTATTGTGAAATCGACAGTTGCGAATGGAATACATATGGGCGAAAATGGTATACCTTGCAAAGGTTTGAAGGGGTACTTACTGAGAGATTGAACCGATTGGAGCACCCTGAATGGGAGGTCCGTTTGGTTGACATAGACCTCTAGAAAGGTTATAATAAATCGTTTGGTTGCGTAGTCAAATATGGAGATTATGCTTATTTTTATCTAGGGGATGAGAGAGGTTTAGTATTGACAAGCTTTTGGAAGAACATAAGAAAACATAGCAAATTTTGGTTGATGTTGATTGACATCTTCAGTGTGATTTTTGCCGCTTATGGATGGCTACTAATTCGCTTTGATATTTTTAATATCCCAATGATTTATGCCGACTTGACCTTGTGGTATCTACTACCAGATATGCTGATTACAGTATTAATCTTCCATGCGTTCAAACTCTATCACAGCGTATGGAGTTTTGCGTCACTTGATGAAGTGATTGCTATCTTTTTAAGTGTTTCTTTGAATACGGCGATACAGGTTTTTTACAAAGAATTCATCCTTGTTCAGACACTAGGGCATGTACCCTGGAGTTATTATTTGGTGTTCCCAATCCTGCTATTTATATGTGCATCTTTTAGCCGCATGTCGCCACGTCTATTACGGCGTTTCATCTATAAGACAGCGAGTACCACGGAGAAGCGAAGCACCTTGGTGATTGGCGCCGGTGCCGCTGCATACATGTTAATCAACGAGTTACGAGTCAACTCTAATGCTGAAAACCGCGTCGTATGCATTGTCGATGATAACCCGCACAAGATAGGCAAAAATCTACTTGGCGTTCCTATTTGCGGGAATCGCCATCAGATTTCAACATTAGTACATAAATATGGAATAGAGGAAATTATCATTGCGATTCCTTCAGCCGGACTAATTACTATGAACGAACTGGTTGAGATTTGCTATCAAACCAACTGCCGTGTCCGA
Source organism: Anaerovoracaceae bacterium (assembly GCA_041859095.1). GTDB lineage: Bacteria > Bacillota > Clostridia > Peptostreptococcales > Anaerovoracaceae > UBA1422. The sequence goes on from JBHEKY010000013.1 coordinate 21,954, forward strand.
AAATTACCGATTATTGCCGATATCGTTCAGGGAAATATCAGTGATAGCATTCAAGATGTTTCGTTTGAAGATTTACTCAACCGAAAAGCTATCGATCCTGAGCATTCGGGACTAGATGTGAAGTTTCGGGGCAAACGCGTATTGGTAACCGGTGGTGGCGGATCCATCGGATCAGAGTTATGTACGCAGATAGCAGCCACCAAGCCAGCACAGCTACTGATTTTTGAAATTAATGAGAATAGCGCGTATCGGTTACAATTAGAATTAAAGAAAAAATATATTGATTTGGACGTACAAGTGTTGATTGGATCCGTAAGGGATGTGAATCGACTGGAATATATCTTTGAAACCTATCGACCGGAACTTGTATATCATGCTGCAGCCCACAAGCATGTGCCATTGATGGAGGATGCCCCCGGTGAAGCGATTAAGAACAACTGCAAAGGCACCTTGAATCTTTGCCAAGTGGCGGACAAGTACAACGTACAGGACTTCCTATTGATTTCTACGGACAAAGCCGTTAACCCAACTAATATTATGGGTGCTAGCAAGCGGATTGCCGAAATGATATTACAATACTATGCACATCACTCTAAAACCCGATTTGTAGCAGTACGATTCGGAAATGTGCTAGGAAGTGATGGCTCTGTGGTACCTCTCTTCCTGAAACAGATTGAAGAGGGCGGCCCTGTCACCGTCACCCACGAAGAGATTACCCGCTATTTCATGACCATCCCAGAAGCGGTTTCATTAATTTTAGAAACCGCACTCTTAGCCAAGGGTGGAGAAATCTTCGTTTTGGATATGGGCAAACAAGTAAAAATTTATGACATGGCAGAAAAGCTTATCCGTATGAAAGGATTGCGTCCCGGGATAGACATTGAAATCCAGATTAGTGGCCTTCGACCCGGCGAAAAACTTTACGAAGAATTATTAATGGATGAGGAAGGAATTCAAAAGACAGAGAACGAATTGATTTATGTGGGACAACCCATTGAGTTTGATGAAGATAATCTACTAAAACAATTGAATGATCTGTTCATGGCAGCCACTGAAAACCGTCCGGATATCAAGGACTTGGCTCGCTTATTATGCGGCACCTATACGATTACAGAGAATAAGGTCGATGGAATATGAAAAATAAAAAAGTTTATGTTAAACTCAAAAGAATCATCGATTTTGTAATCAGTGTACTAGCGACAATCGTGCTTTCCCCAGGGTTGATTCTAATAGCGCTAATCATAAAACTTGACTCAGAAGGGCCAGTGTTTTTTCAGCAAAAAAGAGTCGGCAAGAATAAATCGTACTTTCAGATCTATAAGTTTCGGACCATGTCCATTGACACGCCAAAAGATGCTCCGACCCATTTGCTGGGAAATCCAGATGCCCATATCACAAAAGTAGGCAGGGTTCTGAGAAAAACAAGCTTGGATGAGCTCCCGCAGTTATTTAACATTATCAAAGGTGAAATGGCAATCGTTGGACCTAGGCCAGCGCTTTGGAATCAGGATGACTTGGTTGCAGAGCGAGATCGATATGGGGTAAATGAATTGCATCCCGGACTCACCGGCTGGGCTCAAATCAATGGCAGAGATGAGCTTGCAATCGTGGACAAGGCAAGGTTGGATGGAGAGTATGTTGAGAGGATGAGTTTTTTCTTTGACATCAAGTGCTTGTTCGGAACAGTATTTAAAGTGCTTAAGAGCGATGGAGTTGTTGAAGGTAATATTTATGAGTCTGAAAGAAGAAGCGACGAAGACGCATACAAACGAAAGGATATTGATGTATAACTATATAAAATGCTATCTTGACCGTAATACCAATATAAATAAAGGAGTTTAATAATTATGAACACAAATTGTGAAAATAAATTTTACGACATAACTATTTATGATTTGTTCCCACTTGTTTTAAAAAAGTGGAGGAAAATATTGCTGATAGGATTAATTGTCGCAGTAGTTTTTGGTTTATATAAATTTATTCCACTTCTTAACATTGCAAATAACGATCAGCTTCTTGCGACTCAAGTTATAGAAAAGGAACTTCTACAAGATTCAATAAATGAAATTCAAGAAGAAGTCAATCTTAAAGAAAAAGAACTTAAAGAGTCCATTTATTACAATTTGGAACCATCAATGATAACAAAGGGAATTGTATCTTACTATATTGACGCTCCAATACAAGATGAAGCATTGGGATTTCAGAGTGATTTGGTATACTTATATGTCGATTATTTTAATTCCGGCGAGATATACAAAGTAGTCGCGAAGCAACTAAGTGATGATATTAAACCTGTCTATTTATCTCAGATAATTAAGGCAGAGGCAAATGGTACGAATGCTCCAAGCTCTTTTAATATATTTGTCATGGGTGCTAGTAGCAAACAGACAAATGAAATTTTGCAGCTTATAAAACAAGAAATTAACAACAAACAATCGGAATTCTCGAACCTAGTTAGTGAACACACAAGTAAGTTAACATCTGAAAACATTGTGGTTGTTTCCGATTCCAAAGTTTTGGATGACCAAAATTTTCAAACTAATCGATATGAAGCCTTAAAGACAGAACTTAATGACAAAAAATCTCAACTCCAAAATATCGAAGCTCAAGTGAACACAATAAAGGACGCAGTCATTTCAGGGTTATTATATTCTCTAATTGGCCTGCTTGCAGGCATTGTACTTGCAATGATATATTATTTTATTACTGTCAATTTATCAAATAATATAAAATCCAGAAAACAAATTATTATTAACTATGGCTTAGAAGTGTTAGGTGAGTTGATACAAAAAAATAACAAGAGCAACAGGTTAGATATGTTAATAAGCAAATTGGCAAGAGAACCATATGGTCTTTCAACAGAAGAAATCAACCGTATTATTGCCAACAATATCATTGCCATGTCAAAGTCTAAGAATATTTTAATTGTTGGTTGCAAAGATATTATTAATACAGAGATAATATTTGAGGGGATTTCCTCATGTGACATTTTAATGGACTATAAGGTTGGGTTCAGTGATAAACCATTACATACTTCTGAGACACTCTCGAATGTTTTAAAATGTGATTCAATTATACTCATTGTTAAGAAGAATAAAACATCCTTGGATGAACTTCAAAATGCAATTCATACAGTGAATAAATATAATAAAGACCTTGTAGGCACTATACTGGTATAAGTATCAAGAAATCTACATTAACACAGGTGGAGGAGACAGTGAGAATATGACAGACATAAAACGTGTTTTAATCACTGGCAAGGACAGTTATATTGGCAAATCTATAGAAAATTGGCTAATGAGAGAACCTGGTAATTATCTCGTAGACACAGTTGAGATGAAAGATGTGTCATGGAAAACGATGGATTTTAGCTTATATGACGTTGTGTTTCATGTTGCCGGAATAGCTCACATCAGAGAGTCAAGCGATAATCACGAACTGTACTATAAGGTGAACAGGGACTTAGCATATGAAACGGCTCAGAAGGCGAAAGAATCAGGAGTTGGACAGATAATATTTCTTAGCTCAATGAGTGTATACGGGATGGAAACTGGTATCATTGATCAGTGTACTCCGTTGAAGTCAAATACAGCTTATGGAAAATCTAAGATTCAGGCAGAAGAGCTTATTAATAGACTAGCAGATCAATCTTTTACTGTTTCAATTATAAGGCCACCCATGGTATATGGGAAAGGGTGTAGAGGTAATTATACACGACTTGCTAAGTTGGCACGAAAGATGCCAATTTTTCCAAAGATAGACAATAATCGCAGTATGATATATATTGACAACTTATCAGAGTTTGTGAAGCAGCTCATAGACAATCGATGTGGGGGAGTGTTTTTCCCACAGAATACAGAATATGTAAATACCAGTGAACTTTTTCGGATGATTGCAGAAGTTCATGGCAAGAAAGTTGTATTCACTAAGTTATTTAACCCTCTATTAGGTTCAATAAAAGTCAGCACGTTGAATAAAGTCTTTGGAGACCTTATTTATGACCTCAACATGTCTGAGTTTGGTAATAACTATCGAGTATGCGAGTTTAGTGAATCAATAAAAAGGACCGAGGAGTGAACAAAATGGGTAGGAAAGAAGTCTTAGTAAGCATCGTTATGCCAGCATATAATTGTGAAAAACATGTTGTGCATGCTATCAACTCAGTTCTCGCTCAAACCTATCAAAATTGGGAATTATTGGTTCTTGATGATGGATCTAAAGACAATACACAACATATTATTGAAGTGTTTTGCAAAAACGATAATAGAATAAAAGCACTCCCTAATGAAAAAAACATGGGAGTTTCAACAACAAGAAACAGAGGAATAGAACATGCATCTGGTGAGTGGATAGCTTTTTTGGATAGTGATGATATGTGGGATCCGGAAAAATTGCAGAAACAGTTTCAAATAATAGAAAAGGAATCAGCGGAATTCATATTCACTGGAGCATCCTATATCAATGAAGAGGGAGAGCCATATAAGGGAACGTTTGCTGTTCCTGCAATGGTAACATATGAAAAACTTAGAAATCAGAATGTAATATCCTGTTCATCTGTTCTAATAAAAAAGAAGTTTTTTGATAATATCAAGATGGAAAAAGATGAGATACATGAAGATTATGCTGTTTGGCTAAGGGTGCTAAAAATGGGAGTAATCGCATATGGAGTAAATGAACCTCTGCTCATTTATAGAATTTCCGGTAATTCAAAATCTGGAAACAAAATCAAATCGGTTAAAATGACATACAAAGTTTTTAGATTCATCGGCATGAATCCAATTGAATCAGCTTATTTTATGATGAGGCACCTGATTGGATCCATGATGAAATACAAAAGGATACATGCCATTTGACATCATATATGTGAGGGATACCTAATGAATGTTTTATTTTTGGGCGGTGTTTTTGATAGCATAGAAGAAATAGGAATTCTTGAGAAATCAAAAGGAACAGTTCATTATGCTGCTAATAAATATCAGTGGAATCTCGTTGATGGATTGCTTGAATTAGAAAACTTAAAACTCACGATATTATCTGCCCCATTTATAGGTTCTTTCCCTAAAGATTATAAAGATATTCATTATAAAGGGCGAAAATCAGTATACAAGAATATAGTAGATATTAACTATGTTAGTTTTAACAACATTTGGGGCATTAGGAGCATTTCCAGAAAAAACAATCTTCGGAAAAGTATAAAAGCTTTTGCTGATAGCACTACTGACAACAAAGTGATAATTGTTTATTCCCCCCACACTCCATTTTTACAAGCTGCTGTTTATGCAAAAGAAAACGACCCTTCCATTCACATTTGTTTGGTTGTTCCGGATTTGCCGCAGTTTATGAACTTAAAGGACAAGAAATCTTTTATATATGACAGATTAAAGAAAACTGATATCGCTATTTTTGAAAAAAACTTGAAACACGTGGACTCATTCGTTCTGTTAACAGATTCTATGAAAAATATGTTGAACGTTGGGGATAGACCTTATATTGTTATCGAGGGAGTTGTAGCCATAGAAACTGGTAATATCGACAACAAAAGTGATGACTTCCGAAATTCGAATGATATAACAGTTGTATATACTGGCACGTTAAATAAGAAATTTGGTGTTGTAGATTTAATACATGCCTTTCATGGTACTACAAACAGAAATGCCCAACTAATTATATGTGGGAGAGGTGACTCAGAAGAAATCATCAAAAGATTCGCTGAAAAGGATGGAAGAATTGTTTTTTTAGGTCAATTGTCTAATTCTGAAGTAACTAAAATTCAACAAAGAGCAACGGTTCTTGTAAACCCAAGACAGAATAATGAAGAATTTACCAAGTATTCATTTCCTTCGAAGAACTTGGAGTATCTTTTAACCGGGCGGCCTGTAATTGCCTATAAATTAGACGGCATACCCGATGAATATGATGACTGTTTTTACTATGTTGAGGACAACTCAATAGATAGTCTTAGCAGAAAAATTGAAGAGATTATATCTATGGACAAAGAAACTCGAAATGCATTTGGAGAGAGGGCAAGATGCTATGTTATAAAAGAAAAAAACAACATAGTTGCAACAAAAAAAATAGTAAATATGATTGAAAAGAGTAGGAGTAGATAGGGAATGTTTAAGAATAAAGTATTATTAATAACTGGTGGAACAGGTTCTTTTGGGAATGCAGTTATGAAAAAGTTCCTAGATGAAGACATAAAAGAAGTGCGTATATTTTCTCGTGATGAGAAGAAACAAGATGATATGAGAAAACTCTATAAAAACGATAAGTTGAAGTTTTATATTGGAGATGTTCGAGATATAGAAAGTGTAAAAAATGCAATGCATGGAGTTGATTATATCTTTCACGCAGCAGCGCTCAAACAAGTACCTTCATGTGAGTTCTTCCCTTTGGAGGCAGTTAAGACTAATATTTTAGGAACAGATAACGTTCTAACAGGAGCTGTTGAGATGGGCATAAAGAAAGTCATCTGTTTATCAACTGATAAAGCGGCGTATCCAATTAACGCTATGGGAATTTCGAAAGCCATGATGGAAAAGGTTTTTGTTGCGAAATCAAAGAATGTGGATCCAGAGAAGACCCTTATTTGTGGAACTAGATATGGAAATGTAATGGCATCAAGAGGATCGGTTATCCCTCTTTTTATTGATCAGATTAAGAGCGGGTTACCATTAACAGTAACGGATCCTAACATGACTCGATTTTTAATGAGCCTTGATGAGGCTGTCGAACTCGTTGAGTTCGCATTTCAGAATGCTGAAGCAGGAGATATTATGGTTCAGAAATCCCCGGCATCTACAGTAGGAGACTTAGCGCAGGCTATCAAAGAACTTTTTAAAGCAGAAAATGAAATCAAAGTTATAGGTACTCGTCATGGAGAAAAACTTTATGAGACGCTACTTACAAAAGAAGAACATGTAGTTGCAAAAGACATGGGTGGATTTTATAGAGTACCTGCTGATAAACGAGACTTAAACTATGATAAATACTTTGTTGAGGGAGATCAGAATCTTTCCTCAGAAGATGAGTATAACTCACATAACACAGAAAGACTCAATATCGAGCAGATTAAAGAGAGACTATTACAACTTGATTATGTCAGAGAACAATTGGAAGGTTGGGATAGGCGATGAATATATTAGTCACGGGGGCAAACGGATTCATTGGTAAAAATTTGATTTCAACACTTAGAAGTATAGGGCACCATGAGATTTTTGAATTTGATCTTGATACGAAGCCATCATTACTAAATGACTATTGCATGAATGCTGATTTTGTATTTCATCTTGCGGGGGTAAATCGTACTGAAGAAAAGTCAGAGTTCATGGAAGGTAACTTTGGGTTTACTTCTGATTTGCTAAGCACACTAAAAAAGCATTGTAACACGTGCCCTGTGATGATTTCTTCTTCAATCCAAGCCACATTAGAGAATCCTTATGGAGAGAGTAAAAAAGCGGGTGAAAAACTTCTAATTGACTATGGTAACAAAACTGGAGCCAAAGTCCTAATCTATAGATTTCCAAACGTTTTTGGCAAATGGTGTAAACCGAATTATAATAGTGCCGTCGCCACATTTTGTTATAATATAGCGCATGATTTACCTATAAAAGTGAATGATTCAAGTATACTTATGAATCTTGTATACATAGATGATGTCGTTGATGAACTAGTAAATGCATTGGGAAACAACGAGAATAAAGTTGATTCTTTATGCAAAGTTCCCGTGGAACATTCTATTACCCTTGGTGAAATAGTCGATTTGATTTATTCGTTTAAAAATAGTAGAGATGATAAGTCAGTTCCTAATATGTCAGATGAATTTACCAAAAAACTCTATAGTACATATCTGAGCTACTTACCGGAGGATCAGTTTAGTTATGCATTAAGGATGAATGCCGATCAAAGAGGATCTTTTACTGAATTTTTTAAAACGCCTGATCGAGGCCAATTTTCTGTCAATATCTCGAAACCAGGAATCATAAAAGGTAATCACTGGCATCACAGCAAGAATGAGAAGTTTCTAGTTGTAAGTGGTCGGGGCATTATTCGATTTCGTAAAATGGGTTCAGATCAAGTATTAGAGTATTTCGTAAGCTCGGAAAAGCTGGAAGTTGTCGATATTCCACCGGGCTATACGCACAACATTGAGAATCTTGGTGACGCGGATATGGTGACAATCATGTGGGCTAATGAGCCATATAACCATGAAAAACCTGATACTTATTATATGGAGGTATAACTGATGAAAAGATTAAAAGTCATGACAGTTGTTGGCACTAGGCCGGAAATCATAAGACTGTCTGCTGTTATTAATAAATTAGATCAATCAAGTGCTGTCGAGCATATACTTGTGCATACAGGGCAGAATTATGACTATGAATTAAATGAAGTATTTTTCAACGACTTTAAATTGAAAAAACCCGATTTTTTCCTAAATGCAGCAATAGGGACAGCAGTTGAAACAATTGGGAATATTCTAGTTAAGATTGATCCAATACTTGAAGAAGTAAAGCCAGACGCGTTTTTAGTCCTTGGAGATACAAATAGTTGTTTATGTGCAATTGCGGCGAAGAGAAGACAAATCCCAATCTTCCATATGGAAGCAGGAAACAGATGCTTTGACCAAAGGGTACCTGAAGAGACCAATAGAAAAATTGTAGATCATATAGCAGACATTAATTTAACATATAGTGATATTGCTAGAGAATATCTTCTTAGAGAAGGTTTGCCTGCTGATAGAATTATAAAAACAGGCAGTCCGATGTTTGAGGTACTAAATTCAAGAAAAGAAGACATTAAGAATTCTGACGTCCTGGAAAGGCTCGGACTTGAAAAAGAGAAGTACTTTGTTGTATCGGCACACAGAGAAGAGAATATAAGCTCGGAGCAAAATTTTAGGGATCTAGTTGAGAGTTTAAATACAATTGCAGAAAAATATAAGATGCCATTAATTGTAAGCACACATCCAAGAACAAGAAAGATGATTGAGTCAAAGCGCATCGAGTTTAATCCGTATATAAAAACTATGAAACCACTTGGATTCAATGATTACATTAAACTTCAGATGCACGCAGCTGCAACGCTAAGTGATAGTGGAACGATAAGTGAAGAGTCTTCGATTCTGGGGTTTAAAGCACTCAATATTAGACAGGCGCATGAAAGACCTGAGTCCATGGAAGAATCCGCAGTAATGATGGTAGGACTTAAGTCGGAAAGAATTATTCAAGGGTTAGAAGTACTAGATTCTCAGGACAAAGACACCTTGAGAATAGTATCAGATTATTGTATGCCTAATGTATCTGATAAAGTATTGAGAATTATTTTGTCATATACTGATTATGTCAATAGAGTGGTTTGGCAAAAAGAGGGATTCAATGAGTAGTGTATGCTTTTTTAGCTTATATTTTATTTTAATAGGTTTAACCTTGAGTTCTTTGTTTCTCAAGAAACTAGAGAATAACTATGTTTTAGTTTTTAATATATGGTGGCTGTTTTGGCTATTAATTTCCTATTTGAATATTGGTGAGTTCTACCCTATTGATGATAGAACATACTGGTATATTTATTCGGGATTGATATTTTTCAATCTATCATTATATTTTGTTAAGAGAAACTCCTTCAATAGGATCGATAGTATGAGGCCAATGGGACTATCGGTATTATTTATGTTGGAGATTCTTTATTTATTGGCACTTTTATATTATTTATTTAGAATGTATAACATTGTAGACATGTTCGAAGAGTATTGGAAAGTTCGTTTTATCTATTTCGGAATCCCTTTTGGTGGAATAACAGAAAAACTATTTGGCATGCCACTTGAAACACACTTGTTTAATTTATTAAAAATGTTCAACCTTGTTAATTTTTTAGTAGCACTGGTCGAGTTAGATACCAAAAAATATGGGAGACTGTATTTGGTGATATTTAATATGTTTTTATTTGGAATATTAAGTGGCGGAAGAGATTTCATAGCTTATATCATGATTTTTGGTATTTATGCATTTAAAAAGAAATTAATTTTTAAATATTTCAAATATATTTTGTTAATGTGTGTGGCTGTACTTTTTATGACTTTCTTAAGAGAAGGAGGTCTGTCGAAGGTCTACATGGCTGTGGTGACATATTTTACTGGGGCCATTTCATATTTTGATTATTTATTAAATAATGACAATGGTGTTAGATATTATGGAGAACTGACATTTTCTAGTATTCTTGCACCACTAAGCTTTTTTCTAAGAACCTTGGGGTTCAATGCAGCGATGAGTGGAATGTCAGAAGTTGGGATCGAATTAATGAAGTTCGTTCAACTATCTGATACAAATAGTTTTTACAAACTTTATAACGCACTGGCAACTTCGTTTTACTGGCAATTTAAAGATTTTGGATATTCAGGGATAATAGCTATAAATTTTGTTCTTGGTATATTTTATAATAATTTTTATAGTAGATATAACGGAAAATGTGCAATTGTTTTGTTTGCATACCTTGAATATCTGATGATAATGAGTATTTTTAGTTTTAAATTTACTGATCTGTTTTCGATGTTGCCTATTCTGATATTTTTGTTTTTATTCAAAGTTAATAACACTAAAGAGACGATCCGACTATAAAAGTACTATAGTATACCTAGGGAGCAATTGTTAAATGAAAAAAAAAATATTGATAATACATCATTCCGGGGTTATTGGCGGTGCAGGTGTAACTGTTTACAATACTATAATGGCTTTACAAGATGATTATGATGTTGTAATATACTGCCCTTCAAACCCTAGTGATTTTTCTGAATATCTTATGGAAAGAGATATTAATGTTAAAACATTTGATTTCCCTGTTGGGTCAATACATTATTACAGTGGAGGCTCCCCGGTCCTGTCCCCAGGGTTTATAAATGGAATAGTTAATATTATAAAGTACCGGAAAAGATGGGATTGTATTTTAAAAACTGAGAACCCGGAATTAGTGATAGCAGACTCAAAAATCTTAGCTGGTATGGTATTTGCTTTTAGAAAAAACAATCAAAAGAGTGTTTGCTATGTTCAAGAAACCAGAAAAAAAAGCATCTTGAATATTTGGAATAATATTCAGAGAGGCTTGTTGGATAAGTTTAACGGAGTTGTTTTTATATCAAAATACGATCAAGATATGGAATCCCTAAAAAAGGCACAAAGTATAGTTGTGCCAAATTTCATCAGCATTAACAGTTTCAAACCTAATAAAGGTAGAAGCGAAGCCTGTAAGCATTTTAATGTAGATCCAAATTCCTTTAATATTTTATTTGTTGGAGGAATGTTGAGAATCAAAGGATTTGATATCGCCGTAAACTCATTGAAATACCTAAAAGATTTAAATGTAAAGTTAATAGTGGCGGGAGATTCGGAATTTCATTATAAGCATGAGAAAAGTATATACTCGCGACTTTACAATTTTCTAAAAGGGAGATATGAGAAAAGTATAAATCAGATAATTACAGATAATAACCTTCAAAGCAGCATTATTAAGATTGGTGTCCAAAAAGATATGACCGATGTGTATACACTCGCAGATGTTTTAATTTTCCCAGCAACTACACCACATCAAGCAAGACCTGTTTTTGAAGCAGGAGCAATGAAGGTTCCTGCAATTATGCCAGATTTTGATAACACCTTAGAATATATTTCTCATGGTGTTAATGGATTGATATTTAAGCGAAAAGACCCAAGGAGTTTAGCTGATAATATTAAAATTTTAATTAAAGATGAAAAGTATCGAAAGCATTTAGGAGAAAAGAATTATGAGTATACTCTAATAAATCATACAAAAGATACATCAGAGAAACTACTCAAAGAAATGATAGGGGAAATATTAACGGATTGAAGTGTTATAGCAACATATTAAAACCAGGGACCCATATTACTATACATTGAAGCATGGATACACGGATTTTTTTATTTAAGGCCAAAGGGGATTTGGATAAGGCGGCAAATGATTTGCGTATGTATGGTATAATCATGTATGGTTATATACTTCTTATGATAGCTGCACAATTTGTGTGTCTCTCGCTACATAACCAATTATATATTCTAGTGATATAATTTTAGTTGGTCATATTATTAAAAGCAAATAAGAATGGAGAATTAGATGATACCATTAATAAAGCCATATATACCAGCAAAAGAACAGTTAATGCCTAAACTGGAAGAAATCCTCTATAGCGGATATATTGCAGAAGGCGCGGCTGTATTAGAATTTGAGAATGAACTATCACAACTGCTAGGAAACCCATACTGTGTTACTTTGAATTCCGGTACAGCGGCATTGCATATTGCAATGATGTTGATAGGAATTGGACAGAATGATGAGGTCATAAGCACAGCGTTAACAGCAGAACCAACAAATACAACAATAGCATTGACAGGAGCTAAGGTCATCTTTGCTGATGTTGACTCTAATACGGGGTTGATATCACCAGAATCTATTGAAAAAAACATCACTCCTAGAACGAAAGCGATTATGGTTGTTCATTATGCTGGTATGGTGTGCGATATGAACAGAATCAACAAGATTTCTGAAAAGTATAATATCCCTGTCATTGAAGACGCTGCCCATGCATTTTTGAGTAAATACAAGAACAAATATATTGGAAATAATTCGTCATATACTTGTTTTTCTTTTCAAGCAATTAAGCATATAACCACGGTTGATGGAGGATTGCTTGTACTAAAAAATGAAGAGGAATATAAGAGAGCTAGAAAGCTACGTTGGTTTGGCTTAGATAAAACAATACCTAGATTTAATAACAACATAGTGGAGGCTGGGTACAAGTACCATATGAACAATGTTAATGCAACAATAGGATTAGTACAGTTAGCGAATCTAAAGGAGAATGCTCTTAAATATATTGAGAATGGCAAATTTTACGATAAAGAGTTAAAAGATATTGAAGGGGTAACATTAATCCCTTACTATTCTGATACAGAGCCAAGCTATTGGCTATATACAATGAAGGTGGAACGACGTAATGAATTCATCGAGATGATGGAGAAAAATGGCATATCCGCATCACCCCTACACTTAAGGAATGATAGGCACAGTGTATTTAATAATGAGGATAGTAAAACGCCAAATCTAGATAATTTCTACGAATCGTTTGTACATATTCCTTGCGGTTGGTGGCTAACAGATGAGGATAGAGAATATATCGTGAACACAGTTAAAAGGGGATGGTAGCATTATGATACCTTTATATAAGCCCTTTATGCCGGATGTTCCATTGGTTAATGAAATCTTAAACAGTGGCCAATTAGCATATGGGAAGTATGGAAAAGAATTTGAAAACAAGCTTAGGGATTTTATTGGAGTAGAGAGTTTAATCACTACTAATACGTTTAATATGTCTATTTTGGTTGCGCTGTCAACATTAGGAGTTAAACCAGGTGATACGGTCGTGGCATCTCCTATGGCTTGTTTGGCATCAACGCAACCACTATTGTCCATGGGAATAAAGGTACTATGGGCTGATGTTGAACCGACGACAGGGACTTTATCACCAGATAGTGTTAAAAAACTAGCTAAATTGAAGCCAAGGGCAATCATTCATAATCATTTTTGTGGTCATGTTGGCTTTGTTGACGAAATAAATAGTATTGGGAAAGAGTATGACATCCCAGTGATTGATGACTGTATCGAGGCTTTTGGTAGCGAGTATAAAGGGAAGAAAATGGGAAATCTCGGAACGGATGTAACTGTTTTTTCCTTTGGAGCAGTTAGAATACCTAACACGTTAGATGGTGGAGCGGTAATTTTTACAGATAATATTCTGTATAATAAGAGTTTGTTGGTAAGAGATGCAGGGATTGATAGATCTAGGTTTAGAGATGATTTAGGGGAGATAAATCCAGAATGCGATATAGTTATGGTCGGGCATAGTGCTACAATGGATGAAGTAAGTAGTTATATAGGAATTCAGCAAATGGAGAATGTGAGTTGGATTTTAAATAAGCAAAGAGTGAATGCTGAGAGTTGGAATAAAATCGACTTAGCAAAATATGGCTTAATGCCAATTGCTAAAGTACAAACAAATCCTAATTACTGGGTATATGGGACATTAGCTAAAAATAAAAAAGATGCAATATTTAAAATGAGAGAAAAAGGTTACTATGCTTCTGGGGTGCATATTAACAATAATAGGTATAGTGTTTTTGGAGATGGCTCAGTTTTAACTGGGGTTGAAGAATTTTATAGTAGCTTTATCGCGTTGCCAAGTGGATGGTGGGTGAATGAAATATGTTTATAGATGAATTTAAAATTTATTGCGTCGAAGCTTCCAAAATAACTAATGATATGATTGACGAAATAATTAGAATAAAACAACAATATTGGCATTATTCTTATGAACAACACAAAAAATGGATTCATGATAATGTTGATGAAAATGAATATCATCTTATTATATTAAGTGCAAAGAATGAAGCGGTTGCGTATCTAAATATTGTTAAAACAAATATTAGTTATAATGGCATAAAAGAGGAAGTAATGGGTGTTGGGAATGTATGTGTGGATAAACATTATTCCAGTCAAGGTATAGGTCAATTACTTATGAGTATATGTAATTATTACTTAGACAGTTTTAAAACAAGGACAATACTGCTCTGCAAAAAGCCTTTGGTTAAATTCTATGAAAAGTCTGGTTGGGTAAAATTTGATGGTAAAGTGTATTTAAAAAACATCAATTTGGAGGGAGAATTAATGTTAAATAAGCCTCTAATAAGCTCCGAAATCTCATTAGAAAGGAATTTTTAATTGATGAATAATCCAAAAATATCAGTAATTGTACCGATATACAATGCGGAACAATATTTAAGAAAATGTTTGGATAGTATAATAAACCAAGAATATAAAAATTTAGAGATTATACTAGTCAATGACGGTTCAACCGATAGATCAAAAAATATTATTCAGGAGTATAAGAACAAAGACCCAAGAATTATGGCTATTGATAAGAAGAATGGTGGAATCGGGTCTGCATATCGTGTTGCTTTCGAAGAAATGACCGGAGATTATGTTTCTTTTGTTGATAGTGATGACTATATTGCACTTGAGATGTATGAGGAGTTAACAACAATTATTGTAGACAAAGAAGCTGATATGATTCAATTTGGTATGTATCGCTTTGACGAACATGGTAATATTTATAGCACCGAATTACCGGGAGATGCATCAATAAACGAAAACCAAAATATCCTTTTTGAACATTTTACTAAAATCAAAACTCCATCGTTAGCATGCAGGATATTTCGTGCCGAATTATTTAAAGATATTAAGATTTTTAACAAAAGCGTTGGAGTTGATGAAACAACATACATTCAATTAATTACAAAATGTGAAAGTTATGTTACTACTGATAAAGCTTACTATTATGTTTATCACCGGCAAGGTAGCGTTTCTCGTGCTACATATACCTCAGAGAAAATTCGAGAAGGGATACAAGTACATGAATTCATAATCAAACATATTGAAGCTTGTAATAATAGCTTTATAAACTATGCATACATTAAATACTTGAAGTATATTATACTTGTTGGAGTTGAGTTGGGCAAAGTAAAAGCCCATAAAGATAACGAAGATTACGAAACACTGAAAAGAATTTTTAATAATTACTATGGTTTGTTAAATGGAAGTAAGGAAGAAAAAAGGGAAAAGATAAAGTCTCGATTGGTGTTAAGATGGTTTAGACTTAGCCCAAATTCATACGTAAAAATCAGGGGGTTGATATCAAAATGAAATCTAAGCAAATGAATAAAAAGGGGAGTGAACATGAAACCATTTTTAGTTGACGTTCCAGTACTACTTTTTGTCTTTATTAGGCCTGACACAGTTGCACAAGTTTTTGATGTTATTAAAGAAGCGAGACCGAGTAAACTATTTTTGGCATCGGATGGCCCTAGAGAAAATAATAGTACGGACAAGATTAAGATTGAACAGAGCAGAACAATTGTAGAAAAGATTGACTGGGATTGTGAAGTTCATAAAATATATTACGACGACAATCAAGGTATGTATGCAACCTTCAAAAATGCAATGGATTATGTGTTCGAAAGGGTAGATCGTTGCATATTTTTAGAAGATGATGTTGTCACTTCGATTAGTTTCTTTGAATACTGTCGCGAGGTGTTAGAAAAATATAAGGATGATTTAAGGGTCAACTTGGTATGCGGAATGAATCATTTGGGAACATATGATGAGGCAAGTGCAGACTACTTTTTCACAAAAGGAGGGTCTATTTGGGGGTTTGCCTTATGGAAAAGGACTTATGAACTTTTTTATGACTTTAGTTATGGACAAGATAATTATTCGCTTAATCTACTAAAAGAAAACACCAAAGACTATAAGGATTTCCAGAAGTCTTTAGAAGGATATATCACAGATAAAAATTATAACGGACACCCTGCAGGACCTGAGTTTTATTTTGCCTTATCAATGTACTCTCAGAACCAATTGAATATAGTGCCGCGAAAGAATATGATATGTAATATTGGACATGGCGAAGGCAACACGCACTTTTCTGATGATGTTAGAAAGCTTCCAAAGGCAGTGCAAAAAATGTTTAATATGAAGACGCATGAAATCGATATGCCAGTTAAACACCCTAAATATGTAATTGAGGATAAAAACTACGAAAAGTTGCTTTATCAAATCATGGGCAGAGGAATTATGGCTAAAGTTTGTAGACGCATTGAAGTTATGGCCAGAAAAGCATATTTCGGAAGTGTTAAGTTGGTTCAGAAAGACAAATGACGTAAGTTCAATAGGAAGGTACCATAATCAATGAGCACAGATCCAAACAACAAAAACCATTCATCGCACCAAATAAAATACGGTGCCTTAATGTCCTATATTGCTGTATTTGTAAGTATTATTGCAGGTATTTTATATACACCTTGGATGATTCGACAAATTGGGCAAGCGGAGTATGGATTATATGCATTAGCGCTTTCTGTCATTGTTTTCTTTTCTATAGACTTTGGTTTGGGGGAGTCGGTTTCTCGATTCCTGTCAAAATATAATGCTGAAAACCAGATCGAGAAAAAAAAAGATTTTTTGGGAGTAACGTTCAAACTCTATATAATAATCGATATACTGATATTCATAGCTTTATTAACAGTATTTTTATTATCGGATACAATTTATTCGGAATTAACACCTGGGGAACTTGAAAAGTTCAAAGTGGTTTTTATCATAGCTGCTTTATATGCAATAAGTTCATTCCCATTCCAGCCACTAAATGGGATACTAATATCTCATGAGAGGTTTGTATTCCTAAAATCTATGGACTTGTTCAATCGACTACTAACTGTAAGCACAGTGGTTGTAGTCTTATTATTGGGGTTTAGGTTATATGCGTTAGTTGCAGTTACTGCGATTACGGGGTTAACCGTGATAGCAGTAAAAATTTACTATATATTTAGTAATAAACTGGTGCAAATCAATTTTTTTGCTTGGGATAAAAAAATATTAAAAGAGCTTTTGTCTTTCTCAATTTGGATCGCAATTATCGTTTTTTCTCAAAGATTTATCATTACCATAACACCTTCAGTATTGGCTGCATTTTCTGGAACAGCGCAGATTGCGGTGTTTAGTATTGCATCGACAATGGAAGGTTATGTTTGGACGATTGCATCAGCGTTAAATGGCTTGTTTCTACCTAAAGTCACTTATCTACTTTTAAACAAAAACGCTTCTGATGAAGTAGAATCGCTTATGTTAAAAGTAGGTCGAATCCAATTGATAATTGTCGGATTGTTGTATGCTGGGTTTCTAACGTTAGGTAAGGATTTTGTAGAGCTATGGCTGGGTAATGATTTTTCTGGGGCATACCTTATTGCAGTATTGTTAATTACTCCATCACTCATTACATTAACACAACAGATTGCAAGTACAGCACTTATGGCTAAAAATTTAGTAAGATATCAATGTTTTGGAGTTGTTATTATGAGTGTGATCAGTATTGTACTTTCAATAATACTTTCACCTAAATTTGGAGCGCTTGGAGCCGGAATAGCAATTTTTATAGGCACAACTTTAGGTGGTGTAATAGTGATGAATTTGGTGTATTCAAGAATCCTCAGAATGAATCTTACACTATTCTTCCGCGAGTGCCATTTGAAACTACTCAGTCCAATCATACTAACTATAATCATTGGTTTTTTTGTTCAACTATACTTCCCGTTGAGTGGATGGGTTGCATTTATGATTAAAGTTTCAATCGTAACCCTTACTTATTCACTATTAATGTGGAAGTTAGGGCTTAACAATTATGAGAAGAGTTTATTCATAGGAGTTTTTGTGAAGGCTAAACATAAGAATAGTTAAGAGAAATTTGACAAATGTATGTACAAACAGGAGACATGGAGGTGCATTATGAATAATAGTTTTTATTCTGAGGAAGAGTTGCGTGACTTGGGGTTATGTGGAATTGGTGATAATGTACTCATTAGTAAGAAGGCAAGTATATATAATGCGAGTAAAATATCCATTGGAAACAATGTTAGAATTGATGATTTTTGCATTTTAAGCGGCAACATAACTATTAGAAATTATGTACACATTGCTGCTTACTCAGCATTATATGGCGGTGATGCTGGAATATATGTTAATGATTACTCGAATATTTCATCAAAAAACTCAATCTATGCGATAAGCGACGATTATTCAGGGGATTCAATGACCAACCCAATGATCCCAGATAAGTACAAAAAAGTGCATAGCGAAAGAGTTGTGTTAGAAAAACATGTGATTATCGGATCAGGTTGTGTCATACTCCCTGGAGTAGTATTAAGAGAAGGAAGCTCGTTTGGTGCAATGACATTAATCAATAAGAGCTCGGAGCCTTGGACTATTAATGCTGGAATCCCATTTAGAAAGATTAAAGATAGAAGTAAAGACCTATTAAAACTTGAAGAGCGGTTTGTAAAGGAGGCAGTGGAAATTGAATAGAACGATTCAGGTAACTAAGTCATCTATGCCTCCAATTGAGGAATATATTAACGAAATTAAAGGATTGTGGGACAGTCATTGGTTAACAAATATGGGAGAGAAGCATATTGAGTTAGAGGATAGACTGAAAAAATACCTAAAAACAAAGAATATCTCATTGTTTGCAAATGGACATCTTGCTTTAGAATGCGCTATTGCTGCACTGGATCTTACTGGTGAGGTGATTACAACACCGTTCACATTTGTGTCAACAACTCATGCCATCATCCGGAATGGATTGAGGCCGGTTTTTTGTGACATCAATCCTGAAGATTATACAATAGATGTTACTCAAATTGAAAAATTAATTACGGATCGGACAAGCGCAATTGTTCCGGTACATGTTTATGGAAACGTATGTAATATAGAAGAAATCCAACGAATTGCTGATAAATATAATTTAAAAGTGATTTATGATGCTGCACACTCTTTTGGTGTTACAGTCAATGGATCTGGTATTGGTATTTATGGCGATATCTCTATGTTTAGTTTTCACGCTACAAAAGTATTTAATACAATTGAAGGTGGAGCGCTAACCTATAACAACTCTAAATTTCAACAGATATTAAAAAACATCAAGAATTTTGGTATTACCTCTCCTGAAACCATTGAATATGTTGGAGGAAATGCTAAGATGAATGAATTTCAAGCGGCTATGGGTTTATGCAATTTAAGACATATTGACGAGGAAATCAATAATAGAAAGTTAGTCGTGGATAGATATAATGAAAGGCTAAGGAGCATTGATGGTATAATACTGTCAAAGCCACAAAAGGGAGTTAAAAGCAATTATGCATATTTCCCAGTGATATTTGATGGATTTAAGAAAAATAGAAATCAGGTATTTGAGGAACTCAAGGTAAATGATATTGGAACAAGAAAATATTTTTATCCATTAACAAATTCCATTGAATGTTATGAGGATAAATATGACGTAAAGGATACTCCAGTGGCAAAACATATTGCAGAACATGTGTTGACCTTACCATTATTTGCAGATTTGACAATAGAAGAAGTTGATAGAATCTGTGATATCATTAAGAGATAAGAGGTGAGTTGATGAAAGGAATTATTTTAGCTGGTGGAAAAGGAACAAGGCTATATCCTATGACCCAAGCAATATCAAAGCAATTACTACCTATTTATGATAAGCCGATGATTTATTATCCTCTTTCGGTGTTGATGATGGCAGGGATAAGAGAAGTTCTAATTATTTCAACGCCCGAGGATACCCCGATATATAAAAAACTATTAGATAATGGGTCAAATCTGGGGATGAAACTCGAATACAAAGTGCAAGACTCACCAAGGGGACTGGCGGATGCATTTATTTTAGGAGAACAATTTATTGAAGATGACAGTGTCTGCTTAATATTAGGTGATAACATTTTTTATGGTCAAGATTTTGTTAGACAGTTAAAAGATGCAAGCAAGCTTAAGGAAGGAGCCATTGTCTTTGGATACCCTGTTAAAGATCCAAAGTCTTTTGGAGTTGTAGAGTTTGATGATAATCGTAGAGTTGTATCCATCGAAGAAAAACCACTTAAACCTAAATCTCATTATGCCGTACCAGGGCTCTATTTCTACGATAACAATGTCGTCAGGATTGCAAAACAGGTAAAACCTTCTGAAAGAGGAGAAATCGAGATTACTGCTGTTAATAATGAGTATCTAGAAAAAGGAGACTTGAAAGTAATCCTTCTTGGAAGAGGGCTAGCATGGCTGGATACAGGTACACCTGATGGGATACTGAAAGCAGCAGAATATGTTGAAGCAGTGCAATCTAGGCAAGGGTTCTATATTGCATGTCTTGAAGAGATTGCTTGGAGAAATAAATTTATTAGTGATGAGAAATTAAAAGAAGTAGGCGAAAGTCTCAAAATGACAGACTATGGTCAGTATATTTTATCATTATTAGAGGAGATTTAGCGTAAATGAGAGGACTAAAAATGACAACAGTTTTAGTGACAGGAGGAGCAGGATTCATCGGTAGCAATTATGTTAAGCTAATGCTCAGAAATCATCCGGAATACAACATTATTAATCTGGATGATTTAACTTATGCTGGCAATCTTGAGAATCTCAAGGATATCGATGCACTATCCAACTATACATTTATCAAAGCGGATATTCGAGATCGGCAGGCAATGGATCAGCTTTTTAAAACGCATAACATTGACATGGTTGTCAATTTTGCCGCAGAATCCCATGTGGATAGAAGCATCGAAGAACCGGAAGTCTTCTTGACAACAAACATCATCGGAACTCAAGTTTTATTGGATACGGCCAAGATGCATTGGAAAGTGAGTCCAAGTGATAAATACAGTAAAGAATTCAAACCAGGCGTCAAATTTCTCCAAGTCTCAACGGATGAAGTATATGGAGCATTAGGAGCTACAGGTATGTTTGTCGAGACAATGCCACTACTACCAAATAGCCCCTATTCTGCATCGAAAGCCAGTGCGGATATGATTGTAAGGTCATACAATGAGACATTTGGTATGCCTGTGAATATCACTCGATGCAGTAATAATTATGGTCCATATCAATTCCCTGAGAAATTGATTCCTCTCATCATTAATAATTGTCTAAAAGATAAGGAACTCCCGGTCTATGGAGATGGAATGCAAATTAGAGATTGGCTTCATGTTTTTGACCATTGCGCAGCTATTGATAAAGTTCTCCATGAAGGCAGAGACGGTGAGATTTATAACATAGGTGGTAACAATGAAAAAGCCAATATTGAAATTGTTAAGATGATTATTCAGGCCTTAGGAAAATCTGAGAATTTGATTACATATGTAAAAGACCGACCAGGTCATGACAGAAGATATGCTATCGATAATACAAAGATCACAACGGAACTTGGTTGGGAGCCTGCATATACATTTGAAGTAGGGATGAATGAAACAATCCAGTGGTATTTAGACAACACGTTCTGGATTGAAAATATCGCTTCGGGAGATTATGTGAATTATTATAATAAAATGTATTCAGGAGTATAAATCACATGACAATCCTACTTACCGGTGGAACCGGTTACATCGGAAGCCATACAGCGGCTACATTGATTGAAGCTGGATATGACGTTATTCTATTGGATAACCTATCCAATTCAACCATAGATGTGGTCAAAAAGCTTGAGACATTAGTTGGGAAAGAAGTCCCATTTATTCTTGGTGATATACGGAATCCTGGCGACATCGAAATGGCTTTTATGGAAAGTGACATTGATTGCGTGATTCACTTTGCAGGCCTAAAGGCGGTGGGGGAATCAGTTAAGATGCCGGATTTGTATTATTCCAATAACGTGGGTGGCACAAACAATCTGATGAAAGCGATGGCACGTCATGATGTGATGAAAATGGTTTTGAGTTCTTCTGCAACTGTATACGGGAATCCGGAGAGCAGCCCAATCAAAGAGGATTCTCCCCTGAGACCAACCAATCCGTACGGCAAAACCAAATTAGCCATTGAGCGGATGCTCCAGGATGTGGCACAACAAGATCCTTCTTGGCAAATTACTTTGCTTCGATATTTTAATCCCGTAGGGGCACATCAAAGCGGTCTTCTCGGTGAAAACCCCAAAGGGATTCCCAATAATCTGATGCCATACATCCAACAGGTGGCGGCGGGACAACGGGAGTGTCTGAACGTTTTTGGAAACGACTATCCAACACCGGATGGCACAGGCGTTAGAGATTATATCCATGTTTGCGATTTAGCGGAAGGCCATCTGGCCGCATTAAAGCATTTAAAGCCCGGCATACAAATCTACAATCTTGGCACCGGCAAAGGAGCCAGCGTGCTGGAAGTTGCCCACACCTTCGAGAAGGTCAATGGGATTAGAATCCCCACAGAATTCTCAAAAAGACGGGAAGGTGATGTTCCCATCTATTTTGCAGCAACCGACAAAGCTAGAGAAGAATTGGGTTGGCAATCCACCCGAACATTAGAGGATATGTGTAAGGATGCGTGGAACTTTTATAGGAAACTAGGATGAACGATTGAACCCTACAGAGAGGAGACCAAAGTGAATCAACTGGACCAAGGATTACTTCACAAACGCGATTTTATCATCAAAGCGCTTTACTTCGGGCTGTGGGCAGGAATGGCATTTTTGTTGTTGTTTTATGCCTTACCTCTGGTGACGCCTTTTATCTTTGCCTTTCTATTTGCCTTTGTTGTACGCCGGCTGGCAGTCAGAACGCGGAACAAAATCCGCCTTCCCCTGAGGCTGATTTGTGCGGTATATGTGTTTGTGTTTTACTGTACAATTGGGGTTTTGCTCTCGTTCCTGGGCATTGGAGCGGTGGCGAAACTGGCCGAGTTTGTTGGTAACATACCCGATTTATATGACAGCCTCATTCAGCCACTGCTGAACAATATTTTTGAGAGCGTACGCAAAACAGTTCTTTTAATGGATCCGTCTATTGCCGATAGTTTGACTGGACTTTACGATCAATTACTGACATCGGTTGGATCAATGCTTGGCGATTTTTCCGGATGGATGCTATCGATTATTTCTAACCTGGTTGCTTCCGTACCTGTACTGGCAATCAAGATTCTATTGATGATTATTGCCACGTTCTTCGCAGCCATGGACTTTGATAAGTTTACCAATTATGTGAGCAGACAGATTTCTCCGGAACAAAAAATTCTGCTAATGCATATTCGCGATTATTTAACCGGTACCGTGCTTCGGGTCCTTCGGGCGTACGGAATCATTATGAGTATAACCGCAATCGAGCTTTCCATCGGGCTGACCATCATTGGCATTAATAATTCAGTGCTGGTTGCCCTGAGCATCGCCATATTTGATATCCTTCCAGTGTTTGGAACAGGTGGTATTATGATTCCTTGGGCCATTATCACACTGGTTTTAGGGGACTTCAGGATGGGGATTTCCATCTTAGGGATATACCTTGTTGTAACTGTTGTCCGAAATATCATTGAACCTAAGATTGTAGGGCCTCAACTTGGGCTGCATCCTCTGGTCACATTGATGAGCCTATTTGTTGGTGCACAGCTGTTTGGGGTACTTGGACTGTTTGGATTCCCCATCGGTCTTTCGTTGCTACTCTACTTAAACAACAAAGGCTTCATCCACATATTCAAATAACATTTTGACCCGGTCATCACCATGCTGTTTGTGGGTCGAATTGCCCAAATCAAAGCATAAAACCTTGACCATTCCCCATTTATCAACTATAATACATTGAAACAGTTTTTTATATGGGCAGTGAGGAAGAGGAGTAGGACAATAGGCCTCAACAGAGAATGGAACCCGGGGTTTCCCGGCTGGAAGGTTCCTGAGAAACGCGTTGACTGAAGGTCGCTTCTGAGCCTGACTAGAAATGAGTGCTGCGGGTTTTCCCGCAGAATAAAGGTGGTACCGCGGAACTTTATCCGTCCTTTAGTTTTTGCCTGACGGCGACAAGGGGCGGATTTTTTATACCAGACCCCGGAAATATGAAACCCAAAAGGAGAATGCAAGATGAAAAAGAACTTGGCCAAAACCTACAACCCCAAAGAATTCGAAGATCGCATCTATGCCGAGTGGGAAGCAAGTGGCGCGTTCATTGCAGAAAGGAATCCAAATAAGAAACCTTTTACCATTGTAATGCCTCCGCCGAATATTACAGGGCAGCTTCACATGGGCCATGCACTGGACCAGACCATGCAGGATGTCCTGACGCGTTGGAAGCGGATGCAAGGGTTTTCCGCCTTGTGGCTTCCGGGAAGCGACCATGCCAGCATTGCCACTGAAGTAAAAGTAGTTGAAAAACTTCGAAACGATGAGGGACTAGAAAAAGAAGACATCGGTAGAGAACAGTTCTTGGAACGTGCATGGGCCTGGAAAAAGATATACGGCGGCAAAATTACTGAACAATGCCGTAAACTGGGGGATTCTTGTGACTGGTCCCGGGAGCGGTTTACCATGGATGAAGGCTGCAACAAAGCAGTCACTGAATTCTTTGTGAGGCTGTACGAGAAGGGTCTGATTTATCGTGGTAACCGGTTAATCAACTGGTGTCCCACCTGCGGAACCTCACTTTCCGATGCGGAAGTGGACCATCAGGATAAAACCGGAAAGTACTGGTACTTTAGATATCCCGCAAAAGACGGGGGAGAAGGCATTGTGGTTGCCACCTCAAGACCGGAAACCATGTTTGGCGATGTGGCCATTGCTGTACACCCAGATGACAAGCGATATAAGGACATGATTGGCAAAACCGTTATCCTGCCTTTGGACGGACGGGAAATCCCTATCATTGCAGACAATTATCCGGATCCCGAAAAGGGCACCGGCGCGGTGAAGATTACCCCGGCACATGACCAGAACGACTTTGAAGTCGGCGAACGTCATGACCTGGAGCGGCCGTCATGCATTGACAAGGACGCAAAGATGAACAGTCTGGCTGGCAAATATGCCGGCATGGACCGTTTTGAATGCCGCAAAGCTTGGGTCGCCGATTTAGACGCCGCAGGTTATTTGGTCAAAACCGAAGACAAAGAAATTCCCATTGGAGAATGCTACCGTTGCACCACCGTTGTGGAACCCATGCTGTCGGACCAGTGGTTCGTCGCCATGGAAGGACTGGCCAAGCCGGCCATCGAGGCCGCCAAAAACGGCACCCTTGAGCATGTACCTGACCGTTTTGAAAAAATATACCTTCACTGGTTGGAGAATATTAGGGATTGGTGTATTTCAAGGCAGCTGTGGTGGGGCCACAGAATTCCGGCATACTACTGCGATGACTGTAGTGAAATCACCGTAGCGCGCGCATATCCGGATAAGTGTGCCAAATGCGGCAGCACAAACATCCGCCAGGACGAAGACGTATTGGACACCTGGTTCAGTTCTGGCTTGTGGCCGTTCAGCACACTGGGCTGGCCCGAGGAAACTGAAGATATGAAGTATTTTTATCCTACTGACGTACTGGTCACCGGATATGACATCATCTTCTTCTGGGTTGTTCGTATGGTCTTTTCCGCACTGGAAGTTACAGACCAACCACCGTTCCATCATGTGTTCGTACATGGGCTGGTCCGGGATGCCCAGGGACGTAAAATGAGCAAATCTCTTGGCAACGGCATTGATCCGTTGGATGTGATTGAACATATGGGCGCGGATGCCCTTCGGTTTATGCTGATGACTGGCATTTCTCCCGGAAACGACATGCGTTTCCAGGAAGAACGGCTGGAATCTGCTCGTAATTTTGCCAACAAGCTTTGGAATGCTTCACGGTTTGTGATTATGAACCTGGGCGGAGAAAATGAGGATGGCACGATTACGGCTGAAATTGAAATTGAAACGGATCTGGGCAAGTTGAACTTGCGAGAAGAAGATCGTTGGATCCTATCTCGAATCAATCAGGCAGCCCAAAGCGTCACTGCAGCTATGGACAAGTACGAACTTGGTCTGGCGGGTCAGCGGATTTATGAAACCATTTGGAATGAGTATTGCGACTGGTATATCGAAATCGTCAAAAGCCGTCTTTATGGAGAGGATGAGGAAGACAAGAAAGTTGCTGTCAGCGTACTGGTTGCAGGTCTCAAGGACCTGATCAAAATGCTGCATCCGTTCATGCCTTTTATCACAGAGGAAATTTGGAGCTATCTGCCCAAAACGGACGGATTCCTAATGAAAGCCGAATGGCCCGTATATCGTGAAGAACGAGACTTCCCATTGGAAACCGAGACCCTTGAAATAGCCATGGCTGCCATCAAGGCCATAAGGACCATCCGGTTGGAAGCCGAGGCGGCTCCCAGCAAAAAATTATCTGCGATTATCTTGGCAGAAACAGGATCGGAAGCAGCGCTTCATGCAGGCACCAGATATATTCAAAAGTTGGCCAACATCACAGATATCACTTTTATTAATGAGAAAGCTGATTTGCCGGAAGATGTGATGTCCGCAGTCATCGAAGGCGCTGAACTGTTTATTCCCTCCGACGAATTGTTGGATTACGATCTAGAGCAGGCCCGCCTCCGCAAGGAACAAGAAAAACTGCAACAGGAAGTTTCACGAGTCAAAGGCAAGCTTAACAACGCAGGCTTTGTTGCCAAAGCGCCGGCTAAGGTCATTGATGAAGAAAAAGAAAAAATGGCGAAATATGAGGACATGCTGTCCAAAGTCTCCGAAAGACTGGCAGCAGTGGAGAAAAAACTTGGATAACATATTTGAAAACCCAATCCGACGAATCGAAGCCTATCAACGTTTCGGCAGTATTTTAGGGCTTTCCCGGATGGGTCGACTCATGGAAGGCTTGGGGAATCCCCAGGACAAACTGCAATATATCCATGTAGCCGGCACCAACGGGAAGGGCTCGGTTTGTAGATACCTTTATGAGGTCCTATTGGCATCCGGTTATTCCGTTGGCTTATATACCTCTCCTTTTCTTGAGGATTTCCGAGAGCGAATCGAACTGGACCATCAGATGATTCCAATGGAAGCATTGACCAGAGTAACAGACCTCGTCATTTTCGAAGCGGAAAGGATGGTAGAAGAGGGTTTTGATTCTCCCACGGAGTTTGAGATTGTTACCGCCATTGCCTTTGTATACTTTGCAGAAACAATGCCTGATTTTGTGATTCTTGAAGTGGGATTGGGCGGCAAAGGAGATTCCACGAACATCATAAAATCTTCTTTGGTCAGTATTATCACGTCCATCGGCCATGACCATATGGACCGGTTAGGGAACACCCTGACAGCCATCGCTGCCGAGAAGGCAGGCATCATCAAATCCGGTGTACCTGTGGTCATGCAAGTCGAAGACCAGGAAGCTGCACGAGTGATTGCTCGGGTGGCATATGAAAAGAAAAGCCCGGTGATAGATGCCGGAAAACTGAAACCAGTTGGGGTTATGATAACCCTTTCGGGAACCCGCTTTGAACTGGATATCGAGGGGGTGCGTTATCGCGATGTGGAGATTTCTATGGCAGGTGAGCATCAAGTGAAGAATGCGACTACAGCCCTTGCAGCTATTGAATTATTGCGCAAATCTAGTATAATAAAGATAAATCAAGAAGGGTTGTGCAAAGGGATGAAAGCGGCGATAATGAAAGGCCGTTTTGAGATACTAGGCAGCAACCCCTGTTTCATCTTAGACGGAGCCCATAACCGAGAAGGCGTTGAAGCTCTGATTCATGCTGTGGACAGACATTTTTTTGGCAAAAAAATTCTTTATGTGGTTGGTATTTTGGCGGACAAAGAAGTGGATCAAATGGTAAACTGTATGGCCGCATATGCTGCCGGATCAGGGTTCTTCATTGCCACTGAACCAAACAGCCCCCGGAAACTTTCGTCTGCGACCTTGTGTGCGGCGTTTCGGGCAAGAGGATGTGAATGCATTGATGAGCCAAAGCCCATGAATGCATTGGCGAAGGCTCGCAAAATGGCACTCGATTACGATGCCATCTTGTTCACAGGCTCACTCTATATGATCGGGGAAATCAGGAAGGTGCTACATGAAATCGATAATGACAACATCAACAACTGCGACAGCAACAATTAAACCGCGCAAAAAGATTTTATTTTTTTACAATCCAACTTCAGGAAACGGATTATTCAAAAACAATCTTGACCTGATTGTTGAACGAATTCAGGGCAAAAAATATCAAGTCGTACCGGTTCGTGCTGCCAAAGGCAAAACCATTGACCAGGCCTTTGCAGAGATGAGGCAGGAAGAATATAGTCGGATAATCGTCGCTGGTGGAGACGGCACCATTAATATTTGTGTCAACTCCATGATTGAGCATCATATTGACTTGCCCATCGGCATCCTACCGGTTGGGACCGCCAACGACTTTGCTTATTACTTTGCCCTTCCAACTGAGGTCAATGCGGCGTTAGATCTGGCAATGGGCAAACACTTTACCTACGCAGATGTGGGCGTTTGCAACGGAAAACACTTTATCAACGTTACGGCACTGGGCAATGTGGTGGATGTTAGCCAGAAAACGGATCCAAACCTTAAGAACGCCCTGGGGATATTTTCCTATTACCTGATGAGCGTGTCTCAGATGGTCAATCTCAAACCCTTGTCTGTCAAGCTGATTACCCCTGATGAGACCTATGAAGAAAATATGTTTTTTATGGTTGTCATGAATGGCAAATCTGCTGGCGGACTAAAAACACTATCACCTGACTCGGAAATCAATGATGGCAAAATGGATGTGATTCTGTTTCGAGAAACACCCATCATGAATGTTGTGCCTCTCATCATAGAATTCGCACAAGGCAAACACTTAATGAACAAACATGTACTTTCGTTTCAGACAAGCCATCTACGCATTGAATCCACGATGGAGATATCCACTGATGTAGACGGTGAAAAAGGAGTTGGGTTGCCTCTGGAATTCTCGATTTTGCATAAGCGACTTCGAATTATTACGGCCGAAACCGGCATTGGAGAAGTAAAGTAATGGAACAAAACAAACTTGCAGGGACGGATTTAATCCTGTCGATTGCCGGTGAAGATGAATATCAGCGTTTGATGTTGTTCTTTGCAGAAAACCACCTGGAAGTGGATGCGGAAGAGGCGGTACCAACGGATGTGATTCGTACCTGGAAAATCACTCCCAAAGGCAACGACAATCTTGTGGGTGCGATTGCCCTAGGATATCGACAGGGAGAATATATTATTGACGGAATCGCAGTCGATGAAAACTATCGCAAGACAAAAATTGGCAAAACCCTTTTGGATGAAGCCATTGCTATGGTAAAAGAAAGAGGCGGTAAACGGATTTATCTGGTTGCCAGAGCTCCGGGATTTTTTCGGAAGTCCGGCTTTTCTACAATTCCAAGGGACGCGGCACCGATGTTTTTCGAATGCCTGACCTGCCCGCAATACGGCGTGGACTGTCACCCTGAAGTGATGCTTATGGAGGTATAACATGAGAATTATATTAGATGGTATGGGAGGCGACAATGCGCCTGCTGAAATCGTAAAAGGAGCAGTAGAAGCATCAAAGATCATCGATGATGAAATTTGTATTGTTGGCCGTGAAGAGTTAATTCATAAAGAACTCAAGAAATACAAGTATGATCCGGAGAAAGTTTATGTGGTCCATGCGGAAGAAGTCATTTCAAACGATGAAGCACCGGTTCGTGCTGTTCGGAGCAAAAAGGATTCCTCTCTGGTAAAGGGGTTGAATATGCTCAAGGATGGCCGGGGCGACCTATTCATTTCTGCCGGCAGCACCGGAGCCATGATGGCAGGTGGTTTGTTTATTCTTGGAAGAATTCAGGGGCTGGACCGACCGGCCATTGCCAGTGTGTATCCCATCATTGGCCACCACAAGGCAGCGCTACTGATTGATGCCGGAGCCAATGCGGAATGCAAGGCGGACAATTTATTGGAGTTTGGCATTATGGGCTCCATTTATGCAGACAAAGTTATGAAAATTGCGGACCCCAGAGTGGGCCTTGTTAACATTGGCCATGAAGAGGCCAAAGGTTCAACCTTGACCAAAGCAGCCTATCAGTTGCTTTCCAAGAGCCATGTCAACTTTATTGGGAACGTGGAAGCCAGAGAAGTGCCGAAAGGTGCATGCGATGTAATCGTCTGCGATGGATTTGTGGGCAACGTTATTTTGAAACTGACTGAAGGCTTTGGCTGGAACGTATTCCAAATGCTCAAAAGAAAGTTCACAGAAGGCGTGAAAGCCAAAATCGGCGTGGTCTTCCTAATGGACAAGATGAAGGATCTCAAAGCGGAGTTTGATTATTCCGAGTATGGCGGCGCGCCTATTTTGGGGGTCAAGGGAGCTGTGGTTAAAATGCACGGATCATCCAACGCCAACGCAGTCAAAAATACGATTATAAAAGGCATTCCTTTTGCCAAGGAAAACGTTGTTGACATCATACAGAATTCAGTTCTGGAAATTGAGGAGATTATCATCAGTGAACCTGACAGCATTTCAGAATAAAATCGGATATCAATTCCGAGATAGCTCTTTGCTAGAAAAAGCTCTGACACATAGTTCCTTTTATCGGGGGAAAGGTCAGGGTGTCGGCAAAGACAATGAGCGCCTGGAGTTTCTTGGAGACGCCTTTTTAGACGCTGTGATTGGGGAATCCCTTTATCACAGACTTCCTGAAAGTGAGGAGGGAGGGTTGTCCAAACTAAGGGCGCTTGTTGTTTGCGAAATCGCACTGTCTCGTGTTGCCAGGGAGTTGGAAATCGGAGAGTTTCTGTTCCTCGGACACGGGGAAGACCAAAGTGGGGGACGAAAACGGGATTCGATTCTTGCCGACGCAACGGAAGCATTGATTGGGGCAGTTTATCTGGATGGAGGATTTGACCACGCAAAGGATTTGATTCTAAGGATATTTAATACGACAATGGAGGAAGCCATCGATGGAAGGCTCTTCAGTGACTATAAATCTGAATTCCAAGAGCTCATTCAGCTGAGACGTGCCGGAGATTCCATTGAGTATGTCTCCGTAGGCAGCGAAGGGCCGGATCACGATAAAACATTCCATGTGGAACTACTGGTCAACGGCAAAGCCTTTGGCGCAGGAACCGGAAAAAGCAAAAAAGAAGCCGAGCAGAATGCTGCACGGCACGCCATTGAGAAACGGGGAGATAGCAGAATATGTACTTCAAAAGAATAGAGATGCATGGATTTAAATCGTTTGTTGAGCCGGTTGTGGTAGAATTCGATAAAGGGATTACCTGCGTTGTCGGGCCCAATGGCAGTGGCAAAAGCAACATTTCAGACGCCATCCGGTGGGTCCTTGGGGAACAAAGCTCAAAAATGCTTCGCTGCGACAAAATGGAAGACGTCATTTTTGCCGGAACCACAAGCCGCAAATCAAGAGGCATGGCGGAAGTCACGCTTGTTATCGATAACAGTACTGGGATTTTGCCCATCGACTTTAGCGAAGTGGCCATCACAAGGCGACTCTTTCGTTCCGGCGAAAGCGAATATGCCATCAACAACAGCACCTGCCGCCTTCGGGACATCACCGAACTTTTGCTGGATACCGGCATCGGCGTGGAAGGATACTCGCTGATAGGGCAAGGCCATATTGTAGACATCATCAGCAACAAATCCGACAGCATCAAAGAAATCTTTGAAGAATCTGCCGGCATTGTCAGCTATCGCAAGAAAAAAGAAGATGCCGAAAAGAAACTGGCTTCCTCTTCTGTGAACATGGAACGGGTGGCTGACATTATCGGAGAAATAGAAGGGCGGATTGATAGCCTTAAAGATGACAGTGCCAAGGCATCCGAATATTTGACACTCCGAGAGCGGTACAAGGAACTGGAAATCAACATCACCCTCAAAAGTATCGAAACCATCGAGCAAAAGGCTCAGGAATATAAACAAGACGTTGCCCAATTGCAGGCGCAACTTGACAGTTCCGTCACCGAAAAAGCAGACATTTATAAAGATTTGGAAGCATTGAGGCTTCGTAGTGAGAATCTGGACGAGCTAAACAACGAAACTCGGGAGACCCTCATGGCCAGCATTGAAGAAATCAACACTCTGGTCAACCGTAGCGAAGTAGGCACAGAACGACTGGCCGCTATCGAAAAAGACAATCAACGGCTCATTGCCGAAATAGCAGCCCTCGAAAACAAATTGGAACGGGAAAAGAACAACTCCCAGGCACAGTTTGACAGCAAGGAAGCAACCGATTTGCGCTTGTCCCAGCTTATCGCTGAAATGGAGACCAAAGTGTCTGCATTCCAGTTGGGCAGTGGGGATTTAGCCGCACAGACAGCCGAAATCGATCAGCTCAAAAACCAGTTATTTGATTACCATAATGACATGAGTTCTCACAAAGCGCAGAGCAACAGCTTGGAAGGTCTTCGAGAAACCTTGGAAACAAGACGCGAACAAGTGATTTTTGAAAAGGATAGCGGTGAGAGTGGAAACAAGAACACCCTGAATGCGCTTTCGGAAGCAAAAGATGCACTCCTTTTGATAGAATCGGAACGGGATCTGTTCAAAGAACAGATAACCCTTTGCAGACAGCGGCTGTCCGAAGGGCAAATCTCCGAACGTGAAATTTCAAAGCGGCTGGAAGAACTAAACATCAACAAAAGCCAACTTTCAACCCGTAAAAAGACCATTGAAGAAATGGAAAGTAATTACGAAGGTTACAATGGCGCAGTAAAACATATCATGCGTTCCGGGATAAACGGCATCCACGGCGTAGTCGCTGAGTTGATAACCGTACCTGCCGGGTTTGAAATAGCCATGGAAACCGCGTTGGGAGGCTCCTTGCAGCACATTGTATGCGACGGAGATGCCACTGCAAAAAAAGCGATTTTGGAACTAAAAAATAGTCGGGCAGGTCGTCTTACTTTTCTGCCGGTGGCTTCCATCAAGGCAGCACAAGGGCCCAAAGAACAAAGCTTGGAACGGGAGCCCGGATACAAAGGCATCGCTGCCAATTGTATCAAATTTGACCCGGACTTTACCAATGTGATGCAATACTTGTTGGGACGAGTTGTGGTGATGGACACCATGGACAATGCCATCGCCCTTTCCAAAAAAATTGACACCAATCTGCGTTTTGTCACACTAGAAGGCGAAATCATCAACGCCAACGGTGCGATTACCGGAGGGAAATATAAGAATAATAGTGCAAACCTGCTGGAGCGGCGAGCCGAAATTGGCAAGTTAGAAGAAAACTTGGAGCGCGCAGTGGCGGATGCAAAAAATGCCGCCAGCCAGCTAAGCGCATTGCAACAAGCCATGACGCAGGATCGCGTTTTACTGGAGACGCTGGAAGAAGACTTCCGGACAAGAGAACTTGGCGTGTTTGCTGCTCAGAATGAAATCAAAATTATGGAAACCGCCATGGGGGATTTCCAAAACAGTACAAGCAAATGGCAGCGTGAACTAGAAAACATCGATCGCGAAATGGCTGGGGCTACGCAAAGCGTGGCAACTCTCAATGCCCAGGTAGAAGAGATTTTACATCTCATTGGCGAAACAGAAGCCATCATCGAAACGAAAATGATTGCATTGGAGCAAGACAAGGAAGTGCTTTCTTCGGCCAGTGAAGAAATCACCAAGGCAAGGATTGCAGTCAATGCCTGTGAAAACGAAAAAACGATGATTGACGCCATCGTTGAGCGAATCAACGACACCATTTTTGAAATCGAGGAAGAGAAATCTTTCAAAGAGCAGGAACTGGAGAAGTTGAAAACCGAAAGAAACGAGATTTTGAACCATTTCAACGGCAACGAGGACTTGGTCCGTGAAAAAGAATTGGCCAAAGAAAATTTGCAGGAAAAACTCAAGCAGATGACTGCAGAACGTAGCGAAGTGGGGAGCCAATTAAACCAACTTTACGCCGTACGGGATCGACTGGATGAAACTTTGAATGCTCTTCAGGGACAAAAATATGAACTAGAAATTAAAATGGCTAAGCAAGAAGCACAGTTAGAAAATTTCAAAGAAAAACTCTGGGAAGAATTTGAAATGTCCTACCTTCATGCCATGGACTTCAAAAAAGAAGAATTTTCCATGAACAACGCCATCCGTGAAAACCGGGATATCAAGAACCGGCTCAAGGAACTGGGTGAAGTCAACGTGGGAGCTATCAAAGAGTATAAAGTGGTCAGCGAACGATATGCCTTCCTTTCCACCCAACGAACTGATATAGAAGCGAGTATTAGCCAGCTTCGCAAAATCATTGAGGATATGGATAAAATCATAAGAAACCGTTTCAAAGACAGTTTCGATCGGATTGTACAGAACTTCGAAGAGGTTTTTGTGGAATTCTTTGGAGGTGGCAAAGCTACCATTACCCTCAGCGATGAAATTAACCCGTTGGATGCAGAAATCCAGATTACGGCACAGCCTCCGGGCAAACAACTTAAGAGCATCAACCTGCTTTCCGGTGGAGAAAAGACCATGACGGCGATTGCCTTGATGTTTGCCGTACTGAAGACCAAGCCCACACCATGTTGCATTCTTGATGAGGTGGAGGCCGCGCTGGACGATACCAACATCGACATTTTCGCTAAGTACCTGAAGAAATTCGACAATATCCAATTCACACTGATTACCCATCAGAAGGCTACCATGGAACATGCCGATGCAATGTATGGCGTCACTATGCCGGAACGAGGGGTATCTAAGATTTACTCGCTACAACTGGGAGACGATCTGTTCGCTCAGAGTATTCTGGCATAGCTTGGGCAGTCGGGATGCCGGTTGCACAAAGTCCGCAGATTTGCGGCATACTGACGAAAAGGAAACAATATGTCATTATTTAAAGAAAAAAAAGGCATCTTTGGTAGAATGTCCGAAAGGTTGGGGGATGCATTTATGCTCCGCGCCTCTGTGGACGAAGAACTGCTGGAGGAGTTGGAAGAAATATTGATTACTTCGGATATTGGAATGAACACCACCGAAAAAATCATGGATGACTTGCGTCGGGATATTAAGGTGGGACAAATCACCAACCCGGAGGGAGTACGCAAACACCTGAAAGCCGATATGATTAAGCTGATTGACAAAGGAGAACGCCACAGAATCCCTGAGGATTTCCCACTGGTGATACTTATAATCGGTACCAATGGCAGCGGAAAAACCACTACCATTGGCAAATTGGCGCAGAAGTACCGAAACGAACAGAAGACTGTGCTGATCGCAGCCGCGGACACATTCCGGGCAGCAGCGAGTCAACAACTAGAAGTATGGGGAGATCGGGTAGGGGTCAATGTGATTCGTCATAACGACGGGTCTGACCCATCTGCAGTCATCTTTGATGCCATCACATCAGCAAAAGCAAAGAATATCGATGTGCTGATCTGCGATACTGCTGGCCGTCTTCAGACAAAAAAGAATCTGATGGCCGAGCTGGAAAAAATGAACAAGGTCATTGATCGGGAATTCCCCGATGCAACAAAAGAGACTTTGTTGGTGTTGGATGCCAATACTGGCAAAAACGCTGTTTCTCAAGCCAAAGAGTTTGGGGATATTACAGATTTGTCCGGAATCATTCTGACAAAGCTGGATGGAACCGCCAAGGGAGGTATTGCTATAACAATCGCTGACGAGTTCGACTTACCCATAAAATTTGTGGGACTAGGTGAAAAGTTGGAAGATTTGGCAGCCTTTGACCCGGCGGAGTATATAGGAGGAATTTTTAATGAGTAAACCATTGGTTGCCGT
Source organism: Anaerovoracaceae bacterium (assembly GCA_041859095.1). Classification (GTDB taxonomy): domain Bacteria; phylum Bacillota; class Clostridia; order Peptostreptococcales; family Anaerovoracaceae; genus UBA1422. The sequence continues at coordinate 58,122 of JBHEKY010000013.1, forward strand.
GGTGGGAAGACCCAACGTCGGCAAATCAACGTTTTTTAATATGGTGGTTGGCCGTAGAGTATCCATCGTGGAAGACATCCCCGGGGTTACCCGAGATCGGATTTATGCCGAAGGTGAATGGCGTAACATTCAGTTTGCCCTGATTGACACTGGTGGTATCGAACCAAACAGTGTGGAGATCATCCCGGCACAGATGCGGGAACAGGCGGAAATCGCCATGGACCTGGCAGATGTGATTATGTTTATGGTGGATGGTCGTGACGGTTTGACACCGGCTGATAGGGATGTTGCGCAAATGCTGCGACAGGCAGGCAAAAAAGTGATTTTGGTTGTCAACAAAGTGGACACTGCCAAACTGCCAGAAGATTTCTATGATTTTTACGAACTGGGGCTGGGCGAACCCATGGCCATTTCATCCACCAATCTTCTGGGCATCGGCGATGTTCTGGATGAAGTGGTTAAGAATTTTCCAAGAGTTGCCGAAGAGGAACAAGAAGACACCATGAAGATAGCGGTGATAGGCAAACCAAATGTGGGCAAATCTTCTTTGGTCAATGAGATTCTTGGTGAGAATCGGGTTATTGTTTCGGAAATTGCCGGTACCACTAGAGATTCCATCGACAGCCCTTTTGAGCGGGATGGAGAAAAATATCTATTGATTGATACCGCCGGCATTCGCCGCAAGAGCAGGGTCAACGAAAACATTGAAAAATATAGCGTGGTTCGCGCCATTGCAGCCATTGAGCGTTGCGACGTCTGCCTGCTAATGGTAGATGCATTGGACGGCATCACGGAGCAAGACAAAAAAATTGCTGGCTTTGCACATGAAGCAGGCAAGGGCATCATTGTAGTGGTCAACAAATGGGACTTGATAAGTAACAAGGAAACCAATACCATGAGGGATTTCGAGCGGGTCATAGACCGGGAACTGACATTTATGTCCTATGCACCAACTCTGTTTATTTCCGTCAAGGAGCATCAACGGATTGACAAGGTCCTGGAACTGGCCAAAACAGTTGCCGAGAACCGTGCGCTTCGCGTATCCACAGGTCAGTTGAACAGTCTGATTGGCGATGCAACGATGATGAAACCCCCACCCTCAGACAAAGGCAAGCGCCTGAAGATTTACTATGCGACACAGGTTGGAGTCAAGCCACCCTTGTTCTCCTTCCAAATTAACTCCAGAGAGCTGATGCATTTTTCTTATGCCAGATATCTGGAAAATAGAATCCGTGATTGTTATGGGTTCATGGGTACCTCAATCAAATTTGTTTTCAGAGAGAAGGGAGAAAAAGCAGAATGACAGCACAATCAGCAATTTTTATAGCTCTTGGTTTTATGTTGGCATCTTATTTAATCGGCAGCATTTCACCATCAATTTTACTTGCGAAAGCCAAGGGAATAGACATCAAAAAAGAGGGAAGCGGCAATGCCGGCACCACCAATACCTTACGTGTCCTAGGGCCATCAGCGGCCATTATTACTCTAGTAATTGATGTATGCAAAGGCTTTCTGGCTGTTTTCGGCGGGGCATATTTCAGCGCATTTGCCGGAGAATTCGTTGTGAATCAGACGACATACCTTTGCGCAGTAGGTGTAGTACTTGGTCATATCTGGCCAATTTTCTTCAAATTCAAAGGTGGGAAAGGAATCGCCACAGCTTTTGGTGCGATCCTGGCTGTTAATTGGATGGTTGCGCTAATCGCCTTGGCAATTGTTGCGCTGGGAGTGTTGGTATCCAGAAGGATGTCTGTTGGTTCCCTGTTGGGTGCCCTTGCGCTGCCGTTTCTATGTATCTATTTTGAGTTCGATTTCTTAATGGGATCATTCTTTTTAGCAGTTCTGGTAATACATACCCATCGGGCAAACCTGGGTCGTCTTCACAAAGGAACCGAACCCAAAATCAGTTTTGGCAACAAAGGCAAATAGCCGGGAGGATAAACCATGACGATGAAAAATATAGGCGTGATTGGCGCAGGTAGCTGGGGAACCGCCTTGGCTGTTACCCTCAGCGATAAGGGACACAAGGTTAAAATTTGGGACTTAAATGCGGAACATCTGTCAGAGTGTGGCAGGAACCGAGAAAACGTCAGATTTTTACCCGGTGTGAAGTTTGGCGAGAATCTAGTGACAGCTCCTAACCCGCAGGCGACGATACGTGATGCAGACGTGGTGGTGTTTAGTGCACCGGCACAGCATTTTCGAAGCGCTCTCAATAGTGGGATACCATATCTGACAGACGATATGGTTATCGTCAATGTGGCCAAGGGAATTGAGCAAAAAACCCTGAAAAGAATGTCTGAAATCGCCGATGAGCTATTGCCAAACGCCAAATATGTGGTCCTTTCCGGCCCTTCCCATGCGGAAGAAGTGGGACAAAAATTGCCCACCACCGTTGCGGTGGCTTCAAAGGATATGGCTTTGGCAGAATATGTTCAGGATGTTTTCATCACAGACCGTTTTCGCGTTTACACGAATCATGATGTGGTTGGTGTGGAACTGGGTGGCGCATTGAAGAATATCATTGCCCTTGCAGCAGGCATCTCTGATGGCATGGGCTTTGGCGACAATGCAAAAGCAGCGATGATGACCCGAGGAATGGTGGAAATGGCTAGGTTGGGGGTTGCACTCGGTGGAGAAGCATCGACCTTTTGGGGCTTGACCGGCATGGGGGACTTAATTGTTACCTGTACCAGCATGCACTCCCGTAACAGAAGATGCGGAATTCTCATTGGACAAGGCATGAAACCAGAGGAGGCTGTGAAAGAGGTTGGCATGGTGGTGGAAGGAATGTACACCGCAGAAGCCGCATATGAACTAGCCCACAAAGTTGGTGTTGACATGCCGTTTACCGACAGAATTTACAAGGTCATTCAGGGAGAAATTGATGCCACAACGGCAGCCTTTGAACTGATGACCCGGGAAAGAAAGCACGAATAATAATGATATCAAACCAAAACACGTTTCATATCCAAACCTTCGGCTGCCAGATGAACGAGCGGGACTCGGAAACATTGGCAGGGATGCTGATAGAAATGGGATATGTGGCAACAACTGACAAGAAGGCCGCAGATGTGGCCATCATCAATACTTGCAGTGTCCGGGAAAACGCAGATTTGCGTTTTTTTGGCACTTTAGGGCAACTGAAAAAAATCAAGGAAGTACGCCCTGATTTTGTGGTATGCATTTGCGGTTGTATGATGCAGCAGCAGCACATTATTGATACCGTGAAAAGCAAATACCCTTGGGTGGACCTGATTTTTGGTACGCATAACATCCATGCTTTCCCCGAGTTACTTGAGAACGTCAGAGATGAACGAATCAAGCAAGTTGCGATTTTGGCAGACGGAGGGGAAATTGTGGAAGGGCTTCCTGCGAAACGGGAACACAAGCACAAAGCCTTTGTAAATATTATGTATGGTTGTAATAATTTCTGCACCTATTGTATTGTTCCGTTTACTAGGGGCAGAGAACGTAGCCGCAAACCGGAAGAAATATTAATGGAAATTAAAAACCTGGTAGCGGATGGGGTCAAAGAAATCACATTACTGGGGCAGAACGTCAACTCCTATTATGGAGTTTCCGGTCAGAGAGATTCTGAAATGCCTCATACAGGGATATCTCGGAATATGGACTTTGCTGACTTGATTCATTTGCTCAATGATATTGAAGGGCTGGAGCGGATCCGATTTATGACATCCCATCCAAAGGATTTATCCGATAAACTGATAGAAGCATATCGCATATGTGACAAACTGCACCCCTACATCCATTTACCTGTCCAGTCCGGTAGCGACCGAATTCTGCAGCTGATGAATCGGAGATATACCGCCAAATATTATTTGGATTTGGTCAACAAACTTCAAGACACAATTCCCAACCTGTGTATTACAACAGACCTGATTGTCGGATTTCCCGGAGAAACAGAAGAGGATTTTCAGGAAACCTTGAATCTATGTCATAAGGTGCAGTTCGACTCGGCGTTTACCTTTATTTATTCTGTTCGAAAAGGAACTCCCGCCGAGAAGTATGAGGACCAAGTGTCAGAAGAGGTGAAGCACGATAGGTTCAATCGTCTGGTGGAAGTGATTAATCGTTATGCTGCTGAAAAAAACCAAGCCTATGTGGGACGAGAGGTTTCGGTTTTGGTAGATGGGGCTAGTAAGACGGATGGGACTATGCTGACAGGTCGAACCGAAGAGTTTAAAGTAGTCGATTTTCCGGATGGGGGACAGAAAATTGGTGATATTGTCAATGTTGAGATAACCCAGGGAAAAACTTTTTCCCTCCGTGGAAATGCAAGCCGCTGACCTCAGCAATTTTCTCAATGATAAGACAATAGTCAGAAGATTAGAACTTTGCATTTTCAATGGTTTTAAAAGGAAAGAGATATTGAAATCTCACTTTAATAGGTATACAATGTGTACGTCTGTATGCTATGTTATATTTTATACAAATTCTAATTGGACGAATTTAGTTAAGGAGGATTCAATGGGCACAATTATTTTTTTAATATTGTTTCCGCTGGTTGTGGCAGTAGCTCTTTTGATACTCAAGACGGACAAGCCACGAGACATCATCGTGAAAGGTGGCGCCGCAATTATCGCGTTTGCATCTGTGATTCTCGTCATTCAAAATTTCAGTACCGGAGGACAATATTTCGAATTCCATTCCGAAGTCATCACTTACACAATGATGGGAATCGAAATATGTCTGGGCGTACTGATTTTTTATTTGGGTATTAAATACAAAAAATACCTGGCTTGCATTCTTGCAGGAATTCAAACACCATTAATGGTTTGGTTCGAGCTGACCATCGGTCACAAAGTGGAAGTAGCCAACAACATCTATGTGGATTGGCTTTCAATGATCATGATTCTGATCATCGGCATCATCGGTACATTAATCTGTGTGTATGCCATCGGATACATGAAAGATTTCCAACATCACCATGCAGGTGAAAAGGACAGAAGGCCGTGGTTCTTCTTCCTCATGTTCCTGTTCTTGTCGGCAATGTTCGGCATTGTGATTTCCAACAATTTGGTATGGTTATATTTCTTCTGGGAAATCACTACATTGTGTTCCTTCTTCCTGATTGGATACACCAAGACAGAAGAAGCAGTACGCAACTCTTTCAGAGCATTGATTATGAACCTGGCCGGTGGCATGGGTTTTGTCATTGCAATCATCATTCTTGGGAAATTCTACGGCACCATTGAGTTGAGCCAAATGCTCCTGATTGGAACCATGGGATACAGTGTTGCGGCACCGGCAATATTCCTTGCCTTCGCCGGAATCACCAAAGCTGCTCAAATGCCGTTTAACAGTTGGTTGCTTGGCGCTATGATAGCACCGACACCAACTTCCGCTTTGCTCCATTCCTCGACAATGGTCAAAGCCGGCGTATTCCTAGTCATCAAACTGGCACCTGTCCTGACGGGCAATATCGCAGGTCTCATGGTCGTACTGGTTGGAGGAATTACTTTCCTGATGGCTTCGTTTGCAGCCATCAACCAGCATAACGCCAAAAAATTGCTGGCATATTCCACAGTTGCCAACCTTGGATTGATTGTCGCCTGCGCAGGCGTCGGTACTCCGGGCGCTGTATGGGCCGGCATTATGTTGATTATATTCCACGCCGTCACCAAGTCTCTCTTGTTCCTTTGCGTCGGGACTGCAGAACATAACATCGGCAGCAGAGATATCGAAGACATGGATGGTCTTTTTGACAGGATGCCCCGCTTGGCTTCCTTTATGCTTATCGGTATTGCAGGGATGTTCCTGGCTCCGTTAGGTATGTTGATTTCAAAGTGGGCTGCCCTTTCCGCATTTGTGGATTCCGGCAATATCATCCTAATCCTGATCATCTGCTTCGGTAGTGCAGCCACATTGTTCTACTGGACCAAGTGGATGGGCAAAATGACGTCGATTGTAGCTGGGGAAGAAAACATTGAAGGCAAGGTTCATAGGGAAGAGTGGTTCACCGAAGGTGCCCATGCGATTATGACCGTGTTGCTCTGCATCGGCTTCCCATTGATTTCGAAGTTCTTGCTGGTTCCTTACCTGGATAACGTATTTGGCGCTACCGAAGGCGGACTAGCCTTGACTGCATACGATATGATTATTATGTGCCTCATGATTGGTGTCGTCGTTCTGATGTTTGCCTTCCTGTTTGGGAAAACCAACAAACGAATTGTGCCAATTTACCTTTCAGGAGTCAACAAAGGCGATAATGTCACCTACGAAGGCTCGATGCAGAAAGATATGACGGTTTCGCTACGAAACTGGTACATGAATGGTTATTTCGGTGAAGCAAAGATGAATCTGATTGGCGGCGTAGCCACCGGCGTGATTATCGTTGTGACACTCGGCATGGTTGCCGGAACAATTATAGGAGGTATGTAAAATGACTACAGTATTAAGTGTAATTGCATACTTGATCCTTGCACCGGTGGTAGGAGGCCTATTGGCCGGACTTGACAGAATTGTCAGCGCCAGAATGCAGGGAAGAGTAGGCCCTCCGCTGTTCCAGCCTTTCTATGATGTGCTTAAACTCACAGAAAAAGAAAAAATTACGGTCAACAAGATTCAGGATTTCTATGTGCTTTGCTTCTTTGTGTTCGTTGTAATCACCGGTGTATTCTTCTTTGCAGGAGAAAGCCTTTTGATGATTATCTTCACATTGACATTAGCCAGCGTATTCTTGATTCTAGCTGCATTTTCATCCAATTCTCCCTACGCTCAAGTGGGCGCAGAAAGAGAACTACTGTTGATGATGGCATATGAACCTATGGTGCTATTAACCGCAATCGGTTTTTATCTTCAATCCGGTTCCTTCCGAGTTGATGATATCCTTGGCTCAGAGGCAATGCCTCTGCTTCCGCTGATAGGAATCTTCTCCGGTTACGTTTACATTCTGACCATCAAATTCCGTAAATCGCCTTTCGACCTTTCCACGTCCCATCATGGACATCAGGAACTGGTCAAGGGTTTGACCACAGAGTTTTCCGGCACAACACTTGCTATCATGGAAGTGGCTCATTGGTACGAAAACGTATTCCTGCTGGGTATTGTGTTCTTGTTCTTCATGAACGGTTCCGCCCTGATGGTTATCGTCGGGTTGATTATCTGCGTCGTGACATACTTCTTCGAAGTATTCATCGACAACACCTTCGCGAGAGTGAAGTGGCAGCTAGCGCTGAACTACGCATGGGCAGTTGCCTTTGTGCTTGGTGGCATCAACCTTTTCATATTAATTTTAGGATAGGAGGTAACCAATGTCATATGTAACAAAATCACCATGGATCATTCATTATGATGGTTCCAGCTGCAACGGTTGCGACATAGAAGTGTTGGCTTGCCTTACACCTATGTATGACGTTGAACGTTTTGGCATTATCAATACCGGTAACCCAAAACACGCTGACGTATTCCTTGTGACCGGTGCGGTCAATGAACAAAACAAGGACGTCGTGAAGCAAATATACGAGCAAATGCCCGAACCCAAAGCAGTTGTCGCCATCGGTATCTGTGCCTGCACAGGCGGCGTGTTCAGCGATTGCTACAATGTAATGGGCGGTGTGGACACAGTCATTCCTGTGGACTGCTATGTCCCAGGATGTGCTGCACGACCTGAAGCCATCATTGATGGTGTGGTTGCCGGACTTGGCGCATTGGCTGCTAAACGAGCAGCGATGGATGTGGCCGTTTCCCAGGCAAAACAGGACAAAGCCCAGGGCACTACACCCTCGCAGCAAACTGAGGAGGTAAAAACCAATGACTGATAAAAAATACAAGGTTCAGGACTTTTCGGCATTAGCGCCGGACAGCCTGCTGTCAGCCGTGAGAGATCTCAAAGGCGAGGGATACAGACTAGTTCAGATCTGCGGCACCCTAAAAGAAGACGGAATTGAAGTGTTGTATTCATTTGATAAGGATCACATCGCTAAAAATTTAAGAGTCTTGCTTGCTCAGGAAGAAAAAATCGAAAGCATTTCCGGAGAATACTGGCCTGCATTCATTTATGAGAATGAAGTCCATGATTTATTTGGAATCACCTTTAAGCATCTGGCCCTGGACTTCGGCGGGAAATTCTACAAAGTTTCCGAGCCCACTCCATGGAACCCGAAGAAATAGGAAAGGAAGGTAGAAACTATGGGAAAACGAACTATTATTCCTTTCGGACCACAGCATCCTGTTTTGCCTGAACCCATCCATTTGGATTTGGTCGTTGAAGACGAAACAGTAGTTGAAGCCATTCCGTCTATTGGGTTTATCCATAGAGGTTTGGAAAAACTAGTGGAAAAAAAGGAATATACCGAAATGGTATATGTCATCGAAAGAATCTGTGGCATTTGCAGCTTCGGCCACGGCTGGGGTTACTGCGCGGCAGTAGAAGGCGCTATGGGCGTTGAAATTCCTGAGCGTGCCGACTATCTTAGAACCATTTGGCACGAACTGGGCAGAATGCACAGCCATTTATTGTGGCTTGGACTGACTGCCGACGGTTTCGGATTTGAAAGTCTGTTTATGCATTGCTGGAGAGTCAGAGAGACTATCCTTGACATCTTCGAAAACACAACTGGTGGGCGGGTTATTTTCTCGGTTTGTAAGATTGGTGGTGTTCGAAAAGACATCGACAACAAAACATTACGCGAAATGGTCAACACACTTCGTAAACTCGAAAAAGAAATCAAAGAACTGACCGATGTATTCCTCGAAGATCGTTCTGTCAAGAGCCGTCTCTGTGGAATCGGAACCTTATCCAAGCAGGATGCCATTGATCTTTGTGCCGTGGGACCCATGGCCAGAGCATCTGGCGTTGCACAGGATATGAGACTCAATGGTCATGGCAAATATCTTGAATTAGGATTTGAACCAATCATTGAAACAGACGGAGACTGCTATGCAAGATGCAAAGTAAGAATCCGAGAAGTGTTCCAGTGTATCGATTTAATCGAAAAAGCGGTTGACCAAATGCCGGATGGAGAGATTTCTGTTCCTGTCAAAGGCAATCCTGAAGGCGAGTTCTTCGTACGTTTAGAGCAGCCGAGAGGCGAGGCGGTATACTACGCAAAAGGACAGGGAACCAAGTTCCTGGAACGTATGCGTGTTCGGACACCGACCAACGCCAACATCCCGGCTATGGTAAAGACACTGCAGGGTTGCGATTTGGCAGATGTACCCATGCTGGTACTGACCATAGACCCATGCATTAGTTGTACAGAAAGGTAGGTGAGAAAAATGGCGATTTTTAAACTCGGTAAAGTTATCATAACCAGCTTATTCAAGAAGCCGGCAACTCTCATGTACCCGGTAGTCCCCAGGCAGTGGCAAGAGCGAACCAGAGGACATATTTCCATCGTCGAAAAAGACTGCATCCTTTGTAGCATCTGTTCAAAAAGATGTCCAACCCATGCAATCACAGTAGACAGAGAAGGCCGCACTTGGGCAATCAATCGAATGGACTGTGTACAGTGTGGATCCTGCGTCGATAATTGCCCCAAAAAATGTCTGACAATGGAAAACCAATATTCTGCACCAAGTGCCACCAAAACCATTGATGTCCATGACATCCCCGTGGTAGAGAAAAAAGTGGCGCCTGTTGCCGCAGAAGCCCCGGTTGCAGGTTAATCTGGGGGCATAAGCTTGCAAAAGCTTCTTACTCAGGAAGAAAAGGTCCGGAAGGTGGAATTTGATGGCAGCACGCGTGCAGCAACCACATCAAAGAAACCGAAAGGAGTGCCTTTCCTTTAAATAGGTCGAGACCAAATTCTAGTACAGAACGCAGCGGTTGCTCATGCAACCGCTGTGTTCTTTTTTGATTCAACTATGTTTTGATATTTCAATTTGGAGAAAAAATAATGCACACAAAAAAATACAAAATACATAGCCAAAGGTATAGATTTTTATACAAAATAAATATAATATATACAGAATTAGTCAGAGCATATATATAGGTAGAATAAATTGAATCGAACGGAGATGTAAATGAGTTGGAAAAAAAATCCCATTGCCTCCTTATTCAATGACAAGGGGCACATGAAAAGTATTCATGTGAAACACCTTAAGGCCACTGAGGATAAGGAAACAAGGCAAATGAAGGTACCCTCCATGGTATATATATCCATGGCACAGCACATTGGACCTCCCTGCAAACCGCTTGTGAAAGCGGGTGACGTGGTAGCCGTTGGGCAACCCATAGGAGATACTGACGCTTTTGTCAGCGCACCCATTCACGCAAGCGTATCAGGGAAAGTAGAAAAAATTGGAAAGATCCGATCGGTCACGGGAGGGCAGGACGCCGTGATTTCCATTCAATCGGACAAAAAACAAACTCTCTGGGAAGGGATTTCGGCCCCGCAGGTATCTAACTACGATGAATTTATTAAGGAAATTCGAAAAAGCGGATTAGTTGGTTTGGGAGGGGCAGCTTTCCCCACACACGTAAAATACAGTCCCAAAAATCTGGACCAGGTAGACACCCTGATTATCAATGGCGCAGAATGTGAGCCCTTTATCACGTCAGACTACCGCACCATGCTTGAAGATACAGAAGATATTATCAGTGGCATCGCCCTGACAGCAAAATATCTTAGCATCGATAAGGTTTTTCTTGCAATTGAAAGCAACAAACCAAAGGCCATTGCGCGATTCACTCAAATCATCAAAGAACGTCATCTGGGCAACATCACTTTGGTCACTCTAAAAAGCACCTACCCACAGGGGGCTGAACGTGTGCTGATTTATGAGGTGACAGGCAAAGTCATGAACGCTGGGGTATTGCCTGCGGAATTAGGGGTGTTGGTTTCTAACATTGCGACCATTGCATTTGTTGGACAATACTTCCGCACCGGAATTCCTCTCGTGTCCAAAAAAATTACAGTAGACGGCTCCGCTGTAAAAAGCCCAGCCAATCTTCAAGTCCCTATTGGCACACCCATTGCAGATGTGATAGATGCTTGTGGAGGATATCGTGGTAAACCAGAAAAAATTCTGATGGGCGGCCCCATGATGGGTCGAACGGTGTTCTCAGACACTCTGCCAATCCTAAAAAACAACAACGCCATTTTGGCATTTACAGGCAGACAGGCAGTGATTCCGGAGGAAACACCCTGCATCAACTGTGGCCGTTGCTTTTTTGCATGCCCATTTGATTTGTTGCCCTATGCGATGTACAAAGCTTACGATAACAATGACATGGATGTTTTGGAACGGTTGCGCGTCATGCAATGCATGGAGTGTGGTAGTTGCAGTTATGTTTGTCCGGCCAAAAAACCACTGCGCTTTAC